>CAZAJG010000015.1:69412-74307 GCA_964485405.1 uncultured Owenweeksia sp. | reverse complement strand
ATGTAACGGTTGTAGATACCATTGCACCAACAAGTGTTTGTCAAAACATTACCGTTAATCTTGACGCTACAGGAAATGCAAGCATTATTGCTGCAGATGTAGATGGTGGTAGCACAGACGCTTGCGGAATTGCTTCTACTACTATTGATGTAAGCAGTTTCGATTGCTCTAATGTAGGCGCCAACTTTGTGACCTTAACAAACACAGATATCTACGGAAATGCTTCTAGCTGCACAGCTATGGTAACGGTTGTAGATGTTACAGCTCCTCAAGCCGTTTGCCAGAACATAACCGTTGCATTGGATGCAAATGGCGATGCTTCTATCGTTGCTGCAGATGTAAACAACGGAAGTAATGATGCTTGTGGAATCGCTTCTTTAAGTATCGATCAAGCCAACTTTACATGTGCAGAAGTAGGTGCAAACACAGTTACTTTAACCGTTACGGATAACAATGGAAATGTAAGTACTTGTCAAACGCAAGTAACCATCATAGATACTATTGCTCCTACCGTTCTAGTAAGCAACATCAGCATCTTATTGGATGTAAATGGTAATGCTAGCATTTCTCCTGCCGATGTAGACAACGGAAGTAATGATGCTTGTGGAATTGCTTCTTACGATGTTACACCAAATACTTTTGGTTGTGATAATCTAGGAAACAACACTGTAACTCTTACTGTAATCGATAACAATGGAAATATTAATACAGCAACGGCCAATGTTGAGGTTCAAGAAAGCTACTACGTAGAATTAGCGGATATGAACGATATTGACTTAGCTTGTAATACTTCCATCGGTGGTAAGCATGTAACCTGGGATGTTCCATCTGCTGGAACCTTCTCAAGTTGTAGCCCAGATACTTGCCCTGCAGGAACTAATATTCCAGGATTTATTTATTTAGGTCAGTACAATGGTCACCGTTACTTCTGTTCTGATAATAGCAATTATACTTGGTACGAAGCAGATGCTGCTGCACAAGCTGCAGGCGGTCATCTAGCCGTAATCAATAGTGCTCAAGAGAATCACTACCTAGCATGTAGAGTTCAGGCGTATTACAGCTGGATTGGTCTTACCGATCAAACCACAGAAGGTACTTTTGAATGGGTAAATGGCGATACAGTAAACTATACAAAATGGTCTTACTATGAGCCAAACAACACTGGTGGATATTACTGTGGTCCTGGCGGAGCAGATCATACCGTATTAAAAAGATGGTCTGGAAAGTGGTACGATAGAAGAGGAGGTAACAAACACGAATTCATTATGGAAGTTCCATGTGGAAACGATGTAGTTATTGCTCAAGTAGCGGGTCCTGCTCCAGGAAGTTTATTTACTACAGGTAATACTACCGTTACTTATGTAGCTACAGATACAGCTACAGGAGCAACAGATAGCACAAGCTTTGATGTAACCATCGGAGATTGCACACCGGTATACTGTAATGTAAATGGAAACACTTCTCATGAGTGGATCAATCGTGTTAAAATCGGTGGAGTGGATAACACTTCTGGTAATGACGGTGGTTATGGAGACTACACCAACCTAACGGTTCATGCCAATACAGGTCAAAAAGTATACATGAAGCTTTATCCTGGATTTGCAGGTAAGAAGTACAAAGAGTACTGGGCTGTATATGTAGATTGGAACAACGATGGTGATTTCTACGATTACAAAGAATGTGTTTACACAGGAAAAAGTAAGAAAATGAAATCTGGAAACTTCAAAGTTCCATCTTGGGCAGCTATGGGTAACCTTAGGGTTAGAGTAGTAATGAGATGGGGCGGTTACGGAAGTAGCTGTGGATATTGTGGATATGGAGAAGCAGAAGATTATACACTGGTTGTGGATAACGCAACAGGAGGTGGAGCTTCTACTAAGAAAGGAGGTAGCATTGCCGATAGTGATGGTGATGTAAACACCGATCAGGTAGTAACACAAGAAGCCTTTGATCTATATCCAAACCCAGTAGAATCTGGAGAGATGATTACCGTAGGTATTCGTTCCGCAAATGCTGAAGAAACTACCATGAGTGTATTCAGTAGCACAGGTCAAATCATACACACAGAGAATGTACAGCTCAGAGAAGGTCTGAATACCATTGAGGTAAGACTGCAAGACTTAAGAGCAGGTACTTACTTTGTGAAAACGGAAAACCAAACCGAAGCTATTCCATTCATCGTGAAATAATCGAATTTAAAAATCTCGATTACGGGAATTAGTGAGTAGAAAGCCCCTTCAGCCTCCCGAGCTGAAGGGGCTTTTGTTTTTACACTTTTTCTAAAACAGTCTTTTTAAGTTACTGTTTTAATGAAAAAATCAAAGAAAAAGAGAGAATTCCATAAAGTACCCCTCAAAATAAAAAATCAATAAGCCTTCTCCGTAGGATTTTCCCATTCGTTTTCTCCAATGTCTGTAAATACTATGTATGCATCCTAGATAGATGCTTTTTCACGTTCCAAGTATTTAGTGGTCTTTTATTTTCCTTTAATTTGTTTAATAATTTTATTTTCAAATAGTTAAATAATATTTTTTTCTATATATAAAGTAAAGGAGTTTGCTCTTAATGAGTAAGGTGAGCTGAATTGGGAGCATATTAAACTAATTTTCACCCCACATAACGAGGGCATGATGGAAACACCTTTACTCACTTGTAATACAAATCTTACGTATTAATTCGCTTTCATGTTCAACGGAAAAATGCTTCTTTTTTTGTTGAAATAGTTAGAGTGTAATTGAGTTTTTGTTTGAAAGGTTTTTAGTTGTAGTACTCTGTTTATGTGCGATTAAACCTTACAAATTCACTAAAAACTGTAAAACTCAAACTATGCACCAACGAGCAACGAAACTATTAATCACGCTGATGGCTTTATTTGCGTATTGTGCTCACGCACAAACCACCATCATCAGTAATGATTTTGAAGTTTGCGAAAGTGGCTATTCTACTTTCGGATCTTACACAGACGGATCGTCTGACTATTTTATCCGCACAGATGGAACCAATGGAGATACCGCTTGTATCTCAGCATCTACTTCCGGACAAATAGTTTTTACCAATACCAACGGCTTCTACTACACGGGAGAAGATACAGATAGACCCGCAGAGAACCCAAATACTATGGGAGAATTTGGCTCTACACCTTTAACATCAGGTGTGCATTTTAATGACATTGATGTATCCGGTTTTGATCAGGTAAGTTTGAGTTGCAGTTTTGCGGCTACCAGCGTATCTGCTTTTGAGAATGGCGATTACATTCGGATTTATGTAGATAAAACCAACAATGGAACATATGAATTACTAGCTGCTTTTGAAACTCAGAATGGACTCGGAAACGATAGTCTTTCTTGGGATACAGACTTAGATGGTGCTGGAGATAGTACCATTTTAAGTGAGGCTTTTCAATCCTTCACTTTTGAAGTGGTTGGCGCAACTACCATGGATGTTCGAATTGAAATGCTTTCAAGCGCAGGAAGTGAAGAAATAGCTTTTGATAGTTTTAGTGTAGAGGGGACAAATTCTGATCCTACCCTTATTGCAGGAACAGATTTTGAAAATTGCCAAGGAAATTATTCAGAATATGGAGTATATACAGATGGTAGCTCCGATTATTTTATTCGAACCAATGGCGTGTTGGAAGATACCAATTGCGCAGCCTCTGTTACTTCTGGCGATATCACTTTTACCAATACAGACGGATTTTATTATACCGCAGAGGACAACGATAGACCTTTAGAAAACCCAAATACAACCGGAGAGTTCGGATCAGCTCCTTTTACCTCTGGTGTACATTTTAACGATCTAGATGCAACCGCTTTTCCAAGCGTAAAACTGAGTTGCAGTTTTGCGGCTACAAGTGCATCCGCATTTGAGAACGGAGATTATGCTCGTATTTATATCGATAAGACCAACAATGGGACATATGAATTACTAGCCGCTTTTGAAACTCAAAATGGTTTAGGAAACGATAGCCTTTCTTGGGATACAGATTTAGATGGAGAAGGAGATAGTACTATATTATCTGAAGCCTTTCAATCCTTTAGCTTCGATATTTTTGGAGCCACCATTATGGATGTACGCATTGAAGTTCTTTCGAGTGCAGGCAATGAAGAAATAGCTTTTGATTCCTTTGAAGTAAGAGGAAATGTAGTCACCAATAATTTCACCGCTTCCATTACCAATCAAACCGATGTGCTCTGCTTTGGAGACACTACGGGTTCTCTTACTGTAACGGTGCAGGATGGAGCAAGTGATTATTCTTATGTATGGAGTAATGGAGATAATACTTTAAATACTTCCAATACCAGTAATACCATAAGTGGTTTAATAGCTGGAACGTATACCGTAACGGTTACGGATGGAAATGGAGATGTAGCCATTGATTCGGCAACCATCAGCGAGCCTACTGCTTTAAACGTAAGTATCGATATGGTATCCAATGAATCTTGTGTTGGCCTAGCCGATGGTTCTGCAACAGCTAACGTTTCTGGTGGTACAGCTCCTTACTCATTCTTATGGTCAAACAATGATAGCACCGCTACTGTTAATGGCTTAAGTGCTGGATCGTATCAATTAACGGTTACGGATGCCAATGGGTGTACCCTTCAATCGAGTGTAAACATTATTGTTCAGGATACTATAGATCCTACGGTACAAGCACAAAACATTACCGTTTATTTGGATGCTTCAGGAGCCGCAACCATCACCACGGCAGATGTAGACAATGGAAGTTCCGACAACTGCAGTTTATCAAGCTTGAGTGTAACTCCAAGCAGTTTTAACTGCAACAATATTGGTGCAAACACGGTAACCCTTACCGCTACGGATGCGAATGGAAACAGCTCTTCTGCCACGTCAACGGTAACGGTAATAGATAGCACAATTCCAACCGCTTCAGC
>CAZAJG010000015.1:65501-69312 GCA_964485405.1 uncultured Owenweeksia sp. | reverse complement strand
AATATTGGTGCAAACACGGTAACCCTTACCGCTACAGATGCGAATGGAAACAGCTCTTCTGCAATCTCAACGGTAACGGTAATAGACAGTACAGCTCCAGCTGCTTTAGCACAAAACATTACAGTTTATCTGGATGCTTCAGGAGCCGCAAGCATCACCACAGCAGATGTTGATAATGGAAGTTCTGACAACTGCGGATTATCAAGTTTGAGTGTAACTCCAAGCAGTTTTAACTGCAACAATATTGGTGCAAACACGGTAACCCTTACCGCTACAGATGCGAATGGAAACAGCTCTTCTACTACTTCAACAGTAACGGTAATAGATAGCACAATTCCAACCGCTTCAGCACAAAACATCACAGTTTATCTGGATGCTTCAGGAGCGGCAACCATTACCACAGCAGATGTGGATAACGGAAGTTCTGACAACTGCGGATTATCAAGTTTGAGCGTAACTCCAAGTAGCTTTAACTGCACTAGCGTTGGCGCAAACACGATAACTCTTACCGCTACAGATGCGAATGGAAACAGCTCTTCTGCCACTTCAACAGTAACGGTAATAGACAGTACTGCTCCAACCGCTTCAGCGCAAAACATCACAGTTTATTTGGATGCTTCAGGAGCGGCAACCATTACCACAGCAGATGTGGATAACGGAAGTTCCGACAATTGCGGATTATCAAGTTTGAGTGTAACTCCAAGTAGCTTTAATTGCAACAATATTGGTGCAAACACGGTAACCCTTACCGCTACGGATGCGAATGGAAACAGCTCTTCTGCAACCTCAACGGTAACGGTAATAGATAGCACAATTCCAACCGCTTCAGCGCAAAACATCACAGTTTATTTGGATGCTTCTGGAACGGCAACCATTACCACAGTGGATGTGGACAATGGAAGTTCCGATAACTGCGGCATTGCAAGCTTAGATGTAACTCCAAGCAGCTTTAACTGCAATAATATTGGTGCAAATACGGTAATCCTTACCGCTACAGATGTGAATGGAAACAGCTCTTCTGCCACTTCGATAGTAACTGTATTAGATACCAACTCTACCGCTCCTCAAGTACAAGATGTTACGGTTTATTTAGACCCTACAGGGAATGCCAGTATTATACCCGCAGACATCTTTAGTGGAGGTTCTGGTGTTTGTAGCTCTGGATCAGGTTCTGCGAGTATAGATATTTCCACTTTTGGTTGTGGTGATGTTGGTCCAAACACCGTTACTTTAACCTTTACAGACAATAACGGAAACACATCAACTGCTACAGCGATTGTTACGGTAGTGGATAGTTTAATGCCAACGGCAATAGCTCAAGATGTAACTCTTTATTTGGATGCTACAGGAAATGCTACGCTTAGCGCTGCGGATGTGGATAATGGATCATCTGACGCTTGTGGAATTGCTTCTACAACGATATCCAATACCAACTTTAACTGTGTTGCTATAAATGGTAGTGGAATTCAAATTGCATCCGATAGTACTTGGATGGAAAGCACGGTGGCAGATTCTTCCAATAGCTTACATTTCCCTTGGCCAGGAGCAGCTCTTGTTCCTTCGGCCAATACCTTTACTTTACCCGTTAGCATTGGTCAGCCCTATAATTTCACCACCATCAATCCTATTCCAGGAAGTGAAGTAATTCGCTCACACACCCATGTAAGGTTCTACCGTAAAACTTTTGATCTAAGCAGCTTGGCTGGAATCAGCTCTCGCATTCGCTTATCTGTAGATGATGATATTGAAGTATATGTAAATGGTCAGTTGGTAGCTGGAGAGTACAGCTTTAGCCAAAGCAGCTTCCAAGGTGTTCCGCACGATTTGTTTATGGATGGCAATGGTTCTACCAATGGTTTTAACGGAGGAGATCCTTTTGGATTTGTAAGTCCAACAACCATCGATAATATTCTAACCGTAGGAACGAATGAAATCATTTTAGCGGTAAGAAATCGTCAAGGAAACGATAGAGGAGGAGTAAGCTTTGTAATGGATGTAAATGGAACCGCTCTGGGCAATCCTGTTATCCTTACCGTTACCGATAACAATGGCAACACCGCTCAGGATGTGGCTAGTGTAACCGTTATCGATACGATTGCACCTGTAATCACTAACCTTCCAGCTTCCTTCACAGCCTACACCACTTCAAACGATTGCACACCGGCCGTATTCTGGCAACCGCCCACAGCAGATGATGCTTGTTTGGTTCAAAGCCTTGTAGGAACACAAACTCCAGGAGACAATCTTCCAGTAGGTGTAACCACGGTTACCTACACCGCTACAGATGTAAATGGAAACATGACCAGTGCTGCTTTTGACATTACCGTGATAGACACAATAGCTCCAACAGCCAGTTGTCAAAATATTACGGTGTCTTTAGATGCGAATGGCAATGCCAGTATCAACGCTTCTGATGTAGACAATGCTTCTGCTGATGCTTGTGGAATCGCTTCAACATCCATAGATGTAAGCAGCTTTAACTGTTCCAATATTGGAGCGAACAATGTGGTGCTTACCGTAACGGATATTTATGGAAACACTTCTTCTTGCACGGCAATTGTAACCGTAGCAGATCAAATAGCTCCAACGGCTATCGCTCAAGATGCAATCGTTTATTTAGATGCCAATGGAAATGCTTCCATTATTGCAGCCGATGTAAACAATGGATCAAACGATAACTGTGGAGTAGCCTCCATTAGCGTTTCGCCTTCTAACTTCAATTGTTCAGATCTTATTGGAGACAATACGCTTCAAATTGTATCAGACAGTACGTGGATGGAAAGCACCGTGGTAGACTCGAGCACTGCCTTAACTTTCCCTTGGGCAGGAGCACCTTTTGTACCGGCTAGCACCACCTTTACCCAAGCCGTAGAGATTGGTCAACCTTACGGATTTATCACCATCAATCCAATTCCAGGAAGTGAAGTGGTTCGTTCGCATAAACACATTCGTTTTTATCGAAAAACTTTCTCCTTAAACAGCTTAAGCGATTTGAGTACTCGTATTCGTATGTCTGTAGATGATGACATGGAAATCTACATCAACGGTCATTTACTAGCTGGAGAGTATAGCTTTAGCCAAAGCAGTTTCCAAGGCGTACCACACGATTTGTTGATCGATTCTACAGGAGCCGTAAATGGCTTTAATGGAGGAGATGCTTTTGGATTTGTAAGTGGTATTTCTTTAGACAGCCTATTTACGCTAGGAAGCAACGAAATTATTGTAGCGGTAAGAAATAGAGTAGGAAACGACAAAGGTGGTTTTACGCTTGTGATGGATGTAAATGCAGATTTCAGCGGAAACCCGGTAACACTTACCGTAAGCGATGCCAGTGGAAACAGCAGTCAAGCCTTGAGCAACGTAACCATATTGGATACTTTTGCTCCAGTTATCACGCAACTTCCAACTTCATTTACAGCCTACACCACTTTAGATGATTGCACACCAGCAGTGTTCTGGACTTTACCCATTGCAACCGATGCTTGTGCCGTTCAGAGCTTAGTAGCTACACATCGTCCAAGCGATAACTTCCCAGTTGGAACAACTACTGTAACCTACACCGCTTTGGATGAAAGTGGGAATACATCCACAGCATCTTTTGATATTACGGTGGTAGATACAACGGCACCAACTACGATCTGTCAAGACATTACCGTAACGCTCGATTCTACAGGTAGCGCAAGCATTTCGGTAGCGGATATTGATGGTGGAAGCACAGATGCTTGTGGAATTGCATCCAGCAGTATCGATAGAAACACGTTTAGCTGTTCTGATGTAGGTGCGCAATTCGTTACTTTAACTACAACAGATA
>CAZAJG010000015.1:49984-65491 GCA_964485405.1 uncultured Owenweeksia sp. | reverse complement strand
TTGTACAGCAACGGTAACCGTTGTGGGTAGCTCAGCGCTACAAGCGGTTTGTCAGAATATTGTAATTACCCTTGATGCATCTGGAAACGCAAGCATTACCGTTGCGGATATAGACAACGGAAGCAGTGCACTTTGCGGTTCTCCATCTCTAAGTATTGATCAAACCACTTTTGATTGTTCCCATGTAGGAATAAACAATGTAACACTAACCGTTACCGATAACACAGGCAACAGCACCAGCTGTATTGCTCAAGTAACCGTAATGGATACCATAGCACCAGTGGTGGTTGCTAAGGATGTAGTAGTTGCTCTGGATGCCAATGGTCAGGTGGTAATTAGTCCTTCTGATATTGACAATGGAAGTTCTGACGCTTGTGGAATTGCATCCTTTGATGTGAGTCCAAATACTTTTGATTGCAACACTTTAGGAAGTAATACGGTAACCCTTACCGTTACGGATAACAACGGAAATAGCAGCTCAACTAACGCTACGGTTGACGTAGAGAATAGCTTCGGTCTTCAACTGTCAAGCATCAATGATATCGATTTGAGCTGTAAGTCTTCCGTAGGAGGGCGTTATGTAAGTTGGGATGCGCCAACGGCTAAAACTTTCTCCAATTGCGATTCGGATACCTGTGTGGCTGGAAACTTTATTCCAGGGTTTATCTTTTTGGGAGAATACAACGGACACCGTTACTTCTGCTCCGATAATAGCAACTACACTTGGAGCGAAGCCAATACCGCTGCACAAGCAGCAGGAGGTCATCTAGCCGTAATCAACAGCGATCAAGAAAATCATTATTTGGCGTGTAGAGTTCAGGCGTATTACAGTTGGATTGGTTTAAGCGATCAAAACAACGAAGGCAGCTTTGAATGGGTAAATGGAGATGCTGTGAACTATACCAAATGGTCATCTTACGAGCCAAACAACACCGGAGGATACTATTGTGGCCCAGGCGGAGCAGATCATACCGTGTTAAAGAGATGGTCTGGAAAATGGTTCGACAGAAGGGAGTGCAACAAGCATGAGTTTATTATGGAAGTGCCTTGTGGAAATGATGTAGTAATTAATCAAATAGCTGGACCTACTTCAGGAAGTTTATTTGCCACAGGAACCACTACCATTACTTATTCAGCTACCGATAGTGTTACTGGAGCTACAGACACTACCAGCTTTGATGTAACCATTGGAGATTGCACACCTACTTATTGTAATGTAAATGGCAATACCGATTACGAATGGATCCAAAGGGTGAAAATTGGCTCAGTAGACAATACCTCTGGTAACGATGGCGGATATGCAGATTATACTTCATTTACTACACATGCGAATACCGGACAATGGGTGAACTTGAAGTTGTACCCAGGTTTTGCGGGCAAAAAGTTTAAAGAGTATTGGGCCGTTTACGTGGATTGGAACAACGATGGCGACTTCTACGACTATAAAGAATGTGTTTACACAGGAAAAGGTAAGAAGATGAAGTCTGGCTCTTTCAAAGTACCATCTTGGGCAGCCATGGGCAACCTAAGAGTGCGTGTGGTAATGAGATGGGGTGGCTATGGAAGTAGCTGCGGGTATTGTGGCTATGGAGAAGTAGAAGACTACAGCCTAGTGATAGATAACGCTACCGGAAGTGGATTAAACACTAAAAAAGGTGGATCTATTGCAGATAGTGACGCGCCAGAAACGGGAGAGATTTTCGCTCAGGAAGCTTTCGATTTATATCCAAACCCGGCCCAAGCAAACGGACAAATCACTGTAAGCATACGCTCAGCACAAACAGAAGAGAGCAGCTTGAGTATTTTCAATAGCGTGGGTAAGCTTATCCATACCGAGAAGGTACAGTTGAGAGCGGGCTTAAATACGTTAGAAATTACACTCCAGGATCTAAGCGTGGGAACCTATTTTGTTAAAACCGATAATCAAACGGAAGCTATTCCTTTTATCGTGAAGTAAACAATTTTTAAGACTCTCGTTTACGGGAAATAGTGAGTAAGAAGAAAGCCCCTCCATACTTGGTATTGGAGGGGCTTTTGTTTTGGGATAAACCGACTTTTATTTCTGCTCAAAAGCCACTTCCAAGAAATACAAGAAAGGAACTCAGCCCATTTTTACCCCTCAAATACCAATTTATACCGCTTATATGAGCAAGTATTAATACGCTATGTTGCCGTTGTTAATACTTGCTATTTAATGCCTTTACAGGATGTTGGTTTTTTTCTTTTTAACGATTTCAGTAATTTTTATTTACTAGATATTGATTGTAATTAATTGTAAATCAAGGGTGTGTAAATGTGTGTTTTTAATAATGCTTTTAAGACTTTTAAAAAATCTAGAGAGTAGAGTAAGGCATTGCGATGAGATTACATTAATTTTCATCTCACATAACAGGGGCAGATTTGAAATAACTCTACTTAAGTAAAAGCAAACTTTTTTATATCCTTTATCTCTGAACTTTTTATAAAACAACTCTAATTTGAAGTTGATTTATAAAGAAAATATTGGCGAAGTATATGAAGGTTTTGCATCGTTTTTAATCACCACAATTTGTTATGAGATTTTATTCGCATGAGCGAAGAATAAACTTTTAAAACACAATTATGTATAAAAAACGAATAAAAACGTGGCTCGCTTTACTGGTCTTTTTTAGCGGCTATCTTCAAGCACAAACCACCATACTAAGTGCAGATTTCTCCATCTGTGAGGAGAATTATTCTGAATTTGGTGCACACTCCGATGGTACTAACGATTACTTCATGAGAACCACAGGATCTGCAGATGATACCAATTGTGTATCTGTTGCCAGTGGAACATCTGGTGATCTGGTTTTCACAAATCTCGATGGACATTATTACACCGGAGAAGATATTAACTCTTCGGATAACACAAACACAGGAGATTTCGGATCAGCTTCACAAACTTCTGGAGTGCATTTTAACGACATCGATGTATCTAGCTTTGCCAATGTAGAGATTGTATGCAGCTTTGCAGCTAGTACCGGTAGCCAGTTTGATGTGACTGATTACATTAATATTTATGTAGACAAAACAAACAACGGCACCTATGAATTACTAGCCTCTTTTAGAACAGTAGGAGGATTAGGAAATAGTAGTCTTTCTGAAGACACAGACCTAAATGGAACAGGAGACGGAACGGTTCTCACACAAGCCTTTCAAGCCTTTACCTTTAGTGTTACCGGGGCTACTACCATGGATGTTAGAATAGAACTAAACGTGGACGGAGGTAATGAAGAGGTCGCTTTTGACACCTTTATTGTACAGAGTAATAATGCATCTCCTTCCTTATCCGCAGCCATAGCTGCGCAGAATAATGTAGTTTGTAGTAACGATAGCACTGGGACTATAACCGTAAACGCAATTGGTGGAGTAGGCCCTTATTCTTACCTATGGAGCAATGGCGATACCAGCTTGAGCAGTGCTTCTGCAAGCAATACGATAACCGATCTACCTACAGGGACCTATTTTGTAACTATAGTGGATGCCAATAGCGATTCGGCTGCTACTACTGCTGCTATTACAGCGGTAGACACTATTTCTCCAACCGTTATTACACAAAATATAAGTGTGTTTTTAAACGCCACAGGCAACGCCAGCATTACACCTCAAGATGTAGATAATGGAAGTTCTGACGCTTGTGGGCTAGCCTCTTTAAGCTTAGATACTTCCACATTTGATGCTTCCAACATTGGCGGCAATACGGTTGTTTTAACGGTTACTGATGTTAACGGCAACAGCGCAAGCGCACAAGCAACGGTGAGTGTTTTAGATACTTTTGTGGCCTCCCCTTTTATATTAAGTGAGGGCTTTGAGAACTGTCAAGGAAACTACAGTGAATATGGTGCCTATACCGATGGTAGTTCGGATTATTTTATTCGTACCAATGGTACTTTAGAAGACACAAATTGTATTTCTTCCGTTACCTCTGGTGACCTAGTTTTCACAAATACCAGTGGCTTCTATTATACAGCAGAAGACAATGAAAGAGCTACAGAAAACCCCAATGTAAATGGAGATTTTGGCTCAGCACCTTTAACCTCTGGAGTACATTTTAACAATATTGATGTAAGTTCCTTCAACAGTGTTGATGTTGGTTGCAGTTTTGCGGCCACCAGCGTTTCATCCTTTGAAAATGGCGACTATGTCCGCATTTATGTAGATAAAACCAACAACGGAACCTATGAACTTCTGGCTGCTTTTGAAACGCAAAACGGCTTGGGCAACGATAGCCTCTCTTGGGATACCAATTTAGATGGACAAGGCGACAGTACCGTTCTAACCGAAGCCTTTCAAGCCTTTACCTTTAAAGTGTTTGGCGCCACAGTAATGGATGTGCGCATTGAAGTACTCTCTAGCGCAGGAAACGAAGAAATCGCATTCGATTCCTTTACTGTAGAAGGCAGCGATGATATCGCTCCACCTTTATCCCTTACCGTTACCGCTCAAAATAATGTGATTTGCAGTGGCGATAGTAGCGGGTCCATTACGGTAGAATTAGCAGGAGGAGTAAGCCCTTATTCCTATTCATGGAGCACAGGCGATAGCATACTAAACACATCTGCACGAAGTAACACGCTAACCAGTTTAGCAGTAGGGAACTACTCCGTAACAGTGGTAGATGCCAACAGCGATTCTGTAAGCGTTTCGGCAAGTATTATACAGTTGGATGATACCATTGCTCCAGTAGTTTCTACTCAGAACATTACGGTAACCTTAGATTCGTCTGGTACGGCTAGTATTACTGCTCAAGATATAGATGATGGAAGCTCGGACTTATGCGGGATCACCTCTCTGAGTATTGATGTTTCCACTTTCACTACAGCCGATGTAGGAGCAAACCCAGTAACCCTTACGGCAACGGATAATAGCGGAAATAGTGCTAGTGCGCAAGCCACTGTTACAGTACAAGCTAGTGCTCCGGTTTCCTCCATTATTCTAAATGAAGGTTTTGAAACTTGCCAAGGAAACTACTCTGAGTTTGGATCATTTTCGGATGGCAGTAACGACTATTTTATACGAACCAACGGTATAGCTCAAGATACAAACTGTGCAGCTGCTTTTACATCAGGGAGTATAGTTTTTACCAATACCAACGGCTTTTATTATACCGGTGAAGATGTAGATAGATCCGCTGAAAATCCAAATACCACGGGCGAATTTGGATCTGCACCACTTACTTCTGGTGTTCATTTCAACGACATTGATGTATCCAGTTCAACCGGTGTAGAAATTGAATGCAGCTTTGCAACTTCCTCAGCAAACAGCTTCGAGAATGGAGATTATATCCGCATTTATGTAGATAAAACCAACAATGGAGTATATGAGTTACTAGCTGCGTTTGAGACCGTGGGCGGAGCAGGAAATACCCCCTTATCTCAAGATACTGATCTTGATGGAATAGGCGATGGAACGGTGTTAAGCCAAACTTTCCAAGCTTTTACTTTTCCGGTAACAGCAGCAACTATTATGGATATTCGCATAGAAATATTATCTACTTCAGGAAATGAAGAAATGGCTTTTGATACTTTCATTATCAAAGGAAATAGCGTTTCTACACCTTTGGTTACTAGCATTAGCGAACAAAGCAATGTAGTTTGTAGCAGCGATAGTACAGGCAGTATTACGGTAGATGTAAGCGGAGGTATAAGTCCTTATTCCTATCTATGGAGCACAGGCGATAGCATACTAAACACATCTGCACGAAGTAACACGCTAACCAGTTTAGCAGTAGGGAACTACTCCGTAACGGTGGTAGACGCCAACAGCGACTCCATAACACTTTCCACCAGCATTTCGGCTTTAGATACCGTTGCACCTATAGCATCTACACAAAACCTAACCGTATTTTTAGATGCCAATGGGAATGCAAGCATTAGCGCACAGGACTTGGATAACAACTCTACCGATAATTGCGAAATCTCCAGCTTGAGTATTTCCACCTCCACATTTGATTGTTCGGATATTTCGGGCGATAATTCCATTCAAATTGTGAGCGATGGTAGTTGGACAGAAAGTACAGTAATCGACTCTACTTCAGTTTTTAGTTTTCCATGGTCTGGAGCACCTGCTCTACCCGCAACCGCTACATTTAATCAGCCTGTTGATGTAGGACAACCTTACCCTTGGGTGAGCATTCAGCCTATACCTGGGAGTCAAGTAATCCGCTCTTTTAATTACATCCGTTTTTACCGCAAAACCTTCACTTTAAGCAGTCTCAACAATTTAAGCGCCCGCGCTCGTATGTCGGTAGATGATGATATGGAGATTTACATCAATGGCAAGCTACTCGCGAGAGAAGGGAGTTATGCACAAAGCAACTTTAAAGGAGCACCACATGATTTACACATAGATAGCAGCGGCACAACCAACGGTTTTAATGGAGGCGATGCTTTCGATTTTGTAAGCACCCTATCGCTAGACAGTCTATTTAATATAGGCAACAATGAAATCATACTAGCCGTAAGAAACGGTATTGGCAACAACCGAGGCGGATTTACTTTTGCCCTAGACTTAAATACAGACTTTGAAGGTAACCCCGTGGTTTTAACGGTTGAAGATGCCAGTGGCAACACCAGCCAAGCAACAGGCTTAGTAACGGTTGTAGATACGATAGCTCCAAGTATTACCAATCTATCAAATTCGTTGTTGGTAAATGCAGCATCTGGCGACACTGCAGCAAGAGCATTTTGGTTTTTACCCAATGCCAGCGATGCTTGTGGGATACAAAGCTTTAATGGAACGCATCATCCCGGAGATCATTTCCCAATAGGCACAACTACAGTTACCTACACCGCTTTGGATGTAAATGGTAATAGCACATCGGCTTCTTTTAATGTTACCGTAGTAGAGCCTACACCAGCCGCTAGAGTAGAAACCATTGCCACTACCCAAAACGGAGATGTGAAGTCCATAGATGAATCCTTAAACGGTGATCAAGACGAAGCAGCATTGCAGGCCAAAGTATTTGAGCTATACCCCAACCCATTGGCAAACGGACAAGCGCTTACGCTGAGTGTTTCATCCACAAATGAGGAGCCAACGGAAATATCGGTATACAACAGCACCGGACAATTGGTTTATGCTCAAAAAACGAAGCTCCAAAAAGGGGTAAATACCATTGAGTTGTCCTTACAGAACCTTAGGACAGGAACGTATTTTGTAAGAACTCATGCACAAAGTAAAGCATACCCTTTTATAGTAAAGTAAACCCTATTTAAGACTCTCGTTTACGGGAAATAGTGAGTAAGAAGAAAGCCCCTCCATACTTGGTATTGGAGGGGCTTTTGTAATAAGATATCTAAAGACTAATACACGATCCACAATGGATTAGGCTCGCAATGGGTGTTCGCTTTTTTAATTCGATAGGATTAATTTTTTTTACAGCAATTGATATTTCCAGAAGATATTGTGTAACTCCATAAAGTTTAGTCTTTTGTATTCGATTTTTTAGGGTAGTTTTTGGATGTAATTTTAAGATGCAAACGATTTTGATACTTAATAAGCTGATTTGCATTTGTATTAGTCGTTGTTTTTAATAATATTCGCAAACCCTCCAATACCACAACATCGATTTATTTCTGATCGATACCGACTAGTATTAATTAATGTTGAAACAAAATGGATAACTCTGTATTTTGGAAAATGGCAGCCGTGTGCTCAATTTTTTTCTGTTTTACATGGAGCATTTCTGCTCAAGTGTATACTCCAAACGGAAGCGTTAACACTTCTCTAAATAGTAATATAGGTATTGGAACCAATAATCCTTTATCTAGGTTACAAGTTGAAAGCGATGGAACTACGGGTTTGCTTGAACTGAATTTTACCGAATCCCAAGGTCAAGCAGGCGATGGTGCAACGGGA
This sequence comes from uncultured Owenweeksia sp., assembly GCA_964485405.1. GTDB lineage: Bacteria > Bacteroidota > Bacteroidia > Flavobacteriales > Schleiferiaceae > CAKZNE01. The sequence goes on along the minus strand of CAZAJG010000015.1, from coordinate 57,613 downwards.
GGTGGCAGTAGCTCTACTTTAATGCCCGCTTATGCTTTTAAATTAAACTACGCACCTCTCAACTTAGCTTCATCTACCCGATTCACAATCCTTGGAGATGGGCAAACTTTTATTGGGGATTTTGCGGGGGTAGGATCGTCATCATCCACTTTGAATGTAAGGAGTAGCATGACAGTAAATTTATCAACTTCCAATGCTATCCAAATCGGCTACTCCGGCACTACTCCTGTAATAAACTGGAATACTTCGCATAACTCTAACCTTGTTTTTAGCAACGGTGCTGCGAACTTAATGCATATTAGTACAAACGGGCAAGTTGGAATAGGTGCTGACGCATGGGGGACTGAATTATTCAAAGTAGCAGGTACGGTTAGAAATGAAGGAGTTCTAATTTGGAATGGAAACGTAGATAATACGCCATTAGGCATCGTAAACGGTCTTGAGATATTCACCAACGGAAACCAAAAAGAAAATTTTGCAATAAAAACTCATACTTATTGGGGAGATGTATTTACCGTATCTGATAAAGGGGATGTTACCGTAAATTCTTTTGACGTGCCAAATTCCGGTGAATCTAAACTGACTTATGGATTAACAGTAAAAAACGATGGATATAGAGGTCATGATTATATTCTAAGTCTAGAAACAGCGCATGATAAAGTGTTTACGGTAGGAAATTCTGGTTACGTTCATATTGGTTCTAATTTAAATCGTGACACTCCAAATGGACCTTATCTTCTCTATGTTGAAGGAGGTATAAGAACGGAGAGTGTAAGGGCAGATGTGGCTACGGAAAATGGCTGGGCCGATTATGTTTTTAAAGACAATTATAAATTAATGTCGATTGAAGAAGTTGCTAAGTATATCGAACAAAATGGACATTTACCAAATGTGCCATCTACAAAGGAGGTGTTAAATAAGGGGGTTGATTTAGTTGAAATGAATAGAATTCTTTTAGAAAAGGTAGAAGAATTGACCCTGTTGTTAATAGACATAAATAAAAGATTAAAAGATGTTGAGGATTAACTTAGTCTTATTTATCTCTTGTTGTTTATTGAATGGAACAGCTCAACATCCACCGAACTATAAATTTCCTTGGATTTTCGGAAGTGATCCATGTGACAATCAAAATTTGCAGGGTACCCAATCGGTTGACCAAAGCTGGATAAATCATTACAGAAAGACTGATCAATGGGAGTTAGTATTTGAAGACAATTTCGATGGATCAGAATTGGATCAGAAAGTTTGGCAAACTCACTTTCCATGGGGGCCTTATATTACGGAAAACCATTCTATATACTATACTCAAGATAACGTAAAAGTGGAAAATGGTATTCTAAATTTGACAATGGATCGAAATCCGGGATTTTACGATTTGTGGAGGTTTGAAAATGGAGGGCTAGTTGCTGAGCCTAAGTGGTATGAATATACTTCCGGAATGATCTACTCTAAAGTACCTTATCAAGGTGGTAAATTTGAGATTCGATGCAAACTGCCATCAAATCTTGAAGATTTAAATCCAGCTTTCTGGCTCCATGGTGGTTGTATGCAGGAGATAGATGTTTTTGAATTTTTAAGAGAGGATAAACAAGAGATAAGTCTCTCATATCATGGCAGTAATGTAGCCCCTCGAATTTGTGAAGAAGAAAATCATTGCGTCAATACGTTTGATGTAAGCTTATCAGAGGATTTTCATGAGAATAAGTGGCATACTTATTCAGTTGAATGGACGATAAATTCTATTATTTGGCGGATTGATGGAAAAATCAAAAGGCAAGTGGGGAGAGTTGTAGCGGGAAACTCTGAGATTTATAATATTACTGTGCCAGGGAACTATACTCGAATTCCAAGCTTTCCATACATGGATACGCCTATGTATGTAATTGTAAACTTTGGTGAGGTGCTTACTGATAATGTAAGAAACGGTTCATTATTTTGGCAAAGGCATATGGAAGTCGATTACATAAACATCTACAAGGAAAAACAGTGTCACTTAAATATCTTTGTTTGTGATAGTACGGATATTCCTGTATTTGTTAATCACGATGACTACTTTTTAATGGATACTGTAAATATTTCACATCAAAGCCATTGTAATTATAATCTCAGGAAGGATCAGAGAGACTATTTTTACTACACATCGTATGGCTTTATTGATAACAATAGTACTATCTCAAAAGGATCTATATTTGAGTTGAACCCAATGAGTTGTTCTACGGCAGACTTTAAAAAAGGGAAAAGTGACATTTCTATTGAACAAACTCCCGTTCTAAGTAATGATGTTCAAGTATACCCAAATCCTTTTAAGGATATTATCCATGTAAGTGTCGAAGAAGGTATCATAACTAGAATTTCTTTATATAGTTCCGTAGGACTTATCAAGAGTAAAGAATATTCAACAGACTATATTTCCATCGATGATTTTAAGAAATTAGGTAGAGGAGTGTATTATGTTAAAATTCAACTAAACGATGGTCGTGAAACTTTTAGGAAAATTATTCATTACTAGCATTTTGCTTTGTAGTCTTTCGTCAAATGCTCAAAGTGTGAAAAAAAGCTATTTTGGAATTGGCTATTCTGATTTTAACTTTTTAAACAGTAAATACCAACACTTCAATCAATTGTACATTGATTATGAGTACCGATATTCAGAAAGGTGGTTTTATAACCTATCAGTAGCTTACGAGGTGATCAGGCATGACTTTGACCCTATGCTCTATAACTTTTCTCAAGCATTAACATTTGAAAACTCGATTAACTTCCTTTTAAAAGAACGAGTAAGCTTTGGCTTTGGCTTAACAGCTTCTTTGAGAGGTGTTGAGTGCAGAGGGTCATGGTGTGATGATCAGTTTCTATCCAGGTTTTTCGACCCTTCTGATATTCCAGGTTTCTTGACTCCCTTTTTTGAAGCATCTTATTATACTCCGGAATACAAGGGATTTATCCTTTCATTTGGAGGAAGATTTTCAACCGGAAACGTATTAAACGTTGATTACACCAATTATGGCATAACAACCAAAGTGATTTATCAAGTCAAGTAAAACTGTTTTTATACAAATGAAATCAACTCAAAATATCCTACTCTTATTATCCATTTTGGTTTCGGGTATTTGTATGGGGCAAAATGAAGTGAAAATCTATGCTGCCACTGCCTATCAAACTAAAGGCTTTGTTTTTGCCGATAAACAGCTGTTTGAATCTTATGATTCTGGAGATGGGTTATTTAGAACCTTAAACTACAATCATACTTTTGGTGTTAATTACACCCATTTTTTTAACGATAAACACGGATTAAGCGCAAGGGTATCCTATGGTATTTATGATATAAAGTATAAAGGAGATGGAATACCACTTGGAGGATCTCCAATAAGTACAGCTTACCATACGGGAGAAAAACTACGATTGACAGGATTGTTTTTAAACCATCACTATCGTTTCGGGCTCCGTAAAAAATCCAGATTGAGTGTAGATTTATCAAGTGGAATGGGGGTGTGGTTTCAATCAGTATACGAAGCTCAAACAAAAGGTAGCCTGAATAATGTCTCTTCTGGTGGTGGAGTAACAGTTGTTGGAGGATCTCAAGAAATTGATGCGTCACCGATCGCTACAATCAACGGTAACCTATATGCTATTAATCTAGAGCCGTCATTGATTTGGAATCTTGGACGAACTAGGAATGGTAAAGGGATTGATTTAGGCTTAGGTATTCCATTCCATCTAGTATTTCATGAAAGTGCCAATTTTAACCCCAAATACACTTTAGGCATTTCCACTGGGATTATTTTTGTCTTATAGCGAAACATTTTTTGAAAAACAATCTGGTTTCATATCAACTGGGAACCGATAAACACTTGAAAATGAAAAGAATTCTCCTACTTGCATTAACCATTTGTAGTTGTTTAGCTACTGCCCAAAGTATGCTGTCCCTCAAAACAGGCTTTGGTATTAAAAGCGAAACCTTTGGGTTTCCAAATGACTTTAGCTATGAAAGTTTGAAGGACAATGTGAAATCGAGTTATGCCTTTAGTTACGGTTTAGATTATCAATATGGGTTCGGTAAAAGATCATCGGTTTGGGCAAATGCCAGCTTTGTTGTACGCGATATTTCTTATCAAGATATTATCCTCAAAAATGCACAGAACCAGGAGATTGGAAGCTACGATAGAGATGTATTGCAGTTTATAGATCTATATTTAGGATATGCGTATCAATTAATTGATACCAACCTAGATCTATACATTCGGATAGGTGGTGGTATCAATATTCCAGCAGACTTTAAAGCGGAGTTAAATTATACAGGAAATACAAGTACAATTACCATTGACCCTGCTTTACCTGATGAAAATATATATGGTGCTATTTTGGAACCTGTCTTGAGCTGGAAGCCATCGGAAAGGAAAAAAATAGGATTCACTTTGGGCTTACCTGTTCAGTTCTTTTGGGTTGAAAATCCAACGCCAGATTTTGAAAGCACCAATCCAAGTTATACACTTTCGGTTGCACTTGGTGTTTTTACAGAGTTAGATTAAAAGAAGAGTTACAGGAAAAATAGCACTGAACCAAACACTCTTAATCCTGTTAGCTGCTGCTGTGGTTTTGAGAAGTATGGTTTATATATAATTCGTTAATTTTCAGAGATGAAACTTTTTCAATTACTTCTTTTCTTTCCTTTATTCAGTTTTGGTCAATCTAATTCTTTGGTAAGTTGTCCTTCTCCAACCAATCTGAATGTAAATATTATCCGGTGTGATAGTGTAGAATTAAGCTGGGTTTCAGACATGGCAACTGTTTCGTCAAGAATTCAATGGGATACCTCTGGCTTTGTGTTAGGATCTGGAAATAATCTGCTAAATGTTTCTAACCCTCAACTTATAACGGGCTTGCATTCGAATACTTCCTACAGCTTTTATGTAAAGGATAGTTGTTTAAGCGATACCAGAATGTGGATTGGCCCATTTACTTTTAATACCGGTGATATTGGAGCGCCTAAGGCATCCATGGTTACATCAATTATTTTCACAAGCCCTTTAGCCTACACTGTGCTTTTTGATGCCTCACTTTCGCTGGGTTCAGGAAACACTTACACTTGGGATTTTGGAGATGGAAATGCTGATACCGGTATAAGCCCAACGCATGACTACGTTTCTGATGGAGTTTATAATGCCACTTTGATTGTTCAAAATAATTGTGGAGCAGACACCACCTTTTCCCAGGTCATTATCATGAAAAGTTTTAGTACTTCGGAACTCCCCTTATCCGAGATGAGGTTAGGGATATACCCAAATCCAGCGACAGAGTGTATAACCATAAACTGGAGGCAGCTAACAAGTTTTATTGAAGGTAACCTAAAACTAGAGGTCTATTCTATGTTAGGTAAAAAGCTATTGGAAGAGCAACTTTCGTTAAGCTCAGATTTTAGCAAAGAAGTAGACGTTTCTAAACTAGAAGCTGGGTATTATATACTTAAAATAGGAGATGGGAAGAGTGTTTTAAAAACGTCAATTGCCCACATTATACCGGAGTAAAAAAAGATGAAAACCGAACTTATCCTAATCATAATAATTGCTATTTATATCCTTTTCACCCTCTTCGTCAGAAAAAAGATAGTTGCTGCGTACTACCTTAAGGAAGAGAGAAGGCGGTTGCACAAAAAGCTAATCTGGTTCATACCTTTTTTAGGCCCCTTAATGTTGCGTGCTTTTTGGAAAGAAAGAAAAGAAAATATTGAGGTTAAGACTAAGTTTACTCGAAAGAAGGATCGTTCTGGCTTTTATGAGAGTGGTATTGGTATTAAATCAGATTTTAATCATTAAAATCATCCCCGCGCTCAAACCCCAAAATCACCTCCTCACTCTCAGGGGTATTAGCACGAAGCACCAATTCATTCTCATGCACCTCAAAGCGCCAACTATCCATGCCTAAAATGGAATGGCGAAACAACTGCAATTGAGCACGATGAGGATGCACAAAATACATTCCTCTTTTTCTGCCCGCTGGAGTATTACCCAGAGTAAAGCGTTTATCCCAAGCCAAATAGAGGTAGGCGTTTTTATCGGTTTTCAGACTGTCTAAAATACTCTCTCCAGCCCTGGTAGCGCTGTTGAGGTTCCAAATACCGATTACCTTATCCGCTCGGCTTTGAGGCAGTTCATTGCCCCTTTTTAGGTTTACCGTTACAGGGTAACCCTCTTCTTCCCGTGTCCATTGCATTGCGTTCTTTTCCAGTGTAATGGTAAAAGCCGGATAAGGATCTTTGGTTCCGTTTTGGTCGTTCATTTTTAGCGTTTTGTTGCTATCCGTATAGCTCCAATCGCCATAGGAGTGTTGCAACCACCCATTGCCAGACTCGTGTGTAGAATCGGAGTGAAAACGAATCCAGCGTCCATCAGGTGTCACCTCCTCATCGCCTACCTGCACGTTTTGGATAATCCATAAACCTTCTAAAGAGGAGGGAGTAGAAGAGGTTTCAGCTTGACAAGCGGCAAGCAGCCAGAAGGCGATGGCGATAAAAGCAAAACGGACTTTCATTTGGATACAGGTTTTAAAGTATAGGCAATAGACTAAAATTCAAAAATAAGAGGTCTGGTAAGAATCAAATTTATTTGTGTCCAACAAAATACAATTGGCATTTTTAGGTTTATAAGCATACACCCAACTAAACAAAATGGATAAACTTGTTTTTATAATCGCCTTTGGAGCTACTTTTTTCTTTTCATCTTGTACTAAGGATGATGATGGTTTCGGGAACCATACTTCTAATTCAGCCAATAAGATTATGCCTTTGGGCGCTTCTCGAGTAGAAGGCAATAGCCCAAACTTTGAGAGCTACCGTTATGAGCTATGGAAGTTGCTGATTGTAGAACGATGGGATTTCGATTACATCGGCACACAAGAAGATCCCAATAAAGACCAGGGAATTTTTGACCTAAACTTTGATCTCGATCACGAAGGTTGGAGTGGGTATACCTCGGGAGAAATACTAGAAAATTTACCGAATTGGCTGAGTGAAGCAGGAAGCCCGGATATCGTACTCTTTAGCTCCCCAGGCGGGAACGATGCCCTACAAGGTCTATCTTATACAGATGCCTTAACCAATGTAAATGGGATTATTGATGAATTGCAACGGGTAAACCCAGAGGTTACCATCATCATTGAGCAATTGGCACCAGCCCGCTCAGATGCCATGACCCCCGCTTTAACCAACTATTTCAATCAAATGCAACAAGATGTTTTGGATATAGCCGTTCAACAAACTACGGGAAGCTCTAGTGTGATAACGGTAGATATGGCCACGGGTTTTACAGACTCACTCTTTGCCGATCCCGTACATTACAATCAAGCAGGAGCCGAATTTGTAGCCAATCGCTATTATGCGGTGTTAAAAGATATTTTGAAGTGAAGCGCATTACCACCCCACATAAGAAGGTGCTTTAATATCATTCATCCGCAAATACATTACCATTTGCGCTCTATGATGGCTCAAGTGATTGTCCATAGTAAGAAGAATAGACTCTTTAGACACTTTACCAAACCACGTATCCAGTTTAGCTTCCAATTGATGCTCTTCGGCTTGGCCTAAAAAATCAATAAGCCGATCAAAAAGATCGCTGAGTGAGGTTTGAATATCAC
>CAZAJG010000015.1:7773-49974 GCA_964485405.1 uncultured Owenweeksia sp. | reverse complement strand
TTTTAGATGGGCGCTTCTCCAAAGTGGTATCGGTAACAAAGCGACTCCAGGTTCTTAACCAGCTGCTAATATGAGAAGCTTGCGATTTAAAAGATTTTAATTGATCTGCTGGTTTAAAATCAAAACGATCGTCTGGCATCGCTTCTAATACCTTCAAGGTATAGCGCTTATTGCCTTTCCATTTTTTTAAAAGTTCATCTCTTTTCATAGTTGGGATGTTGCGTGAATAAAAAATGGCCTGCAATAGGCAGGCCATATTATTTAGGCGGAAGCCAAAGCTTGCAACTCTTGCGTAGCTGCTTGATAGAGTTGACCTACGTTTTCTTGCATAATGGCAAAGGTTTCTTCCGTTTCTACATCCATATCAATAGACCAGTTTAAACGGGTATGATGGGCATCTAAAGCTTCCAATCTCATAATGGCTACGATGTTGTTAGCCGGAAACGTTTGCTGTTTGTTTACAGAATACATAAAGGTTTTTTCAGCTTCAGAAGCTAAAAAGCTTTCTTCCAAAACATCTCCATTATCTAGATTGCAAAAGCGATTATTACCCTCTACTCTGGAGCCCGTAAGAATAGGAAACCAGTTTTCCCAATCGGTTCCACTTTTAATGAGTGGCCATACTTTTTCTAAAGGAGCTTCTAAGTGATGCGTAGTTTGAATGGACTTTTTCATGATACTTTTTTAGTTTATTGTACCATACAAAAGTGCCAGATGCAAACTAGAAAGCGTTTTTCAAAAAGTTCAAAAAATGGTGAATTTGGTCCACTGCTTTTCGGCTTTAAGCCATTCTTTACGAATACGACTCAAGGATTGAGGCGTAATTTTTAAATAAGAAGCGATGTATTGCTGAGGCACTTGCAGAGCTACATCCGGATAGCGTTTTACAAACTCCCTGTATTTATCCGTTGCCGTTCCAAAGTTTAAAAAATCATTGTCTTTAATCTTGTTCAACAAAGAAGCTTCAGATACCGTTTTGCTGTAAATAAAGAGTTTGGGAACCGTTTCAATGAGTACCGTCCAATCGGATTTATCAATAACAAAAAGCCTTACCGGCACGGTAGCCTGAATGGAAGCATCGCAAGGCGTTTGGTTGTAATAACTCTCCAAATCTACCGCAAACTGCCCAGGGCGGATAAAGTATTTGGTTACTTCATTTCCATCCGGTGTGGAGGTAAAGGATCTTAAAATTCCCTCTTGTACAAATCCGATTTGCGTACAAATGCTGCCTTCTGCAAAAAAATCCTCTCCTGGTTTAAGGGATAACTCGTGATATTTAGAACAGGAAAAATCAATGTCTTTTTCCGATAAAATACCACCAAAGCTGAGTGCTTCTCTTAGTTTTTGCATGAATACTATTTTACGATTCCCAGTTCTAAAACGCTCTGTGCACAAGATAGTACAGCTTCCTGTAAACTTTTAGGCTTCCAGCCCAACAGTTCTTGTGCTTTAGTGGCCCTTAACTTTCTTTGTACACCCAAGTCCACTAAAACCGGTTTTAAAGAAGCTTCCAACATCGCAAATAGGCGCACGGCAAAGTTGGGCAGTTCGGTACTTGGTATTTTTCGGTTGGGATAAGCTTTTTTAAGCATTGCAGCTACCTCCTTAAAGCTCATATAGCCAGCGGTAGCTACAAAACGCTCATTTGCTGCTTTTTCAGATTCCATGGCTTTGATCAGTAAATCTGCTACTGAGCGTACATCCACCATATCAAACCCAATTTTTGGGATAGCGGGTGTGCTGCCATCAAGCGTTTTAACGATGATGTTGGCGGAAGTACCAAAATCTTTTTCCAGCACCGGACCTAAAATAGCCCCTGGGCAAACCGTTGCCAATTCGGTTTCAGAAGGATTGTTTTTGATAAAATCCCAAGCAGCTCGTTCTGCTATCGTTTTACTTCTAAAATAAGGGGTCGTATCCTTTTTATTCTGAACGTTGGTCCAATCCTCTTCCGTAAAAGTATGTTGCAACTCTTCCTTTGTCTTTCCATACAAAACCGATCCGGTAGAGGAGGTGAGTACCACGCGTTTTACACCATTGGTTGCAGCGGCTTTTAGCACATTTAAAGCGCCTCTTTTCGCAGGAATAATGAGATCTTCTTCTCGTTTGGGCAATACACGCGGAAAAGGAGAAGCAATATGTTGCACATAATCCACACCTTTCATAAGCTCGTTCCAAACCTCAATCGGATCGGAGAGATTGGCCTTTACAAATTGCAACTGTTTGGTATGGGTAGTGTGTTTCGCCAACAAAGTTCTAATGTCTTCTTTCCGGCTCATATCTCTAAGGGTGCCGATTACCGTATATCCCTTCTCAAGCAATTGAATAGCTGTATGCGTGCCTAAAAACCCTGAAACGCCTGTAAGTAAAACTGTTTTGGAATGATCCATTTATAAACTTGTTTTTGATAACCGCTTGCAAAATTGAGCAAAACCGAATCTTCCACACTTAACAAATGGTAATTAATAAAGGTTTTTATGGAGAAGTAAAAAACCTCCATTCGCTCTAATGCTAAACTTGCAGTAACTTTGAAATCCAATCCAGAACTATTGATCTTGAACGCTTCACCTTTAGCCACCAACACATCTGCTTACTTACGCAACAGTGGTTTGTTGATCTTTTTAATACTATGCACCAATAAGTTAGGTTTTAAATTAGCAGGTGGAGAAGAACAATATCTGGCCATGGCCAAGCAGTTTGTAAACCCCAACTGGATTCCCAATTCTTTTACTTTAAATGAATTTGCAGGTACACGCATTGTCTTTCAATGGATAGTTGGCTTCTTTTTACAATTTTTTGAATTTGAGTGGGTTACTTTTTTTGCGCGCTTGCTCAATTTTGCATGGACCAGCATCCCATTGGCCCTACTGTTTAAACGATTAAATATAGGTTATGCCGGAGTGTTTATCGTTACCCAGCTTTTTGTGATGAGCGATCAAAGTTTTTTAGGTTACGAGTGGATTTTTCGCTCTTTTGAACCCAAGTCTATCGCGTATATTTTTCTCTTTTATGGTTTAGTTAATGTGTTAGATGAAAAGTACAATCGAGCCGCCTTATTCTTAGCATTATCCACTTTATTTCATATCCTAGTAGGAGGCTGGTTTGTACTCACATTGGGTTTATTCCTTTTGTTTAACAAAGGATGGAAAACCGCTTTTACCATGGGGGGCTTGTACTTGCTCATGCTCTTGCCTTTTGCAGCATACCTCTTTTATGGCTACTTCTTAAACCCTGCACCGGTAACGGATATTAACCTGGATTCCGTTTATGTATACGAGCGTTTGCCCCATCATTTAGGCATATTTAAAAGCTTGGATTACTTTGTGAAAGATCACCTTACAGGCGTAATAATTTCCGTATTGGCCTTTGGTTTAGGGATGTGGTGGCTCAAGAAAAAACAAGGAAAACAAAAGGTTTTGGTTCAGCTGATGCTAATCATGCTGGGGATCAATCTCTTTTTTGTAATCGTAGCTTGGATCGATTATCAGTTCATGAACAGTTCAGGAGGACTAGGTTTAAAGTTCTACCCTTTCCGCACCAATAGCTTAGCGATGTTTATCCTCTTTATTCTACTTTTTCAATCTATCCATGCGTTTTTAAAACCCCAGAGCTTTTATGTTTGGACGGCTAGAATTGTAACCGCTCTTGTTGTTTTGTTGGGCGTAGTGCAATGGATCAACAACATCAAGTTTCATTTGAAAGCAGATGATCTCGCTTTTGATGAAATGGCATTGTACATTAATGAGAACACAGAACCAGAAACCGTATTTACCATCCTTGGTGTGCCTTACAATAGCGATTTGTTCAGCTCTTTTTCTCGAAAAGCCGAACGTGAAAACTTCTTTGTACACAAATTTGTAGCGGCTGAAAAGTTTAAGCTTTTGGAGTGGAAACAAAGAAAAACTGCCTATAACCAACTCCGTAAGGATATAAGTTATGCAGAAGAATTAAAGGATCCCTACGCCTTAGATTATGTTCTGAGTCAAAAAGCTTTTACCGAGTCCTCTTTACAGCTGGTTTATCAAAACTCAGATTACTATTTGTACAAAATCAGATAGAGGAAAGAGCCGTTTAAGCTCTGGATTGAGCATTTAACTCTTCCAATATTTTAATGGCGCGTTGCACTTGAAGGTCGATGTTTTTAATGCGTTGAATGGAAAAGACTAAACTCCTCTTTTTGCCATCCGTAAGGCCATCAAAAATAGATTTTAGGTATTCATCTTGAGCAAGTAACACTTCCAATGCTTCTGGAATATCAACACCTAATGGGTTGGGGTCTTCATAAATTTCAAAGCAAACAAGATCGTTTACATCCTTTTTGAGCTTTCTAACATATCGCTTAGCCACTAAAATATAAAAGTTACCATCTCCCAAATGGCTAAAACCACATGGTAGGGTAACCGTATTGTCTATTTCACAGCGAATGCGTGTGGCTTTACCTTTTGTAAACTGATTTACTGTTTTGGCATCGATAAAGAGGTAGTAATAACCACCTTTTCTTTTTTCCAGTTGGAGAATGGGTTGTTCAAACCGTAAGCGAGGCATGTTAGGATTGCTTTTCATACAGTAGAACGGTGCACTCTGCTTTTTGTTTAAAGGAGGATCATTTATTTAGAATATACGCCAAACACAAAATCAGACGATTGTGTTTTCAGATAATGGTCTTCAAAGGCAAAAAGATCTTCTAAAACCTTCTCTTTCTCCGCATCTAACTCTACAAAGTGGTGCGATATATCTTTTAAAGCATTCATTAAAATATTACCACCATAGGGCTTCTCTACAACCGTTTTAAAAGACGAATGTATAGCTGGCATAATGGAAGCAGAATCTACACACTCCGAAGGATCGGCCATAATCATACGCCAAACGCCAGAACCGTAAAATCTACTTTTGGTAGCAGAAGATTTAAAACGTTGGCGATACCTTTTGGGGATCAGTTGCAAAGCCTCGTTTACGGCTTTAATTTGGGCGGATGGAAACTGCAATCGATTGGGGCCTACAAACTCATTAATTACCAATCTGCCCCCTGGTTTTAAGGCCGGTTTAATGGTATTGTTCAGCAAGCCATGTACATCTTCAAAATGATGGAGAGAAGAATTGAAAAGTACGATATCGTAATAGCCCTCCGTAAAATTGAAATCGTTGATATCGCTGCAAACAAATTTTAAGTTGTTTAGCTTTCGCTCTTCGGCCAAATCAGCGGCAATTTTCAATCGATTTGGGGCTAAGTCCAAACAAGTGATTTCTCCAAATTGTGAATATGCCGCCAACTCCAATTCATTTCCGCAACTGCCCGATCCCAATGAAATGAGCTTGACGTCTTTTTCGCCTTTCAGAATTTCTTCGGCTAGATACTGCTTATAGTTTTGCTGAGGATTTCCGGTCATCATCCTATTCCACCGTTCCTTTACTTTCGGAATAATCCACCAGTTGGAGTTGTCGATAGAAGAGTTGCTAAACGCGCTTTTGGTTCTGGATAATGCGTTGATGTTAAATTTAGAAAGCAAGAAACCTAAGCCTCTTTGTTTCCCTTTAGCATACACATCAATTAAATCCCCAAGCGTGATCCATCTCATGCCGCTAATATCGGATTTATGTATTTATCTGTAACCGCTCTTTAAGGTAAAACCCCTACTTGGTTGTTTCACCGCCCATCTCGGTAAAAACTCGATCTACGGGTTCCCAGAGCTCAATTTTGTTGCCTTCATGATCCATGATGTGTACAAATTTTCCATAATCATAGCTTACAATTTCGTCTACTATGGTTACACCTTGTTCTTTTAAGTTGGCTACCAAAGCTTCTATGTTTTGCACCCGATAGTTGATCATGAACTGTTTTTCGGAAGGCTCAAAGTAATTGGTTTCTTCATCAAAAGGACTCCATTGTAAATAGTTGATCTCTTCCGGGCGGTTGGCATTTCTGAATTCAAAGGAAGAACCATATTCGCTTACGGCTAACCCCAAATGTTTACTGTACCATTCGCGCGCTCCTTTAGGATCTTTAGATCGGTAAAAAATACCACCAATGCCGGTTACCTTGGGCGTGTTGTTGTCGCTCATTTTTAGAAGTAGTTAAAGTGATTTATTGCTTTTATTTCTTGCTCAAACCAACAAAAAGGAGAGAACACAAAGCTCATACTTTAGTATTAATTTCCTCTAAACCACAGGCTCCTACTAAAGTGGGACTCTTCTGTAATGGAATTATAAGGTATAGTAAAAATAAGCAACCTCCTCAGCTCCAGCAGGTTTAGTGCTGTGATAAAAGTTTACAGCATGTTCTTCATCTTTATCGGCTTGTACATAAACCTCTTCATATCCTTGTTTCGTACAATAGGCGTTTACAGCTGTTATTAGTTTTTTACCAATACCTTGCCTCTGCAACTGATTTTGTACGGCTAAATCATAAATATAAGCTAGGGGTTTAACGGAGTGGTATTGATGGAGGGTGTATACCGATAAACCTCCAACAACTTTACCTTCCAACAGAGCGGCAAAAACGAAAAAGTCTTCTTTCTTCAACAACATTTTTAGGTGATCGTCTGGCGGTAGATTGGGATTTTCTAATTCAAAAACATGGGTGAAAAGCTCAATCGTTTCCTTAAAAAGACTCAGATCTGAACGCTTGAGTTTTAGAATTTCTACAGCCATAGTTTGGATGTTTTAATATGGATTGTTGTTTCTTGTTTTTGAAGAAAAGTGGGGAAAAGATATTCATTTATGCCTATTCTTCATCAAAGCCTTGCGTTGTGTTTTGCTCTTCGTGAAAACAATTCCCGTTTTAGCAGGCGAGAATAAAACATCTCTTTTGAGAGAGTTAATGTGAGGTCCACATCAAAATTGACAAAACCTAATCCAGTCTATCGAGCATCCACTTTATAAGATACGCTTCATCAACTATGGTCCAAGAGTGGCATTTTCGTTCTCCTTTTCTATTAAATCCCTTTCCAGTAGTGGTAATGTGTTCCAAATCTTTATGCCCAGCTAGCCTTAAAAAGTTTGTAATAGCAGCAATATCATAAGAGTTAATATCATAATAACTAGCTCCTCTTTCCGTAATCCACCAGTCAATATCAGGTTCGTGTATAAAGAGTAATGAAGTTCTTAGAAGATCTATGGCTTTACTCTTTTTCGGCTTAGAATGCGAAAAAACGGAATAGGATAAATAGGCATTGGGGTAGGCTTGAGGAGAGCCGCCCATTTTTTCTGGAAACACCTTTTCCATTAATTCCGCTTCCCAAAGCATTCCATCTTTAAAGTTCTCTTTATGTTGGTGTGCAGAATTGTAAAAACGTTCCAAATCCAAGGGAGGGTCCACAGAAAAAACACCTTTTACCTTGGTGTTGTATTTGGATTTTCCTTGAACGCAATATTGAACAAATCGAAGCGCACGAGTGCCGCTAGCCGAAATACCACCAATAAAAAGATTGTCTTTTGGGATGCTGTAATTTGAATAAATATGATGAATAAGATTGTCTAAAATGGCCGGACCAGAATCATCGTAATAAAGCTCAGGGAAATAGTTGGAACTCACGGTAAAGGCGATTGCCAATCCATTTTTCAAAGCTAAAGTTGACCATTTATAAGGCGATGGTTTTGAAATATCAGGCAACTTGCTGAAATCTCGAACTACTAGTCCTTTAATTTCTTGATCTTGAGGGAGAATGATTAAATACGATTTGAAAGTAGAATCTTCAGGATTTAAGTAGACGTATTTATGCTGTTGTGCTGGGCTTATTAAGGCAACGCCCATCAAAATAAGGATCAGTAATTTTTTCATAAAAATCGATATAAAGCCCAAGGTAGTGCTTAAAGTAAAGGTGGGTTGTAGATTTAACCTTTTGCTAACAATCTAGAAGAACAACCTAAAGAAGTGTTAAGAGTCAAAAAAAATAGGGTTGGAATAGTATTTGACTAAAAGAGACGTATGAAGTATTTTCTTATAATTAGTAGTCTGTTTTTAAGCGTTTTAGGAAACGCTCAGAAGGTTACGGTAAATGCCGTTTTAGGCGATACGAGTTGGTATGAAAAGTATGGCGTATTTCCGTCTGGAGAAGAGAAGGAGGATGTGAGAATTGCAACTCACTTGGAATATGTATTGAACCGCTTAAAAAAGCCGACTCATTTTATCCACCCTCGAACTATTGAAAACCGTAAAAACTGCATTCAGCTTTTAGAAGAATACATTGAGTTAGGTCGTTTCCCAAGCAATTATCACTTCACAGAAGAAAGAAGACCTTGTTTTATAGATGCCAAAGGGAATATTTGCGCGGTGGGTTACTTGGTGGAAAAGACCACCAACCGGGCCGAAGCAGAACGGATCAATCAATTGTATCAATACGATTTTATCCAAGATATGGATGACCCAGCCTTGCTGGCTTGGCAGCAGTCTTCTGGATTAAGCTTATGTGAGTTGGAAATGATACAACCCGAGTACAGTTTTAAATTCGCACAACCCGATATGAGCCACATTAAAGTAGAGGCTTTTCAAAATTCAAAAACAGGGAAACTAGGTTTGCGCTCTAAGCGAACAGGATTGGTAAAGTTAGAGGCAGAGTATGATCAAATTGAATTGGGTGCATTGCCCTCAGGCTTGGGTTGGGTTCTTAAAGACGGTAAATATGCTTTGGTAAATCGAAGAGGAGAACTAAAAACGGATTTAGATTATACGAAGGTATTGATCGTAAAGGATGAAGAAAAAAAACATTTCTATAGTGGAGATTATCTGTTTTGCATCAAAGAAAATGTGCTGGAGGTGCTCAAAGGTAGAGGAAGAGTGATTAAAAGGATAAAGGGGGTTGAAGAGGTGCGGCCAAGTAATCCTTATGTTTTTTTTAAAAGCAACAATAAGTGGGGCGTTTTGGATATAAGAGGAAAGGTTTTAATCTCACCAAAATATGAGGAAACTCATAATGTATACTACTCACGTATCCTAGTAAAAGACACTACTGGCTATGGATTGGTGAATCCCGAAGGAGATGTTTTTATCCCTCTAAAATACAAATGGGTAGGAAGGGTTAAAGACTTCTGGCAGGCGGATGCAGAGGGGTATATCGATATTTATGATGCTCAAGGAAATAAAGCGGGAATAGAAGGATTGGAAGAGCTTCGACCTTATGGTAACTCCTTTCATAACGCAGAAATGGTAGCGAAAAAAGGAGGGAAACTGGGTTTGCTCCACGCTGATATGAGCTGGAAATTACCCCCTGAATTTGATCACATTCAAAAAAGCTTAGAGTACATCATTGTAAAAAAGGATGGTAAAGTAGGTTATTACCATCACCATAGCGGAGAAATATTTCTGGATTTAGAGTATGAACGGATTGGCAGGTTCGGAAATCACTTTATCGTAATGAAAGATGGTAAAATGGGTGTGCTATCCAAAGAAGGCGCTGTGCTCATTCCTTTAGAGCATTACAATATAGATTGGTGGGTAAATAAGCAAGGTAGTTCCGGAGTTTTTACTTTTGCCGTACAGGAGGATAAAGATCAATGGAGGATGTATGATAAGGATGGTAAACAAATGCTAGGAGGAGCAGTGTTTGAAGATTTGAAGTACGTTAATGAGTACCTTTTTGTGGCCAAATATGATGGGAAATACTACTTAGGAGGAATGAAAAAAAATGGCTTTGCGCTGGATTTCAATCGTGCTTTTTTATCCTTAGAGTTTAACCCTTACCAAAAGATTTTTATCTATGAAAAAGAAGAGGGTTTTGGGTTTTTAACCAGCGGCCGATACAACGATTGGGAAAACGGTAAACTGACGGATCCTATTTACCAAGAGCTTGTTCATTTTGGTTACGGGCAAGGTTATGTGGCAAAGAAAAATGGAAAATATGGAGTGCTCGATTTTAACAAGAAGCTAACTTTTAAACATCAATATTCCGACTATAAATTGTTAGATAAGCAAGCAAGGTTTGTTTTCTTAAAAGACGAAAAGGGTTGGCATAAAGCTTTTCTAAATGGAACTATCTTATTTGTGGGTGACCAAATATCTGAGTTAGGTAAAATACTTCCATCTGAGATCAGCAAGACAAAATTGATTCGGGAATTACCGCATCCAGACCCTTAAATGAAAAACCCAGTTTCTTATGGAAACTGGGTTTTTGTTTATCCGAACAAAGCTACTCTATGTTTCAAGTGTTTTTTTCAGTAGATCTAATCCCAACTGATTGGTTTCACTCATTTTCTTTTTCACGCCAAACATCCACAAGAAAAAGGCGTTCCCAAAACTCGACTTCAATCTGAAATCCTGTTGGATACGCACGCCATCTTTTACAGGATAAAAGGTGTAATCAAAAACAGGAGAAGAAGTAAAGGGTTTTTGAATGCTACACTGCATACCTATGTGTTTGTTTTCCGTCAACTCTACCAGTTCTTGGTAGCCTACATCTTTACCTCCGTTTCCTTCCCAATGGTACTGTGAACCAATGTGTCCATCTTTACCTTTTACTTCATACTTCTGTGTAGGGTCTTCTACCAAAAAAGGAGACCATTTTGGAAAGTTGGAGAGATGTTTAACCATATCATACGCTTTGTTCGTACTTGACTTAACGGTAAGCTGCTTGGTGATGTAAATAGTCTTGTGCTGGTTGGTTTTAACAACGATCCAAACGGCACAACTTAAAATCACTAAGCTAATAGATAGAATGATCATCTTCTTTTTCATTTTGAGTGTTTTTATTCTTTTAAACTTGGATGTTGAAACTACATGGGGCGGATATCCCGAATTTCTACGGTACCTCCCATTTTTAGGATAGGACTGTCTTTTGCCATTTCAGTAGCCTCTTCTAAGTTTTTGGCTTTTACAATCATGTTTCCGCCCAGCGTTCCCTGCTCACAAGTATAAACTCCATCGGTTATACTATGGTCGGCATGCAACTGGTTCCCGCTAAAACCCAATTGATGCGTGCTCACTAACTTTTCCTGAATAGCCAGGTTTCCAATAAAAGATCCCCACGCTTGATGTTGTGCTTCGAGCTCTGCTTCAGTAGGTTGGTAACTAGGGTTTGGCTTAAATCTGAAAAGCATCATAAATTGATTTGAATCGTTCATTTGTCTTTGATTTTTAAAGGTTTAATACTATTGATGAGACAAATGTAGAGGCCCGAAAGAAGGAAAAACTTGACCTATGGCAAGAAAGTAAAAGGAGGAGGTTTTTGTTAAAGTTCTATTTTTTGCTGAGTAGTTTTCGGTACACAGAGAAGTGTAAAAAGATAATGGTAGCGGGTGCAAAAGCCGGGATAAAGTAGAATGGAAATTCGGCAAGTCCTTCAACTCCTTGCGCTCCAGTTTCAATGGATAGTTTGGTAAGAAAAAATGCGGTAAAGGAAGTAACGAGAATATCCAATAGCCCAAAGCTGTTCCAAATCCAACATAGTTTACGAGCATACGCTTTTTGGGAGCGTAAGGCTTTTGCTACCCAAATACTACTCATGGCAGTTATTAAGTCTCCAAAGCCAGCAATTAAGGCAAACACGGGTGGTAAAGCACCATGTGCAAAGAGCAGGATGAAAAACAACCCAATAAGCCGAAAAACATGAATTTGAACCAGTTGATTTAGCTTGATGTGCGATAAGATGCTTCGATAAATAGGGGTGTTGAAAATTACGCCCAACAGAAATATCAAGAGCGGAAACATGGTCCATTTTAAGATAGAAGGCGGGAGGCTTACTTCCTCAAAATAGTTGTTAAAACCTAAAAAACTCACGTAAGTGAAGTAGAGGATGTAAAAGCTTAAAACACTCCAGTAAACAACTCCGCTTTTACCCAAAGGTTTTGCGCCTTTGGCAGCTAAGCTAGAAATCAGAAATACGGGGATAGGAATAAGCAGTAAAAAGGCAATAGAAGTATTTTGTGGTACAAGTTGGGTTAAGTATTCCATGGGTGTTACTATCCTTTAACCATCTCCTTTCGAATTCTACTCAAGGAAGTGTCTGTAATTCCTAAATACGATGCAATATGCTTTAAAGGTACGTTTACCGCAATATCCTTTTTTTCTTGCAGCAGTTGGATGTATCTGTCCTTTGCATCATCCGATATCATGGAAATGGTGTGATTTTTAAGTTCAAAATAAGTATTCACCAATCGCGTTCTTCCCACCTCTCTAAAGGCTTCAATATGAAAAAGCTTCATGAAATTTTCGAAAGAAATTTTCCAAGCTGTACCATCACTCAAGGCCTGAATACCTTCTTTGCTTGGCGTTTTTAGAAAATAGGAATTCCAATCAATCACAATATCAGAACGGCTAAAAAACTTGGTGGTTACTTCGTTTCCATGAATATCCAACACAAAAGAGCGTGCGTAACCAGACTCTAAGTAATAATAGTAATTGGCTACTTTGCCCGGAGGGATGAGGAAATCATTCTTAGCAAAGGAGACTTTATCAAATTGATCTAAGATCAAACTCAACTCTTCTTCTGAAAAATTTTGAGGCTTAAAAATACTTTTCAAAAAGTAAGGTGATTCCATTTGTACTATGGGTTATAAAGGGAGTTTTGAAGTTCTGAAAATTACTCTAAAATAGATGAATTGCCCTTTCTTATTTGGTTCATAGCCTGTTTTATAGCTATATCTTCTCCAGATTTTAAGTTATCCAGAGTCAAATTTACCGGATGATTGGGTCTTATACCTCTCATATCATTTTCGTTTAAGGCGCTTACATTACAGGTGTATTGTCCGGTGCTAAAAGCAATAATTATACCTGTATACGGGAGTTGAATGGTAGTGAGCATGGCATTTTGCCCACATTTAGCGCCTCCCGTTTCTTCTCCTATAAACTCTGCATCTGTATGGGAGCGCATCATAGAACTGAATATTACCGAACAAGATCTACTCATGTCATCAGTAAGGATATACACCTTGCCGCCAAATCGATTTTTTGGAGCGGGAATTACCGTTAAAGATGGGTAGTTTGCCCATTCTTTAAGTCCGTTAACCGTTTTAAACTGCATGGTATCCGAAATACCATTCTCTCTTAAAATAAGGGGAGCATAGGATAAACTATCTGTTTTTTTGAACTCTACTTTTTTGATATAAGACATGGGTTTATCAATAAAATAGGAGAACAAATGCTTCCCATTGGCAGTCCATCCGCCAACATTTCCTCTAAGATCTATGATCAGGTTTTGAATGTTTTGATTTTCAATTTCTTGGAAAACAGAGTCTGTAAAAGTGTTGAAATCTTGCCCATGAAGGGTCATGTATTCATTACGAAACCATTTAATAGTATAGGTAGCAGTTTGGGTATTGTTATCGGTAGTGAGAACCAAAGGTTTCCCCATTTTTGGTTCCGGGGTATATCTAACGGATAATAACGAGTCTATTTCACTTTTCGGTAAAGCCGCAACGCTAAGCGTATATATTGAATCGGAGGAGTCTCGTTTGAGTTCCAAATGAAATGAGTCCGGATTGGCGATAAAGTTAGAGTAAGCCATTTGGAAGTAGCGTTCTATTCCTGTTCTACCTTGTAAACCGCTATTTCCATCTTTACCCATATGGCTACTAAGCATGGCGTTAAGCTCGGGAGGTTTCCTACCATTAATGCTCAGGATTTCATCAAAAGGATAAATCTGGGTTGAATAAGAACCATTTTGTTTCACAAAATACCGATCTCGTAAAGCGTAAATTTTAAGAGGGAAAAAATGCAGTGATGTATTGCGGAAAGGAAGATAGGCTGGGTTGTGAGACCAGTGGCTATGTCCGCATGAAATGGTGTGAAATGCTTTCCCGAAGTAACGAATGAAATCGAGGTAAAAAACAGAATCTGTTAATGCACATTGGGTAGCCTCAAATAAGCTGTCCATTTGGTTTTTGCTTGTATATCGATACAAAGAAGTGTTAGATTCTTCAAGGATATCCCGAAAAATAGCCCAGTCTTTTTTCACCCATTCTGGATCTAGTTTTTTGGAAAAATCAATGGCCGCTAATGGCTCTCCTTTACTTTGGTAGGCTTGGTAAGTTTGATTAAGGTTAAATTGAATAGAGCAATTTTTTTGAGCTTGATTTTCCTCCGAACAGGCTAATATCCCTAAGCTGAGCAAGAGTAAAAGAAAGGATTTAAAACTAAAAGGCATGGAGATGAGCTACTAAAAATCTTAAAGATCTAATATATTTTAATATCCATAAAATTTCGGTTTGTAAAAGCGATTTAAGCCCTTTTGGAGCGCATAGCTTTCACCTTTTTTATAGATTCATCTTTAAGAAACGATTGATATTCCTTTGAGTCGGCCGGATAGATTGCAATTTTACCTTCTTGATTGCTGTGCACCCCCCATCCGTATTTTTTAGTTAGAGGAGAAGCCCTAAAACAGGCTTGCCCTTTAGAGAAGAAATGATCCCTTTGGTCTGCCATCTCCGCTTGAGTAAAACCTTTCCGTTCCGCAAATACATTAAACAGAACATCGTCTGAAGTATACTGATAAGGTTGTTCAATCAGTTTTTCAAATTGGAGATGAGCTACTGTTTTTTTCTCTCCTTTTTGTGGTGGGACTTCACCTTGCTTAATTGGAGAATCTTCTGCTATTTCTATAAAATGGTTGGAGTAATTGGTTGTATGCATCATTTGAATCATAGTTTAAAGCAAAACTAAAAGGAACGGGTGACAGCCTTTTGTCATTCCAGCTCATAATATTTATCAATACCACCAAATCCCTTGATAGTCTTTCCTTCTCTCGTTTTAACTATAAAGTTCTGTAACCTTTTTTCAAAGTCTTCTGGGCGCTTTCGGGCGCTATCTATGTAAGCGATGCGTATCCGTTTGTAAGGATCTGAGAACTGAGTATAATTCTGCCAGGCAAGTTGATCCTTTTTGATTTGGGCTATTACATCCTCTGGAAAGTGAAATTCTTCTGCAATCACCTTTTCTAAATCGGCTGTTAGTGTAGGATGAATCAAGTTATTGGCGAATAGCCATTTCAACCGCTCCTTATTTGCCTGAGAGTAGCTCGTTTTTGTTTTACGAATGGAAAACCGCTGCATACTGTGCTCAGAGTCAAATGTTTTTACGGTACTGTCAATCCATCCAAAACAGAGCGCTTCTTCTACCGCTGTATTGTATTCAATTCTCGATTTTCTCGTTATTTTTTTAGGATAGATAAGCCAAATTTCTTCCTTCTTGTCAAAGTTTTTTGCAAGCCAATTCCGCCAATCTTTGCGTTCTGTTACATAAAGCGTTTCTTGCTGCATACCTTTTAACACTACCAAGACCTAGCTGCAAATTAAGCTTTTATAAGATAGCTTTATGGACTTATATTGCTTTAAATCAATCTTAAAGAGTTGGGTTTTGCGAAATGAGTTCCTCAAATGCTCTTAAATGTTCGTTCAAACTATTTAATAAGTCTTGATCTTTTATGCCTTCATTTGAATCAAAGTTTTGACCAAAGGATGGAAGCGAAAAACTCCCTGCCACTTGAGCGCCTAAACGAGGTAAAGAACGAGTAGCTTCTTGTAAAACGGAAAGCCCACCTCTGCCACCAGGAGATGTAGCGAGAATTAAAGTAGGTTTATCGCTCCATATTTTCTTGTCAATCCGAGAAACCCAATCCGATACATTTTTAAAAGCGGCTGTATAACTGCCATTGTGTTCCGCAAAAGAAATGATGATTCCATCCGCTTGTTCAATCTTAGCTTTAAACGCCTCCGCTTTAGCATGAATGCCATTTTCTTTTTCCCGGTCAATGCTATAAATGGGCATCTCAAAATCATTTAGATCTAAAACCTCAACACTCGCATTTGGTAATTGGTGAGCAGTCCAAGTAGCTAGTTTTTTATTGATGGATTGTGTACTGTTACTAGCTCCTAAAGCGATGATTTTGTTCATGTAAATACTTCTTTGATGTAAGCAAATAATTGCCTAGCGTTTTTGTGTTAAACCAGCTACGAAAGTGAGTACTCCTCTTACAATAAAAAGTCCGCCAACTGCCCAAACGGCAATATTAAAGATGAATTTTAAACTTTCCCAACGATGTGAAAACTGGAAAGTCTTTTTAAGGAAGTAATAACGGACCCAAGAAGTGCATCCATAAAACAAACCCAAAGATTCCGCCTACAATACCACTTGCTATAAAAGTGAGCCGGAAGGTGTACGGCACAATTTTAAAAATAACGATCAAACAAATCCATGCAGCGATAAGCCCAAGGCTCAGAGATAAAATACCCGGCCATAGGTGGAGGAGACTAGCGATACGTTGTTCATCACCAGAAAAATAGCTTCCATTGGGTGAAATAAGTTCATGGGTAACAGAAATGAGGAGATTGAATATTTCGCGTAACCAAAATAAAGAGAGGAAGGTGGCTAACCAATCTATAAAACCCCATTTTTTCTTTTTTAAAATTCTTTTTCTAATGAATAATATAAATAGGCCTAGAGTACCGGTTAGTATGGTTTGTGAAGGCCCACCAATACTTATCCATAAACTATCATGTTTTAGTTTTTTAGACAAACGTTCATACTCTACTTTCTCTTTAAAATCCTTTTTATCCCGTATAGCTGGGAAATTCGCTTTATGAATTTCGTTCAGCCTGTTTTCCTCTTCAGAGTGGTACGTCATACTCCCATAATGGAGTGTAGTGGAATACCCTAATTTTTGAGCTACTAGAATGTGACCGTATTCATGGCTGAGTGTTCCTATAATAGTAAATACGACAAATGCCAGAGCTAGAAACATCATTTTTCGCAAATCAAT
Organism: uncultured Owenweeksia sp.; assembly: GCA_964485405.1. Classification (GTDB taxonomy): domain Bacteria; phylum Bacteroidota; class Bacteroidia; order Flavobacteriales; family Schleiferiaceae; genus CAKZNE01. The sequence goes on along the minus strand of CAZAJG010000015.1, from coordinate 33,292 downwards.
TTGTATTTTCAAATGGCTATAAATTAACGAGCTTACTTTAAACTGCTCAGTTGTTTGAAGTACTTTCTTCAAGAGAACTTTAATCTGAAAAAGTACAACCTTTACTTAGGAAAAAAAGGAACAGGTTATTCTAAGTCATATTAAAACTCATCCCATTTAGAAATTATGTTGAAGCAGAAATTGGAAGTTTCCGTGCTACATTAAAGCTGTAAACAAAAGAGTGATCGTAATCATCGAGTACTTTTTCCAGATCCTTATCGAACTCGAACTTATTTTGTAACGCATCCGGAATATTACGCTTTGTGATAAAATGACGCATACAAAAGGCACTCGTTTCAGAACCAGCCGTATAAATGGCATCCATTAAGGATAAGAAGCTTTCTCTAGGTAAATAAGCAGATACATCAGAAATAGAAAACTTATCAATGGTACCAGAGTGGGATTGTAAATATTCTTCTAATAGACCGTTTACGATTTCAATCTTTTTATTTTTTAAAACGTCTTGTATCTTTTCATAGTTGTTCGTTTTTAAATAAAAAGGTAAGGCTGTGTCTAAGCGGTAAGACCCAGATAGTAAGAAGGTGGTGAAAAAGTTTTCTGATACCACATGATGTTGCAGACTTTTGTGAAGCCTTCCAACTAAGTATTTGGGAATACTAGTGTCTTTTGGAACAAACTCATAAAATCCTGGGTCCTTTAAAAGAAATTTGAAGATAAATTTTTGGTGGGTAAAGTGGATAAACAAACGCCAACCTAGTGTATTCCATTTTTGATCGAAAAACTCTTTTTGTTCTTTCAAATTGGTAAAGGACAATAACTCTTGCACTCTCTTTTTCCTGAAAACTCGAAGCAAGCGCCCAAGCAGGCTAAAGTGCTTCTCTAGAGCACTTTTAAAGAAAACCCCTTCTTTTATTGAGCTTAGATTCTCATCCCAAAACCTTCGAGCTTCTGCCGAAAGTTGATGTCTTAACATCCCATAGATTTGAATTCTATTGGAACAAGAGGAAATTCCCATAAACGCCATGAACCGCTCTCGATTCAATTCTTTTATAGCGGCAATTTTTAGTTCCAATAAATAGTTTTGACTGGGGTTTACATCAATAGCAATAAGCTTTTTTGGGTTATTTACAAGTAAACTAAGCAGTCGGTCTCCCGCTCCCGTAATACCCAAAACAGTATCATCTTCAGTAATGTTTAATGCCCTAAGTTCGGATCTGGAATCTTCATTTGGTCCTGAGTAACTAATTCTTTTGGCAAAACGGGTTTTGTCAATTCGGTAGCTTTTAATCATCATCTTATTGTATCACAACAACAGACCATTTGAAACGGTAGGAATAGAAATTAACCCCATTCCATTTATGATACTGCTGCTTTGTTATAAAAATGGGTAGGACTTATATACTGGAGCTACTATGGTTTGAGTCCAAGTAGGATACAGAAGCTTTTATGGATTGGTGATTCATAAAAGCACTATATCGATTGTGATACTGATGACGAATTAAGCGAATCCTTTCTTAAGCCGTCCCCTGAAAAATGAGGAGAGTTTTCAATAAGTAGCCGAATATAATCAACTAATCTCATTAAAAAGAAGAAAATTCCTACAAATTAGAGAAGTTTCTATTCGTTAAAGAAGGAAGTTAAAGAGAAAGTCCCTTTAAATCCAATACTACCGAACCACCTAAATAAGGAAGTTCACTAGCTTGAAAGGTTTGATAAAAGCTATCTAGATTCATGTGTTTGTTGGTAATAAAAAATTCTGTTTTAAAATGCTTGAAATAGTTAATTCGTAAACCAGCTGTGTAGAGTGGTACCGTTCTTCCGGTTTGTGTTTCAGGGTCGCCAATAATGTTTAAATCAATATCGGTAAAGAAAGCCATTCGCTTATGAAGATTTTGTTCCCAATTTATTTGAAGCTCAAAACCCACTAGGTCCTTATTTTGAATGCGTGTATAGTTTCCCCACTGGCTGTAATATCTAAAGAAATTGCGAAGCGGATACAATTGCTCTCCTACATAGCTTGAGTTTCCTCGGTAAAAGAGTCGAGTGGAATAATAACCCAAGTTGAAATCAGCTTGATAGTATTTGAGGTTACTTGCCACTCTTAGGTTTTTAAACTGACTTTTTGCACCAATTCCAGCAGCTAAAGAAGTTCCAAGTTCTTGATTTGCACGAAACTCTAGCTGACCTTCAACTTGAATCCTATCGGATATTTTAAAGGAAGTATTGTTTCCAAAATTTATGTCTCTAGGTAGAATATGGTTTTGATAGTTGGCCAGCTGGTTATCGCTCAAGTAGAAGTTGGTTTCCAGCTTATTAAAGGTTTGTTTTACATAAAACTTATGGTATTGATGTAAACCTAAACCTATATTAACAGAGAGGTCTCCAGCGATCAAAAAACCAAGGGTGGTATTTTTGTATCCAACTTCTGTAACAATTCCCTGAAAGTCAATATTATGAATTCGTAGCATGTCATCGAAATCTTCATTCCAAAAATCACCACCAGCAATCTTATATCTAAAGGTTCGATTAAAAGCTTTCATCGTGTTTTCTCCAGATAAAAAGATTTTAGGATAAACAATCCAGTTATCCACCGTATTGTCTCCACCTGAAAAGCTTCTCTCTTCTAGAAAAACACCCGTTTCAATCGTATACTTATCGTTTAACGAAAGCTTATGCGAGAGCCCGGAGTAAATAGCAAAATGATGGATGGGGTTGTCTTGGATAGTTTCATAAATGCAAGTGATACAGTCTATTCTGCTCCTATCGTTTATGAATATACCGGAACCCTTTGTTTCAAAACTAAAAGTAGATCCTATTTTTAAAGAGTCTTGAGCGTGGCTCAAAGTACAGAAAGCGACAAGAAAGGTCAGTGAAGCAAAAAGCTTTGTCATGCGTTTTATTTTGCGATTTAAGGACTGGAGAAGTACCATTTAATTTCGCTCGCTTCATCCATAAACTATGCCAGTATAGAGAATCACAATACCAAAAGAAGAAGAATCCTATTTCAACGATTCAAATGTTATGCTTTAGGACCTTTATCTCTACCTTTTGGGTGATTGGCTTTTAGGTTTTGAGAGGCTCTAATAGCGGTTTCTTCAATTCGTTTTTGCCGAGTTTTATCTTGTTTGGCGTTTTTAATCCACTCTAGTATAGCACGTTTTGAAGATTTTGGAAAACGATTAAAATGATCATAGGCTTTATCATGCTGCTTTAATATCTGCTCTAGGTCGGACGGTAGGATGCCTTTTTCCACATCATCTAAAAAGTTCCAGGCACCATTCTCTTTAGCATGGGCAATTAATTTAAGGCCTTGTGGGTGTATTTTGTCTTTTTCTAAAAGTTTGGACACTCGTTTTTTATTCACTCCAGACCAATTACTGTTTGGGTTTCGTGGGGAAATACGAAGCATGGTTTTACGATCGTCTAATTTTCGCGGAAGGCTATCCACCCACCCAAAACAGATCAATTCATCCACAATTTCGTCATAAGAGATAAAGGTTTGGGCAAACTCTTTTTTCCACTTAACCAACCAGATACTTTTTACGGTTGTGTGATTGGCAAGCAGCCAAGCTCTAAGTTGCTCTACCGTTTCCACCAATACGTGATCGAAAGTATTTGATTTATCTTTTTTCATAATGCAATGAAGAGTATTATCAAGTGAACACTGTCTTTTAACCGTTTAAAGACCTCTCTTTTTTATTTAAACTCAACCTTTGAAAATAATAAGATGGGTAGATTTAACCATTTCAGTGATTAAAATACCAGTTAAAGGTAATCCAAGAAGTTAAACGTGTTTGATCATTTGCGAAAGAATCGAAACGGTTATCCCAACCCAATTCAATTTTGTGGCGTTCGTTGATTACGTATCCGAGGTGAGGTATTATTCTAAACTCTAAATCATAAAACTGACCTTGTAAACCGTTTAGTATTTCGGTATTGAGTTTTACATAGTACTCTTTCACATCCAGTTTTGACCCGGATAGAGGTAACTGAGTGCTTAGCCTATATCTCAATCTAAACTCGGGCAATTCTGTTGTAGAAAAAGTCTGATCTGCTGCTATTCGATGAGCGGCTTTAAAACGATAAACATTTGATTTTAAAATCCATTGTTGAATGCTCCTGTAAATCATTCCATCGGGAGTGGAACGTGCTAAAAACCCACTAATAACTTTTGAACTCAACCCAACTTTTTTGCCAACTAAAGCGGAAACATCTGTTAAGGAATACTGGTAATCAAAGTTTTCCGATAAAGTACTTTCCTCGTAAAAAAAGTGCCTGGATTCTGATTTGATTGCAAAATCCCATGCCCTTGTTAGTTTTTGATTGAAGTTGATACTAGGTAAGAAACCCGCACGAGTTTGAGCCAGTAGCCTTTTAGGAATCAGAGCCAAGATGAATATGTGAACGACTAAGAGGAAATATTTAATATTCAAGATGATCGCTTATTTGTTGAACTAATTCCTCCATTTTTAAAAGCTCACCTTTTTCGCTAAAAGTGAACTCATATTTTTTGGCTCCATTCTTTTGCTTTCCCCTTACAATCAATTCATAGGCTGAAATTATAGACAAACCGTTTGTGTCATTTTTGCGAATGGCGGTTAAAACATCTGCTGTAGTACCTTTATACTGCTTTTGAATTTTTTGGATTTTCCACTTTAAAAAAAGAGAATCTAAATGGGTTTCTATAGCCTGCCGGATGTTGAGATTTAATTCCTTTTTTGAAAGGATAAATTCAGCATCCTGAAGGGTGCCTGAAGTATCAAACTCTATACTGTAGTACTTCTTGTTGAAATGAAATTTAGCTTCAAAAGAAATGTCATTTAAACTCTCTTCCTTATACCACTTTATTTTAGAGGATACTTTAATACGGTCTATAAAAGTTAAGGCTTGAATGGGCACTTCTGCGGTTTTTATTCGGTATTCTTTTTCGAATTTTTGTTGCGCATGAGTTACAGAGTAGAAAAACAAACAGATAGTGGTAATAAGTATGTTTTTATATTTCATCAAACAGAATTTAACGACCTAAATAAGGTGCGGGAATAAAACTAATCTAGTTTTTTTAGATAAGTGCGATGAGGGGACTGTTTTTCTTACTCTTTAGATGCTTAGGGAAAAGCTTACTGTACAAGCTGTGTAACACCTGCTGGCAAAAACTTTGAAATGGGTAAGCTCCACATTACTTTAAGATCATCAGATAAATCGCTCTCATTGGCTAAAAATTTAAGAATGAGCTCGGGAGGCACTTTCTTAAACATTCTTCCGAAAATCTCTTTTCCTGTCATCCTTTCTGATAAAATTACCTCCACCAAAGTACGATCGTACCATTGAAACATCTTATCGCGAAAACTAGGTCTTATCAGTGGATTTCCATTTTGCTTTAAGCGATTGATAATCTTGTCTGTATGGTTTTGAATAAACCTGAAAGTATAACCACTACTCGCTTTGGTATATCCACCAGCTGTTCCGATGTTGATTACTCGGTTTTTATAATGTGTAGAGAAGTTTTGTACAGACATAGGGATTACGCCATACTCCTCTTCCAATATTTGATAACTCGAAAGGGATAGTTTTTTCTGGATGTACGCTTTTAACTCGGAGCGATATTCTTCCTTATCTAATAACTCTCCAGTAAACAAGGTGTATTCAACCAGTGCTTTTTTAGATGAAACGGGAAGTACATACATGAAGGTAGTTCCGTGTTTTTGACTCAAGCTAAAGTCCATTAACGTACCTATTTTAGGGTTAAAATGAGGCTCGTTCGTTTCTATAACCCATCCTGTAAAATGCTGTAGAAGCGTATTCTCTTTAGAAAAATTGGGGTTTAATAAGGAAGTGGAATTAAAGAGGTAATTCGCTCGGTATTGCGCCTTATCCGTCTCCAGAATAGCCTGATTTTCGCTTACCTCAAAACGCTTAATACTCTCTGTTACAAAATCAACATTGGCAAAATTTGAAACATAGTTAAGCACATACTTGTAAAAGTCTATGCCACGAATCATTTTGTATTTGTAGTCCTTTAGCTCAAATGCATTTACAAATGTTTCCGTTTTAAACTCTAAGTTGGACCAAGCATGGAGCACTATTTCTTCAAATGTTCCTTCTCCTTTCTCCCAATAACACCAAGTTCGATCGTTGGTGTTTTTAGATTCTTTATCCACTACTAAAATCTTCTTCTCTCTTAGGCCCGGCTCTTTTAATATCTTAAAGAGAAGGCTAAGACCAGCACAACCAGAGCCAGCAATTATATAGTCGTAGCGCATAAGAGAATAAATGATGAATTATTGATTTAAAGCTAACATTTTTTATTGGCCAATGTTTGTTGATCGCACATCTTTTAGAGTTCTAATCCCAGGGTATAGGCTTCAACTAAAATCTCATCCAGATTAGCTTCTCCTTGGTTGGTTAAAATGATAGCTCCCACTTTAGTGGACGGATTAAACGCCATAATGGTTGCAACACCCTGTTCGCCACCATCATGTCCCCAAAGGTTGTGTTTGGCGTTAAATTGAAATAGATGAAGCCCTTCATCACTTTTGATAGAGGGAATTTGTGGAGTATACATACTTTGAACGGTATTGGATTCTAAAAGCTGATATCCTTTAGAGTTTCCGCCTTGAGCAAGTGTACTCAAAAAAGTAAACAGATCTCGGGCAGATGATCTCAGACCACCATTTGGATAATCTGTGAATGTATAATGTTGAATGGCTTCAAACTGGTTGTTTTTGAAATCATAAGGTTGAACGAGCGGGTAATTGGATTGAATGGATTCATCCAACCTCCAAAAGGTGTGATTTAGTCCAAGAGGTTGAAAAATATTTTGTTTACAATAGGTATTAAAGTCGGTCTTGGAAATCTGTTCTACCAAAACCCCTATAAGTGCATTAGCCGCATTGGAATATTCATAATCTGTACCCGGTTCAAAGTTGTGAAAGTTTTCGGTAGAATTGTAAAACTGACCATTTATTGCCAAATAATTTTCTAGGAAGTAGTCCAGTTCAACCGGGCTATCTTGTCCATAATAATATTGTCCGTCTAGGGCACTTCCATCTGCAATCGCTGAGGTATGCGTGAGTAGCATCTTAAAGGTAATGGGGGTACTTTGATTAGGAACAGAAACACGAAAAGGCAAGTAGGCATTTATACTATCGTTTAAGTTAAACAGACCATCATCATACAATTGGAGTAGGGCAGTGGCGGTAATTACTTTTGAAACAGAAGCCAATAAAAAGAGATGATCGGAAGACAAAGCTGTGTTTTGCTCTAGATTTGATTTCCCTAAGTGCTTTTCAAGTAAAATATTAGGCCCTTTAAAAACGAGCACAGACATGGCTGGAATGGACTGATTGTTCATTTCATCTTGAAGGAAGGCGTTAAACTCTTCTTCTATATTCTTTTCTGAGTCATCTTTACTACAACTCGATAAACAAATGGTAGTTAATAGAAGTAAAATCCAATGCATTGTTCTTTTCTTCATGCTTTATTCTGAGTGATATGAGTATAATTATACGTTTGTTTCAAAAATTGAATTCGCGTGTTTAAAACATTTAAACTCAATGGCGTTTTTGCTGAAATCTAAAACAAACATGGTTTTTTGTTCACTTTTTTGTCCAACATAACGAGTTTGAGGTTCTACAACAAATTCAATTTTGTGCTTTTGTAAATTGTGTTTTACACTTTCAAAATCTTGTTCATTGAGCAAACAGCCAAAGTGAGGAATGGGCACAGATACATTATCCACTTTACCACAAAAGTCTAATTCTGGAATATCTTTAGAAACATGCGCGGAGAGTTGATGGCCAAAAAAGTCAAAATCTATCCAGTACTCCGTTCTTCTGCCTACAGGGCATTTTAGAATCTCATGGTAGAATCTGTAAGTACTTTCAATATCGGTTATTTTAAAGGCTAAGTGAAAGGCATTCATTACTTTTTGTTTTATTTGGTCTGAAAGATGGATTTTACGTGCTCTTCTAAATTCACTAAATCACCTTTGGTTTTAAGATAGGAGTCAATTCTAGTTTCTCCCATATTTTGAATTTGATAGTCCGGTAGGTATGTAGCGAAGTTTAAAAAGACAAAAGTATCTACAATACGTTCTTTTAAGGCATGAGGAACGGGGTAGGCTTGCATAATGGATTCTTCCATTCCAATATGAATTATCTCGTGGATAATAGTATTTGCTGGGTTTTGATAATTTTTAAATTGCCCGTCATTGGTTGTGAAAATCAAGACTGACCCATCTTCAGGATCGTAACTCCCCCCAGGACCATAAAGCGTAAGTTTGATTTGATACAGGTCAAACTTTTTAAACCTCCAATCGTAATGCATCCTACTAATTTCACGAATCATTCGGTTTATTAAATCTGCCTGCACGCTTATCTGGGTGTACCCTTTTTCATAATCAGCTTTTCGATATATACTGTCTTTGACAAAATAAATCAAGTCCGTACGATCGGTATCCGATAGTGTCCCATTTTTTGCTTTATTTTTTAAACTTTCGATGAGGGAACCTTTTGGAAGGCTCAGTTGATAATTGTTTTCGTCAAAAAAAGAAATATCCTGAATGGTTTGCCATATGTACTCTGCTTCTTCTTCCGCGGAAGGAATTATAATCTGTATACGGTTTTGAGAGCTTCCGTTTAAAGAGAAAAACAAAACAACTAAGACTAAAGGGTTTTTCAGAGACATTTTTTAAAGGTTAAAAGAGCTTAGATCGTGTATTGATTGTTTTGGTTTTTTATTTCCCGCATTAGGCGTGATTGTTAGCAGTTTTCTTTTTTTGCTTTTTGTCGTACTCCATTGCAGGAAGGATCACTCCCCAAAAACCGGAGATCAAGGCTGCTAACATCAAAAGTGCCCAAAGTAGATTGTTCGGATATACATACAAGCCTTTCGGCACAGTAACCTTAGTACCTTTTCCAACATCTAATAGAGTTTCTCTTAATTTTATCAGTACGTTGGTTTTTTCAAGAGCACTTTCTGATTGGAGATTTTGAAGTTCCAGTTGACTCGCTTTTAGATTTCGATACCAATAATCGATATCTTCATCCGGTGTCTTCCAAAGAATAGAGGTATAGCCTGTGGTAAGATTGTTGGATTCCAAATAATGAATCACTTTACTCAATTCTTTCTCAGCAAGATCTATGGTATTGGCATCTGCTGCTCTTTTTAAATATCCGGTAACGTTTTGCTTGAATTGTATGCTTTTTGAGATGCGCAGCCCGAAAAGGGTAAGAGATATTAAAATGAGGATTACACTTAATAGATTTTTCATGTAGTTAAGATCTTTTTGAGCGGTAAGATTTGAATAAAACTAATGCGCTTTTCTGAGATTTTGAAACAATAGTTAAATAATTCTTACTTAGAATCTAGTTGATCCGTGGTTTTTCTCTTTTCAGCTTCCTCTTTTAGTCTATTGCGTTTATTTCAGAGCTTTTAAAATAAAGTTGGGGATCATTTCATTTGGCGGTGTGCTTTTTCCGTACAGTGCATACGAATTATAGTTTCCTCCCGTAAAAATGGTAATCATATCCAGTTCTGGCCAAATATTAATTTTTTGACCTCCATTTCCAGTTGCTAAATAAGAGTTGTACTGCTTTCCGTCTACTACAAAGTATTTATGCTCCCAAAAGTATCCATAGCCCCCCTCTTCCATATTAAAAGTTTTGTCGATCCACGCTTTTGAAATGATTTGTTGGCCAAGCCATTGCCCTTCATTTTTATACATAATGGCAAGCTTAAGTAAATCTCTTGGAGTTATGTAAAGCTGGTTGAAGGTGTTGATGCTGGATGGATTGGGCTCAAAAGTCCATTTATAATTAGAAATGTTTAAGGGTTCAAAAAGATGCTCTTGAGCAAATTCTTCTATTTTTTTATCCGTTGCCAATTCCACTAAACTGTTTATGGCAAGCGGACATCCCGTGCAGTAGGAAGAGAGCTTCCCCGGCTCTTCAACCATGGGTAGGTCTAAAGTGTGTTTTACCCAATCTTCACTTTGCATCATGGCTGTTTCATTTCCTGCGCTTGCTGGGTTGCTGTTCTCACAATCCATTCCATGACGATGCATGAGGAAGTTTTCTATGGTAATTCTTTCTTTACGTTCATCTCTATGGGCTATTTCCGGATACTTTTTGTCAAAGTAAGGGAGTAGTTTGTCTTTTTCGCTTTTAATAAACCCTTTGTCAATGGCAATTCCAAGAATACCACCCTTTAGCGCTTTTCCCGCAGAGCGCGTTTGGTGTATTGTATTTCGGTCGTAACCATAAAAGTATTCTTCAAGTACGAGTTTTTCGTTTTTGTAAATCAGTATGCTATGTACATCAGGAAAGCTACCTTTTATGGTTTCTTTAACCATTTCTAGTATGGCTTCCGAATTTTCAAACTCGCTTGTAAGATTTCCTGTATCTATCCCATCAGAGATTTTCTCAGGTATTTTATAGGCATAGTTTTCTGGATGATGAAAGAGTTCTCGCCTTGGAAGCATTTCCATTTTTTCAATGGTTGACGTAAGGAACTTAAATCTAAGTCCATCTGTCTTATAGCCTACTATTTTATTATTTTCATCTCTTAAAAAAATCACTGGGGTATTCTGGATATCAGCAAAACTATCTAAGGCAATATGCTTTAGAGGATATTTTGCTTTATCAACAATGGCGTATAAAGTCGTATCCAATTCTGAGACCACAATATTCAATGTAGAATTGTTTACATATTCATATTTTCCTTCATAATCCAGAAGTTTTTCATATTGGGATTTTTGTTGGGATTGAGAGCAGCCAAACCCAAGCAAAATCAGGATAAGAGATGCTTTTTTTAGTTGGAAATTCATTGGATCATACTTTTGGATTAGAGACTAAAATACGTTCCGGTGAAGTTAAGCATTGATCCAGCCGGTTTTGTTACAGGATGTTATTTTTAGGAGGCAACATTACCTTTTAAATATTTCCGCTTAAAAAGCATAAGAGAGCTTTCTAATTTCAAATTGATTTTAAAGCAGCCTTAATAACTTAATTGTTAGTAAAGTACTTATCGATCGTAAGCCCACTCTAAACGATTACTTACTTCTCTTTTTTAACCACCAATCCAATCTGGTTTCAGGTTTGTAGTTTGTTATACGCGGTTTAGCTTCTGCTCTTTCAATTTTCAATGTATTTAGATTCCCAACAACTGACCAAATGGTTCCAAACTTTTCCTTTCTTAAATCTAGGCACACACATTTGTCAGACAATATTTCTTTAGCCATTTGCAAATCCATGTTTTTAGCTAATGTTAAACGAGTTCTTAATCCATCGTAGCGTTCCGCACTCTTACTCCACTCAACTCCTCCAGCATCAAACGGGATCATTGCTTTGGATGTGAACTGGTTGGTTATAAAAACATATTTTTCATCCTTTTCTTCTCGCCTTACAGTCTTTTTTTGCGGAGCAGATTCTACCACCGCTAGATCACCGGTTTTGTCGGCAATTAGAAAGTTATTTGCGGATGCTACTTTAGTGTTTCTAATTAAATCCACAGCCTGTTGGGTTGTTTCACAATTCTCTAGAACTTTCCTAATTATGAAATGAAACCCTATTCCTGGCTGTACTATGGTGCCGTTTACAAACGACATAGCAATAGAAAGACCTTTTTCGTTAATACCATCAGAACGACCAATAAAAACGTCTGACTGGCTAATGTAAGCGTACTTGTTTTTGGGCGCAATGAGGCTACTTTCGGTAAACTTTTTAAAATCAAAAAGCATATCGTAGTTCCTTCCAACCACTACGGAGTCTGTATTTTTAAAGGCAAATACACTGCATTGTCCTGAAGTGTCAAAAATACCTAAGCTCGTTAAAAAGGCTCCAAGGTTTTCTGGAGTATCATTTATTCCTTTTGCAAAGCCTTTTATTTCTTCAATAATTTCTGGATAAAACTTTTGCAGTTCATCGTAGGACTCAAGTCCAAATTCCGTTTTCTGTTTGTTTATCTCTGGGAGGACAAAATTGGCTTTTTCGCGAAGTAGGGTTCCATATTTCAGCCCCATTTCATAAAACTCTCCGTATAGGCGAGGGTGATACATATCTAAGTAAATTTATTATAATAGTAAAGAATTAGCAATAGCTTTCTGGTCTCTCAATCAATAAAACGTATAAGTCAATTCATACTGTAGAGGTAGCTTTTTCTTACCCCTTTCTTTTTTGAGGGTTTGTTTATATCTGTATATGTAATGATTCTTCAAATATTCAAACTCTTCAGTTCGCACTTGCGAGATCTCATTGTTATTGTCCCAGCCTTTATATTCAGAGGAAACTAATCTGTCTTTCCGGTCGTATTTATGTTCTGTGTAAGATTTTCGATCTTCAAAGTTTTGAGGATTTATCCATGCTTCCTCTTTGTTGGTAATCTTCCCCTTTTTATATCTGTATTTAGCCGTTTTGTAAAGCTCCCGTGTAGAGTTTCTTACCTTATAGGTATTTGTTGTTGCGGATTCTAACTTGTTTTTCGAGTATATGTAGTCGGTTACATCTTCTTGAATCAGCTCATTTTTATTTCGTGAAAAAACCTGTTTTGTATTCTTTGTAAGTTGTCCATTGGAGTAGGTTTTGGTTTCCAATTCGTAGCCTTTAGAGCATTTCGCATCGTTACATTTCTTATTGATCTCCTTATAAAGCAGGTGGTTCTTGTAGGCATAGGCTGATGTTAGCCAAAACAGAGAGTCACCCCTAAGCATTAATCGACCTAAATCTTTGGAAAGGATTTTTTTATCCTTATCAAACTCAAACTTATAAATAGCACGATAGGAATTGTCTTGTAGAGACGGAAATACGGCATAGATGGTATTGTTTTTAATGGAAAGATCATATCCATAATGAATGGGTTTCAAGATTTCATCTAATAGACCATCTTCAATAATTGACTCTTTCCATTCTTTATTGAGGTTTAAGGCACTGTCTAACAAAGCAAGTTTTCTTTTTTCAGGAGTCAAATATTTTAGCTTCAACCAAGGATCTAGCGCTTTTTCCCTTTTGAAGTCCGTACTTTTTTCATAATATAAATCTTTAGCTCTGAGATTAAAGGATTCTGAATCGAATGATATTCCTTCGCGATTCTCTTCTAGAAACTGAATCAGTAAGTTTTGAGTTAAATAGTTTGCTTGAAATATAGAATGTCTAAACTCTGTTTTAATATCAGATTCTCTTGGTTCAGGCTCCACATGATCAAATTGACCATATGCAGAAAATGAAATTGTTAGGAATGCTAAAAGGCTAAGGATCGTTTTCATTCAGGTTGCTTTAAGATCAGACTGCCCTCACGTCCGTTGATTCATTATAGATCCGCCTTTTGCAAGTGGGAGCAGCTAGTTGAAATTGAGCATCAAATATATTTCTTATTCACAAGATCCCATGGTATAATCGCTTATACCTCTGCATTCAGCAATAGAAGGATTGTCATAGGTAATTCCATTGCATCCACAAACGGGGTTGAGCTCGTAAGAGACATTGCAGTCGTCCTTTTTTCGCTCTACACAGCTTTCTTCTTTATCACAAGAGGTTACAATAAGTGCGGCACAGAATAAGGTAAGTAACAAGGTTAGTTTTTTCATTTTTCTGAGATTTTGAATTTTGTTTATTCTTTTCAAGTGATGCCAATCTGGTAATGATATTTAAAAAGACGGTAATTTCACTTTTTTGGTTGCGTTCCATCTTAGATTTTGAATAAAACAATATAAACACTTATAGCTTTTGTTAGTAAAGAGATTTACTTGTTTTGTTTGAGTACTTCGTAACTCAAAATCATTAAACCTTCATCAAAAGAATTACTCTCCTTAAGTTTAAGAAACTTGGTATGGCTCAAGTTGTTGAATAGCTTAACACCTTTACCAAGAATGATTGGATTTACCTTAATTTTTATCTCATCAATTAGATCATTTGCCAGAAACCATTCAGCCAACTTTCCACCACCACATAAATAAATATCCTTTGTGGAAGTCCGTTTCACTTGGTCAATTAAGTCTACATCAAGCTTGCACACGTGTAGGCCTTCTTCGCAATTGTTCAAATGAAGATTTTTGGAAAAAACATAATTCTGCATTTCGGGATAGGCTTTTCTTCCAGGTTCTAAACCAAACTTGAACCCTGCTTCATAGGTTTTCCTTCCCATAAAAACTGTATCGAACTCTAATAAATCAGATTTGTATCGCTCAACGCCTTCTCCTTCATACAGAAAGGAAGAAACATCATCGTTTAAACCGGCAATAAATCCATCTATAGAAACGGCTACGTAGTAAACTATTTTGCTTTGCATATATCTTGTTTTTTAAAATGTGCATTGCAAAACTCGATCTACTTTGAATTAAAGTATAGTAAAAAAATTACCGGATCATTCTAAGTTAATAACATGAGGGTAAGACCTGTCTTTCTTCATGTAAGAGCCAGGGGTCATTGAAGTTATTTCTTTGAATTTTTTGATAAAATGGGTTTGATCATAGAATCCGCATGAGTAGGCTACTTGTACGAAAGATAAAGGATTGGGCATACTAAGCAGCTTAATGGCTTGATTTATTCTATTTACAGTTTGAAGTTTTTTGGGTGTAACGCCTATTGATTTTTTGAACTCGCTTAGGATGTGTTTCTGTGAGTAGTTATGTTTTACACTTAACGATTTAAGTGAGATATGGTTGTATGAATCAAAATTTAGAAGTGTTTCTTTGATGCTTGATGAGAACTTGATTTCCGATAATTTTTCAAGAAAGAAAGTATCCAATAAAGCCATTTTACTTTCAAATGACGTTTCGTGTATCAACTTTTCTCTGAGTTCGGGTATGCCTAGATCCAAAATCATCTGAGGGTCTAAGAGTTGGTTGCTAATTTCACTTGCTGGAATTTTTAATAAGTGGGCAAGCCCATAAGTCTCGAATTGTATGGAAATGGTTGATGCATTTTTCTCAGATGCGTAAATTATTGGTTTGGATAAAAGCCCGGTAATCCAGTATGGCGGAAGTCGGTTTGGATTATGGCTACTCTTTAGATCGGAAATAGTATATCTAGGATTATCATCTAGTGTAATAACCAATCTGGGATTACCATCAGGAAGTAACATCTCATAGTTTGATAATCCGGAATAACCTTCATAACAAAGAATGGAGCTAATAAAAGTCCTTATTGGAGCTTTTGGAATATGAAAGTTCAGAATCAAATGATGTGTGTTGTAGAGGGCTTAACGTTTGTACAGAAGTTAATAAAGTTGAGAGCCAGTTAGCTTGTTTAGTTTGATCTCCAATTATTTCAGTTAAAGTTGTTGATTCAAGGCATCATTTATCAGGCTTTGAAATTCAATTTTCTGGTCAACGTAAAAGCTATGCTCTGGTATTTTCTTTTCATTCCATTGAGGCCAATCCATTCATTTTCTTTCATCAAATGAATGACCACATTATGCCCTTCCAACTCTCCTAAGAATGATAGCTTTCGAACCTCTAAGCTGTTAGCTTAATATTCATACACCCGAATCACCTTGCCATTATCTTTTCCCTTCACACTTCTTGCGTAAGCATTAACCGCCTTTGTCATAGGAACGGGATTGTGCCCAGGAAAATAGTCTTTGTACTTTTCATAAGCATCTTCTACCATTCCTAATGAAACAACATTTACTCTTATCTCATTTTCAATTTCTAGTGCTACGGCTTGAACAAAACTGTGAATACCGCCATTAACCATTGCTGCACTGGTAGTTTTTATCACGGGGTCGTCTGCTAAAATTCCTGTAGACAGGGTTATTGAACCTCCCTTGTTTAAGTAATTTTTTCCAATTCGAACAAGGTTCACTTGACCCATTAATTTACTCTTTAAGCCGATGTAGTAGTCTTCTTCCGTAAGGTCCGTGAAGTTTGCCCATTTGGCTTCACCCGCTATACAAACAATAGCGTCAACCGAGCCTACTTTTTCAAACATGCTTTCAATTGATTTGCTATCGGAAATATCCACTATAGCATCCCCACTGGTTCGGCCAGCAACGATTACATCATTACCCTCAAAAAAGTAGGTTGCTACCTTTTTTCCGATTGTTCCTTTTCCTCCTATTATTAAAATTCTCATTCGTTTCTCTTTAACACTTTAAATAGCCACGCCATTAATAGGCTTAGTTTTTGATTAGAAGCTCTTTATCACACCAATACCAAACAACATCTTCACCTCCGGGTTCATAGGGTGCAAATTTATCAAACTGCATTCCAACTTTTTCCATCACTCGTGTGGAGGCTTTATTTTCCTTCATGGCAATAGCTATTATCCGTTTCAATTGGAGTGTATCAAAACCGTAGGATAAAATGGCATGAGATGCTTCTGTACCTATTCCTAAGCCCCAATATTCTGGTAAAAATCTATAGCCCAAATCTATTTCATCAAATTCGGGTAAATAGGCCAAACCAGCCCAACCTACAAACTGCATCCCATTTTTTAGAAAAGTAGCCCATCTTCCATAACCATACTTAGCATAATTCTTAATTCTTATTTCTATGGCTTGTTCCATTTCTTCCATAGATTCAATTAGAGCTTCTCCAGTATACTTTTGAACGGCCTCATTTGAATACAATCGAAGCATTTCTGTTTTGTCCTCCAGTGTGATTTCTTTTAATATCAGTCTTTCTGTTTCTATTATGGTTTTCATTTTCTAATTGGTTACTACATGTAGTTTATAAAACGTAGCTTGGTTGAATGGTCTTTTTATCATGTACTTAGCCCGATAGGCTTGTGTGCATAGTCCTCAATGAGATGTGTCTTCCCTCCTGAAAAGAAGCATATGTATTATTCAGATGTTTGAAAGTTGATCTATTTTCTGACTCATTTTTTAATTATTGTTAACGGTTTAAATAAACCAAGTGCAACTTTGTCTACACTTTTGTAAAGAAACAAAAGGTTTCCTTCTTGTAACCGTAAAACCACAACGGTCTGGCTATGCGTAGTGCGGGATTTCAAGGCTCGAACCTTTCCAGTCGCACAGACGTTAGCCAAAGCTGTGTCTTTGGGTTTAAATTTACTCATTAAACGTCAAAGCGCAGCTTTGGCGGACTATGAAATCCTGACCTTTCGTTTCTCACCACACCCCGCATTACGTATAGCTCGTGTTATCGGCTTTTTCTTTATTTTCAATCAGTGTAATTATCAGTTTTTTTCGTTTCCATTCCACTTTTACATGTTCTCCTTGCTTAAAACCCAACTTTTCCAACCATCTCCCTTCCATCCTGATTTCAGGAATCCATATTTCATCATAGGTTCTTCTACGATGTTTGGGCTGGATTTTAATTTTTTTCATTTTTTATAATTCACTCAATTATTTTCGATTTAGGAAATATAGATTTCGTTTTACGAAAACTTATAAGCGAATATAGAAAACCTTTTTAAAATTCGGTTGATTTTAGAACAATTATATTTGCACAATACGAAACTAAGTTGACTTGATGTCAAAACAACGGTACAATAGAATCAAAATAGTTCTTGCCGAAAAAGAACAGTCTGCAAAATGGTTAGCAGATCAATTGGGTAAAGACAAATCCACAGTTTCTCGTTGGTGTACTAATGATATGCAACCCTCTATCGAAACGTTCTATGAAATTGCAAAAGTCTTGGATATTGAGGTCAGAGAGTTGTTTGTTGAATCAAAGGGTTAATTTTCTCTCCAATACGTGAAATAATAAGTTTAATGCTCGTCCTCTATTTCTATATGAAGAATCCCAAATGGTCTTAATATCAGATGAATAAGAAATAAGGGTAAAGCTTTCATGGATCAGCATTCCAAGGTGCAATAAAACACAAGTATTTTCCTTGTATAATTTTTTGTCAAGCTCCTCTTCCTGAGTATGGTCAAAGTCAGGGTCAAATACTCCGATTCCATAGGTGCAGCCATATAGTGAACCGTGAAGTGCTTCTGAGGCATCTGAATAATATTGAAGCTTGCTAATTGAGAAGAATACATCAAGCAATTTGCCCCAGTTTTCAATGGCTTCAATTCGTTGATTCATATTTTTCTTAGTCCAATTCATATTGGCTTTTGTTTTAGAGAACATTTCCAATGCTTCTTGGACTATAGGTATTTTCTTAAGCTGCTCTTGCTTCTCTTTTCTTCGAAGAACATTCTCTTCTATTAGTTCTAAATCGTCTCCAAATTTAGGAGAGCCCGAAGTGTGGTAATACTTGTAGATTGGATGTAGTATGAATGCTCGGTATTCATGGTCTTCACAGATTGCAACGTAACAGAAGTTCGTTATTTTTTCTATAAAGGCTCGCGCAAGCATCACGGACTCACTTGTAAAATGTTCAGTTTGATTTGCGAGTTGAAGAAGGGCGGCTCCAGTTTGCCCACAACTTATTAGCAGGGTAGCTATTTTTTGTAGTTTTTCATCATTGATTTTAGGAATTGCTTCCTTCAAAAGCATTAGCTCTGACCCGAAAAATTGTGTTGCTTCGTTATGATATTGTTTTAAGTTTTCAAGTGAATGTGGCATTTCTTACTACTCTTAGATACGACCGCTATTGCCGATAACATATCGCTAAACGCACCTTTTTTTAAAAGGTGCGTTTATTTCCTATTTACCTTTTTAAATTAAGTTTTTCAATAGGGCTAATAATCCGTTACCCTAGTTTATTGTTAATGTCTTTATTAGGTTGTTACGTCCTATTTGTCTGTGTTGAATATAAGTTTTCGTTTTGATCTTAAATTCCAAAAAGTGGATTTCCATACACTTCCATACCATGTATCAATTCGGTTTGGATTTTATCTCGAAAGTAACCTTTCCTTTAATTCAGGCCACGTTCTTTTAATATTTCCTCCAAGTCTTTGTTCCTTTTTGAATTTTTAAGCAGTCGGTAAATCATGTAAATAGGAATGAACATGGGGATGAAGAATCCTAAACGCTTTTCGGAAGAAAGGCTCCAAGAAACAATTCCGAAAAGGAGTATTCCAGCGAGAGAACCAATTATGGTGGCATGGACGAGTTTAGATTTTTTCAGTTTTCTTTTTTCAACTAATAGTTCTTCATCCGTTAATTTAGAAAAGTCTTTTTCTTCCATATCCGTTCGTTTTGTAAAACTTTGCTAGGCTTTATTGCTAAGGGTTAATGTATAAAAGTAAACGCTTACAAAGCGTCAGATTTTCGATTAAGAACAAGGCTTTAATAGGAAGCAAGAACCTTTATTCAGTTCCTGTTTTAAATTCTATCAAGTAGGGTCTCAAAGGAATATCATCTTCTGTTCTAAAGTTATTGGAGATTAGTATCTGGTAGTCTTTGTTGGGTTCTAATTCTACCGGAATAGTCCACGATTTATTATTTTCTGCCCAATGTCTACCGTTAAGGGTTCCCTTCGGAAAAGCACCTTGTCCTAACGCACCAAAATCTACACCTGTATTTCGTCCGTTTAAAGGTTTTGAAAATTCTATCGTTATTTCCTTCAAATTTGGACTAACGTCAGAGCTGTTATTTTCAAATTGTTGAATTGAAACAACCGTAGGGCGATTGCTTTCAAATGTTTCGTAAAGTTCTTCAAGCGATGCAGAAAAGTAGGTAGCTTTTTTAATAAAATCTTCAACTTCAGTTTCATCGGAGTAATCCAATTCAATCATGGTTTTAATAGCTTCCATTTTGTTTTCGGCTTGCTCATAGTAGTTCTCACAAATCTGATATCCAACATAATATCCCAAATCTCTCATTTCAAACTCATTTGGTGCGTTGCCATCTAGCCATTTGTATAAGTTATTCGGATAAAACATTTCGGTTTCATATACTTCTCTAATTCTTTTGGCATTTTCCTTACCAAAACGAATTTGAGGATTTGGAGATTTTACCTCAAGGGCTTTAGAAGCAACAAATTCTGCCACACCTTCATAAAGGGTTAAGGAAAGAATATTGAAAACTCTGGGTTTTTGTTGGGTATGAACATATTCATGTACATTTAAAAAAACGAGATGCTTTTTTGGGTTTGTGGCAAAATGAGATTTTAAATGAGACAAGTTCTCTGGAAACTCAATTGTTTTTGTCGTACTGTCTGCCATTGAAATTTCAGAACCTATAAGTACTAAACTATCTATAGTTGTTCCTCCAGTTCTAAAAGCTCCGATCGTAAAATATATCTTGGCGGGTTTTAATTCAGGATAAATGGCTTTTAATTTCTCAATTCCAACTTCCAATTCATTACCCATTCTGCTTGCTTGTAGGGTGTTTTCTCGAATGGAATTCCAAAATTTTGGATACCTATTAATAGAGTGAATGTAATCTTTTGGCGTGTAGTTTCGTGCTTGTCGAATTCCCTCTAAACCAACAGTTCCATTTTGAAAATACAAGCTATCAAGGTATTTATATTGTAAGGTTGAGTCTTTGGTCTCCGTTATTTTATCATATGCTTTCCAAAAGTTAACAATATCAGAGGTGATAACATTTTTGTTCAAATGCTCGTTATTCTCACAACTTATAAAGATTGCAGTTGCAATAAGAAAAATTAGCTTTTTTTTCATTTTAGAGTTTGATGTTTGGTTCTGTTTGTGTATAATTTTAGCTATTCACTTTTTTCAACAAAGCGAGTATCGGTAAGTGTCTCTAAGTATGCGATCAACGCATTTTTATCATCAGCTTGGATGCTAAAACCTTTAATCATATCGGATTGAGATTTGTGACCTTTTCCTCCAGAAGAATAGTGGTCAATCACTTCCTCTAAGGATTTGATAGATCCATCATGCATGTAAGGGTAGGTAACTGCAATGTTTCTGAGAGAAGGAATTTTAAACTTCGCTATATCTTTTTCTATTCCAGTTATCAAGGCTCTGCCAGAATCCAAATAAGTTTCGTACAATCCATTATTTTCAAACGAATAGTTGGTGAAATTATACCCACTATGGCATTGAATACAGTTTAGTTTAGGGCTTTTAAAAAGTTTCAAACCCGTTTTCTCTTCTGCGGTAAACTCAATTTCTCCTTTCATAAATTGGTCAAATCTGGAGTCTTCAGAAACTAGGGTGCGTTCAAAGTTTGCCAGTGCTTTTTTGACGATTTCAATATTTATACTTTCATCGTATGCTGCTTTACTAAGCTCATCATATCTGGGTATATTTTTTAATCGATGGATGACTTTTTCAGGCGACATATCGAATTCACGATGCTCATTGATAGGCCCCAACACTTGCTCTTCTAAAGAATTGAATTTCCCATCTACCATAAAGTACGGGTGTAATCCAATATTTGTGAGGGATGGAGTGTTTCTGTTTACGGTACGTCCCAATATTCCTTCTCCCACAACTAAGTGATCTGCAAAGGCTTCTGTTACTAAATGGCACGATTGACAACTTATAGAAGAGTCTTTTGACAATAAGGTTTCAAAAAACAACTCACTTCCCAATTCTATACTTGATTTAGAAAAAGGATTGTTAGGCGGATATACAACTGTTGGTCTTTCCCAGTGCTTCAGCAATAGTTTTTTGCCTTTGTTCGTTGATGCTACTAATAAGGCGTAGATAACGATTAACAATGGGTATATGGTGTAAGATCGCTTGATCATTCAAAAAACTATAGTTTCCTAAGGCTTTGTGTGTGATTTATGGTGGATGTGTGGTTTGGAATTGTTCCGCTGGAATAAAGGTAATTATTTTGCAGAAATTAGAATTATCCTCATCAATAGGGTAAGAGGTTGCTTGCGTTGTTCGGAATAGAGCTAATCCATTTTTAAGAACTTTAGATTATTGAAATTTTGACCTGATAAAACAAACGCATTTACATTTCCTTCTGAGTCTAATTTAAAATGTACCCCGCCTAAAGGGTACTCAGCTTAAAAGCTATTTTCAGATAATGGATTCAAGGTGATTTTACCATTCCTGGCTCGTTTGGCTAACAATAAAACTTTAAAATGGAGTCTATAAGCTTTACTTTACTTGAACCCAAATTAGTTTGAGCAAAACCCGTGTTAAAGATTACAAGAATAGCGAGGGATATTATTTGTTTCATTTATCTGCTTTACATCCTTGTCAACGATTCAGCTAAACGCTGTTTAATGTAATTTATGTTTTGTTGGGTGAAGTTAATCATCAGAAAATTCCATTGGTGTTTCTAGTTTTCCCACCTGTTAACCAAATGTAAAATCTCATTAAGCCGTCAATTGGCTGAATAGAATCCCAATGTTCCAAAATTTCTCCATTCTCAACTCTCCATGTATCAATAATATTAAAGCCCTTTTTGTCGTTTCCTCTATGCTTAGTTTTAAGGGTGGCATGGGAGTGAAAAGTTACAATATTTCCATCAACGTGTATGTGCTTTACGTCATAGGTATACTCTGGAAACCTCTTGGAAAAGTCTTTAACATATTCAATTAGTTCCGCCATTCCGTCCGCAATTCCCTTACTGTGTTGTATATAATTACTAGAGCTATATTTTTGGGATACATAGTCAAAATCATGGTTATTCATTAAATGTTGAACAAAGTCAACCACTAACTCTGCATTTTCTAATTCTACTTCCGACCAACTATCTTTTTTCAGGTCCTGAAGGTTAATCTTGATTGTATCCATATCATTCCTTTTTTCGAGTCTAATGTTTTTCTGTGTTAATAGTGCTGATGTTGTTCCAGTCTGTTGAGGTTCGTTGGCAAAAGCTTGATTGCAAAATAGCATGGACATACATGCTCCAATCATATTTCTACGAATGAGATTTGCTAAAACATTTTTCATAAATAAGTGCAATTTTAATTAACTTGCAAATCGCAAGTGAAACAAATGTATTCATTCACTTGCAAAATGCAAGCTTTAAAATGAAAAAGATTAAAAAAAGATCAGATTGCCCTGTTAGCTATGCCTTAGATTTTTTTGGAGACAAATGGGCGTTGCTAATTATTCGTGACTTAGTTTTTGAAGGAAAGGTGTTCTACAAAGATTTTTTGAACTCAAAAGAAAAAATAGCAACAAACATACTTTCTGATCGATTGAAAAAATTGGAAAACTGTGGTTTTATAGAGTCACAGGTTTATGAAAAGCTGAAAACCAAAAAGGTGTATTCATTAACTCAAAAGGGAAAAGACTTAATCCCTGTTTTAATCGAAATGATGGTTTGGTCATCAAAGTACGACAATGGATTAGCCGTAACCAAAGAGTTCTTAACTAAGGCTGACAGCAATAGAGAGGAGCTAATTAATTATCTCGTTTCTAGATTAGACTAAAATCTAATTGTGTACAATGTTTAGTATTGGGTCAGTAGGGGAAGAAGGGAATAAACTTTGGGCCGTATTGGTAAATAGCACCAGATTTTCGTTACCTACTGTGCTATTTGCCATATGTAGCGTAGATCTATTCTATTATCAGTTTTACCCTAGTTTCTCCATGTTCATCCATAAAATCTTCATTAAACGCTCTTTTACCGATTAGAGATTTAAAATTTCGGATATTATCTAATTCTCCTCCAAAAATAAATCTAGGCTCATTTTCACTTTTGGACTCGATAAATTCCTCAACATGCACACAGTATTCATCCAATAGATCCTCTAATGGATATTGACTGTTTTCGCCCTCTTCAAGTACCATAGTCATTGCAATTCTATGCGTAGAGAATCTGTCATCATCTTTCATGTCATTATAAATCCCTTCTTCGATCCATTCATAGGTAGAGGAGTCTTTTAATTTCTCCACGGCTATAATTCTAAAGTTTTTCATTTTTAATTTTGATTGTCTGCGGCTAATGTTATTAGCTAAAAACGGCACTTTGGTTGTAAGCGTTTATCATGCGAGGTATTGTTTTTAGAGTTCGTAGTTCCTAGTTTTTTTTCCATTCTATGTCTAATACATCTCGAAATCTGTTGAGGCTTGATTTTGATAGAAATTTGAAAGTAAGTCCAATGAATACAAATCGTATAAATAAAAGCTGTCCGAATACAACGAGGAAGAAAATTGGAGAAAAACCTTCTGTTTCACTCATCAAATAAAGCATCAGTCCAATTAATGGAAATAGCAAAATAATGCTCAATAAAACTTTGAAAACTTTATGAACTTCAACTTTTACAAATCCTTGTTCGGAAGAGATTTCACCTGCCATCACACAAAAAACTCCGAATATCATTGCAGAGGAAATGATTTTAAATCCTGTTCCCTTAATTTTTCCACGGAATGATTTGTCGGTGAATTGAGAAGTCAGATTTTCAGAATGTTCTGTTCTTCTTTTCAGTCGGTCTAAGGTCTCATCTTGACTGTCAGTCAGTTTAAATTTCAATTCTATTGTTGGAAATATTTTCATTTTCGATACCTACAGTTGTTATTGTAAAATGCAATTTTGCTTAGTTATGTATTTTAAATCGTTTTGTTCAGTACTTTATGGTCAAATTCAATTCTTTAAAATCCATTGATTTCTTCTGATTGAGATTATCAAACTCCAGAGTCAAATGGTTTCGACTTCCATTTTTGAAAACAATATTTTCGTTACTGATAAAGTAGTTTTTAAATTCTTTCTCCTTATTATTAAAAGGGATTTCAAATTCTGTTCTAGTTAGTTTTTGTATTCCCTGATTATGTTCTATGGGCTCGTTATGCACTTTTTTTTTACCACGATATGGAAGTCTGAAAGTCCAAGGTAAATTTGGATATTCCTGATTAGTGCGTATATCGATATGCATACCTTTTGGAAAATAATCAGGCTGATAAATTTGGCTTTTCTCAAAAAGTTTATCAGTTGATTCAGAATTCATTAAACACAATCCAAAGCGTGAATTCCCATTTCTTTTAAATTGAGAGCGTTCCCACAGTTTTGTTTTTGAGGTCAATTTGCTTTGAATCTCTTCTTCGTTCACAACCCACAAAATTTCAAGGAAGAAGTTGCTAAAATAAAATTTACGATTTGTTGTTCCCTGCCCTGGGTGAGCTCGACTGCTACCCTCGGTTAACCCAAATTCAACTAAATTTTCAGCTTCTTTTCCGCTGTCGTTGGAAAAAATAAATATGTGGTCTATTTCCATGGTATTGGCTGTACGTAGTATTTAATTTAATAGTGGTTTGGTCTATCCACTGTATTTGATAAATATTCTAGCTGAAATTTATTAATCCTTTGCTCTTTTGAAAATAGACGCTTGATGAACTAAGTCAACAATTTGGTGGTGTTTTTAAAGCGCATTGGACTTTCGCGAACCACTGAACGCTCTATTTCCTTTATACAGCGCGGTGTCTTCGTTTTTTCCTTTCCATATCATAATATATGTACCACAAGTTTCATTGTAAAAGTTGGAATTGTAGATAAGGTTTCGTCTAAAATGCGTTTTTCTAATGCATTTTCAAACATTTTTGGTTGTCGTTTTATTGTTCAAAATATTTTGCCATTGGTTCAAAGTAATGATCTTGCCAACCCTTTTTGTAATGTTCTCCAGTTTCAGAAAGGTTTGTATGGATTAAAGTTAATTCAGTCTTCCCGTCAACCTCATTAAGCAGCACTTCTATTTTTGAATCTTCTTCATCTTCGTTAAACTGAGAAGTTCTCCAAGATTGTAAAATTCTTTTATTTGGTTCTAAATCAATATTTTCCCCTTCAATATAGCCATCC
>CAZAJG010000015.1:3104-7763 GCA_964485405.1 uncultured Owenweeksia sp. | reverse complement strand
CTCCCATGCGGTGAATTTAGCTCCAATTTTATCAGAAATAATAGCGGATCCACCTGTCATTTTTGTGTGACCTTCACTGGCTAACCAAGTTTCATAAATTTTTTTAGCCGTGGTGTTAAAACTTGTTTTTAATATAAATTCCATAATTGACAATGTATTGCAACGCCCAACTATCATCTGTAAGCCGGACTCTTCTAATATCTATAAAAGTATCTCATAGCACTATCCTTTGCAAGTAGTAGCTCAGTTAGCTTACAGGTGGTAGTAGATGATATGGTTTTTATTCGCTCAGTACAACGAAGCTCGAGGTGAAGTTTTTGTTCGTGATCCTCTAGTTCAATACCCTTTGTCCCTTATATCTTTGTTTACAATCTATCCATTACGAGTCTGACAGGTAAACCTTAGGAGGTTTAAACCCAAACATGTCAATCTCTTTGTGGTATTGCTCATATAATCGGTCAACCGTTTCTTGTTTCCACTGGATAACTTTTTCAGTACGTCCTTGATTATTTTCATTTTCAGGGATTACGTCTGTTTTGATATCATATTTTGAACGTATACGCTCCAATCCCTTATTTAGTTGAGCAACGCGTACATCACGATCAAAGCTATCCATTGTAATCACTTCGTTTACATCCTCTATGTAGGGCAATTGATCTAATACATTTTCTATTAGACCATTGCGATGTAAAGACGCCCTTATGTGATCTTCGCTGGCTGCAGGGCAATACTCTTTCACCCATTCATCAAAGGAGTACTGCTTATACGAGTTGGCTCCACTATAATCACGGGTGTAGGTAAAATATGAATGGGCACGGTCCCATGTATTTCGAATAACCACCATCGATGTATAATCTCTCCACTTATCAGGATATTTGACTTTCAAGACACGCGGTATATGATGTCCAATGGTGGCTATGCGAGGGTCATTGAAATTAGAAAGGTAATCCGGTCCCATCAATGCCCTTCGAAGAGAGGAAGAAGCGGTTTTAGGGTTTTCTATAAAGATTAGACGTTGCTGATCATCAATCATTTTATATTCATAAATTTTACGATACTCTTTTTTTTATCAGAATTCAGTCAAATAGCTTCTTCTTTAGTGTTATTATCCTCCAATTCAGAGATTATATTTTCTGTGTTTTTTTTGCCACTTTTTAACAGTTGCCAATTGTTAAAATGAAAACTGTGCGATTTTTGAAGACTTCAACGTCCGAAAGACTTTAATGCAACTCGCAAAAGTACACCATCCAAAATAACAAAGGTGATGGTTAAGTATTGGTTTTATTGAGTGCTTAGCTTCGCTTTTATTCGAAACAAATGTCTAAATGTTAAGTATATGATTCGAGCTAAAAGTATAATGAACAAAGCGGGAAGTATTGTTAATGTAGTGAACCTTATTATATACAAAGGTGCTGGATTAAAAGCTGAGTAATTCATTCCAATCCAATAGTGATACACCTGAATTGTTATGAAGACTGAAAGGAGCAATATAATTCTACTCCAAGGAATAATTGAATGATAATTATTGTTCCCAAAGTGTCCTTTCCAAAATGGCCCTATCATTAACAGTGCTACAATTCCATTAAATAAAAACATGACGGGGGTAAATCCGAGAGCAAAATTATTTGGTCGAAATCCCATAAAAGGTACTTTGGTTATAAATGTAATTATCAAAATAGCTGTGACAGTTCCAAATATCTTGTCTTTTTGTCCACTACGTCTGAGATTTGCGCAATATAGGTAACTACCTAAAACAGGAGAGATCAACACGCTGACAAGAAAAATGGACAACTTTGAGTATAACTGTAATCTATCTTCTGGAAAATCAATTTTGTTTGATTCTATCATTTTTTAATTAAACTCAATGATTTTAATAAGCTTGTGGAGGCTTCGTCCGTGTTTATGTAAAGTAACGGAATGTTTTTTGGTAAACTCAAAAGCCACAAGCGGAGCGGGTTTAAAGCCGACTTGCGTTTGTTCGTTGTTGTATATCAGCTTTATTCTATCTTTTCGCAACTGGTTGTTTCTTCTTGGATAACCGTCTCCTTTGAAGCTGAATTTTCTCTTTATGTTATAGTGATATCGCAAGCCACTTGAGTAAGAAAAATAAACTGTAGTTATATCGTAAACCTTTCGAATGCTATCGGGTTGAACAATCCCAGACGACATAACTTTCATTTATATGATTTGTTGCTTGTTTCAGTACTTAATTTAGCAAAAATAAACCAAGTAAAAAGTTAGTGAGGGCTTTAGCAAAGGGGCTCGAACCAGTAATAAGTTAGATACGTATTGTCCGCAAACTTCGAACTATTTTTTATTCAAATTGACATAATATAAATAATGGTCAGAAATATCCAAACCTTCACTTGGTGCTAATAATCCAGATTCTATGCTAAAATTTGTCTTATCTGTAAAAATATAATCTAATACAGAACCATTAACAAAAGTTCCAGAATTTAAGACCTCGTTTCTTTCGTTTGCATCAATCAGTTCAAGACTGTTATCGAATTCCTCGTAAAATTGAGATATGAAATCAATTCCTCCAATATATGATATATTCAAATCTCCAGTAAAGATGTAAGGTTTGTTTATTTGACTAACTAAACTGTTGATTTCGCTTATCTGATTGTTCTTTTCCTGACTGGTGCTTCCCGAAGCAAAATGTGAATTTAAAACTATTATTTCCGTTTCTTCGTTGAGTTTTATAGTTGCTTTTAAAGCATGATTTTGATTGTAATAGTCAATGTAACGTATGGTTGGATTTTCTAAATCGGTTATTTCATATTTTGACAAAATCGCATTTCCCCAAAAGCCATTTATAAAAAGATTCTTCTCACTTTGTAAAGCCCTATTCATTCCGTAAGCAAAACTCATATTTGTTTTACTTGCGATGTATTCTGCTTGATTTTGTACAATAGTAACATCGTAATCAAGACCCACTTCTTGCAATGAAACAATGTCCAAGTTTAATGAATTTATCAATTCAGCAATACGGTCTAATTGTTCAAAACCTCCACCTATCTCTCCTGAAAATGGATCGCAAGTTTGACAATAACCAAACTTAATATTGAAAGTTGCAACTGATAATTGACCAAAGAATACATCATTTGTGATACCATCATTTTTGAAAAAGAAAACATTTTCTTGGTCTCTTTCAAGAACTGAAAAGTCTTCGCAAGAGATGAAAATTAATAAACATATGATCAATATCCGTTTCATAGTTTGTAATTTAAACCTAATGCAATCAACCCAGCAAAACCCCATTTATTTTCGGGTGAATTTGTATCAAAGTTAAAGTCTCGTACCTCAACTAAGGAACCTAAACCTATATTACTTTTAAACGATAAATTCCCTACAATTTGATAATCAAAGCCGTAACCAAATGTAATTTGGAAAGTACTTGTTTGAGTTTTTGCATTCCCTACTGATATTGAGTTTTTGAAGTAGTTAATGCTACTTATAAAATGAAAATTAAATTCGTCTTCTTTTTGTCCATTTGGTAGATAAAGAAAATCTGTTTTCAAACCAATAGTGCTCTCATTGTTTACAAAACTCGAACCAACGAGTAGTCCTACTTGTAGTTTTGTTTTATTTATATCAACTCCAACCATAGGATTTGCAAACACACCTTTAGTTGTTGAAACACCATTAATCCCAACATAATAATTACCTTTTTCTTGAGCCTGGGAAACCAGGCATGTAAGCGTAAGTATTAGTAAAAAAATATTTTTCATTGGTTAGCAATGCCTGTTTTAATTTGTGGGTAACAGTTTGGCTAAAGTAAGGCGGGATTTCGGAGTGTGGCTCTGTCTAACCCCAAAACCTGACGAAGCCCCATACAACTGAGGTAAACTCTTCGGCTTGCTTTATTTTAGCGATTGTTGGCAACTGCATAGTTTTACTGCAACCTAGTGCAGTCATGAAAATAAAGAATAATTATTTTAGAATTTCCTCTATCCATTCATTTGTGATTCAAAAACGATACTATCTAAAACGGTGCAAAGGTGTCTTTTGGGGTGTCTGGTACACTCCAACGTTGGTGAGCAGAAGCGTTTTCGGTTGCATCAACTATGGATGCTGATTTATCAAAGTTACCATAGCTATTCGCGGCTCCTTGTGGAATTTGCATTTGATCCCCGTATAGCCACACTACTAAGTTGTTTCTTTGTCCACTTGTTATTGGATGCGTAGCGTGAGGAACATTTCCTCTGTGAATTATCGCTTTACCCGGTTCAAAAATAGTCTGTACCTTTTTGCCTGAGGTCTTGTCATAGAAATCAACTTCTGAACCTGTAAATGCTTCATCGGGTAAGTTCATATTGATATTCAGGGTAGCAGCAGAGGCATCGGTATGTGCCTGCAAGTCCTTATCCTTATCTGGATTGTACTGAATAGAAAAACCAAATGTTTGATTATCGTAGCCATAAGTGCCCAATAGCAAACGTGCAACTGGACGCATATAACGATCCATAATCTGCTTGTAGAAGGACTGAAAATTAGGTGCAGCAAGATGTCCTTCTGATCTTGGATCAAGCATGATCCCGTAACGGTTCAATTGAATACCATAGGGTGCACGTTTAGGAATTTGTGAATCTACAGCAGCTTCTAAATAATCACGAAATTCAGCTAAGCGTTCAACATCAAAGAACTGTGCAACAT
>CAZAJG010000015.1:0-3094 GCA_964485405.1 uncultured Owenweeksia sp. | reverse complement strand
ATAAACACCAGGAATAATTTGTTCCCATAAATCAGCTACAGCATCTTCTTTTTCCGGGTTTTCCCATGCTTCGGTAACAGCTTGTCGCAATCGTGGATCAAGTAGAGTTTCGTCTGGAATCAGCAAACCATCTTTGTTTTCGACTTCCCATTCTGCCCATGCGGCTTCTAGCAATTTTCGGTTGCTATTCCAAAAATGCGAAACTGAAGCTTCTCGATGAAGTGCTGCTTTGCGAGAGGGTAGAAGGAGGGCACGAGCTTGTACGAGTGCATTATTTGTTGTCATTTTTTTAATATTTTGTTTGTTACAGAAATCAACTGATTGATTTTTTCTTGATTATAAACGTCACTATGCGCATTGTAAAAACCTCCTTTGTCATTATCAAAGTATTTACCACTACTTTCTTCATGCTCTTTTGAAACAGCTAATTCAACTAAAATATCGGCTCCTTTCTCTGCAGGAGACCAATGTTGACCATAAGCTTCTTGAGCCATTTTGGTGTTTAATAATGACCCAGGGTTTACAGCAATTGTAATTATTTCAGGGTGATCTTGTGCAAAGGCAAAACTCCACATGGTTAAGGCTAATTTGCTTTGAGCATATGCTTCATTATTTGAAATTTGTTCTTTTCCCTCTAATGCGTCAATTGATACTGTTGATTGTGCGGCTGAACTTAAATTGATGACCCTAGGCGAATTACTGTTTTTAAGAATAGGTAATAATCCGTTTGTAAGTAGGTAAGGAGCCAAAAAATTTACGGCAAACCGCAGATCTAAATTTTCCTGATTTTGCCTCACACGACTTTTCAAAACGCCTGCATTATTAATCAACACATCAATGGAAGGAACTTCAGTTGATATTTGTGCAATCATTTTCTTGATACTATCGAAGTCAGATAAATCGGAAACAAAACCGCTGATACGATCATTGTTTGTTATTCCTTTAATTTCTGAGATCGTGTTTTCCAGTTTCTCGGAACTTCTTCCGTGCACTATAATTTGGTGGCCCTCACTAGCCAGTTTAGTCGCAGTTAACTTGCCAATACCATCTGTACTTCCTGTGATTGCTATTGTTTTCATATTTAATCAATTTTAATGTTTCCGTTAGTTCTTATGTAAAGGATAACGCTACTATTTTCTATTGAAACGGTATGAATTGCTTGGTTTGTTGAACTAAAAGAACTGCCAGCGTCTAACACTTTTGTTACTTGATTTTGAGGCATGGTATAGTTCAATTCACCTTGAATTACAACCGAATGTAAAACCGTTCCATCTGTTGTTATGGTTCCACTATATGTTTTTGGAAGTTTTACAAAAAGTCCGTTTGAGTCATGAGCTTCCCAGAGAAAACTTATTTCAGCTTTACTATCCGTATCAATCCAATTGGTCTTTTTACTGTCTAACCAAACTACATTTGAAGCGTCAATATTGATGGGGCGCTCTCCGTTGTCATAGGCTTCTTCAATGGGCTGCACCAAATAAGGCCCTTTATCTATTTCTACTAAAGCTATATTCTCTTCGCCTTTGGCCGAAGTAATATGTGATTCTCCTTTAGGTTGTGTCCAGAAACTACCGGGATTCATCCACATATTTTCTGCTGCTGGGTCGTCATTATGAATACTCCCTTTTATAACAACAGCTCTATACGTTGCATTATGGATATGAGGTGGTGAAGAAAATCCGTCAACAAACTTGGCCAAAAATCCAGTGGCAACTTTTTCTTTCCGATCGCCCCAAAGGGTTCCAGCTTGCGGACTTTGGTCTCCTCTTGCTGGATTTAGTTTTTCCCAAACAATTTCAGAGCTTAACAAGACGGTATTTGTTGGATTTACGCTCCGCTCTAAAGCGGTTTCATGTTGTTTTTTGTTTTGATTTGTGCAAGAAACTAACGCGCCTAAAATTATTGTTAAACAAGCTATGGATTTGTACATACTATCGATTTTTAGTCGTTTCGTTTAGAATTTTAAAAGCTCCTTTTTCGTCTTATGTAATACTTTCTATTACTTTATTGAGATCTCTTCTTGATTTTGGCTTTTTGCTGGGTTGATTGAAGTCTTCCATATCTCTATACCCAATGGTTACCGCTACCAGTGTGGTATAGTCCTTTTGATTTAGGATTTTGTCATAGTTATCTGGTTCAATACCTTCCATAGGAGTTGCATCAATTCCCATTTCAGCACAGGCACTCAAGAATACACCTAACGCCAAGTAAACTTGTCTGTCAAACCAAGCTTTTATTTGTTCGTCCGATTGCGGCTTAATGAACTCTTTGTAATAATTCACCGCTCCTTTTGGCAGTTCTTGTTCGATTTGTTTCTCAAATAAGTCAATGCTGTTAATTCGACTAAAAACGATAAGCGTATCGCTATCCATAATTTTAGTCGTATTCAGCCAAGAAACTTTTGAAAGTGTTCGTTTTATCTCCTCATCAGAAACAAAAGTGAACTTCCAAGGCTGACTGTTTATTGAAGATGGGCTTAATTGTAAAATTTCCTTTAACGCCTGAATTTCTCCTTCTTCAATTTTTTTTGTAGGGTCATACTTTTTAGTTGTATAACGATTTTTCATTGATTCTATAAAGCTCATAATCCTATGCTTGATTAAACTATAAAGTTTATAGTGACAAAAGTATTTATAGTACATTTGTCTCGCAATAACGGTCAAAAAGGATAGTATAAAGTTTATGGAGACAACGGAATCAAAAATGTTCTCTTTTAGAGGTAAAGAATACCCTTGTTGTGCAAGTTTAACAATGGGAATTATTGGTGGAAAATGGAAAACTGTTATTCTTTTTCATTTGATGAGTGACAAATTGAGGTATAACGAATTGAGAAAATCAATGCCCACTGTTACAGAAAGAACCTTGAGCTTACAACTAAAAACATTGGAAGAAGACGGCTTAGTGAAAAGAAGAGTTTACACTTCAAAACCTCCTTTGAAAGTTGAGTATTCCTTAACTGATTTTGGAAAGACGGTGATTCCTTTAATTCAATCCATTGCGGATTGGGGCGATGCTGTGGTTGAAAAACATTCGAATTAGGAGTTCCGTTTAGCTGTTCGTTAAGATAGATGGTTTACACAAGTTAAAGATTAGG
>CAZAJG010000014.1:69634-86018 GCA_964485405.1 uncultured Owenweeksia sp. | reverse complement strand
CCCTTTAACCGTTACGGTTAAAGTATAATTGTGTCCATGAAAGTTCTTATTGGCGCATTTACCAAAAACTTCTGTGTTTTTCTCTTCCGACCAGTTTGGGTTGTACAGTTGATGAGCAGCACTGAATCTTTCTTTTCGCTCTATATATATCATTCTGCTAGAAACAAAATTTTTGCAAAGATAGGGTACAAGGAAGAAGTGAGTGTTAAAAAGTTAAAACAAGAGCTGTTGAGCCATTTCGCTCAGTGAAGAAAAGTGAAAGTCAGAAATTTTGTCGGGTTCTGGGAGCTGTTTTGAATTGATCAAAATTCTTCTCATTCCAGCATTTTCGCCAAACAACATATCCGATTCAGAATCTCCGGCAATGATGCTTTTGTTAAAATCAATTTCTGGAAAATCCTTTTGAGCTTCTAAAGCCATTCCGATTTTGGGCTTGCGAAACATACTATTGGCTGATGCCAGTTGAGGTGCAAAGTAGAAGGCATCGATATAACCTCCTTTTTGTTGGAGGGAGGATTGAATTTCTGAATGAATGGCACGGACACTTTCTTCTGTCATTAATCCTTTGCCAATACCTTGTTGATTTGTTACCACTACAGTTCTGCCAAAAATGGAATTTAAACGAACGATAGCTTCAAGAGCGTCAGGTAGTATTTCAAGCGAGTCAATATTTCTTACGTAATCTCCTTTTATCTGGCGGTTTATAACTCCATCACGATCAAGAAAGAGTGTCCAGCTTGAATCAATAGCTAAGCTTGTTAAACTCATGTTGTGCTTTTTCGTAATCTTCAGGTATACCAATATCGAGGAAGTAGGCATCCTCTTCAAATCCAAAAAGCTTTAAATCCGAAGCATAAGCCTCGAAAAAATCCTTTTCGATAGAAAACTTTTCAGGCAGATCAAAGTTTTGGAAAATACTTTGATTGAAAATGTAAACCCCTCCGTTTATGAGGCCTTCTTCTCGGGTCTGTTTTTCTTCAAACTGTATGATTTCTTTTTTATCAGAAAGGGCAACTGTGCCATATCTGCTAAAGTTATACATCGGTTTAAGAGCAAGAGAGACATCTGCATTTTTTTCTTGATGTGAAACATACATTTTCTGCACGTCTGTTAAGAATAAAGTATCTCCATTTACTACGAGTACCTGCTTGGTTTTTGCTTCAGCTATTGCTTTTTTTATAGCCCCACCCGTTCCTAAAGGTTCCTCTTCCGTTACGTATCGTATAGATTTGTTCTGATAGGAAGTATGAAAGTGATCTTGTATGCTATCTGATTTATAACCTACGGAGAAGATAAAAGATTCTACCCCTTTTTGGATTAAAAAATCAAGTAAATGTTCCAAGAATGGTTTTCCATTAATTGGAGCCATAGATTTGGGTACTTCGTTTACCACACTTCTGAGTCTAGTGCCTAAACCTCCGGCAAGAATGATAGCTTCCTTAATCATTTGGAAAAAGTGCTCTTTCAACAATCTCGCACATGGTATGACCAACAAGCATATGGCACTCTTGAATTCTGGGTGTATCTTTAGAAGGTATCTCCAAGTGAATTTGACTTAAAGCTTTCATTTTTCCGCCTCCTTCGCCTGTAAAGGAGATGGTTGTCATTCCCTTTTCTTGAGCTACCTCCAAGGCGCGAACTACATTCTCTGAATTCCCTGAGGTAGATAAACCAATTAGTACATCTCCAGGTTCTCCTATCGCTTTAATCATTCTGGAGTAAATCTGCTCGTATGAATAATCATTGGCTACCGCGGTTAGGTAAGAAGTGTTTACGTGTAAAGCTTCTGATGATAATGGAGGTCTGTCGTAGTAATACCTTCCGGAAAGCTCTGCCGCTAGGTGTTGAGCATCTGCTGCGCTGCCACCATTTCCGCAGAAAAGAACTTTCCCCTTATTTTTATAGCAATTGATAACCGCATCCGTTAAATGCTCAATACAGGCGAGTATATCACTATCACTGAGAAGTTGTGTCTTCAGTTCTAATGCATTCTCAATATTCTTTTTTATTAATGATCGCTTGTCCATGTTGTTATTCCGGTTTCAACAAAGTTATAAGGTTGCATTCGCCCTCCCAATTCGTTTAGAGCTTCCATTACTGCATATTTAGTATTTCCAGGGCAATAAAAAATCATAAATCCACCACCACCAGCTCCAGATATCTTGCCTCCTGAAGCTCCAGCTTTAATAGCACTTTGGTAGGTTCTGTCAATAACAGGATTAGAAATTTTGTTTGCCATTTTCTTTTTATTGCTCCATCCGTAGTCTAAAATCTCACCTATGGAACCCAGTTGGTTTTTCAAAACCACTTCTTTCATCTTAAGAGCTTGGCGTTTTAAGTTTTTTGTAGCTTCTATAGAATCTTCTTTACTGCTTTGAACGTTCTGACTTTGCTCTTCAATAATATGAGCAGACTCACGGCTAATTTCGGTATAATAAAGAAGCAAATGAAACTCTAATTCCCGCAATACTTCTTCCTTTATGCGAAGCGGATTAACAACTACTTTGTTGTCTGCATAAAACTCCATAAAGTTCACTCCTCCAAAAGTGGCAGCATATTGATCTTGCTTTCCTCCGGCCATTTTTAAATCCTCTCTCTCTATGCTGTAGGCCAGTTGCGCGATATCGTATTCCCCTAAAGGAAGCTCTAACCACTCTACAAACGCACCAATTATAGCTACAACTAGTGTGGAAGAAGTGCCTAAACCAGAACCAGAAGGCGCATCCATATACGTGGTAAGCTCAAAAGCGAGTGGCTTTTGTGTAAAATCCTTGACTATTCTATTGTATACCCCTCTTTGAAGATCTAAACCTCCATCTATATCCAACACCTCTGTAGAGTCAAATTCATAGCGCTCTTTTCTGTCAATAGCGTGAATTACGATTTTATTATCGTCTCTGGGTGTAATGGAAGCATGAGCGTATAAGTTTATGGTAACATTGAGAATAGCCCCGCCATAAATATCTGAGAACGGACTTACATCTGTTCCTCCTCCGGCTAATCCTATTCTTAAAGGTGCTCTGCTTCTGTGAATCATTTTATACTTTTTCTTTAAGCTTAAGTAGGTTCTCTACCAATATTTCCCAGCTGTATTTTTTCTTTTCCTCAACAATATTTTTCACCATCATTTCAATATCGGTATCGCTAAAATATTTAATAATGGCATTTGCAATTTCTTTTGGCTCTGGTGATACTACGTAGCCAACTTCTCCATGCGGACACATTTCTTGCAATCCTCCTACATTAGTTACGATCATAGGTTTGTTGAAATGATAAGCGATTTGTGTAACCCCACTTTGCGTTGCGGATTTATAAGGTTGAACTACTAAATCTGCTGCACTAAAATAGGTGGCTACCATCGAATCGGGTATAAATTGATCCACCTGAACTACATCATCGTTTAAATTGTAAGAGTCGATGAGGTCTGTATAAACCGACTTATCAGAATAGTATTCTCCAGCGATGATGAGCTTATATCCAGCATCTCTAAATCTAGAATCCGCAAAAGCTTTAATGAGTATATCTAAACCTTTATAATCGCGAATAAGGCCAAAAAACAGTAAAATTTTATCGTTGGGATCTAATCCTAAATCTTGTATCGCTTTGTTACGCGCTATGGGCGCACCAAAGTTATCGTAAAGAGGATGAGGAGATAAGAGCTTTGGTTTACCCTTTTTATTAAACAGGTCTATATCTTTAAAAACACTATCAGACATGGCTATTAAGCCATCCACTGCATTCACAAAATATTGGGTAAACCATTTATCGCCCGGCCTTTTTTCGTGAGGAATAATATTATCAATAATGGTCAGTGCTTTGGTAATTCCATTTTTCTTCACTCTCCTTAATACGGTGCCAAAGCAGGGGCCCATAAAGGGTAGCCAAAATTTAGCAATGATGATGTCTGGTTGGCTTTCTCTAATTTTTTTACCCACCGCAAACCAGTTAAAAGGATTAACGGAGTTTAATACTCTTACTATTTTCAAACGCTTTGGAGCGGGTTCGGTAGAGTATTGAGACTTACCAGGAAACAAAAATGAAGGATATTGTAAAGTGAAGGTATAGATGGTTACTTCATGACCAGCGTCTAGTAAAGCATTTGCTAATCTTTCGTTATATACAGCCAAGCCGCCTCTAAAGGGGTAAGCTGGACCTAAAATGGCAATCTTCATATTAAATTCTATACCGCTCTATATTCAAAAAATGGCTGATGTTCAGTTGTTTTGGTAAGCGAAAAATCGATTGCTAAACTATGGATTTTAAGGAAGAAAGTAAAAGCGAATAAGCTAAAGGTTTGAAGGTGGATATAATTAATAGTGCGATGGTCTACTATAACCAGATATCTACAAATTACCAAGCGTTTTGCCTAGATAGAGTAAGCGTTTTTTGGTAAAGAAACTCGTTTTTCAGATTGTGAACGATAAAATGAGCGACTGATTTTCGATTAATTAAAAGGGATGGTTTAGGGTTTCCTTGATGACTGAGCTTTACTTTTTCTTCTTTTTTACCATTCATCAAGCCAACAGGGCGAAGGATAGTCCAATTAAAAGATGAAGCATGCAGCAATTCTTCCTGCCTTTCATGATCCTGATAAGCTACGCCTACATTGCTGTTTTTTATAACCCACTTAAACCAAAATGGAATCTCCGTAAAACTATCGTTGGCACCCCATGCGGATACTGAAACAATCCTAGAAATGTTTTGCTCTCCCATTAATTGGAGTAAATTTTTAATGGTGTTAGATATCAAATGAGAAGGCGTTCGCAACCCAGACCATGGAAAATCAGAATGACGCGATATATTTAGAGCGTTTATCACTACATCACAAGCTGTAATCCCTCTTTTTAGATCTTCTATATGTTCGGGGGTTCCTTTGATAAAATTAATGTTGGGAAAACATTTTTGAAGTTTTTGAGGCTCTCTAACCAATGCAGTAGTTGAAATGCCTTGGCTTTGAAGCTGTTTGAGTATGTTCTGTCCTAGCCTTCCGCTACCACCTAAAACAAATACATTCATATTTTCACAGCTCTATTTCATTAGGTCCTTCCAGTCGATTTATGTGGCATTCATCACCTTCAATTGTATACGCCTGATCGATTACGATTGAATCGTTAATTAAACCAATAAAACGAAACATTTCAACACTGTTTTTAATTTTAGGGTGGTAGGTGTCGCTGAGTATGGGATACCATAAATTAAGACCAAAATCTATAGGTCCGTCTAGTTTGATGGTATCTGAATTGAAATTTGTAACGGTGTAAAAGTTTGTCAATGAATCCCCTTTTACCGTTACTCCAATGGTTCTAAACTCAAGTGTGCAAGCTGTTTCTGAATCATCATCAGAACAAGAAGAAAAAAATAGGCATAAACCTGAAATAATGAATGCGTAAAGCTTTTTCACAAAAGATTGATTTGTGTGTAAAGGTAAGGAATGACAGTTCCTATTCTTACATAACTTTTTTATCGATGCAGATTGAAATGCTATCTACTACTGGAGTCGTTCAGTAATGTTCTTATATCTGCTATGAGTTGATTTACAGAAGTTTTGTTTAGGCCATTGTAAATGCCTCTAAGATGTCTATCAGCGTCTACCAATACAAAGTTTTCAGTATGTATAAACTCTTCTGAGTAGTCATCTCTTTCTTCACCTAAGTCTTCTTCAATAAAATAAAAGGATCTTCCCAGCTCATAAATCTCGTTTCGGTTACCCGTTAAGAGATGCCATTTGCCCGAAATAACGCCATGATTTTGCGCATAGTTTTTCAACATCGGCACACTATCTATTTTAGGAGTTACAGAGTGAGACAATATAATTACGTCTTCATCCTCCTTAAAAGCTTCTTGAACTATATTCATATTGTCCGTCATTTTAGGGCAAATACCTGGGCATGTAGTGAAAAAGAAATCGGCCACATAGATTTTCCCTTTTAGCGATTCTGTGCTAATAAGCTGACCTTCTTGATTGACGAGTTCAAATTCTTTTATGCGATGAAAACCTGCAGGCAAAGAGTCTGGACTTGACCATATGGGTGTAAACTCTTTTGCATTGTAATAAGGAAGAACGGAAACTCTGCTTTCTACTTTTTTAGGTTTGGTAGATGAGGATTGACAAGAGGTTAGAAGTAACATCCCTATGTAAATAAAGGATCTAAAAACTGTGTAATTTACCCCATTCGTCCCGAGCATAGTTGAAGTGTTTTAATCTAAAAAATGTTTTGTACGCTGTTAAGCTAAAGATTGTTTTTATTCCGATCCATGAAAAGTATATAGACTTAGTCGGCCTAATTGTAAAAAACTTGCATCTTTTTAGCTCCCCATTAAAGTGCCCAGTCCTTTTGAACCTGTTCAAGGAGAGGAGGGGTGTTCCTTTTGAGGAGAGGGCTTTGTGGAGTGATCATCTTCATGATTTGATGATGTTACGAAGAAGTATTTTTGAAATGGATTATAATTAAGCAGTTTTCCTTTCAAATGATGATCCATGAAAACGCCAATTAAGCCTACTGTTGCGATATACACGTCCAATTGCTTTTTTAACCCTCCCACATCAGGTTGTTTAAAATCAGATCGGTACAAGTAGCGCATAGAGTAAAGATTGGCGTAAAATTCATGTCCAAATTCACTTACAGAGGAGCAAAAAGTAACAGGAGTATTTCGGATGGTTTTAAAAAACTGAAAATCAACAGGGTCGTGATCTCCTCTGTTGGCTAAAAATAGCATAGGCATTCTGTAGTTCGAACTATTCTCTTTGATCACCTGAGAGAGTCTGGGCCATTTTTTATGGATGGTTGCATTGTTCCAAAGTTCTAAGGTTGTTTCTAGTGATATAAAGGCATCAGCCCAACCGGGCTCGTGTAAATAAAACAGACCGGCTTGAGCGCCCCAGCTATGACCAATAAAACCTATTTTTTTGTTTTGGGTAAGCCCAGAAGCAAACTTGGTCACTTGTTTTATGGCTTCAATTTCGTACACCGTATTTGGGCTAAATCCGTGGGGTTGTTTTTCAAAAGGCCAGTTAAAATTTGCCGAAACAACTATATAACCTTTTGAAGCTAGATACTCTGCCAGTATGTAGTTGTCGTAGGAGATTCCTGTAGAGCCATGGTGATAAACGATGACTGGGAACTTTAAAGCTGAATCTAACTCAGCCTGAGAGGAAATCGTTGTAGTTTGATTGATCCGTTCTAATAATGATTCTACCCGCTCTGGAGAGTAATCTATTTTATCAAAGTGTAAATAGTCTTGAGACAGATTTTTTCGAATAAAGCTTTTTTCAAAGTTTTCCTTTAGCTCTTTGGATAGGTTTGTTTCAAGGGTGTTTTTGGAGTTGGATAAAAAGTCACTTACTTTCAAAAAGGTATTCGCGGGGACCTTATGGATAGGGTGCCATATCTGAACAAAAATGGGGGCATCTCCTTCATAACCATATTGTTTATATGGCTTCTCTTTTTGGTATAAAATGGTGTCGGTAAATCCTACATTATAACTGCCCAAAGCAAGGCTTTCATAATAGATGTTTTGAGCTGAAAGCGAAAAATAAACCCATGTAAAAAGAATGGACAGAATTTTTTTCAAAGCTGTTTTTCGGACATTGATGATATAAAATTCGGGCAAAAACTTACTGCAGGTTTGTTTCTTTCGTAGAGTGAACAGAAATGCTCGTTCAGCAGCAAATGACAAGGCTTTAAGTTCTTTTAAAAATCAATGTCTTCATAAAGACGCATCCAATGAGGTCTCTCTATTTTATTAGGAAATGAGGTAGGGAAATATTTTTTTAAGGCCGGGCCATGAGGTGTTAGAATGTACATTTTCCCATTCTTTTGACTTTCTACATATAGATCACCATTTGAAAAGAATTGATGAAACCCTTGGGTTCTGGTGAATATAGACTCTTTGATAAATTGATCTCTGTAGGGTGTTGTAAAAGTTGAATCCTTAAAATTATAGATCAATACATGCGAGGGTTTCTCTTGAATCAGCTTGGTGTTTAAACTAGATGTATTGTTGTTTAAGAAAGAGATTTGATGGTCGGATATTATATCTACATCATGTTGATTGCTAAACGGACCATTTAAAATTTGTAATACTTTATTCGTGCTGGGGCGGTACAATAGAATGATGGATCGATGACGAAGACTCAATAAAAGATCTCCTTTTTGCCAATAGGGGCCATCTTCTAAAACAGGCTCAATATCATTAAGGTGTAATGGGTCGTTTCCTCTGGGTCTTACCGTATTGCTGGCTCCATGTAGGATATTGTAGTATCCATTCTCCACAAGTATCTCAGAAACACTTTTATGAAAAAGTAATTTTCCGTTTTCAACATTTACTCGCGTAATGTAGTTATCGATGTAATTGAACGGCTTTGCCTGCTGAGAGGAACAAACCCAGAGTTGTCCTTCAACATCTAAGTTCAGGGAATGGTGAAAGCGGATGCTCGTGTCCGAGAATCTCCAGATGATTTTAGAGTCTTTATTTAAGCGAAATAGATTGTGAGATTCATCGTGCCCAGCAATTAATTCTCGGTTAGGCAATAAGATGCAATTTCTAGGATCGGAATTAGGAAACTGTCTTTTTCGTTTAACAAAGTTCTCTTTATCTAATACCCATTCATGTTTGGTTGTATCGCTTTTTAGGTTAAAAAGACGAATTATCCATTGTGCTTCATCGGGATTGTAAAAGGCATTTAAGCCGTATAGATTATAGTCTAAACTATTCTGTTGAATAAAGGACGAATCCAATTCTGTGAAGGTTGGCGGAATTCCTTGAAGTTCATCACTTTTCAATACTTCCACCATTGAAAAAGGAAAAGAAACAAAGCTTTGAAGGGGTTTGGTTAAAATTCCAATTTTCCCTCCTTCAGATACGTGCTTTACAGTTGCACCGAATAAGCTTAAACCAGCAACGATCAACACAAATTTGCTGATGTTTTTTAAAGTGTTTTTGGACCTATTCATTTGGAAGATTCTCAATGCCGCAATTTATGATTTTGGTTTTACTTGATTCATTTACTGAAGCAGAGCTAACCTTAAAATTGTTAAATTTTTGTGAAAGAAAACAAAGGCTCTGTGTTTCAGGGTGTTGTTGATTATCTTGGGCGTGAAAACTAAATCAAACTATTAATTATGAATCGATTACAAGCACTTTTTACGTGTGTGGGTATGGGAGTTTCAATTTGCATATTTGCACAAAATTCAGAAATGGAAAAAGAGAAACCTGGAAACATTAAGCTTCCTACCCAATCAGAAGAACTAAAAACGGTAGCGGCATCCGAAAAAGGAAAATACAATTATTCCGTTTCGGATTATTTTGAACGACCTTCCACCAGCAGCTATCAATTCTCACCAGATGGTAAGTATTTTTCCTATCGAAAGCGAGATGAAAGCGGTAAGAGACATTTGTATGTTAGGCATATTGAAACCGATAAAACCGAGAAAATACTAGAGGAAGGAGATGAGCTGATAAGAGGATACGGTTGGCCCAATAATCACCAGCTTATTTTTATTAAGGATCAAGGTGGAGATGAAAACTACCAGCTTTTTACAGTTAATATTGATGGAAGTAATGAAAAGGCGTTAACCCCCTTTGATGGCGTACGTGTAAACATCCAGCAGATTTTAAGGGAAAAGCCAGATGAGATTATCATTCAAATGAATAAAGATAATCCTCAAGTTTTTGAGCCTTACTTGTTAAACCTTAAAACCGGAGACTTAACGAAACTCTACGAAAACAAGGATATGAATAGTCCTATAATGGGTTATGATTTTGACAAGGATGGAAACTTAAAAGGATTTACCAGACAGGTAAATGGTACGGAGTATGAACAGTTATACCGTACTTCGGATAAAGATGAATTTAAGGTAATTGCGCACTACGATTGGAAAGGAAGTTTTGGTATTGCCGCATTCGATTACGCTTCTGCTGTTCCGCATATGGCTTATGTTACGACCAACTTGAATACAGATAAAACGGTAATCGCTCGATATGATTTAAAAAATAACAAACAGCTAGAAACCGTTTTTGAAGCTCCTGGTTATGACGCAGGAGGTCTTTCAAGATCAAGAAAGAGAAACTATGAAATTGATTATTTTTCTTACAATGGAAAGAAACAACATACGGTTCCGGTAAGTGATACGTACAAAGCATTTGATAAGAAGATAAAGAAACAGTTTGGCGATAAGCAGGTCTTTGTTTCCAGTGTAACCGATGAAGAGGACAAGGCACTTCTTTACGTAACGAGTGATAAACTATACGGTGAGTATCATAT
This sequence comes from uncultured Owenweeksia sp., assembly GCA_964485405.1. GTDB lineage: Bacteria > Bacteroidota > Bacteroidia > Flavobacteriales > Schleiferiaceae > CAKZNE01. The sequence continues at coordinate 75,754 of CAZAJG010000014.1, read as the reverse complement.
TTATGATCGTGAAAAGGATGAGTTTAAACTACTCTTAAACCTAATGCCACAGCTGAAAGAAAAGGACATGGCAGAAATGCGTCCCATTCGCTACAAAACCCGAGATGGTTTATTTGTGGAAGGCTACATTACTTTGCCCAAAGAAGCTTTGAATGGTAAGAAGGTGCCTATGATTATGAATCCACACGGAGGACCTTATGGAGTGAGAGATAGTTGGGGCTTTAACCCGGAAACACAGCTTTTTGCGAGCAGAGGCTATGCTACCTTACAGGTAAACTATAGAGGTTCTGGAGGTTATGGAAAAGAGTTTTATTTAGCAGGCAGTAAGCAGATTGGTAGAAAAATGCTGAATGACCTGGAAGATGGAGTGGCTTTCGCTATTGAACAAGGTTGGGTGGATAAGGATAAGGTAGCCATATATGGAGGAAGTTATGGTGGTTTAGCTACGCTAGGAAGTTTGATTAAAACACCAGATTTATACACCTGTGGTGTGGACTATGTTGGCGTTTCTAATCTTTTCACTTTTGTAGAATCTTTCCCCGCCTACTGGAAGCCGTTTATGAAGCAGTTCTACGAGCAGTGGTATGATCCAGAAAATCCGGAAGAAAAGAAAATTATGGAAGCGGTTTCTCCAGCTTTAAACGCGGATCAAATTACCAAACCTCTATTTGTGGTTCAAGGAGCAAATGACCCTAGAGTGAACATCAATGAGTCCGATCAAATTGTAGAGAATTTAAGAGGTAGAGGCTATTATGTTCCTTATATGGTAAAGTATAATGAAGGTCATGGTTTTGGTCATGAGGAAAATCAACTGGAGTTATATGAAACCATGATGGGTTTCTTTGCAAAATTTTTGAAAACGGATGATCTAAAGAACTAATTAGTTATCCTTAGAAAATACAAAAGCCTGAAGAGTTTTGTTCTTCAGGCTTTTTTTATGTATCAACTTTGGTAAACTTCTAGTTCACATCAAATTCGAAATAAGTATCAGGGTAAGGCTCATTTCTCAATGTAAAATGCCACCACTCTTCCTTTAAATGCTTAAAACCATTTTTCTCCATAACGCTTTGCAAAAACATACGGTTGGCAAATTGATCTTTACTAATAGTGGTGTCTGAGGGCCAAGAGCGGGTGCTGAAAAAGTCGAAAGGTGTGCCCATATCCATTTCTTGCTTGTTGCTGCCGTGAATAATGGTTAAGTCTACCGTGCTTCCTCTGGAGTGGCCAGATTTCGCTGCGATATAGCCTTTTTCAAAAAGTTGAGACTTTTGAACCTCTGGATAATATTCACCTTTCATCGTTGTGTCGTTTAGGTTCTCAGCCCATCTTACAAAGTGATCAACTGCTCCTTGAGGTCGGTATGCATCAAATACTTTAAGTTCTAAGTTTTGCTTTTTAAGTTCATTTTGAACTTTGCTCAAAGCCATTGCAGCAGGCTTACTTAAAATCAATTGGGAGCTATGGTAATGATCCACTTTTACGCCCATAAAATTGTTTTCGCTAAAATAGCGTGCTTCAATGTGTAAATTGGGTATAGCTTGATTGAGGTGAATAAAGCCTTCGGGCAAAGCGTTTTTCAAAGGAGCATCAGATGTGTTGCCATGAGGGGATTGATTTTGGCAACCAGATACGATTAGACCGAGCGCCAATAAGGCTATAATTTTCTGCATAAAAATAGGATAAGGGTAATTCTGGTGAATTTACAACTGCCTTTTTATCTCTAGCAAAGCTTGCTTAATGCTTTTTAGTTTATCTACAACATGTGCTACTTGAGCAACGTCTTCTTTGTTTTGACGAAGTTTATCCTTAGCTCCTTTTAAGGTAAATCCTCTCTCCTTTACCAGATGATAAATCAGCTTTAGATTTTCAAAATCCTTTGGAGTAAAAAGACGATTTCCCTTCTTGTTCTTCTTTGGTTTTAGAATGTCGAATTCTTTTTCCCAAAAACGAATAAGCGAAGTATTTACATCCAATATTCTAGCCACTTCACCTATGGAGAAGTATCTTTTTTCTATCTCGTTTTCTGATGAATCGGACATTAATCAAAGGACTGATTGGCTTGGCTAGCCATGTTAATGATATTGGCGAATTCTTCAGGAGAGAGTTCTCCGTAATAGTAGTTTACCGGATTTAGCTTTCGGCCGTCTTTATGCACTTCATAGTGTAAATGAGGTCCTCTAGATCTTCCAGTATTCCCTACGTACCCAATTATTTCACCACGTTTTACGGTTTGGCCTAGTCTGATGTTGTATTTGTTGAGGTGCGCATAAATGGTGATATATCCATATCCATGATCGATCCGAATGTGTCTTCCAAAACCGCTTGATTTACTATCCGCACGTATCACTTTTCCATCTCCTGTAGCATATACCGGTGTTCCAATATCTGCGGTAAAATCCATTCCATAGTGCATCTTTGGTGCTTTAGTAAACGGATCTAAACGCATTCCGAAACCTGAAGCAAGTCGCTTTAAATCTTTATTGGCAACGGGTTGTATAGCTGGAATGGCTTCGAGAAGTTTGTTTTTATTTTCAGCGAGCTCCACTATTTCATCAAAGGACTTAGTCTGAACATATATCTCTTTGGTGAGCTGATCAATTTGCTGGGCTGACTCTTTTATCAACTCACTATTTTCAAAACCTTCAAGTTTCTTGTATCGGTTAGCTCCTCCAAAACCTGCTTTTCGGATATCCAAAGGAATCGGTTCCGCTTCAAAAATTACACGATAAATATTGTCGTCTCTTTGTTGTAAATCCGCTAAAACTCTCGTGGCTTGATTGATACGCTCTTGCTGCAGTTCGTACTGGATTTTCATGTTATCCAGTTCGCGTTTTAAGCGTTTTTCTTTTGGAGAATCTATAAAGTTGTAGATCAACAAAAGAAATACCCCGGCAAAAGCTGCTGATGACAGTAAAAAACCTCCAGTTCTTTGCAGTCGATAGCGTGCATTCTTCTCTATTTTACGATAGGAGAGTGTACGCGGATCATAATAGTACTTTACCTTAGCCATTTTCCTTTATTTCCTACTTTTGGCAACTGAAAAAAATAGATATTTCAGCTTTGCTTCCGCTAAAATAAAGGAAATTGAGCGTTTTGGTTAAGGCCAATAGAAATTAGAATCAACAATTATTGATTAACAAGTTATGGATCAGTCGCTAAGGTGGACATCTAAAGAAATTCGAAAAACCTTCCTTGAGTTTTTTAAAGGGAAAGAGCATACCGCAGTGGCATCAGCCCCAATTGTAATTAAGGATGATCCTACATTGATGTTTACCAATGCCGGGATGAACCAGTTTAAAGATGCTTTTCTTGGTAACACTGAAGCAAAAGATAAACGGGTAACGGATACGCAAAAATGTCTTCGCGTAAGCGGCAAGCACAATGATCTAGATGAGGTTGGACATGATACCTACCATCATACCATGTTTGAAATGCTTGGGAATTGGAGCTTTGGCGATTACTTTAAAAAAGAAGCTATTGCATGGGCATGGGAGCTTTTAACGGAGGTATATGGACTAGATAAAGACAGACTGTATGTAACTATTTTTGAAGGAGACAAAGCCGATGGTTTAGAGCGTGACATGGAGGCTTACAACAGTTGGAAAGGATTAATAGCGGAAGACAAAATATTAAACGGGAATAAAAAGGATAATTTCTGGGAGATGGGAGCTTCTGGACCATGTGGTCCGGCTTCTGAAATTCACATCGACCTTAGAAGCGACTCGGAAAGAGCTAAGGTTAGTGGAGCGGATTTAGTAAATCAAGATCACCCTCAGGTAGTGGAAATCTGGAATTTAGTATTCATGGAATTCAACCGCTTGGCTAATGGAAGCCTTGAGAAACTATCAGCAAAGCATATTGATACAGGAATGGGTTTTGAGCGTTTGTGTATGGCGCTACAAAACAAAAAATCTAATTACGATACGGATGTATTCATGCCCCTTATTCAGGGTATTGAGAAGTTTACTTCATCCACTTACGGAAAAGAAGAAAAAGTAGATATAGCGATTCGCGTAATTGCAGATCACGTTAGAGCAGTTGCGTTTGCTATTGCGGATGGACAAATCCCATCAAACAATGAAGCAGGATATGTTATTCGTAGAATTTTAAGAAGAGCCATTCGTTATGGTTTTTCTTATTTGAATAAAAGTGAAGCCTTTATCTATGAATTGGTAGATATTCTAGCCAATCAGATGGGTGATTTCTTTCCGGAGATTAAAGCTCAAAAGGATTTGGTGAAAAGAGTAATTCAAGAAGAGGAGAACTCCTTCTTACGAACACTGGATCAAGGTTTGAGTCGTTTGGAGGCTATTACTCAAGAGCTGAAAGGGAAAAAAACGGTTACAGGGGAAAAAGTTTTTGAGCTGTATGATACGTTCGGGTTTCCGCCAGATCTTACTGCGCTTATTTTGGCAGAGCAAGGATTTAATTACGATGAGAAAGGGTATGAGAAGGAAATGCAAGCTCAAAAAGAGAGAGCCAGGAACGCTTCGAAGTTAGACACTGGAGATTGGGAAGTGTTGGAGGAAGATGAGAAGGAAGAGTTTATTGGATATGATCAAACCGAAGCTACGGTTAGAATTACGCGTTATAGAAAGGTAAAAGCAAAGGATAAAGAGTTGTATCAACTGGTTTTTAACATTACTCCATTTTATCCGGAAGGGGGAGGTCAGGTTGGAGATACAGGCTGTATACAACACGATGGAGAAAAGACAGTTATCATAGATACCAAAAAGGAGCATGGCATTATCATACACTTCGTCAAGAAGTTGCCTTCTCAATTGGGTGTAAGTTTTAAGGCCGAGGTAGACGATAAAAAAAGATTAGACACAGCATACAATCATAGTGGCACACATTTACTTCATCAGGCTTTGCGAGAAGTATTAGGGACGCACGTGGAACAAAAAGGTAGTTTGGTACACCCGGATTATTTGCGTTTCGACTTTAGTCACTTTTCTAAAGTAAGTGATGAAGAGATAAAACATATCGAAAAGTTGGTGAACAACCGAATTCGAAAAAATATAGCCTTAAACGAACATCGGAACCTTCCTATTGATCAAGCTATGCAGATGGGGGCGATGGCCTTGTTTGGTGAAAAATATGGAGATGTAGTGCGCGCCATTCAGTTTGGCGATTCTATTGAATTGTGTGGAGGAATACATGTAAATGCTACTGGTGAAATAGGTTTGTTTACCATCGTTTCAGAATCTGCAGTAGCGGCTGGAGTAAGAAGAGTGGAAGCTTACACTGGAGAAAAGGCGCTTGAACATCTGAATAAAAAGGCTGAAACGTTGAAAGAGATTCAGCAAGAGCTGAAGTCCAATAAAGATATATTAGGAGGAGTAGTTCATCTGAAAAATGAAAATAACGATCTAAAAAAACAGATTGAAGCCTTAATTCGAGAAAAAGCCTCCTCTGCGAAAGGAGAATGGTTGCAAAGAGCGGAAATCAAAGAAGGATTTAAATTGATCATAGAACAAACTACTCTGGATACCGGAGCCGTTAAGGATATATTGTTTCAACTCAAAAATGAGGAAGAAGCTATTGCTGCTGTAATTGGAGTAGATGCAGGTGATAAAGCCCAAATTGCTGTAGCTTTCTCTGATCATTTAGCAAAGGAAAAGGGTTGGCATGCGGGCAACATGGTTCGAGAATTGGCAAAGGAAATCTCTGGAGGTGGAGGTGGGCAGCCATTTTTTGCAACAGCAGGAGGGAAAAATCCGAGCGGTTTACCGAATGCCTTGAGCAAGGCAAAAGAATTGTTATAACTAAAAAGACCAAAAAAGAATGAAAAAGTGGCTATTTGGAATATTCAGCTTGTATTCGGCACTAGCTTTTGCCCAACCAGGTGATGATGATATTGAGTACTTTACCGATGCTGATATTACCCGTTCTCGTTTTAGTGCGGCAATACTTTTTAATCCAAATTATACGAATAGAAGATTGATTAACGATGAGGTTCCTTCTGGAGGCGGATACGATTTGATTAATGAGAATGCCGATGGCTCTTTTCAGCTCAACTATAATGCTGAGGTCTTTTATGCCTTAGGTTCTGCCTTTGATATTGGCGTTGGTTTTGGTCGTACAACAGCGGATTATTCAGTAAATAGAGTACAGTAT
>CAZAJG010000014.1:39151-69624 GCA_964485405.1 uncultured Owenweeksia sp. | reverse complement strand
TTACGAGAACCGAAACGATACGGTTAATGCTAAGCTTGAAGTGGCCATTAGTATGTATACTATTCCATTGAAGCTGAACTTTAATACAAGAGTAAATGACCTTTGGGCGTTAGAAGTTGTTCCGGCAGTAGAATTCAATATAATGGATGAGTATGATCAGCGTATTACCCCAAATGGAGAGTCTACCGTAAGCTCAGATTTAAGTTCCGAAAAGCAACCGTTAAATTACACGGTAAGTCTTAGTCTTGGAGGAACTTATTATTTAACAGAAAGTTGGGGTGTTGTTATTCGTGCCAATGGACGTTATATGTTAAATCCTATTATTGAGAAGACAAACTTCCCACGAGAAACGACTTATAGCTTTGGAGCAAACATTGGTTTGCGCTATAAATTTTAATTAGCGCGTTAATACCGCTTCCACTAAGTCGTCTCCTGTTCCTGTATTGGCTGTGAAGCTGATGGAAATTTGTTCGAAATCTGAATTGGCAGAACCTGTTCCTCTAAAGCTTATACCATCACTTTGTTGACTTGGAATAGTTACGTTGAACCCATTTATTTCGGCACTAACACTTGTTCCAGAGTGATATAGATCAGTGATAATGATTCTGGAATCTGTACTTCCCGTTGTGATATTTACCTGATAGAACTGCGGGGCTTGTGCACCTGTTTTTTCGTTACAGTTCCATATACCTACATATTCTTGTTGATAATTGATGGATGTATCGGGATCATCTTCTTCACAAGCTACTAGAAAGAGAGTAGCAAAAATACCCAGAAAGAGGACTTTCATTATCTGTTTCATCTACTAAAGCATTTTCTTATTCACATCAGTAGTAACGAAAAAAGTATCGAATAGGTTTGTAAGTTTACTCAGAAACCGTGTTTTCTTCACTCCTTTCTTGCCCATATTTTTCGTTTAAGCGTGTTACCACTATATCAGTAATGTCATACTGATCGTTTGCGGTAAGAACAATACTGTTAGGATCAAAGCTGAGAATGTAATCTAATCCATACTTTTCTTTGAATTCATCCATCACCTTTTTCATATCATCTCTGATAAGAAGATTCAGCTCTTGCTCTTCCTGTGCCAGCTCAGCCGCTTTCTGGTCACGATAGCTGTATAGCCTTTGTTGAGTTTGGCCTAAATCGGCTTGATTTTGTTGAAGTTGCGCTTCGTTCATTGTTCCTGCTTTTTCTTGCAAGAGTCTTACACTTTCCTCAAAAACTTCTAGTTTCTGAGCGATATCGGCCTCTAAGGTTTTGGCCTTAGCTTCTAGTTTGGATCTTAGTTCTTTATGGTAATCGTATTTTTCAACAAGTGAGTCCGTATTGATGTATGCAATTTTAACTCCATCAAATTCTTGAGCATTCAAATTCGCGGAAATTTCCTTTTCTGAACTTGGCTTTCCACCTCCTGGGGTAGCGTAAACTTTGTAAAACAAAAATATTACCGCTACAAGTAGCACAATGTTGAGTACGGCACTGATCTTTTTCATGTTGCTTTTTTTGAAAACGCAAATCTAGTTAAAATGAAAGTATGGAGGTGTTAACAAGGTGCTTAGAATTTAATGGATATGATTGAAGAAAAAAACGACCCTTAAAGGGCCGTTTTGGTGGCAATTGATATGTGAGCTTAGTTTAGGTCAATTCTGTTTAGAGCATCTGCGTAGTTTCCTGGCCAATGCTGCCACCACTCCTGGGTTAACTTCAAAGAAGCTTCGGGTATCTTATGTGGTGCTTGACCTTCTGCTGACCAAGCTGCTGGATAGGTCGTTTCATTCCATACCACTGGAAATTCTCCTGGGATAATAATGGGATTACCTACATGGCAAAAATTAAGTGGTAATCGGTATCCAAACAAAACATTTAGGATTTTACCTACAATAGGAGATAAGCTGGCGAGCATCTCAATCATTTGAGGATTGTTAAGTGCACTTAATCCTTGAATGGTAAAAGGCACTTGCGGGATGGTGTCCAAACAATTGGCCACTCTAAAGCTTCTTCCATAGTTGGTTAAAGCCATATCGTATTTATACGAGAATATGTCGTTACCAATTTTTGGACTGGCAAAAGAGTAAGTTTTGATATTTACTTTCACTTTGGTAAAGGGTTGATTCGCCAAGAGCCAAGTGGTAAACACACCAGAAAGAGCGCCTCCTAAGCTATGGCCTGTAACCATTAAGTCAATCTCATCTAATCCATCTAGCTCAGCTTGCATTTCTATGCTTTTCAGCATGGTAGTAAGCGTATAAAAACTTTTGGAGGTGAGTACGCTCATCATGCTTTCTAAACCAAAGCGAAAACCAAAGTGCATAGTTGGTTCTATAAGAGGAGGTTGGTTTTCTGTAACCGGATCTCCCGTTTTGTATGGTTCGATAGGAATGGTATAATTGCCGCCTAAATCGGAGGGCAATGTGTAACTTATTCTTCCCCAGCCAATTTTGGTGCCTTTTTTAAGCGGTTCTGTGCTCACAGGTATGATCAGAGCATCCTCAACCCCACCAACGGCATTCTCTGTTCCCGCGAAAGCAATGGCGAATGTGTTGGTTCCTTTTTTTCTACAGGCAATTGCGCAATTGGCTCCTTCTTGATCTTTTTGAAACCAGTTCGGTAAAAAGCTTGTTACTCTCGACATTGCCCAACGGTTGGTATTCATAATACCGGTTAACGATTCATCGGGTACATCATTAGCAAAGGAGCTTAACCCGATAGCGGGCCCCCAGCCGTCAGGCCATATTGTTGTTGGATAGTTGTAGAAAGACTTGTTGTCCATGTATAATGGATTGTCCGCGTCCATAGGAGCTATTTGAGCAGTAGAACCTAAGTTACGAATAGGAGGCCTTGAACCATCATCAGGCGGGTAATTTGCATTGTCATCTACCTGAGTCATTGGCCCCAGTAAATCAACGGCATAACTGAGTTGAAGCATTTCATTTGCTTCTTCCATACTAAAGTTAGAGGTTTCCATAAAAATGTGATTTTGAGATTAAAAACTCAAAGAACACATGGAAACGAACTCCAGTCAATCCGTGAAACTACGGAGATTGAGGTTTTGAGGCACAGTTGAGGCATTGAACTGGTGCGAGCATGCAGTGATTATTGAGCCCGATTTTGTTCAATACAGGAACAAAAGCGCTTTGCTCTTTCAAATAGGGGGTAATGTTTTTTAAATCCGAATTCTAGATAAGGTCTTAAAACAGCTCATCCAATTCTTCTTTAACTGTTTCTGGAATTGTTACTCTTAAACCGGGCGTTCTTTCCATCTCGCGTTTAATAGCAAATATGGCTGGTTCGTTTCTGGCCCAACTTCTTCTCGCTATTCCGTTGTTTACATCGTACAACAACATACTCTCTAGTCTTCTGCTTGCATCTGCAGAACCATCTAGTAGCATTCCAAAACCACCATTCATTACTTCGCCCCACCCAACGCCACCACCGTTGTGGATACTTACCCAAGTAGCACCTCTAAAGCTATCGCCAATTACATTTTGTATGGCCATGTCTGCCGTAAACTGAGATCCATCATATATATTGGAAGTTTCACGATATGGAGAATCCGTTCCAGATACATCATGATGGTCACGACCTAATATTATAGGGCCAACTTTACCTTCTTTAATAGCTTTATTAAAGGCTTTGGCAATTTTGATTCTACCTTCGCTATCTGCATATAGAATTCGCGCTTGTGAACCAACAACCATTTTATTTTCTCCAGCTGCTTGTATCCAACGGATATTATCTTCCATTTGCTGCTTGATCTCAGCCGGAGCATTTTGAGCCATTTCACTCAAAACATCAGACGCTAGTTTATCGGTAAAGTCAAGATCTTCTGCTTTGCCTGAGGCACATACCCAACGGAAGGGTCCAAAGCCATAATCAAAACACATAGGCCCCATAATATCTTGAACATAGGATGGGTATCTAAAGGTTAGACCATCTTCACTCATAATATCAGCATCGGCACGTGAGGCTTCTAGTAAAAAAGCATTTCCATAGTCGAAGAAGTATGTTCCTTTCGCAGTATGCTTATTTACTGCGTCCGTATGTCTTCTTAATGATTCCTGAACCTTTTGCTTAAACTGCTCCGGATTACTGGCCATCATATCATTACTCTCCTCGTAGCTTAGTCCAACTGGGTAATATCCTCCAGCCCAAGGATTATGAAGAGAGGTTTGATCCGAACCTAAGTCAATATGAATGTTTTCTTTATCAAAACATTCCCATACGTCTACTACATTCCCTTCATAGGCAATGGAAACTGTTTCTGCATTTTGTTGCGCTTGTTTTACCCTTTGCGCTAATATGCTTACATCATCTATCAATTCATCTACCCAACCTTGCTCATGTCTTTTTCTTGAAGCTTGAGTGTTTACTTCGGCAGTTACGGAAACACAACCTGCAATATTTCCTGCCTTAGGTTGAGCACCACTCATACCACCTAAGCCTGCGGTTACAAATAAGGCACCTGAGTTTGGTTTTTTACCAATTTTTCTAAGTCCATTTAAAACGGTAATAGTTGTTCCATGCACAATTCCCTGAGGCCCTATATACATATAAGAACCAGCTGTCATCTGTCCATATTGAGTAACCCCAAGAGCATTGAATTTTTCCCAATCATCCGGTTTAGAGTAATTCGGTATCATCATACCATTGGTTACCACTACTCTTGGAGCATCTTTATGAGAAGGGAACAAACCCATAGGGTGACCAGAGTACATGTGTAAGGTTTGCTCGTCTGTCATCTCAGCTAAATACTTCATGGTGAGCAAGTATTGAGCCCAGTTTTGGAACACAGCTCCATTTCCTCCATACGTGATTAACTCATGGGGGTGCTGAGCTACAGCATAATCCAGATTGTTTTGGATCATGAGCATAATCGCAGCAGCTTGTTTGCTTTGAGCTGGATATTCTTCTATAGAACGCGCATGAATCGAATAATCTGGACGGAAGCGGTACATGTAAATTCGGCCATAGTCTTTTAATTCTTGAGCAAACTCCTGAGCTAGTTCTTTATGCCACGGTTGAGGAAAATAACGCAGCGCATTTTCCAGAGCTAACTTTTTCTCAGCTTTGGTCAGGATGTCTTTACGCTTTGGCGCATGACTAACGGTTAAATCCAGAGCTTTTGGAGCAGGTAGTTCGGAAGGAATTCCTTGTTGAATCAGTTTTTTAAAAGACATATATGATGAATTTTGCGCGAAGATAGCGTGCTTAATTTGATTGTAAAATGGTATTTCTCTTTGGCTTTTAACCTTTCAGAATCTCTATTGTTTACTTCTTTTTAAACCTTCCTGATTTTTTATCAAAGCCGTATGGGCAATGCTTGCAACCGTTTTGGCAACAGTAGCCTCTTTTGGATAGGTATTGGGCGGTAAAAATGATATAGCCTTCTTCCGAATAATAGTAATCTCCTTCTTCTAGCTGTGGAGGCATTTTTCTTGAGTAATTTGCAACAAATTTCAACTTTTGAGTCAAAAGTCAGCCACATTGTTTCAAAAACTAAATGCCCCCATTGAATTTATAGATCGGATAAATGGAGTGGAGTTGTGGATAAAACGCGAGGATAAGATCCATTCTTTTATAAGCGGTAATAAATGGCGAAAGTTGAAATACTATCTTCAGGATTTTGAGAAAAGTGATAAAACCGAATTTCTAACCTTTGGAGGGGCTTTCAGTAACCACATAGCTGCTACCGCTTATTTAGGTAACCTCCTCAAAATAAAAACAAAAGCCTTAGTGCGGGGAGAAGAGGTGGGGTCAAATACCACTTTAGACTTTTGCCGAGAAAATGGAATGCAAATCACTCCGATTTCCAGAAGCGATTATAAAAAAAAGGATTCCTCTAATTTTTTAGATGACTTGACGCAGATATATCCAAAAGCCTACACTATTCCAGAAGGAGGAAAAGGAATACTGGGTGTAAGAGGGTGTGTTGAGATTTTAAATGGAATAGACACTTCATTTGATTGGGTATGTTGCGCAGGAGGAACGGCTACTACTTTTTCGGGATTGATCTTAAGTGATTTTACTTCGCAGTACGTGCTATACCCAGCTTTAAAAGGAGGCCGCTTTTTGATGGATAACGTTGAGGCTTATATCGCTGATTATCAAAGCAGTTTTTCAACAACGAACAATGGAAAAAAAATAGTTCCTCACCCGTATTCATTAGAGGAAGATTATCATTTTGGCGGCTACGGAAAAGTGAATGCCGATTTGGTGAACTTTATGAATGCTTTTCACGAAAAGTATGGTATTCCCTTAGATCCTATCTATACGGCTAAAATGATGTTTGGAGTTATGGAAGGAATCAAAAGCGGTAAATTTTCTAAGGGAGATCGTGTATTAACTATTCATACCGGAGGTTTACAAGGAATAAGGGGAATGAATAAGCGTTTAGAGTTAAAGAATCAAAATACAATTACTTATGAGAGCTAGCCTGAGTAGCTTTTTTATATTATCCACAATCTTCTTGGCTACGGCAAGAGAGAAGATTACTACGGTAGAATACATTGAGACGTACAAAAGCGTGGCTATACAAGAAATGAATATGTACGGTATTCCGGCTAGCATTACCTTGGCCCAAGGTATATTAGAGTCAGGCTCGGGCAATAGTCATTTAGCTATAGAAGCGAACAATCACTTTGGAATAAAATGCCATAGAGATTGGGAAGGCAGAAAGGTGTACCACGATGACGATGAAAAAAATGAATGTTTTAGAGCCTACAAGGATCCGAATGAAAGCTTTAGAGACCACTCCTTGTTTCTAAAAGATCGTTCGCGTTATGCCTTTTTATTTGAGGAAGATAGAACAGACTATAAAGCTTGGGCAAAAGGCTTAAAGAAGGCGGGGTATGCTACCAATCCAAAATACCCGAAATTACTCATTAACCTGATTGAAACTCACAACCTTCATCAATACGATCTTAAACAAAGTGAGGAGGAGGATTATTTTGAGCTGGACCTAAGCAGCGCAATAATTCAAACAAGCTCAAATAAAGTAAAATTTATAGTGGCTGGTGAGGGTGATAGTTTTGAAAGTATTGCTAGTCAAACAGAAAACAAACCTGCTGATTTGTTGGAGTACAATGAGCTTAACTATGATGATAAACTGAAAGCCGGTGATAAAGTTTATTTACAACCCAAAAAAAGAAAAGCTGCTCGAAGCTTTAAAACACACACGGTAGCTCCAGGAGAAACGATGTATTTTATCGCTCAGAAATATGCGGTAAAACTGAAATACCTGTACAAAAGAAACGAGTTAAAAATTGGATATCAGCCCAAAGCAGGAGAAATTCTTGAATTGAGATAATACCTTAGTCTAACTCGTAACAAATTACCGTTCCGTCTTTAGAGGTGGTAATTACATTTAAAACCTTATTCTGTTTTAAAGAGCCCATGGCAAAGTCGCCCTGACCAAAAACGGGGAAACCGTTTACCAAATTTCCTTCTTGGTTTAATAAGTAGATACTCTCAGATTCTTCTGAGAAAGCCGCAACATATAATGCTCCATCAAAAATCATAGGTTTGGGTAAGGTTCTTACTTCAGCCTCTAAGTCATATTTCCAAGGTTGATTTTCGTTTTTCACTAAAACCATATCACCATCGCTAAAAACATAACTGTCTTGAAAATAAACCAGTTGATCTATCTGATGATCTTCATCCAAATCTATCTTATCTACTGTACCTCCGATAGAAACTACGACTAATTCTCCTTCTTCATTTTTAGCGATGAGCTCAGAAGTTTTAACATCTTCTCCTGATCTCAGATAAAAAGGAGGTATTACATCACCTATTTCCTTGATTTGTTCGTAGCGATCTTCACCTTTTCGGTTTAGCAGATATAAAGTTCCGGCATCAGACATACAAGAGATGATATCTTTCCCAAAAACAGTGAAAAGTTGGGGTTGTGAGCTTATGATATCATCAGCCTTCTTAAAAGCCCATCCTCTTACTTTTTTACCATCCTTTTTGTAGTTGAGTAATTGATCTCCTACAGGTAAGATAAACCGATAGTTTCTAGCTCTATCGTAGTTTAAAACAGCAACAGGAGCAGATGCAGGCTCTTCTAGCTTTACCGGGAAATTTTCCACATCTCTTCCAAGTCTATCTACTACATAAAGTGAGGAAGCTGTATTAAAAACCATTTGGAGCTTATTGTTCTTAAAAAGATCCACTTGAGTAGCCTTACCTAGTATCGAAGCATCCAAATTTCGTTTCCATAATATTTTCCCATTCCTGTTGATGAGATAAATAGTATGATTTTCATCTTGTATTAAGATTTCGTACTTTTTATTGTTGTGATTTAAAACCATTTGAGGAGCACCTATTGCAGGAGCATCTAATAGCGTTGACCATTGCCTACTCACTACTTCCTCCACCTTTTGCTCGTTCAGCATCATGAAGTTGGTGAAGGCTACATCCTTTTTCATTTCAAATTGTAAGGATGCCCATCTGAAATTTTTCAACTCTTCTTTAGTGGCTTCAAGTTTTTTCTTTTGCTTATTTGAAAAATGAGACAAGGCCAGATCAAAAAAAACCGAATTGGAAGCTAATACCGATATGTGAGATTCAGGTAGAATTTTAGCTTTTAGATTTTGATAGCTTGTATTGGCGGCTAAGCTTTTCCCAGTAATGAGGTCGTTGATGTAGCCCTTTACAGTGGCTTCACTTTCTCCAAACCATACAAAACCATTAGCAATGAAATAGTAGGGCTTGTTAAAATCGGTAAAAAGATTTCCATAAAAACGAGGAAGAAGATTGGTGGGCCCGAGCTGCTTAATAATCATACCTCGATATCCTTCTATATAACTTGAATCTGAAATGGATTCTAGTTTTTCCGTAGCTTTTTCCGAATCCTTTGTTTTAAAGTAAGCCATTTTGGCTAAACCTTCTGGGTTTACACCCGTATATATAAGGCCCATTTCCGATTCCATCCAAGACAAAAGCTTATCCTTAGTATCTATATTTAAGCTCGCCAGTAACTTTTGGTGTTTGGTTAATTTTCCATTTTGTTCTAAATACTTTTCATAGTTTCTGTAATAGTGTTCAGGATTTCTGAAAGTATGGGATATCCAAAGGCCTATATTCTCTGGAAGAAAACGATCCACGGTGTTTTTTTGCGAGCTAATATCCTTAAAGGTGCTCAAGTAATGTCCCTCTTCCTCATTGGCGAGGGTTATACCGTTCAATAAAAGCTCTCGATTGTATACTTGTAGGTCCAACTCCATCCATTTACCCATTTTAGAAATGTAGGATGTAGTAGTTTGCGGCAGTTGCGTCTTTAACCAGTTTGGAAGTTCGTTTAAGCGAATATAAACACTAGCCAGATCTTTAGGGTTTGCCGTTTGATTCAGTCTTGCAAAGTCTGGGTCGTTTTTAAGATTGAAATCACTATCAATTTGTCTGATGCTCTCCTCAACTAAAGTTCTTTTATCGCTAATGAGTAAAAGGCCCTTATGAATGCAAAAAGCTAAATGCTCTTTTTCATCCTTATTAAAAACATGCACTATGTTTTCAGCATATTGTCTTTTTTGGTAGTCGAATTTTTCACGAAGGAGTTTGAATGCTTTATTTTCAAAAGCTTTGTCGTGAAGCGTAATAAAAAGGGTGTTGTACTTGCCGGCACCACTCAGTGAAACGCTTACAGCAACCCTTCTCTTATTTAAAAAGGATTGCAAGGTGTCTTTTGAGAATAGATCTTCTAAAGAAAGAAACCCCTGCGTTAAGTTTTGGATGAAATACGTATTTTCAACTTCTCTATAAATCTCTGCTTCTGAGAGTTCATTGCTAAATCTCCCAGCATCAGTTAACTAAAAAATAAAAGCAGACGACTGCGGAATACCAGCATACAAATCAACCTCTTCTGATACTTGATCTTCGCATGAAACAACTAGAAGTGTGGCTAATACAAGTAAAAAAAAGTTACGCATTCCTTTTTCGTGGTTTAACG
This sequence comes from uncultured Owenweeksia sp., assembly GCA_964485405.1. Taxonomy (GTDB): domain Bacteria; phylum Bacteroidota; class Bacteroidia; order Flavobacteriales; family Schleiferiaceae; genus CAKZNE01. The sequence goes on along the minus strand of CAZAJG010000014.1, from coordinate 59,675 downwards.
CAAATTTAAGCTTACCATTTAATTTTGAAGCATGAATGAAGAAGCATTTATAACCTATGGCTTGTTAGTTTTTATGAAAACAAGGAATACTGCTCTGGTAGTTGCTTAAACGACTTTCTATGATGCGGACTCACTCCATGTGTGCGGATTGCTTCTCGATGAACTTTAGTAGGATACCCCTTATTTGAATCCCATTTATAATATGGATATTCCTGATGCAAGTTTTCCATGATTTCATCCCGATGCGTTTTTGCTAAAACCGAGGCGGCCGCAATACTTTTATACTTTCCATCTCCTTTTATAATGCAGTGGTGAGAAATATCCTCGTATGGGTTAAATCTATTTCCATCAATTAGAAGGCTCTCTGGAATGGTTTTTAATTGAGCGATAGCCCTATGCATGGCTAAAAAGGAAGCATTTAGAATATTGATTTCATCTATTTTTTCATGATCAACAATACCCACAGCCCAAGCCAAAGCTTTTTGCTCAATCATAAGTCGAAGCTCATTACGTTCCGTAAGACTCATCTTTTTTGAGTCGTTTAAGGCTTTATGCGTAAACCTTTTTGGGAGAATTACGGCTGCAGCTACCACAGGTCCGGCTAAGCAACCTCTGCCGGCTTCATCACAGCCTGCTTCAATAATTCCTTTAGTATGAAAGTTTAATAAGCCCACGTTTTTATCATGCCTTTAGAGTCTTTTCTATACTTGCCCACATCATTTCGGCAGATTGATTCCAAGTAAAAAGGTTTTGGCGTTTTATTCCTTTTTCAATCAAATCTTTCTTGGTTTGAGGGTCTTCAACTTTATGCATGGCAATTGCTATATCTTCAATCCGTTGCGGATCGCAAATAAGAGCAGCATCACCAGCTATTTCTGGCATGGAGGAGGTAGATGAGGTTATGACCGGAACTTCGCATTTAAAAGCTTCTACGATAGGAATACCAAAACCTTCAAAATAAGAAACAAAGAGCAGTGCTTCTGCAGATGCTAAAACCTTATTTAGCCCTTCTCCTTCGAGTCTTCCTGTAAATAGGATATCTGTTTTGTAAGGATGAGATTCATAGACACGAGCAATGTTTTGATCCCAAAACATTTTAGCCCCTACAATCACAAATTTGTTTTCTCCTCCTTTTTCACGATATAAACTATATGCTTTTAGCATACCATCTATATTTTTCCGCGGGTTTAAGGCCCCTATAAAAATGAAATATGGATTACCAGAACTTATTTCATTTTTGGTTTCCTGTTTTTCCATTTCAGAAATGGGGTGAAAAAAATCGCCAATGCCATTGTATACCAGATCAATTTTAGACGAATCAATTTGATATGTCTTAGAGATATCCTCTTTTGAATACTTAGAAACGGTGGCAATACGATATGCTTTTTCAGCGAATCTCCGGAAATACTTCTTGTAATACCATCTAGGAAATTTTGGGAGGTATTGTGGTAAGTGCTCAAAGTTTAAGTCATGTATTACCGCCAAACTTTTAATGGGTGTTTTTAGGTTTAAATACCCATCTGGAGAAATGAATAGATCAGGTTTATGTTTTTTTAAAACCCGTTTAATGCTATGCTCAAACCATATATACCATAAAATGGGGTGTCTTGCTTGAGGGCCGATAACTACTGGCTTTACATTGTCTGCAAAGACAAAAGATTTATCATAGGGGCGATCAAAAATGAAAATCCATTCAACTTCGGGATGATTTTTAACCACTCTTTTAAATACCTCGTAAGTAAACCAACCTATGCCTTCTAGTTTATGAGGGAGTAAAAGTCTTGTGTTTACAGCTATTTTCAAAAAATCTATTTTTTCACTTTGTATGCTACAAGCCTACTTCTCCGGTTATTTGCCGCAGAATTATTTGACATCAAATATAGTATCATAAATATTTACCTTTGACTGCTTTATAGCCTTTATGCGTAAGAAGTTTGTTGGTAACCTTATACTGCTTCTATTTCTCAATTTCTTAGTAAAACCAATTTGGATACTGGGGATAGATCGTACCATACAAAATATGGTAGGCTTAAACGAGTATGGAATCTACTCTGCGCTTTTTAATTTTTCTATTCTTTTCAATATACTTCTCGATCTTGGTGTTACGCATTACAACAGTCAAGCGGTAGCAAAGAATCCTGTTGAGGTAGTTCGTAACTTTTCCTATTTAGGGAGTTTAAAGATCTTGTTAGGTATTGTATACGTCCTAGCCACTTTGGTGGCCGGGCTTCTGATTGGATATGATTCTTTTGCGGTTAAAATGTTGCTGATTCTCTGTTTTAATCAGTTTTTATCTTCTTTAGTGCTTTTTCTACGATCCAATCTTTCGGGTCTGCAGCATTATGTTGCGGATAGCATACTGAGTGTGGTTGATAAAACACTCATGATTATTATTTGTGGGCTACTCATCTACACCAGCTTTGGCCCTGAAGACTTTAATGTGGTTCATTTTGCTTTGGCTCAAACGGCAAGCTATCTGTTAACGGTGGCTATTGCTTTTATCATGGTATTGAAGAAGGTTAAGGTTTTTAGATCGCGGTTTGATTTTAAAGCATTCAAGGAGCAGCTTTTTAAAACTTTACCCTACGCCATGCTTATTTTACTTATGGCACTTTACACTAGAGTGGATAGTGTTATGCTAGAAAGAATAGTGGGGCGCGAATCCAGTGGCGAATATGCCGCAGCGTTTAGATTATTGGATATGGTTAATCAAATCAGCTATTTATTCGGAATGCTACTCCTACCCATGTTTTCCAATATGATTGGAAAGAGGGAAAACTTAAGCAGCCTGAGTAAACTCTCATTGAGTATGGTGTTAACCATAATTGTAGCTATTGCTTTTTCTGCTTTTTTCAATGCAGACTATATCATGCATTCTCTTTATATATCAGGAGAAGGGCTTGCTGAAATCTTTAAACCTTTGATAATAAGTAGTATTGCTTTTGGGAGTACCTATGTATTTGGTACTTTACTAACTGCAGCGAACCAGTTGAAGCTACTCAATCGAATTGCGGTTTCTGGCTTTGTATTGAATATAATTTTGAATTTCATCCTTATCCCAACATACGGTGCAAAAGGAGCGGCATGGACTACTTTGGCAACCCAAATGCTTACTACACTTTTACAAGCACATTACTCATTTAAAGAAGTGGATCTAAAGTTTCCGAAAGCGTATGGTTTTCGATTAATCGGTTTTATAGGATTCGCATTCGGTGGAGCTTTTGCCCTTACATTAACATCGCTTTCACCTTTAGTTCAAATGCCTATTAGTTTCGCTATGATCTTGATTCTTTCTATGGTGTTTAGACTATTTAATCTTAAAATTGCAATAGCTACTCTAAAGAGTCGTTTTAAATAGCCTGTTCCTCAGGAGCTTTTTATATTTTTGCCGAAATTTTTCAAGCCTTACTATGCAGAATTCAGCTGAAAATGAGGGAGTTTTCGACTCCACCAATCTTATTGTTTACATGTATAAGTGGAGATTGCCGCTTATAATTTTAACAGCAGTAGCTATGGTTTTAGCCGTTATTTTTAGCGGCCCAGGTTTTATAAAACCTAAGTTCAAATCAACGGTAACCGTTTTTCCAACTACCACAAACTCACTTGCAAAAGCTTTATTACCCCAGCAATTTTCGTCAAGAGGACAAGATATTCTTGAATTTGGGGAAGAAGAAGAAGCTGAGCAACTCTTACAAATATTAAACTCGGATGAGATTAGAAATCAAATTATTGAAAAATTTGATTTGTTAGAGCACTACGATATAGATACGAATGGCTCTTTTGTAAGAACGGAATTGTATGAGACTTTTGGTGATAATATATCCTATCGCAGAACAGAGTTCATGTCTGTCGAAATAAATGTATTGGATACTGATCCTGAAACGGCTGCCAATATTGCCAACGAAATCGTGCTTTTATTGGATAAAGCTAAAAACAGAATCCAAAAAGAAAGGGCTGGGAAAGGGCTAGAAATTATTAAGACAGAGTATTTATCATTGAAAGCTCAAGTTAAAACCATGGAAGATGGACTTACTCAGTTAAGATATAAAGGGGTGCATGACTATGAGTCTCAATCCTCCGTTTTAAATGAGCAGTTGGCTACAGCGATTATTGAAAAAGGTCCTAATAGTGCAGCGGTAAGATCTATTGAAGAAAAGCTAGATACTCTTGCAAAATATGGAGGTACGTATGTGTCTTTAAGGGATGAGCTTAAGTTCTTGAACGAAGAACAGGTAAAGCTTAAAACAAAATTTGATCAAGCTAAGGTGGATGTGTCAGAATCGTTGCCGGCTTCTTTTACAGTAAACACGGCCTACCCAGCAGAAAAAAAATCGTACCCAACACGTTGGTTAATTGTAGCCATGAGTGCCTTGGGCACTTTTGCATTTACCTTAGTTTCCATTATGATTATTGATACGGTAAGACGTGCCAATAAACGCGGCCTAGTTTGATCGAAAAACTTAAAAATCTTGACCACAAATGGGTGATATTGATTGGACTTCTTTTTAGTCTAATCAACGTTTTGTTCATTGTTACGGAGAATTTTTGGGGCCTTTTATTACCGTTGGGCTTTGTACTGATTGCCTTTACTTTTTTGGCACTGGATAAAGTTCTGTTGTTTGTGGTTTTTTCCACGCCTTTATCCATAGCTTATTTTAATCCCAGCCTTCATGTAGGTTTTACAGTACCCACAGAGCCTTTGCTGTTTGGGATTACACTTCTATTCTTTTTTAAAGTAATGCTAAAGGGTGGTTTTGATACAAAGGTGATGAGTCATCCGCTTTCGCTGGCTATTCTTTTTAATATTTTCTGGTTAGCCATTACAACAGTAACCAGCGAAATACCTTTCGTATCGATCAAGTATTTGCTTGCCAGAATATGGTTTGTCTCTACCTTTTTCTACCTGATGTCTCAAGTATTCAAAAAGGAAAAGAATATCCGAAACTTCTTTTGGCTTTTTATGCTGTCTTTAACCTTGGTGGTTATTTATACTATTGTAGTACATGCACAAAATGGTTTTACACGTCAAGCTTCAACTTGGGTTATGTTTCCCTTTTTTAAGGAGCATACCAGTTATGGAGCAGTTCTAGCCATGTATGTTCCCATAGCTTTCTGCTTTGCGTTTCTCTACAAGCACAGTCTTAATTATCGCCTTTTAGGGTTTGTAGTGTTCTCTATTTTGTTGGTTGGTGTAATACTTTCTTTTACCAGAGCCGCATGGGTGAGTATCGCGGCTTCTGTGGTGTTTATGCTTTTTGTTGTGCTTAAGGTTAGGAAAGAAATAGTGTTTTTAGCCATACTTTCTTGTTTTGCTTTTTTGTGGTATAACATGGACGATTTGTTAAGTCGTTTTGAAAAAAACGACCAAGTGAGTAGCGATAACCTCACGGAGCATGTAGAGTCTATTTCAAATATATCAACAGATGCAAGTAACTTGGAACGGATAAACAGGTGGAAATCTGCCTTTAGAATGTTTCAAGAAAGGCCGATTGTAGGATTTGGTCCAGGAACTTATATGTTCTTATATGCGCCTTACCAGAAGCCCTATGAAAAGACAATTATAAGTACCAATGCTGCGGATCTTGGAAATGCACATAGTGAGTATATCGGGCCACTTGCGGAATCTGGATTAATAGGTTCGCTGTCGATATTTGCCATCGTACTAATAACCCTTATTTATGGGGTTAAGGTGTATTATAAGTTGGAGGATTATAACCTGAAATTGATAGCTATTGCTACGCTAATGGGCTTAATCACCTACTGGATACACGGATTTTTGAACAACTTTTTGGAGATGGATAAAGCCTCTTGCCCAGTATGGGGATTTACAGCCTTACTCGTTGTTCTCGATCGTTACCAGATAAAAAAGAGTGGCTCAAGAACATCTCTGGCAAAAAGCTAATATCTCTTTAAGGGAAAAATTAGTCTTAAATTAAAGATTTTCAATGATTTCAGGTAGTTTTCTTAAAGCGGCCATTTCCCGATATTTTTTTCTCGCCTCTTCAGCCGGATATCCAAAATAAGTGGTGCGTCCTTTTAAAGATTTTGCAATTCCAGATTGAGCTAAAACCACCGCTTTTTCGCCAATGGTTATGCCACTAGTAACGCCTACCTGGCCCCAAAGAATAACATCATTTTCTACAACAACACAACCTGCAATTCCAACCTGCGAAGCGAATAAACAGTTTTCACCGATATGCGTATCGTGACCAATATGCACATTGTTGTCTAGTTTGGAACCTTTGCCGATAATAGTTTTACCGCTTACACCACGATCAATAGTACAGGAAGCACCGAGTTCTACCTGGTTTTCAATAACTACTTGCCCGCCAGAAAGTAATCGATCATAGCCTTCTGGTCTTTTTTTATAATAAAAGGCATCACTTCCTAGCACTGTTCCTGCATGTATAACCACATCATCTCCCAATATGGTATTATCGTATAGAGTAACATTAGGGTGGATAAGACAATTCTTACCGATGACTACATTGTTGCCAATAAAACAATTGGGTTGAATAACGCTTCCCTCACCAATAGCAGCAGATTCCGCAATAGCGGAGTTTGCCGACACAAAAGGATTAAACTTTTTAGTGAGTTTATTGAAGTCGCGAAATGGATCATCAGAAATCAACAGTCCTTTACCCTCAGGAGCTTCCACCGTTTTATTAATAAGAACGGTAGTAGCTTTGGACTGTAATGCTTTGTCGTAGTATTTCGGATGGTCCACAAATACAATGTCACCATCCTCTACTACATGTATTTCGTTGATGCCACTAACCTTATGGTTAGCATCACCAACAAACTCACAATTTAGTATTTCAGCAATTTCTTTAAGGGAATAAGAACGAGGAAGCTTCATATGTTACTTAGCTCTTTCTTTATAACTTCCGCTAGCTGTGTCGATTACAATTTTGTCTGTTTCATTGATAAACAAAGGAACTCTTACTTCTGCTCCTGTTTCAACTGTGGCAGGTTTAGTGGCATTGGTAGCCGTATCACCTTTTATACCTGGCTCGGTATAGGTTATTTGTAGAGTAACTTTTTGTGGTAGTTCACATATCATGGGTCTTTCCTCATCCGCATGAAATAATACCTGACACTCCATTCCTTCCTTTAGAAACTGTGGCGCGTTGATTAGCTCTTTTGCGATCTGGATTTGATTGTAATCCTCCATATTCATAAAGTGAAAACCATCGGGATCGTCATACAAATATTGGTAGGTACGATTTTCAATGCGTATTTCTTCAATTTTAGCACCAGAAGGAAAGGTATTATCCAATACTCTTCCAGTGTCCAAATTTTTCATTTTAGTTCGCACAAAAGCAGGGCCTTTTCCTGGTTTTACATGAAGAAATTCAATGATTTGATAAGGAGCACCGTTGTGATTGATACAAAGTCCGTTTCTGATATCAGAAGTACTAGCCATAGTTCAGTAAAATTTTAACAAAGGTAAGTTATAAGTTATTTGTAATTTTTTAGTTCCAATTGATTTGTACAGAAGCCCATTTCGTCTTCACTGAAGTTGCTTCCTACTAATATGGTTTTTCCGTTTCCATAATCACTCACGAGTCCCTTATACCACTCCACACCTTTAGGATCTAGGTTTGAGGTAGGTTCGTCCAATATTACGAGAGAGGACTGACTCAGGAGAGCTGTTCCTAACTTTAAACGTTGTTTCATTCCAGAACTAAAATTTCTAATTTCTTTATTGGATGAAGATTCCAGATAGAGAACTTTTAGGATAGCGGAAACATCTAAGTTCTTGGAAAAAGGTTTTAATTTTTGATGAAAGTTTAGAAACTCAGCGGCTGTAAGTTCCTCTATTAGTTCTAAGTATGGAGCTGCGATTGAAATGTTAAAAGGCACAGCATCTTGAGACAATATCTGTTCGTTTTGATAATATTCTGCTTTCCCGGAAGATACTGTTAGGGCGGAAGAGATAACTTTTAATAAAGTTGATTTACCGCTTCCATTTCCTCCAAGAATGGCATACCTACCACCTTGCTCAAAAGTGTAGGAAATATTCCTAAATACGATTTGCTTATTGAATTTTCTACTAACGTCAGATAAAACGATCTTCATCTTACTCCAAACGGAATCCTTTCATAATTCCACTTTGAGAGTTTCGGATAAAAGTTAAAATTTCATCTCGCTCCTGTGTGGCCTTAAAATCTGTTTCTATGATTTCTAACGCTTGAGAAGTATTGTATTTATTTTGGAATAAGATTCGATAAATATTTTGAATCTCATTGATCTTATCGTTGTCGTATCCTCTTCTTCTCAAGCCGATAGAGTTAATACCTGCATACGATATTGGCTCTTTAGCCGCTTTTACGAAAGGCGGTACATCTTTTCTTACCAGAGATCCTCCTCCAACAAAAGCGTGTGTTCCAATTTTTGAGAATTGTTGAACAGCAACTAATCCACCAATAATTGCCCAATCACCCATTTCTACATGGCCTGCTAGTAAACATCCATTTACTACTACGCAATGATTACCAATAACGCAATCATGAGCTATGTGCGCACAAGCCATAATAAGACAGCCTTTGCCAATTTCGGTTTTCCCCAGTGCCTTTGTTCCTCGGTTGATGGTTACACATTCGCGAATCGTAGTATTATCACCAACAATAACCAAACTATCTTCCCCCTCAAACTTAAGATCTTGAGGAATTGCAGAAATTACTGCACCTGGAAAAACTCTACAGTTTTTCCCTATTCTGGCGCCTTCCATAATGGTTACATTAGAGCCAATCCATGTTCCTTCACCAATTTCTACGTTTTTATGAACGGTAGTAAATGGCTCAATAACTACGGTATTGGCAATTTTAGCGGAAGGATGAACGTATGCTAGGGGTTGATTCATTTTACTTATTTCTTTCTTTTACAATTTGAGCCATAAGATCAGCTTCACAAACTACCTTGTTGCCAACAAAGGCTTCACCGTGCATTTGTACTAATCCTCTTCGGATGGGCTGAGTAAGTCTCAAACGAAATAATATAGTGTCTCCGGGTACTACTTTTTGCTTAAATCGGATGTTATCCATTTTGAGCAAATAGGTTAAATAGTTTTCAGGGTCGGGAACATTGCTGAGAGCTAAAATTCCACCTACTTGAGCCATGGCTTCAATTTGAAGTACGCCAGGCATAACAGGTGCTCCGGGGAAATGACCTCTAAAAAATTCCTCATTCATAGTCACACTTTTCAGTCCAACTACAGAATCTTTAGTTAAATCCAGAATTTTATCGACCAACAAAAAAGGTTGGCGGTGTGGGAGGCGATTCATGATTTCCACTACATCATAAAATGGCTCAGCATTAGGATCGTAGTATGGAAGATCAGGTCTTTTGCTTTCTTCTTTTATTTTATTGTAAAGGACTTTTGCGAATTCCGTATTGCCCTTATGTCCAGGCTTGGTAGCGAAGATCCGTCCTTTTATTCTTTTACCAGCTAAAGCCAAATCGCCAACTACATCCAATAATTTATGACGAGCTGCTTCATTGGGGTAATGAAGGTCAAGATTATCTAAAACTCCATTGGCCTTAACCGATACATTATCTTTATTAAATGCTTTTTTGAGTTTCTCTATACGGTCGGGAGATATTTCCTTATCCACATAAACGATGGCATTATTCAAATCACCTCCTTGAATTAAGCCATTGTCAAGCAAAAATTCCAATTCATGCAAAAAGCTAAAAGTTCTAGAAGAGGCGATTTCCGTTTTAAAGTCAGCGATATCCGTAAGATGTGCGTTCTGGCTGGCTAAGACTTTGGTCCCATAATCTACCATTACGGAAACTTCGTATTTGTCAGCAGGGATAGCCATAAGCTCTACACCATCTTCCTCATACCGGAGCGGTTCTGTGATTTCGAAGTATTCTCTTCGCGCATCTTGCTCTTCAATACCTGCTTCTTCAAGAGCTTGTACAAAAGGCTGCGAGCTGCCGTCCATGATTGGTGTTTCAGAACCATCAATTTCAATAAGGCAGTTATCCAAGTCCATTCCAACCAAGGCGGCAAGAACATGCTCAACTGTATTTACGAGCACATCTTTTTGACCAATAGTAGTGCCTCTATCTGTGCTAACTACATATTTTGCAAGAGCTGGAATCTCTGGTTGCCCAGACACATCGGTTCTCTTAAAAACAAAACCACTTCCTACTTTGGCCGGGTTAAAAGTTAAAGTAACTTCTTCACCGGTATGTAATCCTGTGCCCGAAACACTTATTTTTTGCTTAACTGTTTTTTGCTGAGAGTGCATAGCTTAAGTTGATTGCAGCTGTTTTTTAAGTTGATCAATATCATTAGCCAATTGAGCTAACTTTCTAAAGTAAACATAAGATTTTTTATACTCCTTTATACTAAAAGCAGGAGATCCTTGAACAATTTGCCCTTCTGCGATATCTGACCCGATACCACTTTGTGCAGCAATTTTTACATTATCGGCAATATTTAAGTGGCCTACAATTCCTACTTGCCCACCAATCATACAATTGCTTCCTATTTTGGTGGATCCAGCTACACCTGTTTGAGCAGCTATCACTGTATTCTCACCAATTTCTACGTTATGGGCTATTTGGATAAGGTTGTCCAACTTTACGCCTTTTCGAATTATAGTAGATCCTAAAGTTGCTCTGTCAATAGTTGTATTTGCCCCAACTTCAACATGATCTTCAATAATCACATTACCGATTTGAGCCACTTTATCGTAAGAGTTATTGTTTGGAGCAAAGCCAAAACCGTCTCCTCCTACAATTACACCACTATGTAATGTAACGGATTTACCGATTTCACAATCCGCATAAATTTTAACTCCACTAAAAACAATCGCATTTTCACCAAGGGTTACATTGTCGCCAATGTAGCAGCCCGGGTATATTTTACTGTTTTTACCAATGGTTACATTTTCACCGATATACGCAAAGGCGCCTACATAACAATCTTCTCCAAGGGTTGAAGATTTTTCAATCTTGGATTGCGAATCGATTCCTTTTTTATCGTTTTTGAGTTGATTGTAAATTTCCAGAAGTTGTGCAAAAGACCGATAAGCATCATCCACTCGAATCAGAGTAGAGCTTATTTCCTGTTCCGCTTCAAAATCATTATTAACAATAACTATAGAAGCATCTGTTGAATAAATGTATGGCGTATACTGTGGGTTCGCTAGAAAACTAAGAGCACCCTCTTTTCCCTCTTCAATTTTTGCAAGTGTATTTACTTTAATATCAGCATTGCCTTCTACCGTTCCTTGAAGTAGTTCAGCAATTTGTTTTGCAGAAAATTCCATCTGGCCAAAAGTAGGAAATTTTTAGGCCCTATTTAAGGGGTCTGCATTCCTTTGGAAAGAAGAGGAAATTTTTGGTTACAGGTTTTGCTAAAGCTGAAATATTTAGTTGATCCGCGGCCACAGTTATATCTACTGTTGAGCCATCTTTATATAGGAGGTTTATACGATCCTGCTTAGGGTCATAGGCATTATTGGTAAGGCCTTGATTAAACACAAAGTACTCGGTTTCATCATAGTTTAAACCAAATTGCTTTTGTGTTTTTAATTTAAGCTGATGTATTTGTTCCTCATTGTTTGGACTGTTTGAAACCATTACGGCCAATAACTTTCTTTCTAAAAGGTTTTTACAAAGAATGGATAAAACCTTGTCTTCATGTTTTTGCCATTCTTTTATAGCAGAGATGATATCATAATCATCTAGCTGTGCGTATTCAGGTAACAATTTCTTATAATCGTTAGAGACAGAGCCTGAGATAAACTTTCTTACCACAGAGGGCATTGCCATGTTTTCTGTGTAAATCTCCCGAGCACGTTGTAGAATTTTGATAATGAGAAACTCGGCAGATAAAACCGTTTTATGCAAATAAACTTGCCAATACATAAGCCGCCTAGATACGATGAACTTTTCAACAGAATAAATACCTTTTTGATCTACTACGATTTGATCATCTTTGATATTCAACATGGTAATAAGTCGTTCTGTATTTACCTGACCCTCAGTAACGCCAGTGTAAAAGGAGTCTCTCCTTAAGTAGTCTAAACGGTCCATATCCAGTTGACTGGAGATAAGCTGATGAAGAAACTTCTTAGGATATTTGTTTTGAAAGATTTGAATAGCCATGCTTAGCTTTCCTTCAAATTCTTCATTCAGCACCTTCATAAACTCAAGGGAAAGAGTTTCGTGGTGAATATTTTTAACGATCGAATTTTCTAATGCATGGGAGAATGGGCCATGGCCAATATCGTGCAGTAAAATTGCAATTTTCACGGCATTTTCCTCTTCTGGAGTAATTTCATGTCCTTTAGACCTTAAAATTCTCACCGCTTTATCCATTAAATGCATGGCTCCAATGGCATGATGAAAGCGCGTATGATAAGCACCCGGATATACGAGATAGGTTAAACCCAATTGCGAAATTCTCCTCAACCTCTGGAAATAAGGATGTTCGATAAGGTCGAAAATTAATTCGTTGGGAATAGTAATGAAACCGTATATTGGGTCGTTTAGTATCTTTAACTTATTAGTGTGGTTCAAAAGCTTTTTGAATAAAATTTATTTCTTAATCACCTAAAAAATCTTGTAACAAAAGTATGGACAATATTCAAATACTCTGGGTTGACGATGAGATCGACCTACTAAAACCTCATATCATTTTTTTAGAAGGGAAAGGGTATAAAGTGGATACTATAAATAATGGTGCTGATGCCATTGATATGGTTGGAGAAAAACATTATGACTTAGTGTTTTTAGATGAGAATATGCCAGGTTTAAATGGCTTGGAAACTTTACAAGAAATCAAAACTATTCATAGCTCTCTCCCGGTTGTGATGATCACTAAGAGTGAAGAGGAGAGCATTATGGATGATGCGATTGGTTCTCAGATTTCGGATTACTTAATTAAACCGGTTAACCCAAAGCAAATCCTGCTTTCTATAAAAAAGAATCTGGATACAAAGCGTTTGGTGAGTCAAAAGACCACGAGTAATTACCAGCAAGAGTTTCGCCAGATAGGGATGGATTTAGCAATGGTAAACGACTACGAAGGTTGGTTAAGCTTATATAAAAAGCTGACATACTGGGAGCTAAAGCTGGATAAGCTTGAGGATGAAGGTTTGAATGAAATTTTACTGACTCAAAAGAAAGAAGCCAATTCGCAGTTTTTTAAGTTTATAGAACGCAATTACGAGGATTGGTTTGATGGAGGAGATTCTCCAGTTATGTCTCATACTTTAATTAAAGAATGGGTTTTGCCAAAAGCCAAGCAGGAAGAAAAAATCCTCATGGTGGTGATTGATAACCTGAGGTATGATCAATGGAAAGTTATTCAGCCTGTGCTGGAAGAGTATTTTATTGTAGAAGAAGAGAAGTTGTTTTATAGCATACTGCCTACCGCAACTCAATACGCTCGAAATGCTCTTTTTGCCGGACTTATGCCTTCCGAAATAAAGAAGCGATTTAGCGATAAATGGATAGAAGATACGGATGATGAGGGTAAAAACCTGTATGAGAAAGACTTTTTAGCCGATCAATTGAAGAGGACTGGTTTTGGAGATATGAAATTTTCTTACAATAAAATTACCAATCTAAATCAAGGAAAGAAATTGGCCGATAATATGTCCAATCTTTCTGAAAACCAGCTTAACGTGATTGTATACAACTTTGTGGATATGCTCTCACATGCAAAAACAGATATGAAAGTAATCCGCGAATTGGCGGATAACGATAAAGCTTACCGATCGCTTACTTTAAGTTGGTTTAAAAACTCGCCTTTGTTGGATATGATAAAAGCAGGACGAGATAAAGGCTTTAAATTAGTTTTAACTACTGATCATGGTACCATCAATTGTGGAGACCCAACAAAAATTGTAGGACCTAAGGATCTGAATACCAACCTTAGATATAAAGTGGGTAGAAACATGAGCTACCAGTATAAGGATGTATTTGAGATTAAAAATCCAGAAGATATTTACCTGCCAAAGCCCAATATTAACTCGTCTTTTGTTTTTGCCAAAGAAGACCTGTTCTTTGCTTATCCCAACAATTTTAATCACTACGTAAAGTATTACAGAAATACTTACCAACATGGAGGAGTTTCTTTAGAGGAGATGATCATTCCATTTGCTGTATTGACATCTAAAGGATAGCGTTTATTTTTGCAAAATGACAAGTGCAGAAATGAAGGTTAAAGGTATTGAGCAGTTGCCGGAAGTAGCGGAATGGTTACTAGAAGCAATGGGCTCCCATAGGTTGTTAGCCACTGAGGGAGAAATGGGAGCAGGTAAAACTACCTTTATTAAATCTTTGTGCACGCATATGGGAGTAGAGGATGAGGTAAGTAGTCCAACCTTTTCTTTGGTAAACGAATATAGCTCTCCAAAATATGGTTCCATATACCATTTTGATTTTTATCGACTTAAAAACGAAGCAGAAGCTTTAGATTTTGGAGTGGAAGATTACTTATATTCAGGTGGTTACTGTTTCATGGAATGGCCTGAAAAAATTTGTAACTTAATTCCCGCAGAATGTCCCACCTTAAAAATACGTGTAGAAGAGGATACACGTGTTTTTAGTTTAAACCTACCTGGCCATGAGTAAACCCGAATTTTTATCCTTTTCTTCTTCTGAACTAATGCCACAAGAGGAGGTATTGGAGGTTAAAAAATCTAAGAGTACTCTTCAAATAGGTATTCCAAAAGAAACCTGTATGCAAGAGAGGAGAGTAGGACTCACTCCGGATGCAGTAAGCTTATTGGTGAATAACGGGCATCAAGTTGTAGTTGAGAAGGGTGCTGGAGAAGGAGCAAACTATTCAGATTACGATTATGAGCAGGCGGGAGCGAAAATTGCCTATTCTGCGGATAAGGTATATGAGAGCAATATCATTCTCAAAATAGAACCGCCTTCCTTAGAAGAAATTGACTTAATGAAGCATAACCAGACGTTGATTTCTGCGCTTCAGCTGAAGACTCAACGAAAAGAGTACTTCAAAAAGTTAATGGATAAAAAGATTACGGCTCTAAGTTTTGAAAATATAGAAGACGAAAGCGGTATTATTCCTGTGGTTAGAAGCATGAGTGAAATTGCGGGGAATACTTCGGTTCTCATTGCGGCAGAGTACCTTTCCAATGCCAATAATGGAAAAGGCTATATGTTAGGAGGTGTCTCTGGCGTTCCCCCTACAGATGTGGTAATTATTGGAGCTGGCACAGTTGGTGTTTATGCAGCACGAACTGCTTTAGGCCTTGGTGCAACGGTTAAAGTTTTTGATAAATCCATAGCTAAGCTTAGAAGACTGCAAGGAATTATAAATATGCCTATTTATACTTGCGTGATACAACCCAAAATTCTAGAAAAATCTCTGATGCGCTGCGATGTAGCAATTGGAGCCATTCGTTCACAATCTGGAAGAACCCCTAGTGTAGTAACGGATGATATGGTTCAGAAAATGAAACCGGGTAGTGTAATTGTAGATGTGAGTATTGACCAAGGCGGTTGTTTTGAAACCTCCGAGTTGCGGGATCTAGAAAACCCCAGTTTTACCAAATATGATGTGATTCATTATTGCGTTCCAAACATCGCGTCAAGGGTGAGTAGAACCGCTACTTTTTCGTTAAGTAATATATTGGCCCCCATTTTATTGTCTATTGGCGACTATGGAGGGGTAGAAGAAATACTAAGAGATAATAAAGGAGTTAACAAGGGATTGTATTTATGTAAGGGTATACTGGTAAGCAAATCTATAGGTGATTTCTTTGACCTCCCTTATGCGGAAGACTCTCGTCTTTTGTATTAATTCTAGATACTATATAAGCAAAAGGTCGCTTACATTTGCCAAAATTTCTGAAAATGAAAACCTGGAGAAAACTGCTGTTTTTTGGAATAGGAGTAACATTAGGAATATTAATGGTCAAATTTATTTTTGGCGGTAGGGATGATATTCAGTGTAGTTACTTCCCAAATGATAGGGTTTTGTATGACTTAAGAAATAAAGACAGAATGATTCCGGATTCTACTTTTACTCAAATGCAAGAATTGGGAGTTGATACTTCAGATATCAGTGACCTGCTTTTGATGGGAGATGTTGACTTTGAAAAGAGTGATACTAAAAAAGACTCTTGTAAAAACTATTGGATATCCTTTGAACCAGAAGATAAACCGAGTTTTTATGCCATTTTCGGAAATTGCGATAGTACAGCTGTATTAAAACAAGTTGCTCGGTAAGTGACATTCAAAAACAAAAAGCTCTTGCATTACGCAAGAGCTTCAAGTTTCTAATACTAACTTTTTCTTTTAAAAAATACGGATTGCATAATCTGCAGTCAGTACGCCTCCACCAAGGTTGTACCAACACGTGCCAGTAGCTGAAGTACAATTGCCACAACCTGGGTTAATTGGAGTGAGGGAACTACAGTTTGTAGGGTCCCAAGTGGCACAGTGGTAAACAACGTTTACACCAAATGTAGATGCATCTCCAGATGGGTCGATTTGATATCCTTTGAATACGTCTGCTCCTGCTGGAAATGGCACATTGGTGCCGCTATTGCAAGGAACATTTACCCATACTGGGGTATGAGAAGTACAAGGGGGATCTGCAGAGTTTTGAAATCCAAGTTCAATGATTACGTCACAATCCGTTCCGTTTTGGATGGAGACCATTTGAGCCTGCATAGTGAAAGAAAGCATAAGCAAACAGGCAATGGATGCTAAAGCTTTGAGAGTTGAGTGTTTCATGGGAAAAACTAGTTTAGTTGATTCTCAATTAATTTAGGGTTTTACAGACCTTGGCAGAGAGCCAAACTTAGTTTTCGAGGGTAAAATATATCTAGACTTAAATGATAAATTATTAAAAATCAAGGCATTAAAAGGAGGGGTTTTAAAAAAACACATGGTTTTGATAAAACCAGACATTCCTGGATAATTTTAGCGCCTGACTTTTAATTTTCTAAACAACTTGGATGGCTAAAAATAGGGTGAAAGAGTCGGTTTATCAATGAGTTAAAGAATTTCTAAAAATCAAAAAAATGAATAAAAACCGTACAATGAAGTTTAGAGCTTTCTTCTCTTCATTTCTTGTTCGATAAGCTGTAATTCTCTTCCGGTTTGGCCAGCGGCAGATGTATTCTCTTCCGCTCTTCGAATCAAATATGGAAGTGTTTCTTTAACGGGCCCAAAGGGTAAATACTTAACTACATTATAGCCTCCTTTAGCAAGATTAAAGGATAAATTATCGCTCATTCCATATAGCTGACTAAACCAAACTCGATCATCGTTTTTTGCGAGACCTCGGGTTCTCATTGATTGAATCAATCTTTTGCAACTTTCTTCGTTATGGGTTCCCGCTACCAAAGCACCTAGTCTCAAATTATTAATAATGTATTCTACGCTAGAGTCATAATCAGCGTCAGAAGCATCTTTAGTAGGTTGAATAGGTGATTTGTACCCCATCTCTAGGGCTCTTTCTCTTTCTTTTTCCATGTAAGCACCTCGCACCAATTTCACCCCAAGATGATAACCAACAGCGTTTGCTTGTTCGATCTGCTCTTTGAGGTAATCCAATCGGTCCCATCTGTACATTTGGAGGGTATTGAAAATAATCACTCTTTCCTCATTGTACTTTCGAATCATGGCCTCAGCGATTCCATCAATTGCATTTTGAATCCAACTCTCTTCAGCATCAATAAGCACGGAAAGTTCATTTTCATAAGCGGCTTGGCAAATACTCTCCACTCTTTTTTGAGCACGATACCATTCTTTACTCTCCTTTTCATTTAATTCCTTGCCACTACTTACTTTTTCCAACAGCCCAAAGCGAGCCAGGCCAGTAACTTTAAATACAGTGAATGGAATGGCTTCATTTTTAGAACCGAATACAATCGTGTCGATTAACCTTTTTTTGGTCAATTCAAAATCCCTTTCGCTCTCTTTTCCTTCAACCGAATAATCTAAAAGGCATTTTACATGATGTCTGTTTAATCGATCTATAGTAGCGGCACACTCGTGTATAGTTTCACCTCCTACAAACTGATCGTAAACCGTTTTTTTAATGGCTCCTTTGATAGGTAGACCAAGTCTAAGCGAAAAAGCAGTGGCTCTTTTTCCAAAACTTACCATTTTAGGGTTTGCTACCATTTTAAACATGTAATAAGCTCTTTTTAATTGAGCATTACTCTTTGTTATAAAAGCTGTAGCCGTATCGTTAAAGTCAACCATTCTTTTTATTGAGATTGTAAAATTAATAGAACAAGTAATAAAACATGAAGGTTTTATTACTTTCATCGTAATTTTTAAAACGTACTTGTGAAAGGTATAAATGAGTTGGTAAAATTTGAGGATGAGGGTCTTACGGACTTTAACGACCTCTTGCAAAAAATAAAGTTTTCAAAAATTTTCTTTTTAGTTGATGAAAACACGCATGAGCATTGCTTAATTCGATTGCTCCAAGAGCTTCCTGAAGTAGGTGAATATGAAGTTTTAGAAGTTGAAGCAGGGGAGGATAGTAAATCTCCAGAGGTATTGGTTCAGCTTTGGCAAGCCTTATCAGAATTGGAAGCGGATCGATCTTCTCTTTTGGTAAATGTTGGGGGAGGCGTTATTACCGACTTAGGAGGGTTTTTAGCATCAACCTATATGAGGGGAATCACCTTTGTTAATTTCCCAACCACGGTTTTAGCACAGGTAGATGCGTCAGTTGGAGGCAAAACAGGAATTAACTTAAACCACCTTAAAAACAGAGTAGGGGTTTTTCAGAATCCCAACAGTACCTATTTGATCAATAGTTTTCTAGAATCCTTACCCATTAGAGAAAGGCTATCTGGTTTTGCAGAGATGTTGAAGCATGCGCTTATTGCGGATCCAGATTACTGGTTAAGTTTAAAAACTTTTGATATTGAAAACAGCATCCCTACCCAAGAAATGATTCAAAGATCGGTAGAGATTAAATTTTCAATTATAGAGAAGGATTTTAGAGAATCAGATATTCGGAAAGGATTAAATTTTGGACACACCATTGGTCATAGTTTAGAAACAGCAGCCCTGGCCGAAAATGAATCCTTATTGCACGGTGAAGCTATTGCTATAGGAATGCAGCTTGAGACATTGCTTTCTGTAAAATATACAGGTCTTTCAAGTGATATAGCGCAAGAAATTTGTGACTCCATTCACGTCTTTTTTCCTAATGTTAAACTCCATGGAAACCCAGACCTGTGGGTGGAATTGATGAAAGAAGATAAGAAAAACGTTGGCGATGAATTTCGCTTTTCGCTTTTAAAGAATATTGGATCAGTAGAGGTGGATGTTCCCGTACAGGAAAAGGATATAATTCAAGTTTTAAAACAAATTGTATAAACGATATAAAATATCGCACGCTCATGCTCAGCTTGATGGTAAGGTCAAGGTGCCGGGAAGTAAAAGCGAATCCAATCGTTTGTTGATTCTCAAGGAATTGTATTTTCCAAAATTGACAATTGACAATCATTCAAGTAGCAACGATACGCAGATCAT
The DNA here is from genome assembly GCA_964485405.1 of uncultured Owenweeksia sp. Taxonomy (GTDB): domain Bacteria; phylum Bacteroidota; class Bacteroidia; order Flavobacteriales; family Schleiferiaceae; genus CAKZNE01. Next base: position 40,166 of record CAZAJG010000014.1, on the reverse strand, counting down.
GCTCCGTTTACTGTCTCAAACAGAGGCTGAGAAAAATGTAGAAGATGCAGGAACCGTGATGCGTTTTTTGACGGCACTCTATGCCGTGAAATCGGGAGAAATTACCTTGCATGGAACGGATCGAATGCATCAAAGACCGATTGGAGTTTTAGTTGACGCGTTAAGAGAATTAGGAGCGGATATTGAGTTTTTGGAAAAAAACGGTTTTCCCCCTTTAAAGATTAGTGGAAAACCATTGATTGGAGGAAAAGTAAGTTTAGACGGTTCTACAAGTAGCCAATTCGTATCTGCTTTGATGATGATTGGGCCATCTATGGAGAAAGGTTTGATCATAGATCTTACAGGGAATCAAGTATCAAGACCATACATTGATCTAACAGCTTCTTTGATGCTTCAATTAGGATTGAGCGTTTCAGTTTTAGAGTCTGAGATAGTTGTAGAGCCTTTTGATTCTGTTGCTCCGAGCCTTAATCGTATTAAAGTAGAACCAGACTGGAGCTCTGCTTCATATTGGTATACTCTATGTCTTTTATCCAAAACGTTTCAAGTAGAGCTTTTAGGCTATCAAAGCAATAGCTTACAAGGTGATGCTCAGGTGTTGAGCATATTTGAATCGTTAGGCGTAAAAACGGAGTTTACACAACAAGGAGTCCGATTAAAAAAAACCACGGTTTCGCAGTTGGAAAGGGTTGAGATGAATTTAGTTAAAAACCCAGATTTAGCACAAACCATTGTTGTTGCCTTGGCGGCATTGGGAGTTCCCTCTCTAATTAAAGGCTTGCAGACCTTAAAAATAAAAGAGACGGATAGACTTGTAGCCTTAAAAACAGAGTTGGAAAAGTGTGGAGCTAAGATTATAGTTGGAGAAAGCTCACTTGAAATTATAAAGGGAATAGACGATTGCGAAGAATGCATTTTCTCTACTTGGGGAGATCATAGAATGGCTATGGCACTTGCACCATTGGCTCTTGTAAATCCCATTATTATCCATGATCCAGAAGTAGTAAGCAAGAGC
>CAZAJG010000014.1:22833-39141 GCA_964485405.1 uncultured Owenweeksia sp. | reverse complement strand
TTTTAAGATTGAAGTATGCTGATGGAAATTAAAACTTTACTCTAATCTGAATTTTCACCTGACTGAGTCTATTTCCATTAACTTCTTGTAAACCACTACTTATTTTGTTTCTATCGCTATATTGAGTCAAAGAGTACCGAGCTTCAAGGCTCATGTTATTATTTAAGGTATAGTGTAGTAACCCATAAAAGCGATTGGCTCTTCCCGAATAAGCAGGGATACTGAATGCATACAATACATCATTTTCATAGGCATAAATTCGAGAGTCGTACGAATCAGTGCTAATAAAGGCGTAACGTAGGGAAAAGTGGAAAGGGATATTTTGGAATTGATACTTTATATCTTGAAAAACAATAAATCCATCACTCTCACCATTATAATCAACTAACTCCAAACGCGAACCTAAAAAAATATTTGGCGATGCGCTAAAGTTCAAGTGCAATCTTTGTCTAAAGGTCTTTTCCGTTAAAGTTCCAAACGACTCTTCATTTGATGAGGTAATTTGTTCCAGCCCCTTTAAAAGGCGCACATAGAGCGAAAAGTATCTCGTAAATCGGAAGTCGAGCTGCGTAGCAAGATCATAACCATGGGAAGAGAAATCGGATTTAAACGTAGGCCATTTAAATTCAAATACGTCTACAAAAGCGTTCCAAGTAATTATCTTTGAAGTGTTCCAAGACATACCTAAATAAAAACCCCTTTCTCCAGATGAGGCTCTTTCGCTAAAAGCCGCATGATAAAAGGCTTGATAATCCGTAGAAAAATACCGGAACAAACTGTTTAAACGAAATTCATCAGAAGGCTGGCTTTGTAAGCCTATCAACGTGCTATAACCGCCATTTTGTGATCGGGCAACTTCTGCAAAAAGATTGATGTCTTTGAAGACGTAATCTACATCAAAGGATAGATTCCTCAATGTAGACCCTTGAAAGTTAAATCGACTATACAAAGAAGATGGAGCTGCAACCGGTAAATTCAAATCCACTTGATGTAATGAAAAACCTAGGTTAAGCTGAGCGCCTGAATATTTCACATAAGCACCCCAAGAAGAGAGTTGTAAGCTTTTTCGATCTTCCAATTCAGATAAGCTTCGATGCAATCCTGAATTTAACAACGCGCTTACCTCATTCTGGTTGGAGTTAGATACAATATTAGCATCAATACTTTTAGAAGATGCAAATAGACTAACATCAAAATTTTTCCAATTGAAAGTGCTTGCAATACCTCTTAAAAAACGATTTTCTTCACTACCGGAACTTGAACGAATGCCTCGAGCATATTTTTTTATATCAGGGTTTAGTAAGGCTTTTCCTCGAGCAAAGCTGGTCCAAAGGCTCAAGCCTTGACCAAATTCTGCATGAAAATCGCCAATAATAAGAGTCTTGATAGAACCATAATTCTTTAACGCTAAATGACCCGAAATAAAATCTACTGCCGTGTTTTGATGACTATTGTTAAATGACTCTCCCGCATCCTGTTGAAGATTCAAACCCATGGACAAAAGGTTCTTATACTGTGAAAGAAAACGGAGATAGTAATTATTGGGTGCACCCAGATATCCTTCTTGAGCATTTAACCTATACCCTTTTCTTGTTTGTAGATCGCGCCAGTAGCGTGTAATTAGAGAGCTTTGGCTGTATTTTATAATATGATCAAGCTTTAATTTAGGTTTGTTTAACTTCGTTTGAAAATTGAGGAAAGGGATCAACTTTTGAATAAGCTCAAAGTCAAAACCTTTAATTTGAAGCAGTTCATAAGCCGTGTAAATTCCCCCAGTAGTTTCTCTGTAGCGTATGAGGTTATGGATTTTAAAAACATCAAGAAATGGGATTTCCGCAAGTTCTTCTACAGAAGCAAAATTGATCGGTATAGGGTGTGATTTAATATCTTCCAATCGTTCCGCTAAAAAGCTTAAATCCGCATTTTCATCAAAATTTTGAGTAATGGATTCTATTTGATTTTCTACTTCCTGAGAATTTTCGGGAAGTTGGGCGGTCATTTGAAAACTGAGAAAACTAATAACAAGAGTATATAACCCTTTCATAAACTATAGTTTAAGCTCAAGCTACCGGAGTTTCCAAGTATAACTGCATACTCATAGGATAGATCTACTTGAAATGAGGAGAAATTAAACCCTAATCCCCAAGTGTTGGAAATAGGCTGAATGCTTACTCCAGTGCGCAAAGCCACTCCTTCTAGAAAACGGTATTCTGCGCCCAAGCTGTACCGCTCCTGTAGGTCTGCCTGCTTTCGCACTTCTGCGGTTACTATGCTTTTACTACCCAACGACTTTTGGGCGCCAAAACGAACAATAACAGGGAGCTTGTCTCCACTTTCACTATTAAAAGATTGATTGGTTGGATTGTAGAAGTGGAGACCAAGATTGAGAGATTTTAAAGGCTTGTAAAATACTCCCGCTTCAAAAGTTGCAACACCTCCGTTGTTTGAGCCTTGGCTAACATAAAAATGCTCATAATTGATGGTAACCGCTGAGCTAAAGTATGATCCAAATCGGTGAGCGTAGCTCAGACCTAGTTTTGTGCGATTAAACAATTCAAACCCAAAATATTCTAAGCTGGTTGCAAGGGCACCGTTCTTTAACGGAACAGCAAAAGCAATATTTCCAACCATTAGCTCCTTGATGAAGTATTTGTTTTGATAAGAAATCCCGATCTCACTCTGTTCAAGAAAAGCTAGGCCTGCCTGATTATGACAGCTAGACCAAACATCAGAGAGGGCAACGGTAGAGTGAGCTAAAGCTGCAGAACGCGCACCGGCATAAAAACTTTGATTTTGGGCAACAAGAGCGTAGGGGAAAATAAGAGCGAGTAGTAGCCTTTTCATTCATAGATTTTGAATTGTTTCACAAAACTTTAAAGTGATAAAGGCTCATTGTGAGTGGTATAAAGTGTTAGACGACCTTTCACTAAAAAGCTGAACAATGCTTTTTTTAAAAAGGAATCTGAGTGCTGCAGGGAATATATTTTATGCCTTTAAATACTGTACAATAAAATGAGGTGATACTCGAACAGAAAGACCAAACAATTTGTTGGTTTATAAGTGTTTTGCCAGCTTTTTGGCAAGCAAATTGCAACTAAAATATAAATCAAAAACAAGCATCCTATGAAAAAAATAATTCAGACTTCGGTGATATTTCTACTATCCTTTTTTATGCTTACTAGTTGTGTAACGGTACGTCAAGGTAATGTTGGTGTAAAACGAACGATCGGTAAAATTCATGAACCAAGCGCACCTGCTGGTCCGAGTTGGTATAATCCATTTGTTTCTAAAATCATTATAGTACCTGTTAATACTCAAAACCTTGAGGTTAGTTTGCCTTTACCTTCAAAAGAGGGCTTAAACGTGGAAACTCAAATCTCGATACTTTATCATGTTCAAGAATCAAAAGCTACAGATGTTATAGGCTCTATTGGAGAAGATTATTTAAATACTATTATTCTCCCTGTATTTAGAGCTGCTGCCGCTGATGTTACGGCCAAGTTTATGGCAAAGGATATGCACACGGGAAACCGTTTAGAAATTGAAAGCGCGATTCGAAAAAAAATGATGGAACTAATTGGAGATCGAGGTTTTGTAATTGAAGCTGTATTACTAAAAAGTGTAACGCTTCCTCCTGGTTTGTATCGAGCGATTGAAGAAAAACTGCAAGCTGAACAAGAGGCGCAACGAATGGAGTTCGTATTGCAAAAAGAAAAACAAGAAGCAGAAAGGAAAAAAATTGAAGCGGAAGGAGTGCGTGATGCAAATCAAATAATTTCGGAAGGTCTTACACCAGCTATTATTCAATACAAAAGCTTAGAGGTGTATAGAGAGCTTTCAAAATCACCAAATGCCAAAGTAATTATTGGTAGTGGTACACAACCCATTTTAATGGAGCCCTAGACTTCTGTTTTATTTGCTTAAAATGTTTGAAAGCAAGCCTAATTTAGGCTTGCTTTTTTTTTATTCATGTATTGCGTTATTGCGATAACTCGTTTATCACTTCTTCAAAGAGCCGGATATACCTCTTTTTTCGCCTTTCAGATATGCTAGAATAAATACCTCCTGCTCTTTGTCGATACATCTGAACTGAAAATGTTAGATTTATCACGAATCTTGATAATTTATGTTTCATAGAAATAGCTGCGATAGGAGATTGCTTTTCACCATGTTGGTCTTGTTGGCAACGTTTTCGATTAAAGCTCAGATTTACTCTTTTCAAACTCTAGGCCTAGAGGATGGCTTACCCAGTAATCAGATAAATGATTTTATTCAGGATTCTAGGGGTTTTTATTGGTTAGCTACAGAAGGTACAGGCTTGGTTCGTTATGACGGTTATGATTTTGTAACCTATAGAGAGGCTTCACAGCCAGAGAGGTTGCTAGTTTCAGAAGTAAAGGAGGATGCTGCTGGGAATATTTGGGCCGCTTTAGAAAATGGTTTGCTCCGGTTTGATGGACGAGAATTCTATGATTTCCTATTGCCGGACGGTATAAAAGTGAGACACTTTGCTTTGAGCGAAGAAAGTATTCTAATTTCTTCTCAGAACAATCAGTTATGGGAACTTCACAATGAACAATGGAAGCCATTGAGCTTACCCAATGATATTTCCGTTAACGACATTGAGATTTTTGGAAATGAGGTTTGGGTGGCATCAGATCAAGGCCTTTTTAAAACATCAAAAACCACTGAGTTTTGGGAGAGGTTGGATAGCATGGTGATCTATCACTTATCCTTTGATGAAAAATATCTGTACGCCAGTTCGAATCATGAAATAATTGGTTACGAATCTTCAGGAGTTAAAAAATCTACTAGAAAAGAAAAAGTACTTTTCCTTCAGGCTGGAGAGAATGGTTATTCAGGGTTAAACAATGATGAATTACTCTTGAGCTGGAATACAGAACCATTACATTTAGGAGAAGAGAATGGATTCCCACAAAAAGGTTTTACCAAGGTTTATACGGATAATTTTGGAGTTGTTTGGCTTTTTGGAGGCGAAGGCATGGCTAAGCTAGAATCACAGTCGCTCAAAACAATAACGGACTTTTCAGAAAGAGCCAATCATCAAGTAAATGCGGTAAAAGTTCTGGATAATGGTGCTTTGGTTGGAGGGTTTTCGTCAGGTTTAGTTGTGTTGAAGGATAGTATTTTGAAAGTAAAAGATGCTAAAAATGGCTTTCCTTTTGGACTTACTTTAGCCATAGAGGAATTTGATCAAACAAGGTGGTACGGTACTGAGGCCGGTTTGATTAAAGAGAAGAATAACCAATACGTTCCAGTAAATCTCCCGTATCCAGGTGATTTTGTATTTGCTTTAAAGAAGGCAAAAAATGCTTTATGGATTGGTTTAGGAAGTGGTTTGTTGTCATACGCCAATGGGAGGTTTGAACGAACTTCAGAAAAGTATAAATTACCTGCGGCCACTGTTTTTAGTATTTCAGAAGCCAAAAGAGACAACTCGCTCTGGTGTGCTACATATACTCAAGGCTTTTATCGTTTACACAACGATAATTGGGAGGTTATTCGAGAGCTCAATGGTAACCGGTTAGATAGTTTACGGTTTAGCTGTTTTACTGCTATTTCAAAAAATGAAATATGGGCAGGAAGTTTAACAGAAGGTATTTTTCATTTTACAGAAAAAGGAGTAGAACATATCAGTCCGGAGCAATTAAACTTTGCTGAAATTCTCTCTATTGAAACAGACGATTACGGTAATATATGGGTTGGAACGAATAAGGGGCTAATGCAAATAGATCCGAATCAGAATATTTTCTCCATACCATTTCCCGGAAGTCTTTCTAGAGTTTCAAGTTCTCCTCAAGCTATAGGCATACAAGGGGATCAATTGCTAATGGGCGCATCTGAAGGAATTCAGGTAATAGATTTGTCTTCTTATCTAGTGGAAAGGCAACATCCGGGCATAGTTCTTACTGATGTTAAAATGTTTTTAGGAGAACAAATGGAGTGGCGTAGGTTTGCGGAAGATTCTTTACCCTTTACTCAGGTGCCTTCTGAATTAACACTACCTCATGATCTCAACTTTTTGAGTTTCAACCTATCGGGCCTTTCTTCCTTTAATGCAGACAGATTACAGTATAGATATAGGCTTTCGGGGCAATCTGATGAGTGGGCTTATGCTGGAAACCGAAAGGAGGCAATTTTGTCGAATATTAAACCGGGAAACTATGTTTTTGAAGCGCAAGCAACAAGACTTGGAGAAGAATGGGGTACTGAATCGGTAACCTATCCATTTAAAATTTTAAGGCCTGTATGGGAAAGATGGTGGTTTATAACTCTTCTTATTCTTGTGATTGGATCTTTAATCACACTCTTTATTTATGATAGGGTAAGAAGAGTAAATCAAAGACTTAAATTAGAGAATGAGCTTATTGAAATGGAAAGGAAGGCGCTTCGGTTGCAAATGAATCCTCATTTTATTTTTAATGCTTTGGATTCCATCAGTAGTTTTATTTTCAAAAATGACCCCAGAAAAGCGGTTCAATACTTGAACAATTTCGCAAAATTAATGAGGTTGACCCTTGAATCATCAATGGAGCACCTTCACCCCGTTGAAACAGAAGTATCCATACTAAAAAATTATCTTGAACTTGAAAAGCTACGCTTTCAGGGTAAATTTGATTATGAAATAGAACTGGATGAGGAGATTGATTATGATGTAGGAATTCCACCCATGCTAATCCAGCCACATGTTGAAAATGCCATCCTCCATGGATTAAAACCTATGGAATCGGATGGGCAATTGGATATTAGATTTATTTTAGAGGAGGAGATGCTAGAAATCCAGATAGAGGATAATGGAGTGGGTAGGAAAAGAGCAAAAGAGCTTAAAAAGAGAAAGGATCATCGTTCAATGGCCACTAAAATAAATAAGGATCGATTGCGGTTATTAAAGATGGCGGTGAATCAAAACATTGAAATCCGTATATTGGATAAGGAAGATGAACAAGGCAACGCCTTAGGAACAAAAGTGATATTAAAATTACCAGCCGAGAATATATAAGACTACCTAAAATTAAAACTAAATATGGTAAAAGTTGTAATTATTGATGACGAAGAAAACTCTAGAGAAACGCTCAAAGGGAAATTAAATCTCTTTTGTCCTGAGGTTGAAATAACCGGAGAAGCAGGGACTGTAAGCGATGGGATAAACTTGGTAAATGAAGAAAAGCCAGACGCTATATTTTTAGATATTAAACTTGCTGGAGAAAGCGGTTTTGACATTTTGGAAGCTGTTTCTGAGAATCCAGATGTTGATCCTGAAATAGTTTTTATTACCGCTCATGATGAGTACGCCATCAAAGCCATAAAATTTAGTGCTTTGGATTATCTCCTCAAACCAATTGACCCAGAAGAGTTGGTAAAAGCGATCCGAAAGATTGAGGATAACAAAGGTATTCCGCGTCATGCGGCCAATCTTAATGTGTTGGTAGAAAATATTCGTCAAGCCTCGGATTCCCCTAAAAAAATTGTTGTGCCCACCTCTGATGGAATGCATGTTATCCGATTGGCCGACATTGTAAGATTAGAGTCTAGCAGTAATTACACTACTTTTTACTTGAATAGCGAAAAGTCTCTTTTAGCTTCTAAAACGTTAAAGGAATTCGATAATATGCTATCGGGTTACAATTTTAATAGAATTCATAAGTCGCACCTCGTGAATATGAACTACCTAAAACGATACGTTCAAACCGATGGAGGTTATCTTATACTAGAAGATGGATCAAAAATTCCGGTGGCCAACCGTAAAAAGGAACAACTCCTTACCATGTTGAAAAACCTCTAAGCAGAGGAATAACGATAACACAATGAAATCATTCTTTAAATCAATGGTTTGAGGGATTAACCTTAATTTAAACCATATTTGATTTATACATAATGATCGAAAGATTATTAGTTTGGTTTCGTTTCCCTTTTTAAAAGGACTTCCCGTAGAATTTTCATTTTTCTGCGGGAATTTCTTTTTTTATAGAAGTTTTACAAAGTTTTTGCAGATTCCAAAACCTTGTTTTTAAGAGACTCCTTATACGCTACAATTTTAGAAAGAACCTGAGGATCATTTGAACCCACAATTTGAGCGGCCAAGATGCCTGCGTTTTTGGCTCCATCCAAAGCTACAGTCGCTACGGGCACGCCACCAGGCATTTGTAAAATAGACAATACAGAATCCCATCCGTCAATCGAGTTTCTAGACTTTACCGGTACACCAATTACAGGAAGTGGACTGAGAGACGCTACCATTCCAGGCAGGTGAGCTGCACCACCAGCACCCGCTACGATTGCCTTAAGGCCTCGAGTATGTGCGTTTTTAGCATAATCAAACATCAGCTCGGGGGTTCTGTGGGCAGAAACTATGTTTATTTCAAAGTTTACACCTAGTTCCGTTAATACATCTGCTGCTTCCTGCATTATTGGAAGGTCAGATTTGCTACCCATAATGATTCCGATTTCGATTTTTGAACTCATATTATTTGCTAATTACTTTGATTGTATCCTTTACTTTTTTGGCGATTGTTCTTGCTTCTTCTAAAGTGTTTGCTGTTACAGTAATATGTCCCATTTTTCTAAAAGGACGTGTCTCCGCTTTGCCATATAAGTGAACGTAAACCCCAGAAACGGCCATGATAGTTTCTAAGCCTTCATAGAAAACAGGTCCGCTATAACCTTCTTCACCGGTTAGGTTAATCATTACCGAAGGTTTTACAACAGCTGTATCTCCTAAAGGTAAATCTAAAACAGCTCTTAAGTGCTGTTCAAATTGAGATGTGGTATTGCCCTCAATACTCAAATGGCCACTATTGTGCACTCGAGGTGCTACTTCATTTATGAGGATATCACCTGTTTTGGTTAAAAACATTTCAACAGCGAGTAGTCCTACGTGATCAAGTTTTTCAACCAAGTCTTCCACCAAGCGAGAAGCTTTATCTTTTATTTCTTGTGAAATGAGCGAAGGGCTAAATACAAATTCTACTTGATTGGCAACAGGATGAAAGTCCATTTCTACTAGTGGAAAGGATTTACTCTCACCATTTTCAGATCGAGCAACTATAATAGCCAGTTCTTTTTCAAAATCAACTAAATCTTCTATTAGCCCTGGTTGCGAAGGAAGGTTCTCTAAATCTTCTTTGCTACGTACAATTTGAACACCTCTTCCATCATAACCACCCGTAGCCGCCTTCCAAACAAAAGGGATTTCCAGTTTATTCTTTGCTATCAATTCAAACATTTCCTCTTTATTCTCAAAACGAATAAAGCTGGACGTTGGAATATGGTTGTTTTCATAAAAGCTCTTTTGTTCCCGCTTATCTTTTATGAGTTCCAAAGTTTCTGGCTTTGGGAAGACTTTTACTCCTTTATCTCTGAGCTGCTTTAGGGCTTTGGTATTCACACCTTCTATCTCAATGGTTAACACATCACAATCTGCTCCAAATTCAAGTACCTTTTGTTCGTCATTAAGATCCCCTTCAACAAAAGTGTTGCTTCCAAATCTACAGGGAGCGAGAGGAGATGGATCCATTACTTTAGTTTGGATATCGTATCGTCTGGTTTCCGTTAATATCATTTTTCCGAGCTGACCACCACCTAGTATCCCAAGTTTAAAATCAGATGAAAAATAGTCTTTGCGTTGTGCCACTTTTTTATAATTGAGGTTCAAGTTCTTTTACTTCTGCCAAAGGATGCACCATGTATTCTCTTTTATTATTAAGATTAACACACTTATACCTTTTTCTGGCCTTTGGCCCTTTTTTAAACGTCATATTGTTTGAGGCCACAAATATGGCTCCTTCTGGTAAATCTTCCACAAACAATTTCGTGGCTTCATCAAATTTTTGAAGCTCCCTATAAAGGTTAAGATCGGTACAGCTGCTAGCACTTCCTTTGTTTAAACTTGTAATAAGTACATTTTCCAGAGATTTGGGAAATATATTCTTATCCAGAAAGGGTTGCGCAATGGTCAGAAATTCGTTTTGCCATTCTTTTCCATGTGGTTTTATATGCCTGCCAAATAGTTTAAAAGCTTTAAGGTGGGCAATTTCATGTAAGAGCGTAATCAGAAACGCATAAGTGTTTAAATTGCTATTGACACTAATTTTATGTCGTTCCCCCTTTTTGGGTAATCGATAATCTCCAAACTTTGTTTTACGAGGACCTTTAATCTTTAGTTCAATGGGATCTTCTTTTAATAAAGGCATTACCATTTGCAAAGCACCCTCTGGCAAATACTTGGATATAACTTCTTCAGACTTTCTCATCAAGGGCTTGTGTATTCATATGGTAAGAAGGACAATCACATTTTTCAAGGGCTTTACAGGATGAAACCAAAGTGTAAAGCAAGCCTAAAAAGAAAATAAGTTTAGCTGAATACCGGATCGAATGATGTGTATGATTTTTCTTCATCTGAGACACAAAATTACTCTTATTTTAGCGATATGTTTTTAACGAAAGGGGTCCGATCAATTGGACAGTATTTTTTATTGCTGAGTAAAACGTTTAAGAGACCTGAGAATTTCAGAGAATACTTAAAGGCTTTTTGGATAGATATTGATTTGTTGGGCTTAAATAGCTTAGGTATTGTATCGATTATCTCCTTATTTGTTGGAGCGGTAGTTACGATACAAACCGCATATAACTTAGATGATCCGCTAATCCCAGATTATTATGTGGGTATTGCAACTCGAGAGTCTATTATTTTAGAGTTTTCGCCAACCATTATGAGCCTCATACTGGCTGGTAAAGTGGGATCAAATATAGCATCTACACTGGGTAGCATGCGGGTTTCGGAGCAGATTGATGCGTTAGAAATTATGGGAGTAAACTCTGCGGCTTATTTAATACTTCCCAAAATTGTTGCGGCAGTTGTATTTAATCCGATTTTGATAATAATTAGTATGTTTCTGGGCATATTAGGAGGGTATTTGGCTGCGGATTTCACTGGGGTTGTGGCACCAGTGGATTACCTACAAGGGATTCAGTCCAATTTAAGGATCTTCTATTTGGTCTACTCAATAATCAAAACAGTGGTATTTGCTTTTATCATCACTTCGGTTTCCGCATTTTTCGGCTACTATGTAAAAGGAGGAGCAGTTGAGGTAGGAATCAATGCGACAAAAGCAGTTGTAAGTAGCAGCATTACGGTAATTATAGCGAACTATATATTAACTCAACTATTACTTGGATAAGCCATGATAGAGGTAAAGGATCTAAAAAAGGGGTTTGGAGATGTTGAGGTTCTCAAAGGTATTTCTACCAAGTTTAGAGCAGGGCAAACGAATTTGATTATCGGTCAAAGTGGATCGGGTAAAACGGTTTTCTTAAAAAGCTTGGTAGGCTTACATCAAATTGATGAAGGAGAAATTCTTTACGATGGGAGAGAGCTAAGCGCAATGGATGATGCGGTACAAAAGAGTTTGAGAACGGAGATGGGTATGGTGTTTCAGGGAAATGCGCTCTTTGATTCTCGTACCATAGAAGATAATGTACGTTTTGCATTGGATATGTTCTCAGGTTTAAATCCTTCGGAAAAGGAAGATCGTACCAATTTTTGTTTGCGAAGAGTAAATTTAGAGGGAGCGAATAAAAAGTTTCCGGCTGAAGTAAGCGGTGGGATGCAAAAACGAGTGGCTTTGGCCCGAGCAATTGCATTGAAGCCAAAATATCTTTTTTGCGATGAGCCTAATTCAGGTTTAGATCCTAAAACAGCGATTGTAATTGATAATTTGATTCAAGAGATTACAGAAGAGTTTGACATTACCACAGTAATAAATACACATGATATGAACTCTGTTATGGAAATAGGGGAGAATATTATGTATATCAAAAATGGTAAAAAGGTGTGGGAAGGAAACAAAGATGAAATCTTAGATACAGAGAATCCTGATATTAACGACTTCGTATTTAGTTCTAAGTTGTTTCAGAGGATTAAAAAACGATCCTAAAAGCATCTATTTTTGGGCATAAGAGGGAATTATGCTAGAGTAGATAATAAGTTATGGTAAAAGAAAAGCCCCTTCATTTGAAGGGGCTTTTTATATATGGTAAAGTTAAAGTCTCAATTACTTAATAGTAATTCTAGTAGACTCAACTCCTTTAGCACTTTTTAAGTTAACAAAGTAAATACCCTTAGCAAGGCTTGATACGTTAACAGAAGCCTTTTCAGAACCATTGATGTTAAAGCTTTCAGTTTGTACAAACTGACCTAAAGTATTCATGATAGAAACTTCATAGGCTCCACCTTCAGAAACGGTAATATCAAATTGACCTCCAGTAACTGGGTTAGGGAATACGTCAAATTCGAAAGCTGAAAATTCACGTTGACCGATGTTCGGAGCAGGAGTAGTATCTAAACGAGCTCTAATCCATGGAGCGTTGAACGTTAATGAGTTTGCGAAACCTGTAAACCATCTAGCTTGATCAACATCGAACATTAAAGATGCAAATCCTGGCTGAGTAATAGTTTGGCTATTTGCCAACTGAATTGGGCTCGCGCCAGCATTAGAGAACATGTTTACTACAACCATATAGTTACCGGTGTCAGGAAGTTCTGTTCCAAAACGATCCCAAAGTCCAGTTCCTGCATTAAATACACTATCTTCAAAATTGATAGTAGCTGTTGATCCAACCTCAGCTGCAGTAATTGTATGTGTTCTTGTAGCTATAGCTGGATTAGAGAAACCTACGGTTAAATCTATGTTCGGTTCTGCAGCGCGTAATTCAACTACTACATCACCACCAGCTGTAGATTGGGTAGACAATCTAAGATCTACACTATGAATGTAAACCTCATTGCCAGGAGCTCCTGGGGTAGGGTTTGGAAAGAATAATCTACTGGCAACAGCAGAACCATCATCACCTAATTCATTCGTACCAAAGTTGTTGGTAAATTGGTTCCAGTCAATAGAGTGAAGGTCTGTTGCAACAAATGAACTGATAGTATCAATTTGACTTTCGAAACTTGAAACATTGCTACTATCCGTATTAATTTTGAAAACATAATCGTACCTTCCTGTACCTAGATTCGCTGGCCATTGTCCAGTAAATAAATCTTGGTAAGTAATGGTATCTCCTTCAGCTGCAGTAACATTCGTTGCGGCAGAGGTTAAAGTAGTAATTAAGGTACCTTGATCATCCCAAATCTCCACTTCTAATTGGATGTTTGTTTGAGTAGCCGTTCCGTAGTTTAACACATTTGAATCAAAGTTAATCGGAGTAACTTGATCAACACCCATAATACCATGCTTACTGGCACTTCCATCACCGTTAAAAATGATATCATGAGCAGGAGCACCATCAGAGGCAACGGTAAATTCTAAAGAATTCACTGGAACCGTGCTGATTGTAATATCATCTAACATCCAGAAATAAGCAGTAGCAAATTGTCCGTTTTGATCAGCGGTAGTAGATGTCCAGTTGAATCTGATAACTACGTTACTTGGATCAGCAGCGATGTACTGTCCGATTTTGAATCTTTGCTCATATCCTTGGCCAAGATCCCAGTGTCTGTCATTTCTATCAAAGTCTTCATTTACTCTGATACTATTAGGGAAAGAGTTACCACCATCTGTACTGATTTCTAATAAGATTTCGAAATCAATAGCACAACACCAAAAAGTTTGGTGGAACCATTCAATTTGAACATCAGTTTGACCTGTTAAGTCAATCACCGGAGAAGTTAAAGTACCTTCTACTGGAGATGTAGCAAATCCATTAGGATCAGGAAAACGATCGTACCAGTCGAAAATAGCAAAACCATTACCAGGAGTTGCAGATGGTAACGGACCCCATCCAAATTGAAGTAAGTTATCAGGGCCATCCGTATCATATTGTACGAAGTTAGCGTTAAGCCCGCCTGTAGTCCAAGCACCATTTGTGCTTCCGGCAAAACCATTAGCAAAATCTTCTGACCAAAGAATCATTTCTGGTTGAGAAGAAACATTCATCTTAACCGGAAGGTTGCTTTTTCTGTGTGGAATAGCCTCATAATAAGACTTTTCTTTAGCTGCTACAGAATTAGCGTCAAAGGTATTGTTGTTTGTATTTGTTTGAGCAAAGGAATTTGAGCTCACAGTTAATCCAAAGAAAAGAGCAAGGGCTCCCTTCGCAAGTAGCTGTTTTTTCATCATATAAAGTTTTATTTTCCGTTTACGAATATACAACAAAAAAATAACCCTAGGGAATAGTTCCCTAGGGTTATCTGTAGTATTGTAATCGATAAAATCTATTTATTTAATAGTAAGTTTTGTGGTTTTGAATCCACTTTCGCCTTTTACATTCAAAATATAAACACCATTAGATAGATGAGATAAGTTTAGGTTATGAACTTCATTCCCATTCATTACCAAATCTTCCTGATAAACTAATTTTCCAATCGTGTTAACTAATTCAATAGAGTAGGCGCCACCTTCATCGATGGTTAAGCTTACTCTTTCTCCATTGGTTGGATTTGGATATACACTTAAATCAAAAGTAGCGTATTCGTCAATTCCAATATTTTCGAAGTCGCTTGTGATAGCTCTTATCCAAGGAGAGCTGAATGTTCGAGAGCCTCCAGCATAGCCCGTGTAAAAACGAGCATCATCTGCATTATACATAAGCGTAGAAAAACCAGGCTGAGCAACCGTTCTATCATTTGCAATACGGATAAGATTATTTCCTCCGTTAGAGAAAAGATATACAATAAGATAGTAAGACTTATTTGCATCTAATCGTACCGGGTCTTTTTCACTTCCTACATCATTTCTAACATCAAAGCGCGCAAGCGTTCCTGACACGTTATTTAATGTAAAGGCTTTGGATAAAAGAGCAGGACCTGCAAATCCATTAATCAAATCAACGGCAGTGTCATACACTTCCACAATCATATCTCCATCGTCAACCGTTAATGTAGAGAAACGAACATCTACATAAGCAAGTTCTACCTTGTTATTTGTTAGATCACTTGCATTTGGGAAAGTAAGCATTGTTGCTAAAGCTGCGCCATCATCTCCTAGTTGTGGGGTGCCTATACTGTTGTCAAACGAAGAAAAGTCTACAGAAGAAGTACTATCATCAACTGAGATGGTGAAAGCAGTATCTGACGGACTTACTGAGCCTGCCACGGTGCCAACACTATCTGAAGTTACATATAAAACGGCCTGGTAATCCCCTGTTGAGGTAGGTGTATAGGCAGGAGTAAAGAAACTGCTAAATAGACCCGTGTCTCCTGGGTTTAAGATAGGTACTGAAGCCGATTGTAATGTTTGAACAACAGCTCCATTATTTAGGATATCTACGTTTAATACCACATTGGTTTGTGGTTCTACTCCAAAGTTGAGGATGTTGGAATCAAATTCGAAAGATCGCACTTGATTTAGGTTCATGTGTCCAGTTTTAGCGTTGCCTCCATCACCACCAAAAATGATGTCGCTTGCTGGTGCGCCACCCGCATCTGTAAATTTGAATGCATGATTGGGTAGAATGTCTACTGAAATGTCATCAATCATCCAGTAATAGTATCCCAATCCATTTGCTCCAGGTTCGTTGAACGAGCCATCGTAAATGAATTTCATCATAGCATATTGCGAGTTACCCACAGCGTTAGAAATATTTACAACGGAAACTTCGTCTGTTCCAGTTGATGCATTTACTGCAATACCGGTATTAAGCTGGACGGTATCTCCCCAAGTAACTCCTCCGTCAGAGCTAAAAGCAACTAGCTGTCTTCCGGCAAAGTAGCGTGCGTAGCTGTGGATGGTTAATTGAATGTTAGGGTAACCACTAAAATCAATAGTGTCCGTAGTCATATCTCCTACATGAGGTGTTGGAGCAACTCCATTCCCATCATTGCCTACAATACCATTATTGTCTAAAAAATCAGAATCGAAAATTACGAATCCATTGGTTGCCGATGGTGACGTGATTGGGGCTTGGGCGCCAGAAAACGCTCCTCTAGAACCAACTGTATCGTTCGGGATTGTGGAAGGGCCACGATATTCCCATAAGGCATTGGCTACAGGAATAGAAGGGTCACCTGCATGTCCAATATTCGTCCATCCTGAAGGTATACCTCCAGAAAAATCTTCGGACCAAATAGGAGCTGCTGTTTTCTCTTTAGAGTTTTTTACTGTAACAAGCGTACTCCTAGACGCTTTTCGAGCTTCTGGATCTTGAGCGTACCGATCTTCGGCCGCTTTCTGATTTTGTTGTTGCGCGGATAGGGTAAAGCCGCAAATCACCCCTAAAATAAGGATAGCTTTTTTCTTCATACTTTTTGGGTTTACTTAAAATTTTAACACAAGGTTAACAAATGTAACA
>CAZAJG010000014.1:1368-22823 GCA_964485405.1 uncultured Owenweeksia sp. | reverse complement strand
GTATGAATTGGATTTACTCAAAGAGCAGCACGTAAGCTTGTTTCTAGCTATGCTTCCGCGTAAGCTTCAATCGGGTCGCAAGTACAAATCAGATTTCTATCTCCAAAAGCATCATCGGCACGCCTAACGGATGGCCAAAACTTATTGTCCATAACATAATCTAGTGGATAAGCAGCAGTAGATCTGTCATATGGAAAGCTCCAATCGTTTGCCGTAACCATGGCTAATGTATGAGGAGAGTTCTTGAGTACGTTGTTTTCTCGATCTACTCTTTCCGCTTCAATATCTTTTATCTCGTTGCGAATACTTAATAGAGCTTCGCAAAAACGATCGAGCTCTTCTTTACCTTCACTTTCTGTTGGCTCTACCATAATTGTTCCGGCCACTGGGAAAGATACTGTTGGAGCATGGTAACCATAATCCATTAATCTTTTTGCAATGTCCGTTACTTCAATGCCAGATTGCTTTTTAAAAGGTCTGCAGTCTAGTATCATTTCATGCGCCACCCTATTCTTTTCATTTGAGTAAAGAATATCAAACTCACCAGAGAGTTTTTCTTTTAGGTAATTAGCATTCAGGATGGAGTATTCTGTGGATTTTCTCAATCCTTCTGGTCCAAGCATCTTAATATAGGCGTAACTGATTATAAGAATCAGTCCACTTCCAAATGGAGCTGCAGAAATAGCACTAATCCCATTCTTTCCACCAGTTTGAACAATACTGTGAGAAGGAAGAAATGGAGCAAGGTGTTCCACAACACCAATGGGTCCCATTCCAGGGCCACCACCGCCATGAGGTATGGCAAATGTTTTATGCAGGTTTAAGTGACAAACATCCGCACCAATTTTTCCAGGACTGGTTAGCCCTACTTGAGCATTCATATTAGCCCCATCCATATACACTTGGCCACCATTTTCATGGATAATATCTGTAATTTCAATAACGGCCTCTTCAAATACACCGTGTGTTGATGGATATGTGATCATTAGAGCAGATAAGTCGTCTTTGTGTTTTTCTGCTTTTTCCTTTAAATCTGCAACGTCAATGTTGCCATGATCATCACATTTCACCACTACTACTTTCATTCCAGCCATTACGGCTGAAGCAGGATTTGTGCCATGAGCAGAGCTAGGTATTAACGTAATGTTTCGATGCCCTTCCCCTCTAGATTGGTGAAAAGCACGGATGACCATAAGGCCCGCATATTCTCCTTGAGCACCGGAATTTGGCTGCATTGATACGGAGTGAAAGCCTGTGATTTCAGCTAAATCTCTTCCCAGTTCATTAATCATCTCCCTATACCCTGTAGTTTGGTTTTGAGGAGCAAAAGGATGTATATGAGCGAATAATGGCCAGCTTAAAGGTAGCATCTCAGTTGCTGCATTCAATTTCATTGTACAGCTGCCTAAAGCGATCATACTATGATTTAAAGAAAGATCTTTTCGCTCTAATTTTTTAATATAGCGCATCAATTCTGTCTCGGAATGATAGCGATTGAAAACTTGATTTTTTAAGAACCCGCTTTTCCTCTTCAGTTCTTCGGGTAGAGCTTGAACTTCAAGCAAATCCTTGGCCTCCTGCGCTTCCAATTCTTTTGCCTCAGCAAAAATGGAAATGATATCGTTTATGGCTTCTAAAGTTGTGGTCTCGTTAATACTAATTCCAATCTCATGATTGTTTATATATCTGAGGTTGATTTCTCTCGATTCAGCAATCACCTTAACACTGTCTGATAGAATATCTTCTGTATCAATTTTTAGTGTATCAAAAAAGAAGGGATTGATTTGTTTAAAGCCAAGTTTTTCAAGACTATTTGCTAGAGTAACTGCTGAAAAGTGAATTTTTGATGCAATATCTCTTAATCCTTTTGGACCATGGTAGGTAGCATACATTCCAGCCATTACGGCTAAAAGCACTTGTGCTGTACAAATATTGGAGGTGGCTTTTTCTCTTTTAATATGCTGCTCTCTAGTTTGTAGAGCCATTCGCAGCGCACTCTGTCCGTCCTTATCAATGGTTTTACCTATAATACGGCCAGGAATTTGTCTTTTGTAGGTATCGTGTGTAGCAAAGAAGGCTGCGTGAGGACCGCCAAAACCTAATGGAATTCCAAAACGTTGTGTTGTTCCCACCACTACATCTGCTCCCCATTCTCCTGGAGGTGTTAATAACGCTAGGGACATAATGTCTGCAGCAACCACGGTTTGAATATTCAAGGATTGAGCTGTTTTTACCCATTCTTTATAATTGAACACTTCTCCATCCGTTGCGGGATACTGAAGAAGAGCACCAAAAAAGTCGTCACCCAATATCACCTCACGATGATCTCCAATAACTAGTTCAATATTTAAAGGTTCCGCACGAGTTTTGAGTAAGTCAATGTTTTGATGTAAACAATGAATGGATACAAAAAACTTGTTGGCTCCTGCTTTTTTCTTGTCTCGGCTGCGGGCAGCAAAAAACATACTCATTGCTTCAGCTGCTGCGGTAGACTCATCTAATAAACTAGCATTAGCAATTGGTAAACCAGTTAAGTCAGCAATAACCGTTTGAAAATTGAGCAAAGCTTCTAATCTACCTTGAGCAATCTCTGCCTGATAGGGAGTGTAGGCGGTATACCAACCTGGGTTTTCCAAAATATTCCTTTGGATAACTCCGGGTAAAATAGTCGGGTGATATCCCATTCCGATATACGTTTTAAAAACTTTGTTCTTTCTACCTAAGCTCCTGATGTGATTGATGAACTCATTTTCAGAGAGTGTTTCCGAAAGATTTAGCTCGTCCTCTAATCGAATATTTTGAGGTATGGTTTGTTCAATCAACTCCTCCATGCTGCTTGCTCCAACGGTGCTAAGCATCTCATTCACTTCATGTTCGCGAGGTCCGATGTGTCTATAGGCAAAAGAATCCGTTCTCATCGTATACTGTTATTTTTGGAATTAAGGTGGGCAAAAGTACAGAATAAACAAGATGTTTTGTTGCTTTGTTCAGGCGTTATCTATGCAATGATTAACAAATGGTTAATAAGTGTTTAAACTTCTAAGATTTTTAGTCTATTCCAATGTTTGGGTGAGCTTAGCGGTAGTAAGTTTTGGTTGGGTGAGCTTCAAAAGAATGGATGTGTTTTCATACGCCTACCTTGGATTTATTCTAAGCTCTACCATCGCTGCATACAACTATATGCGTATCGTTCAGATTCCAGATCATATGGACGACAGAAACTTCCAGAAGTTTTGGCTGAACAGGCATCTGGTACAAGCTCTCTTCTTTACTACAGTATTTTCCGTTTTCTCAGCGTATTTTTACTTTCAACTCTTTTCGTTAAAATGGGTGGTATTGAGCTCACCTGCTATTTTGGTATCTATACTATACCCACTAGGTTTTAAAAATCCTTTTCGCTCCTTTACTTCTTTACGAAGTGTGCCTGGTTTAAAGTTGCTTCTCATTGCAGTGAGTTGGTCTTATATCACGCATTTGATACCCGTACTGTTATTCGATACCCTAGATTGGTTATCTGGACTGGAGTTTGTTTTTAGAAGTGTATTTGTAGCGGCTTTGGTTATTCCGTTTGATATTCGGGATTTAGGAATTGATGAAAGTTCTATGAAAACACTACCGCAAACTTTTGGTATTCATAAAGCTAAACTCATAGCTTTTGTTTTTACGGGAATCTATTTGCTGTGGAAGGGTATAGAATATCAATTAGGGGTAGTTAGCACTTCGTATTTTCTAAGCTGGGTAGGAGGTATACTCTTTTTGTGTGTCTTAATTTTTAGGATGAATAATAAAAGATCAGAGTTATACTGTGGATTTTGGATAGAGGCTACACCCATTGTTGTGGCAATCTTACTATTACTTTTAAATTGACATTAAAAGAGGAATGGATGATTAACTTTGACCCTCAAATTTTTATAGATGGACTATCAGTTTTCGGAAGAGTTTGCTAAAAGCTTAGATGCTCAAGATGCCTTAAAAGCGTATAGAGATGAATTTGTTTTTCCTGTGATTAATGGAAAACCTGCTTTATATTTTACGGGAAATTCATTAGGGCTTCAAGCGAAAAAAGCAAAAAAATATCTCTTAGAAGAATTAGAAGATTGGGGTAATTATGGAGTGGAAGGTCATTTAGATGCGCGTAGACCATGGCTTCCATATCATGAGTTTTTTACTTCCGCTTTATCCAAAATAGTAGGCGCAAAAGAAACGGAGGTAGTTGCCATGAATGGGTTAACCACCAATCTTCATTTATTAATGGTCAGCTTTTTTCGTCCAAATGGAAAAAGAACAAAAATTCTATGTGAAGGGAAAGCCTTTCCATCAGATCAATATGCCTTGAGAAGTCAATTGAGATTTCATGGTTTAAATCCAGAAGAACATCTTATAGAAATTCAACCGAATCCAGAAACAGAGCTAATTGAAGAGGAGAGTATTCTAAAAGCCATTGCGGAGAATAAAGATGAACTGGCTTTGTTAATGATGGGGGGAGTTAATTATTACACAGGTCAGTATTTTGATATTGAAAAGATAACAAAAGCAGCGCATGGGGTTGGTGCTATGGTAGGTTGGGATCTTGCTCATGCTGCAGGTAATGTAGTGTTAAAATTAAATGAGTGGCAAGTAGATTTTGCCGCATGGTGTGGATATAAATATTTGAATAGCGGGCCTGGAGGAGTATCTGGCGTTTTTGTGCATGAAAAACATCACGGACAGTCAGATATACCTCGATTTGAAGGTTGGTGGGGACATGATAAAGGTAGTCGTTTTGAGATGCCGGATGTGTTTAAGCCCATTCCTACAGTTGAAGCTTGGCAATTAAGTAATGCTCCAGTTTTAGCTATGACGCCTTTGTTAGCCAGTTTAGAGCTTTTCGATAAGGAAGGTATGGCGGTGTTGCGCGAAAAAGGGGATAAGCTTACTGCCTATATGGAGTTTATTATCCATAAAGTTTCAGGTCAAACACAAGCCAATTTACGAATCATAACGCCTGAAAACCCAAAGGAAAGAGGTAGTCAGCTTTCAATGATTGTTCCAGAGAACGGAAAAAAAGTTTTCGATCAATTAACGGAAGAAGGTGTTATTTCAGACTGGAGAGAGCCAGATGTTATTCGATTAGCACCCGTACCTCTTTATAATTCATTTGAAGATATATTTCGATTTGGTGAAATACTAAAAAAAGCATTGAAATAATGGCGAAAACAGATGTTACCATAAGTGGAGCCGGTTTAGTAGGTTCTTTATTGTCTATTTATCTTGGTCAGAAAGGATATAATGTAAATATCTACGAACGCAGACCTGACATGCGTAAAAACCTGATTGATGGTGGAAGATCGATTAACCTTGCCCTGAGCCATAGAGGGTGGAAAGCCTTGGATGGAGTTGGCATTGGTGAAGAGATTAGAGAAATCTCTATTCCTATGTTTCGAAGAGTAATGCATGATAGAGCTGGGAATTTAAGCTATCAACAATATGGAAAAGATGGTGAAGCTATCTATTCAGTTTCCCGAGCAGGTTTAAATGCCCGATTAATGGAGTTGGCAGAGGATACAGGAAATGTGAAGATAAACTTCAATGAGAAATGTACCGATATCGATCTGAAAAGTGGTGAGACTGTTTTTGAAAATTACCAATCTGGCAAGGAAACCAAAGTAAACTCAGATCTCATGTTTGGAACCGATGGTGCATTTAGTGCCGTACGGTCTGCCATGCAAAAAACAGATAGGTTCTCTTACTCGCAGGAGTATATAGAACATGGATATAAAGAACTAACCATTCCGCCAAATGCCGATGGGACGTTTAAAATGGAACGTGAAGCTTTGCATATATGGCCAAGAGGAAACTATATGCTTATTGCACTACCCAACCCCGATGGGAGTTTCACTTGTACCTTATTTTTTCCATTTGAAGGGGATCCTTCTTTCTCTGAATTGGACTCGGTAAATAAAGCACGAGAATTCTTTGATCAAGAGTTTAAAGATGCCCTTGATTTGATGCCAGATTTTGATAAAGAATGGGAGGAGAATCCAACCTCATCTCTTGTAATTATTCGTTGCTATCCTTGGGTAAAAAGCAATAAGATTACCATTTTGGGCGATGCTTCACATGCTATTGTTCCATTTTATGGACAAGGTATGAACAGTGGATTCGAGGATTGTACCGTTTTCAACGAACTCATGACAGAACATGGTGAAGATTGGGATACTATTTTGGATAAATTTCAGAAAAGTAGAAAACCCGATGCGGATGCCATTGCAGATTTAGCGATGCGCAATTTTGTGGAAATGCGCGATCTTACAGGGGACCCTAAGTTTCTGCTTCAAAAGAAAATTGAAGCTAAGTTTAGTACTAAGCATCCGGACAAGTGGATTCCATTGTACTCTATGGTAACTTTTAGTCATATCCGGTATTCTGAAGCACTAAAAGAAGGTAAACGTCAGGATCGTATTATGGAAAAAGTAATGGGATTGGCGAATATTGAGGAAAAGTGGGATAGCCAAGAAGTGGAAGACTTGATGCTCTCCTTGATTTAAGAAAGGGCAAGAAGTGATTATTTGTTCTTTTTTTAGCGAACCTTTTCATTAGATTATCGTCAAGATATAGTTAAGGATAAAGTTTCGCCCTGCTAGAAGGCGTTCAGATGTCATTGGTGAGACTCCAATTCCTTTAATATTGTGTACTTTCGTTCTAAGTGAGTCATACTAAACCGTACGACTCGCAGTTATTGAATAAACGACCTTTGGTCAGTAGTAAATTCGCTGTCTTGAAAAATCATTACGGTTTTAATTATAAACTTCCTTTATTCCTCTTGTTGGTTTGGTTTTTAGCATTTCCAGCTAAAGCACAGTTCTTTTATGGGCTTACTCAACAGTACGGTAAAAACCGGGTGCAATTCGATGAGTTTGACTGGGTTTTTTATCGATTTGAACGATATGATGTTTATTTCTACCGGGGCAATGACGAGCTAGCTGCGCAAGTGGCCCGATACACAGATCAGATTTTACCAAGAATGGAGAACTTTTTAGATTCTCCATTGGACGAAAGAGTTCAGATATTGGTCTTTAACAATCTTTCGGATTTAAAACAGAGCAATGTAAACTCAAACAATGAGGAGGATTACAATACCTCTGGAGTTACGCGTATTTCTGGTAGAAGGCTTTTTATTCACTTCAATGGAAGTTATACGGATTTAGAGCGTCAGCTTAAATCGGGTTTAGGCGAAGTTGTAATGAGCAATCTGGTGTATGGGAGTTTTACCCAATCCATTAAAAACTCAACTTTACTAAACCTCCCAGAGTGGTATACAGAGGGTTTGATAAGTTACATGGGGAACTCCTGGGATTCTGATATTAATAATTCGGTAAAGGATGGTTTCTTAAGTGGCCGATATAAAAGAATCAATTCTCTAATTGATGATAATGCTCGTTATGCGGGTCATTCGCTTTGGCATTATATAGCCCAAACGTATGGTCAAAAAGTGATTAAGAATATTGTTTACATGGCCATTGTGAATCGCAATATTGAAAGTGGCTTCTCCTACATCTTAGGAAAAGATTTAGAAACGGTAATTGATGGATGGAGAACCTACTATTCTGATATTTATAAGGAAGCAGATTTACAGGCGGAGAAAATAGAGGGTAAGCCATTAATAAAGGTTCCCAAGAGTAAACAGATTGTGCGGATGGAATTGAGCCAGGATGGACGTTATATGGCTTATGTAAAGCAAAAATATGGAGAATATCGAGTTTACATTAAAGATTTAGAAGAAGGAAAAAGAAAAAAGATTTTAAAAGGAGGATATAAGATACTTCAAAATGCAGATTTTTCTTACCCATTATTGGCTTGGCATCCCAATGGAGAAATCTTAACCATGATAACCGAAGAGAAGGGATTTATCTTTTTAAATTTTTACAATTTGAAAGATGATAAGCTTGAAAAGAAAAAGTTCTTCAAATTTGATAAAATACTATCGTTTAAGTATTCTCAAGACGGAAAACGATTTATACTATCTGCACACAAAAAGGGGCAATCGGATATTTTTATATACACTATTTTAAATACAAAGATTGAGCAACTCACCAATGATATTTACCAAGATCTAAACCCTGCCTTTTTTGACAACGATAAAAGAGTTGTATTCAGCTCTAATCGAATTACGGATACTTTAATTGCTGATGAGTGGTCCAATAAATTACTTCCTAAGCGATACGACTTGTTTGCCATGGAAGCGAAAGAGCCAGAAAAAGATACCACTACCATTTGGAGGCTTACCAATACCAAACGAATCAACGAAACGCATCCGTTATCCTACGCTAAATCCTTCATTGCATTTACCAGCGATCGGTCAGGGATTCGAAATCGACACTTGATAAAAATAGACAGCGCTATTTCTTATGTGGATACGATAACGCACTACTCGTATAATTTTAAAGAATTCATCGCTACAAATTATGATCGTTCTATTCTCGATCAGGCCTTTTCTCCTGAAACAGATAAAACGTACAACTTGATTTTAAAGAATGAACGATACGGCATATACGAACGAGATTATCAGTCGCCAACGGATGCAAACCTACGCTCGGTTTTAGCACCAAGTAAAACCGCTGTAATTCCTAATCCAATAAAGAAACAAGAGAAGAAGGACTCTAATCAGGTTGTTTTAATTTCTGAAAGTGTTACGCCTTTGTACTATCCAGGTGTTAAAGCTTCAGATTTTGAAATTAATATTGAGGATTATCAATTTGATAATGAGCAAGAGATTAGGCAACAGGGTAAGAAACCGAAATTAAATGAAACAAATAAGGTAAAACTCTTACCTGTTCCTCAAACTCTAACCGCTGCTAACCAAGAAGAGGAAGAGCTAGAGATTCCGCCAAAAAGAAACTATTTCCTCTCCTTCTTTAAAGACAACTTTTCTGTAGGCTTTGATAATGTTTTTAGCAATCCTCAATACCAACGATTTACAGGTTTTGTTACTCCTGATTTGTTAAACTTTGGATTTAATGCAAACTTGAAAGCAGGTGCGCTTGATTTAATGCACGATTACCGAATTATTGGAGCGGTAAGAACCACTTTCCAGCCCTTAAATGGAACATCAATTAGCCCGAATGCTGAATTTTTCTTTGCGGTAAGCAACTATAAAAAACGATTGGATATTGATTATGTCTTTTCTAGAAGAAGTCAGTTGCTGGTTCTTGATTTCAACAACAATCAAAGAATTATTACGCATGAAATTCTTCCAAAATTTACTTGGCCAATAAGCCCAGTAGCTTCTTTTAGAGGAACACTTGGATACCGTATTGATAAGACGATAAGCTTGAGTAGAGAAACCAATACCTTGGAAACTCCAGACTTATACGAGAACTATCTGGTGAGCCGATTTGCCTATGTATATGATAACTCCAGAAAAATTGGATTGAACTTATACTCAGGGTTGAGATATAAGGTTTTTGCTGAATATTACCGCAACTTGAATATAAGCCCAACTGGATTATATACAGCAGGGATTGATTTACGTCATTATACCATTATCCATAGAAACCTAATCTGGGCCAATCGCTTTGCCTCGGGCTTTTCATGGGGCCCAGAAAGGTTGTTGTACATAATGGGAGGAGTGGACAATACTTTTTCTTCTGATTTTGAACCTACGCCATTTGCTCAACAAAACGATTACGCTTTCCAAACTTTGGTTACTAATATGAGAGGCTCGTTTCAGAACATTCGAAATGGAGATAAGTTTGCTGTGATCAACAGTGAAATCAGATGGCCAATTCTAAGCTATTTGATTCAAAGGCCTATTCGGAGTGATATCTTTAAAAATCTTCAAGTAATTGGCTTTGGAGATATTGGAACCGCATGGAATGGACCATCTCCATATTCAGACGAAAATGAGATTAATACTACAGAAATTCCCTTTGGCGGAAACGATGGGAGTTTAATTGTACTAGATAGCCAAAGAGAACCTATAATTGGAGGAGTAGGAGTTGGTTTAAGAACACGCGTTTTTGGTTATTTCCTTCGCTTTGATTGGGCTTGGGGAATAGAGGATGGCTTGGTTAAACCTAGGGTTTTCTATTTTTCCTTAGGGACTGATTTTTAAAATATTCTTCAATTACGGTCTTTCGTCCTATTGTCCATGTAATTACATCTTTTTCTAGATCCCAGCCTCTTGCTGGAGAATGACTTCGAGCATAATAGATAATCTGCAGATGAAGCTTGTTCCAGATCTCTCTAGGGAAAAGACGTTTAGCATCCTTTTCTGTTTGTTGAACAGACTTTCCATTACTGAGCCCCCATCTATACATCAAACGATGAATGTGGGTATCTACAGGAAAGGCAGGATGATCAAAAGCTTGACTCATTACTACAGAAGCTGTTTTGTGCCCAACAGCGGGTAACGCCTCTAAATCTTCAAAGTTATTGGGAACAGCACCTCCATGTTTATCGATTAGGATATGGGATAAACCATAAATGCCTTTTGATTTCATAGGGGTAAGTCCACATGGTCTTATGATGCTAGCGATCTCTTCCACACTCAGCTTTATCATATCATAAGGATTGTCAGCCACTTTAAATAAGGATGGGGTAATTCGATTTACGCGCTCATCTGTACATTGTGCAGATAATAAAACGGCAATAAGCAAAGTGTACGAATCTTTATGGTCTAATGGAACAGGAACTTCTGGATAAAATTCTTCTAATTTTTCAATTACGAATTGAACTTTTTCTTGCTTTGTCATCTTATATAATCATGCATTTTAATGCGGAAGGAATTCTGCAGTACAACAATAGTCAAATAAATTTATTCACATGACACATTTAAAAGTTGGAGACAAAGCTCCGGCAATTGAAGCGAAAGATCAAAACGGAAACACAATTTCACTAAGCGATTTTTCTGGAAAAAAGGTAATACTCTATTTCTACCCCAAGGATGATACTCCAGGTTGCACTACAGAAGCTTGCAATTTTAGAGACAACTACAAAATGTTACTTGATAAAGGGTATGCTGTTATAGGTGTAAGTGCAGATAATGAAAAGAAGCATCAGAAGTTTATTACCAAGTACGATCTTCCTTTTCCTCTTATTGCAGATGTGGATAAAGAAGTAATACAAGCATATGGCGTTTGGGGAGAAAAGAAGTTTATGGGACGCGTTTATGATGGAATTCACCGACTTACTTTTGTAATTAGTGAAGAAGGTGTTATTGAAGAGATTATTGAAAAAGTGAAAAATAAAGTAGCTACTGAGCAAGTTTTGGAAGCTATGGCTTAATTCTTTTGCTGGGAATAGAGTGATTTTTGAATTATTCTATTCCCAGCTGTTTTTTGAGCTTAGGATTTAAAAATAGATAGGTGTATACCTGCAGTTGATGCTCGTTAAACATTTTTAAGCCTTCTACTTCTATGGGGATAAAAGTCTTGATTTCTAAATCGAGAATACCAAAGGCTTTATCTTTTGCTCGCCATAATATTACCCCTCTTTTATAAGCCTTGTCATCAGGGTCTATTTTATATCTCAAAATATCCCATTCATAAATATGGCGTCCGTTTTTATCTTTTAGGCCGATCCATTCATCAATTTCGTCATACTCTATTTTTTGCCCTCGCCACCAGCCTCCGCGCGAATAGAAAACAGAGTTGTTAGATATTTTTCGCATATAGCCCACAATTTTATCTTGTTGCCGCAAACGATATCTCTGTTCTTCAAACTTCATACAAGTAAAAACAAAAAACCCTCAACTTGGTTGAGGGTTTTTTTAGATTATTTCTTTTTGAACTTGGAAATGCCATCTTCCAGCCAATCGATGTACAGCGGGATGTCGGGATCATAACCTACAGGAGAGGTAAGATCTTTCTCGTTATTATCCACAATTACATATAAAGGTTGTGTGTTTTGCTTGTATTTTAAAGCCTGAAATTCGCTCCACTTCTGACCGATGTATTTCAATTTTTTACCGGAAATTTCAGAAGTAACTACTTCGTCTTTTGGGAGTCTTCGCTTATCGTCTACATAAAGAGAAACGAGAACTACATCATTCTTTAAAATTTGCAATACTCGTGGGTCAGACCAAACTTGCTGTTCCATTTTACGACAGTTTACACAGGCGTGCCCAGTGAAATCAATCATAAGGGGTTTCCCAATCTCTTTGGAGTATGCAAAAGCCTTGTCGTAATCTGTAAACGTGACAATATCGTGTTCTCCATACTTTGCTCCTTCTGGCAAAATTTGAACTTCTCCACCACCTCCATGGCGTTTATAACCAACTCCGTGTGGTGATTCGCTGTATTTTTCCGGAGGAGGGAATCCGCTTATAAGTTTCAAAGGTGCCCCCCACATTCCTGGAATCAAGTATATGGTAAAAGATAAAACCAAAACACCAAACAACATTCTGCCTACAGATAAATGTGTTAGGGGAGAATCATGAGGAAGTTTGATTTTACCAAAGAGATAAAGTGCTAAGGCTCCAAAAACAGCTATCCAGATAGCAATAAACGTCTCTCTCTCTAATAAATGCAATTGCAGTACTAGGTCTGCATTGGATAAGAATTTAAAAGCAAAAGCAAGCTCAAGAAAACCCAATACCACTTTCACACTATTTAACCACCCACCCGATTTGGGTAAAGAATTCATCCATCCTGGGAAAGCCGCAAATAGAGCAAATGGTAATGCTAATGCCGATGAAAAACCAAGCATGCCTATAACAGGAGCTACTCCTCCTTTTGATGCCGCCTCTACTAGTAACGTTCCGACAATAGGACCGGTACAAGAAAAAGAAACAATGGCTAAGGCCAATGCCATAAATATGATTCCAATGATCCCTCCTCTATCCGCTTGAGCGTCCACCTTATTCGCCCATGAATTGGGCAGCATTATTTCAAAAGCTCCAAAAAAGGATATTGCGAAAACAACAAGAAGAAGGAAGAAAACCAAATTGAATGTTACATTGGTAGAGAGGGCGTTGAGAGAATCGGCACCAAATATCCAAGTAATTCCATACCCTAAAACTACATATATGGCGATGATTGAAATTCCGTATAAAACTCCGTTTCTAATACCTGCAGCTTTTGTCTTACTCTGCTTAGTGAAGAAACTTACCGTCATGGGTATCATAGGAAATACACATGGAGTAAGTAATGCCGCGAATCCACCTAAAAAACTAAAAATGAAGATAGAGATTAAGGATCTTGAGTCATCAGATTCTTCTGAGGAGGAGTCTGAAACGGTTTCGCTATCGGGATCTTCTGTAACCTCTTCTTTTGAGTCTTCAACGTTTTCTTTAGTGCTGTAATTTATCTCTGCTGTTTCTTTTTGAACCGGATTTTCAGCTCCTTTTATTGCATAGTCAAGATCAATGTAATCCGGTGGTAAGCACCCTTGGTCGTTACATACCATAAAGGTGAACTCTCCTCTTACACTAAAGTCTTCAGAAGAATGGATCAATATCTTTTGCTTGAATTCAGCTCCATCCTCATGCCAGAGTAATGTCTCGCCAAAGTTGGGATCAAATTCTTCGTGTGGTTCAGGTTCCGTTAAAGGGCCATTAAGTGTAAAAGCATCGGATTTTTCCCAAATTACAGAGGTAGGGATAACTGAACTGTTTGTATCTAAGCTACTCGAATATACATGCCAACCTGGATCAATTTCTACGCTCATCAATAACTCCGCTTCCGTATCAGAAACTCTGTTTACGGTATACGTCCAACTGGTAGGATTTACCTGTGCGGATACAAAGGCAAAGCTTAACAGTGTAAGCAATAAGGTAGGAAGGGCATGTATTCTTTTCATCCTTAATAGTTTATTTCAAAAGGCGCACAAAATACGTAGATTTTGTGTGATTCGTAATTTTATATAAGTCATTTATTCGATGGCCAATAATCCAAACGATATCATCGCCTGAACAGAGCAGCCATATTGCCGATTTATCAAATCGTGAAAGTTTTTGATCAATAAAAAAATCGCTTAACTTTTTGCTTTGTTGCATCCCTAGTGGGGTAAAACGATCTCCAGCTTTCCACTTTCTCAGTTTTAACGGGAATTTTAGTTTATCAAAATCCAAAGCAACAATAGCTTTTTCTTTTGGAATTTCGATTGGCGCGTTCTCCTGAATTTCAATTTCCAGAGAAATGGGATGCTGTATACCGGTGCTTTCGATCTGAATCAAATACTCATCATCTGGATTTAAGTCAGATTGAGGTTGTAAGATGAGGTGGGAACGATCTTTTAGTAGACGATATTTCTCTGTTTCAAATACTTTTCCACTTTCGCTGTTTAAGGATCTTTCAATAGCACTAATATCAAAAGAATCTAGTGGGCTAAGCCAGAAATGTAAGAGACTAGAAGGGGAGGGTAGATCTTTTAAGTCCAATACATTGACGTAGGTTTTACCTTCTTTATTTTGACTAATTTTTTGAAATGTTTCTTTCAAAAAGTATTCATAAAGCTGCAAATCCAGATTTACCAAGTTGAGGGACTTTCTAAACCCTGAACTAAAATGGGGATTGGCCTCTTTTAAAGATGGACTCACGTGATGGCGGATGTAGTTCCGTTGATAGTCGTCCTTTGCATTGGAGCTATCTTCTCTCCATTTTAAATCATAGTCTTGAGCATAGCGTTGTAACTCATATTTTTCAATAGAGCTTAAAGGTCTTAACACCTTGTTGTCATCCAAGGGGATGCCGCCCAAACCGAAAATTCCTGTTCCTCGCCCTAGATTGATGAGTAAAGTTTCCAAAGAATCATCCAGGTGATGGGCTGTGACTAAAAAGTCAAAACCGTTTTGATTCATAAGCTCGTTAAAAAAAGAATAGCGAAGCTCACGAGCGGCCATTTGAATAGATATACCAAGATCCTGAGCGTAGGTTTGGGTATCGAAACTTTTTGCGAAAAAAGGAATATTATGGGTTTGAGCGTAGGTTTCAACAAAGGCTTCATCTTTTTTTGAATCCTTTCCTCTCAGGTTAAAATTGCAATGGGTAACGGCTACACGCAGCTGAAGTTTCTGGAAAATATGGGTTAGAACCATAGAATCTATACCACCGCTACAGGCCAATAAAAAAGTATGGTCTTGGGTATATAATCTTCGATCTGTTAGAAATTGTTTTACCGCCTGAAAAAGATCCTTCATTTGGAGGTAAAAGTAAAGAGTTTTACGGTTTAGATTGTAAAGGAGACGATTGTAAGGATCGGAAAAGATTTTCTGCCTTTAACAAGCACTCTGTATATTCTTTTTCGGCATCGCAATGAATGGTAATGGCGCTACCCACTCTTGCGGATACATACTGGTTTTTGCCGCTGTAGAGAATACTGCGAATGACTACATTAAAATCAAAATCACCACTTGGAGTGATGTAGCCAACAGATCCAGAGTAAAGGGAACGTGAAAAATTCTCATAGTCTTCAATCAGTTGCATGGCCTTAAACTTTGGAGCTCCAGTCATACTTCCCATAGGGAAACTTGCTTTTAACGCATCGCTAAAGTTTAGGTTTTCTTTTAGAGCACAGCTTACCGTTGAAATCATCTGGTGCACACCCGGGTAGGAGTATATCCCAAAAAGTTCATCCACTTTAACGGATGCTTTTTGAGCTACTTTACTTAAATCGTTTCGAACTAAATCCACGATCATTACATTCTCAGACCTTTCTTTTTCATCCTGAGAGAGGTGTTTTTTTAACTCCTGATCCACTACCGGATCTTTTGAACGTTTTGCAGTGCCTTTGATGGGTTGAGATATAAGCTTAGCGCCTTGTTTTTTAAGATATCTTTCAGGAGAAGCACAAGCCATAAATTGATCGTTACTTCGGTAGTAACACATAAATGGCGCTTTAGAGAGTTTACTGAGTTTTGTGAATACTTGTAGAGGTTCTATTTGTGCTTTTTGCGCAAATTCGATGCAGTAGTTGATTTCATAAATGTTTCCGTACTGGAGCTCTTCTTTTAGTTGGTTTACACAGTTCAAGTATTGCTCTCTGCTTGTTTTGGGCTTCAGTTCTACTTGAGATGAAGATGTGGAAGGGTTTTCTGTTGGGAGAATCGCTACAAATTGTTCTGCATTTTGATACGTATGGCTCTTTACAATATAGGTGTCTCCTTCGCTATAAATCAGTGTTTCCGGGATAAAAAATTGAAGCTTAGGAAAAGCCAGATGATCTGGATTTTCACTCTTGAGTTCTTCCAAATCATTTTTAAGATCATAGCTCAAATGACCAAACAGCCAATCCTGATGTTCTTGATGAAATGCGAAAAGCTCATCGAGAGGGGTATCCGTTTTAGGAGAAAAAACATGCTTCGCTCCAATGGCACAAATCCATTTATGGCTTTGATACAAGTCTGGATTTTCGTGAGAATCTAAGTATTGAAAGTGCGGGGTGGTTTTGGATAGCTCAAGGAGCGATTCGATAATATCGGGAAATTCAGTTTCCGATATTGTAAATGTGTTCCGCATTATTTTGCCACTTTACCTTCATAAACTACCTGGAGCACCTTCTTAATAGCTTCCACGCTTATGGGTTTGCTTACATAGTCGTCCATTCCTTCATTCAAGAATTTCTCTCTATCTCCCTCCATTGCATTGGCAGTCATGGCAACAATAACGGGTCGTTTGTCTCCCATTTTCTTAATGATGGCATGAGTAGCTTCAACACCATCCATTTCCGGCATTTGCACATCCATAAACACAATGTCGTATTGCTGTCTGGAAACTGCTTCTAGTGCTTCTAAACCGTTTGCAACTACATCAATGGTGTAGCCCATGTTTTTCATGGTTAATACGGCTAGTTTTTGATTTACTAGATTGTCTTCCGCTAAAAGAATATTTAAAGGGAAGCTACTCGTTTCCTGAATCGCTTTTTTATCTTTTTCCTGACCTGTCCCGATAGATTTCTTTTTCTCCACCTTCTTAGGATTAACGGAAGCCAATACACGAGTAATAGACTTCAACAGAAGGCTGTGTTTAATAGGCTTCATATAATAAGCAGAGAAAAGGTAATTTTTCTTTTCGTCTGTAATATCCGGATAAGCAGAACTTAAAAGAATGACAGGAAGCTGTGTTTTAGAATATTTTTTTCGGATTCTGGTGGTTACTTCAACCCCATCAATTTCCGGCATTTCATAGTCCATAACTACCAGGTCGAAGTCATCATTTAAGGCTTTTTCCAATCCTTTTTGAGAAGTGTTAACTGGAACAGACTGGATGCCCCACTTTTCAAATTGCTTTTGAAGAATACGAAGGTTTGTTTCGGAATCGTCTACCAAGAGGGCTCTTTTATTTTCTAAAATAAAGCCTTGTTTTTCATCAAGACCTGAACCCTTATCTTGCTTTATAACCTTTCCTTGAATTTGAAACTGGAAGTTAGAGCCTTGGCCAGGGTCGCTATCCACCCAAATTTCACCGCCCATTAAAGTAACAAGCTTTTTACAGATAGCTAAACCTAAACCTGTGCCACCATACTTTCGAGTTGTACTAGAGTCTGCTTGTGTAAATGCAGTGAACAGTTTGTTTCGTTGCTCTTCTGTAATACCAATTCCAGTATCTCTTACAGAGAAGTATATCTCAGCGTCATGGTCTTGTTTGTTTTGTAGTTCTACTCGAACTACGATCTCACCGTGTTCGGTAAACTTTATGGCGTTCCCAATAAGGTTGATAAGCACCTGACGCAAACGAGTAATATCACCAGATACGATATCGGGTACTTCCGGATCTATAAAGTAAAGTAGATCGATATTCTTTTCGGTCACTTTAGCGGAAAGTAGTTCCACTGCTTCTTCTACACATTGAGAGATTTCAAAAGGAAACTCTTCTAAAGACATATTCCCCGCTTCAATCTTACTGAAGTCGAGAATGTCATTGATCACGGAAAGAAGCGCGTCACCGCTCAAGCGAATGGTATTCACGTAATCCAACTGTTCTTCTGATAGAGTGGTTTGAAGCAATAGGCTAGTCATACCAATAACACCGTTCATAGGTGTTCGTATTTCATGACTCATAGTAGCCAAGAAATCGCTTTTAGCTCTAGCGGCTTCTTCCGCAGCTTCTTTCGCTTCTATTAGAGCTGAATTCGATTGTGTAGCCTCAATTTCGGCACCAATCCAACTGGCCATTAAGTTCAAAAGGCTTTTGTCGTTTTCTGTGAATTTGCCTCTATAATTCTCGTTGCTAGAAAAGTTAAGTGTTCCATAGAGCGATGAACCTACTTCAATTGGTGCGGCTAAATAGGCGCCCATTTTAAACTCCTGATGAGCTGGATGTTTGCTAAACTCACTATCGTCTAGTTTTTCAATAGCTATAGTATTCTCTTTCTCTACTACTTCGGAGCAGTATGTTTTTCCTAAGTCAAAACGAGTGCCGATCGGTATGTCCATCCCTTCGGAGAAGGTGTTAATCACTTCATAAACGTTTTCTTCTATATCTACTCGAGATATGATGCCTAGTGGCAAACGGAACCTCTCCCCACCTAATTTTAATATTTCTCCAAGTTT
This sequence comes from uncultured Owenweeksia sp., assembly GCA_964485405.1. Taxonomy (GTDB): domain Bacteria; phylum Bacteroidota; class Bacteroidia; order Flavobacteriales; family Schleiferiaceae; genus CAKZNE01. The sequence goes on along the minus strand of CAZAJG010000014.1, from coordinate 4,354 downwards.
TTCCTCTGTGGTTAAATCTGTGTTAGCGGAAATCTCGTACAGCTCGCGAATAGCCTTTTCATTCTTAATGAGTGTTTTTTCCGCTCTTCGTTTTTCAGTAACATCATTCAGCGTCCATATTACGCCTCCATCAAAGTCGTAGCCGCCAAAGTCAATTACTTTTCGTTCGCCATTTTTCGAAATAATAGCATATAGGAAGTTTTCAATAAAGCCTGAGTTTAGTATTTGTTCATACTTGGCCTTAACCACTTCTGTTTCTTCTTCGTAAACGGTATTAAACCAATCCTCATTCGTCTTTATCTCATTGCTTGAATAACCTGTTATTTGAGTTGCTTTTTTGTTTAAGAGTAGCTTTTCTCCTTGAACCAATACAGCTCCTACTGGTAGGTTTTCAATAACGGATTTGAGCCTTGATTCACTGTGCTCGAGTTGATTTTTAATCTGCTCAAGTTGCATCACATATTGACTTAACTCTACTTCTCGTGCAGATAATTCTTCTTCTCTTGTAGCTAATTCCTGATTGAACTCCTGCTCAGCTTCATATAGCTCTTTTAGTCTAATTTCATTTTCCTTTCTGGAGGTAACATCCGTTATGGTACCCATCATACGAAGAGGAACTTTGTCGAAATTAAAGCTGGTGATTTTTCCTTGTAATCTTAACCAGATTTCTTTACCATCTTTTTTAATGGCTTTGTAATCAAAATCAGCTGTAACAGGGGTGTCTGGATTTTTAGCATCTGAAATATAGTCGTCAAAAACCTTTTTGAAATCAGGGTGAATCGTTGTATTCCAAAATTCTAGTTCATCATCAATTTCACTTGCTTCATATCCGTGAAGCTTTGGGAAAATATCATTTAGTATTAACACATCTGATAACAAATCCCAATCCCATAAGCCCTGTTGGGCGTTTTCAAGTACTGTTTTTAGTCGTGAGCTAGAAACTTGTATTCTTTCTTGTGCTTCTATCTGCTCGGTTATATCTTTTATAAAGCCCGAAGCACCAACAATTTCTCTACCATTGTTGTAAATGGGATTAATATTTACCTCAAGAGTGAGGTTGTCTCTTTGAATGTTGAAAGAACTTTTTTCACCTCTAAAAGCTCTTTGATAATGCGTTGTCCAGGCATCAAGTCCTTTGTTTTTTATAGCATCAAAAAGAGAAGTTGAACCTTCCATGGGTTCTTCGCCTACTAGCTCCTCATAGGCAGCTCTAAACTTGCTGTTTCCTTTTACTAGAGTGCCTTCTCGGTTTATCGACCATATTTCTAGGTCGCTATAATTCATGATGGCGTGCAGGTTTGCTTCACTCTCTTCAATAAAAATATTAGCCAGATTAAGCCGTTCTACAGTCTGCGTAAGCTCTTCTTCTCTAACCGCCAGTTCCTGGTTGAGCTCTTGTTGCTCTTCTAAGGCTACTGCTTTTAACTGATCTGCAGCTCGGTAGTTTCTAATCGTAGGTATGGCGAGTACTACCGTAAAAAGTAGGTAAATAGATATCGCCCCAAATAAGAGGTATAAATACCATCCATTTCGCTGGGTATGCTTCTCTTCCGAGCTATCTATGAAGAGTTGGATGTTCTCATTTAGGAGCTTAGCGGTTTGGCTTTCAATTTTTTGAATAGCTTCTACTTCTATTTGAGCTTCTGCAGGAGATAGTTTACCCTTACAATACTGTTTAATCCGTTCTATATGTTGAGCAAGATTTTCATGGTAGGTAACAATTTTGGCGCTGTTGGAGTCCAGAAGAGCTTGGTCTTTTTCCCTAATTTTTTTAGATAACCCACCACCAGCAAAACTCTGATGGATTTTTGAAAATCTTTGAAAATCCTTTTCCAGATTGACATAAAAGCGACTTAGCTTTTGTGTTTCATCTGCGGATGGCAAAATGAGCACAGACTTACTGATTTTTTGAAGCAGTACTTGTTCTTCTCCAGCTTTGTTTAGACGCTCAACATCTTTTTGCTGTTCGTTTTCAAGATGAGTAACAAAAAAATAAACGCCTAAAGCAATAGCTACGGTTATAGCCAAATAGATAGGGAATAGAACGCTTATGTTTTTAATGTTCAAACTGTGTGGTGATATGAAGCAAATATAAAACCTTTCAACTCTTATACATAAAGAGTTGAAAGGTTGATGTTAAAATTCATTTTAAGCGTGTATAGGACGGTTGGCCGTTGCAGCTAATGCAGCTTCTTTAATTGCTTCGGTAAAAGTTGGGTGAGCATGGCTCATTCGAGCAATATCTTCTGCGGAGGCACGGTACTCCATAGCTACAACTCCTTCGGCAATCATATCTGCTGCGCGAGCCGCTATCATATGTACACCTAATATTTCGTCCGTATTTTTGTCTGCTAAAATCTTTACCAAACCTTCTATATCAGTGCTGGCTCTAGCGCGTCCTAAAGCGCGCATAGCAAATTGACCAGATTTATATTCGATTTTGGCTTCTTTTAGCTGTTCCTCTGTTTTTCCTACACTGGCAACTTCAGGCCAGGTGTATACCACATTCGGTATTAAATTGTAGTCAATATGAGGTTTTTCTCCGGCCAGCAATTCGGCTACCATAGTACCTTCTTCTTCTGCTTTATGCGCAAGCATGGTTCCACGTACAACATCTCCAATCGCATAAATATGGCTTTTAGCAGTTTGAAGTTGATCATTTACTTCTACTTGCCCTCTTTCATTTGCAGTTAAGCCAATACCTTCAAGGTTAAGTCCATCTGTGTAGGCTTTTCTTCCAACAGAAACTAAGCAGTAATCTCCTTCAAAACTTACATCTTTTCCTTTCTTGTCTGTTGCTTTTACTTCTACAGTATCACCTTTGCCAAGGTTTAGAAGATGCTGAGCCCCAATATTAGAGGTCATGATAATAAGCGTGTTACGGAAATCCACCGTGCGTCCTTGCCCATCAGTAAGGCGCCCATCATCAAGCACTTGCAAGAGTATGTTAAAGACATCGGGATGAGCTTTTTCAATCTCGTCAAAC
>CAZAJG010000014.1:0-1358 GCA_964485405.1 uncultured Owenweeksia sp. | reverse complement strand
CCTTTGCGTGTTACTTCAGTAACTTTATGGCTTAGGTTAAATTTAACCCCAAGTTTTTTCATGGATTTAACCAACTCTTTGCCTAAGGATGCATCAAAAGCAGGAATTACTCGATCTAAGTATTCAACAACCGTTACTTCTGTTCCTAAACGGGCATAAACGCTACCGAGTTCTAAACCAATTACGCCACCCCCAATTACGATCATGCTTTTTGGAAGCTCACTCAATTCAAGTGCTTCTGTACTGCTAATGATTCTTTCTTTATCAAATTTTGCAAAGGGCAACTCGGTTGGTTTACTCCCTGTTGCTATAATAATATTCTTTGCTTCAATTTGTTCTTCACCGTCTTCCTTCTGCACTTTAATAATGTGTTCCGTTTCAAACGAACCCATTCCGTGGTATACATCAATCTTATTCTTATCCATTAAAAACTGAACACCATCGCAAGTTTGTTTTACCACTTCACGCTTTCTGTTGATCATTTGAGGGAAGTTTACCCTCGGATTTTCAATATCAATTCCGTGCGTTTCAAACTTTTTTACCGCATTGTGGTAATGTTCAGATGAGTCTAGAAGGGCTTTTGAAGGAATACAGCCTACATTTAAACAAGTTCCACCAAGAGTTGAGTATTTTTCAATAATGGCAGTTTTCATTCCGAGTTGAGCACAACGAATGGCAGCAACATATCCTCCGGGACCAGAGCCAATTACGGCTACATCATATTTATTCATCAAAGATGGGTTTAGTTGTAATAACAAAACAAAAGTAGTAAAGGTGCGCGATTCTGTACGCTAAAAAGGAATTGACTTTACTTATTTTCACTTCAGTGCTTTCGATACCTTTGGTGAAGCTCAAAAATCGGGCTTTTTTGATACCCTATTTCCTTCTACTTTTGTGCTCCTATGATAACAAGTGATCAAATCCAACAGTTAGCTAACCGTTTAACGGCTTTGAAGCAATACCTCGACATTGATGAAAAGAAGATTTTAATAATCAATGAGGAGGAAAAAACGGCTGTGCCTGATTTTTGGAACGATCATGATAAAGCGGAAGCTGTGATGCGTAAAATCCGTGGATTGAAAAATTGGGTAGAAGGTTACGAACATGCAGCTACACAAAAAGAAGAGCTAGATGTGGCTTTAGAGTTTCATGAGCTTGGCGAAATGACGGATGCAGAAGTGGAGAAGCAGTATACCAAAACGCTTACTATAGTAGAAGATCTGGAGTTTAAAAATATGCTTTCTGGGGAAGAGGATAAGCTGAGTGCAGTTTTGCAAATTACGGCTGGCGCTGGAGGAACAGAGAGTTGTGATTGGGCAAGCATGCTTATGCGTATGTATCTGATGTATGCTGAGAAA
>CAZAJG010000013.1:0-94281 GCA_964485405.1 uncultured Owenweeksia sp. | reverse complement strand
TCTTCACTCTGTTTTGGTTTTTTTGAATAACGAATATCGAATGTTGAAGTGGTGGTTGTGAACTTCGAAATTCGGTGTTCTTCTGTTCGGAGTTCTGCGGTTCTCTATTTTGTTTCCGTGTTTTTGAATAACGAATAACGAGTGTTGAATGCCGAATGTTGAAGTGATTGTTTATGTCCTTCGAAATTCAAAATTCATCTGTTCGACATTCTGCGGTTCCCAATCCGTTTTACTTAGAAAGCGCCATAGACTTTTCCACCCATTTTACCAGTTCATCATCGTTAAGCAAAACATCATCCGGTATAGAATAGTAGGGCATTCGGCTGTGTTGATGGGATCCTTTCGCCAAATAATCGGGTTTATGGGTTTCATCGGCTTTTAAAAAGCTAATGCCTTTGGAGTCAATGAGGCCAAACATTTTACTGTTGTGAAAAATACCATGGCCGCCAAACATTTTTTTGGTGGAAACACCTTCGATAGCTTGTAGTTTTTCCACCAGCTCTGTGTCAGCAATTACCGATTGTGGTGTGAGCTTATCTCCTTTTTCTCTCATTTTTTGGTTTTAAAAGTTGAAGATAAACTTAATTCGGGGTTTAGAAAAGCATACGCAAGGAGCGCGCATTCTTTTTCCTTGCGTATGCTAAAAATGGGATGGAAACTAGAAGGTATAGCCTAAATGCAATGTGGCAAATAAAGCTACCGGAGCAATGTCGTATTCTTGAGTGCCTAAACGATTGCTTCCTGAAATTTGAGTGGTGTAGCCAAATCCTGCCCAGGGTTTAATGTAAAAATCGGACTTTAAAATAGACCAACTATATCCACCCTGGAGCATGAGGAGAAGGTTGGTGTAAGTATTGTTAGCAGGAACCTGAGAATTTTCAATTTTATACTCCTGAATGCCAAGCTGCGAACCTATAAACCAGCCTTTGTTGACCTCGGTAAAATGATGTTCTGCAAATAGACCATAACCTTGATTCAGTCGAGAGCTCCAACCTTTGTCTTTGTTATTGGCATTCATTTTCACGAGAGGATCGGGCATGTCCATGGCATAGGCGCCAGCACCCAAAAGTAAATGACTGCAGTTTTTAGGTTGAATCCTGAAATGCACACCATAACCGCTAAAAAGGAAAGTGGCCGGATCTATTTCGATGGAGTATCGAGCTTTATTGTTTTTTGTGCTTGGGTCTTGAGCGCGAAGAGGTGCTGTAAAACATAGAAATAAGAAAGTCGAAATTACAATTGCTGTTGTTTTCATAATTGTTTAAATGAGTATACTTAATATTTATTATATATAGTTATGGTTAAAAAAATTTACTGATTCATATCTTCCAGAATCTCACCGATGCTCTTTTGTGCAAGCTCGGATTGCATACTTTTTTCAGCATTTTTCAGCAGATCAGTTACCGATTTTTGTGCATTATCTGGTCTTTTGCCTTCGGCCATAATGTTAAAAGAGGTTTGAAATAAGGGCTTTACTTCCGTAGCGCGCAATATATCGAGTACGCTCACCTTTTCAGGCTTTTTCATAAGGCGAATACCACCTTGCTTTCCCTCTTTGGTTTCAATTATACCAGCATTGGTGAGTCCTTGAAGAATTTTAACTAAGGTAGGTTTCGGAATATTTAAGGTTTCGGAAATCATTTTAGTAGATAGGAATTCAAATTGCCCTTGTCTGATTTTATCAGCAACAAAGATTACCACTAGAATAGCTTTGGAAAAAGACAACGAATAACCCATACTATATATTGATTATATTTAGTTACAAACATAGTTAAATCTTTATCTAACGCGCAAGAAATTAGAAGACTTTTTCAAAAAAACCTCCTTTTATTGAAAATTTAGCTGAGGATGATGTCTGTATTTTTTAAAAAATTTCAAAAGAATCAAAAAACCGCTTCATGGTTTCTTCATCAATATCTTCAATGGGATACATTACTTGAAGGATATATACGGTATTGTCTACAGAGTAAGCATGCATAATCAATAAAACGGCACCATCAAAAGCAGTAATACGCGCTTCTCTACCTTCATATTCGTGGTATTTAATGTTTTCAGTTGAAAGTACTTTTCCGCCTACACTTTTGGCAGCACCGTTAATCATTCCATTAAAAAATTCATCTATCCCACCCCCACTCATTTGCGTCATAAGCTCTTGAGGATACACCGTAACATTGGTCATCATAACCGATTCTTCCCCTTCAAGCATAGCCATATCCATAGTCAAGTCACCAACACCAGAAGGAACATTTTGCGAGGTCTCTTCTGGAGAGCCTGGAAAATCGGCTTTATAATGCCATTTATCAGAAGTGTATGTTTTCCACTCATTGGTTTGAGCAAAGCCCAAAAGAGTAGTCACAGAGAATAAGGCGGAAAGGAGATAGCGATTCAATTTCATAGGTTTAGATTTTATCAGCGTACATAAATTCACTTAGCAAGATAAAGCTAAACTTTAGGCGTATGACCATTCTTCTTTAAATATTTTAAAGCCCATTGGTAATGGCTGGAGCAGGCGGAAACAAAGTATGCACCTACAGAAGTTGAACCTGTCCAAGGAAGTCGTTTTTTAGTAAACAGCTCATCATTACTGTGTTTTTGAATCACGCTTTGCGTGTTTTTATGGGATTCTTGGAGGAGCTTTTGAGCTTCCTCTAAAGGCGTGTTGCTGTACATTTTTTGAATGTGACGATTCAGTTCAGGCGTCATTTTCCAGCTGTAGCCTTTAGCTGGCATATCCGGTTTTGCACCAGTGGCGCCCACCGCATACCATTCCAATAGCATTTTATGCCAATGGTGCAGGTGCGCCAATACATCCCTCACATTTTGATACAAAACCTCCTTTGGGAAATTCATTTCCATTTGCTCGGGAGAGTACTTGGAGAGGTAATCGTTTAAGCGTTGATAGTGCGAATTACTTTGTTCTAAAAGCTGTTCTTTATTGGTAGGTCTTGGCATTTTGAGTAGATTTTAGTTAGAAATTTTGAGGGTTCCACTTCGGTATAAGTCTAAAGCTTGGTTTAACAAGCCGGTAAGGGTTTCATAAGGGATATCTTCTGAGGGGTTTATCCTAAATATCTTCATTCTAGATCGGGCTCCTTGTTCCAGTTGAGGGTGATCTAAGTGCTTTCCTTCTACAAAAAGAAGATAGGGGTGTAACGTTTTTTTATCGGTCCACAAATAGCAAAACATTTTACTCTGGAAGCAGAAACAAGGCATTCCATATTTTGTGGTTTCCGTTACGGCCTCATCCAGTTCCAGTAAAATATGACGAAGGGCGAGCAAACAGCTTTTGCTGGGTTCTTCTTTCTTTAAGTAAAATTCGTCTGTTTGGGCCATAGGCTGAATTTGCGGATACAAATTTCATGATTTACGGTGACAAGGGTTTGTCAGGAGGCTAAAATTTACGCTATGCTGAAAAGCCTGATGGAGGTAATTACGAGGCTATTTCTCAGAATGCAGTCTCAACCAATCGCTTTTCAACATGGCATAAATTACATCATCTACCCATTTTCCATCCATAAACAGGCTTTCTCTAAAATGCGCTTCTTTTCTAAAACCAAGCCTTTCAACTAAAGCAAGTGAAGGCAGGTTTTCTGGATCAATGGAAGCGGTAATTCGTCTTTTACCAAGTTGGTTAAATAGGAAGTTAATTGCAGCAGAAAGAGCTTCTGTAGCATAACCTTTTCCTCGGTGCGCATCGCTTAGCGTATAGCCCACTTCCATTTGATGACCCTCGGCATCAAAAAAGTGGAGACCAATATCTCCAATAACCGTATTCGTTTGGGTATGTACCATCGCAAATTGATGCCAAGTATTAACTTGATTGATTGTTGGTGCAATTTTGTGTGTAATGAATTCACGCATATGCTCCAAAGAATCTGGTTTAAATCCAAGGTATTGATTTACCTCAGGCTTGGATCGATACGCATACATGTCTGCAGCATCATCTGGATGCACAGAGCGCAGCACAAGGCGCTCGGTTTTTATGGAAATAGGTTCAGTAGGCATCATAATGGCTCAATATAGAAAAAGCAAGGTTTAAGGCGCAATTTCTCCGATAATTACGCCAAAATTGCCATCCAGTTGCTCCCATTCGGCTGAAGGCAAATACGTACGTGAAACAAAACCATCTAAATACAATGCATAAGAGCAACCTCGCTCTTTAAAGTAGGTGGCAAAATCATAGAGGTTGATGGTGTTTTTGGACATGGCAAAAAGGACATTTCCGTTGGGTAAAATACCCACCCCATTTCTGATATGTACATTTTTAGAACCTTGGGTAAATTTTGGATGAATCTTTCCATCGATCACCAATAAAGGTCCAGATTGAGTGGCAAAATCTACTTCTCTGCTTAGGCTAAAATCTGTCGTTTTACAAACAACTGCTTCTTTGTTTTTAGTCAGGTAGAAAATGCCGTTTGGCTGCAAATAGAAGTTCCCGTAAGCAGATGGTACAGTATTAATCTCAGATAAAGTTTCTCCATTTTGGATATACAAACCTTGAGGCGAACGATCTTTTAAATACATACCTCCGTTCATAGCAAAGCGTAAAGTTTCACCCTCTGTTTTCAACTGTTTTTGTAGGTTTCCTAGGCTTCCATAGGTTTCACCTGTTGGATTTTTCCAGTAGAAGTGAAGGTTTCCCTCTTTTGGGTTTATTTGATGAGACACTACTTGATTATCCTGTATTTGCTGGGCGTGGATGGATAAAGAGGTAAGCGCTAGAAAAAGAAGGTTAAAAGTGATTTTCATACATACATTTTTTCAAAAGAGGTCATTGGTGAACAACTTGTTCCATAAAAATGAATTTTACACTTTTAACAAATACACCTAAACCAGTTCAAAAGTAGGAAGTATTCCATTCCAATGAAAGGGTTTAGACTTTGTCCTTCATCCAAAATTATGTGCCTTGCGGATCACTTTTTCCAATCGTTTCTTTTTGCTTTCTTTTTCTAAATCGTTGAGACGCGCTTCTAAAGTTTTGATAAACTCCAGTTTGTTTTCGGCATTTACTATTTCCAAGGCGCGTTCCGCATACATGGGTAACTGATTGGGGAGGCTTTTTAAAATCTGCTCTTTCAGCAAAGGAAAGCACAAAGGCAAGTAGTTTTCAAAAGAACAGAGTTTGATGAGAATACTAACCGATTGATCTTTAGTGATTACAGAGCCTTTATCGGCAACTTCTAAAATTTTTGGTAAAGCTTGATAAATTTCTTCTGGCTTAAGGTGGCTGATGGTTTGTATAGTGGTCATAGCTCCCCATTGCAAGCGATTGTTTGTGCTGCTTAGTAGTTTAATAAAAGTCGTAGCGTAAGGAGCAATTAGATCTGGTTGCAAAGCACCCACTTCATAAAGCGTTTTAATGCAATCTTGTTGAATCGCTTTTTTAGCATGATTCAGATTTTCAACCAATTCTTTGATGCCGGCCTCATTTCTGGTTTTTACCAAGTTTTGAGCAAGCTCTTGGTTGGGAACTTCATCTCTCCTACCTAAAGCAGAAGAAAGGTGATTCAATACGCTTTCCATCCGTTTGTTTTTCGCAAATAAAGAGGTGGTGTGTGACAACTATGTGTCAATAGCCTTATTTGAAACGCAAAATTATTTGGCTTGATATGCTGTATAATGATGATGCACAAATCGATTCCAGCCCTTTTTATTTTTGGATTCTACTGCCCAATGAAAGCCGTTTTCCTCATCTGGCCAGTAGGCTTGACGCGCTAAACCAGCAGGCATCATCGCTTCAAAGCCAATGGCTTCAGGATGTATATCACTTACATCTGCAATGGTCCCTTTTGATTCTTTACCGTAGGAGGTAAAGCTCCAAAAAGAGATGTCTTTATCGCTATTTACGCCTATAAAGGTGATGTCTTCATACACCGAACCGGTTAATTGCCACTCTGCTTTTAGCTCAATGTATTTATGGTTTAATACACTTTTAAAAGTGCGGATGCATTGTGGGTTACTCTGTGAATTACCACCTTCATTGGTAATCCATTTTCCCAATAAAGGTTGAAAAACACCAAGCTTGCCTCTTCCTTTTTTCCAATTCATGTTCTATATGTTTTGCATTTCGCATCGAAACTATGAGGAAGCACCCTTTTAAGACTCATACTTAAGTTCCAAATGCGTTGATCCTACTTTAGTAGTAGGTTTTCAGCGGACTAAAATTTAAGTTTCATCCCCTCGTGGGTTGCTTGGAAGCCTAACTTTTTATAAAAGGAAACCGCTTCTGGTCGTTGCTTATCCGTAGTGAGCTGAACTAGATGCGCTCCTCTTTCTTTGGCTCTATTTATGGCCCATGTAAAGAGTTTTTCACCCAAACCTTGCCCTCTATAATCGGAATGTATACGTACCGCTTCAATTTGTGCACGAATACCACCTTGGTAAGTCAAATAAGGGATAAGAGAAAGCTGAAGAGTGCCAATCACAACGTCACTCTCGCTTACCAGCACCATCAGTTCCTGGTTGGAGTCTTGATGAACCCTACCAAAAGCGGTGTAGTAGGTTTGGGGTAGAGGTTGGCGGTAATCTTCTCTTTGTTTACCCAGTTCATCATTGGCTAAGAGTTTAACGATAAAAGGAACATCCTGTTTAACAGCTTTGCGGATCATCATTGCAAATGGGTTTGTAGGTAAAATTAGAAGAAAACAGATTTAACTCACTTACATTCCTATAAATTTGCTCAAGTAACTTACTTGGATTAGACTTATGCGCAATAAATACGTGGATCTTGTAGATCAAACTTTTGAATGGCCTCAATCCGAATTTGAGGTAACCCCTGACTACAACTTGGTTTGGAATGGAGTTCATATTATGGAACTGATTAAACAATACGGTACACCCTTAAAAGTAACCTACCTCCCAAAAATTAGTGAACAAATCCAAAAGGCAAAACGCATGTTTAATGTAGCCATGGCTAAAGTTGATTATCAAGGAGACTACCACTATTGCTACTGTACAAAGAGTTCTCACTTTTCTTTTGTGATAGAAGAGGCGTTAAAAAACGAGATCCATATAGAAACATCCAGTGCCTTTGATTTAAATATAGTGGAGTCTCTTCATGAACAAGGAAAGATTTCAAAAGATCAGTTTGTGATTTGCAATGGGTTTAAAAAACCAACCTATTTAGAGAATATTTCCAGACTCTTACAATCTGGATTTAACAACCTTATTCCCATTATTGACAATCGAAACGAACTCGATTACCTAGAGGGGGTGAAGGGTAAACCAATTCAGTTGGGTATGCGAATCGCCTCTGAAGAGGAGCCTAAGTTTGAGTTTTATACCTCTCGTTTAGGAATAGGCTACAAGGATATCGTTCCACTCTACAAGGAGAAAATTCACAACGATCCACGTTTTGAGTTGAAAATGCTTCACTTTTTCATCAATACAGGAATCAACGATACCGCCTATTATTGGAATGAGCTGTTTAAATGTGTAAACCTATATGCCGAGCTCAAAAAGGTGTGTCCTACTTTAGATTCGCTTAACATTGGAGGGGGGTTTCCGATTAAAAACTCTTTAGCTTTTTCGTACGATTACGATTATATGACCGAGGAGATTATTTCTCAGATTAAGCAAATGTGTAACAATCTTGGGGTGGAAGAACCGCATATTTTCACAGAATTTGGCTCGTATACAGTGGGTGAAAGTGGGGCTACCTTTTTTTCCATTATTGATCAGAAGAAGCAAAACGATCGTGAAAACTGGAATATGATAGATGGCTCTTTTATGACGGCCTTACCCGATTCGTGGGCCATCAGCAAGCGTTTTATCATGTTGGCTGCCAACAGGTGGGATAAAACTTATGAAAGGGTATTGCTGGGTGGCTTAACCTGCGACAGTGATGACTACTACAATAGCGAGCAGCACTCCAACGCCATATATCTGCCTCAGTATGATACAGAGGATAAGTTGGTGGTTGGCTTTTTTAACTCTGGAGCTTATCAAGAAAGTTTAGGGGGCTATGGTGGTATTCAACATTGCCTGATTCCTGCCGCCAAACATGTAGTTATAGATAAAGATGAGGAGAGAAACATCAGTACGCGTTTGTTCGGAAAAGAGCAGAGTTATAAGAGTATGCTCAAAATATTGGGGTATTAAGTAAACTTAACATGAATTATTGAAGCAATTTTAAAATATTGCAATAGACAAACACCACTATGGGGAAAGAGAGAAATAGCATTTCTAAGTTTATAGAAAACAATTATTTACACTTTAATGCTGCCGCTTTAATGGATGCCGCCAAAGCTTATGAAACGCATTTGGAAGAAGGGGGTAAAATGATGATCACCTTGGCAGGAGCCATGAGCACCGCAGAGTTGGGGAAAACCTTGGCTGAAATGATTCGTCAAGATAAAGTGCAGATTATATCCTGCACCGGTGCCAATTTAGAAGAAGACATAATGAACCTGGTGGCGCATAAACACTACAAGCGTGTTCCTCATTATCGCGACTTAAGCCCTCAGGAAGAAATGGATTTATTGGAGAAGGGCTACAACCGGGTTACAGATACTTGTATCCCTGAGGAAGAGGCGTTTAGAAGGCTGCAAAAGCATATCTTTAAGTTGTGGAAAGATGCAGAAGCGAGTGGGGAGCGACTATTACCACATGAGTTTATGTATAAGATGCTGTTGAGTGGTGTTTTAGAACAGTATTACGAAATTGACCCGCAAGACAGCTGGATGTTGGCGGCCGCAGAGAAAAACCTCCCTATTATCTGCCCAGGCTGGGAAGATAGTACCATGGGTAACATTTTTGCTTCCTACTGTATTAAAGGAGAATTAATACCGACCACTGTAAAAAGTGGTATTGAATATATGACCTGGTTAGCGGACTGGTATGTGCAAAATTCAAAAGGGAGAGGCGTTGGCTTTTTCCAAATTGGAGGAGGCATAGCTGGAGATTTTCCAATTTGTGTGGTGCCTATGTTATATCAAGATTTAGAAATGGAAGACATTCCTTTTTGGAGTTATTTCTGCCAAATCTCAGATTCAACCACCAGCTACGGATCTTACTCTGGAGCAGTTCCTAACGAAAAAATAACTTGGGGTAAACTGGATGTAGATACTCCAAAGTTTATTGTTGAGTCGGATGCTACGATTGTAGCACCGCTAATATTTGCCTGGCTATTGAATTACTGACGATTCTTCAAAAACTCTCACTCATGCAAAAATCAACCAACAAAAAAAAAGTAATAATTGATTACAAAAACGTTACAAGCGAAATTCTAGAATTGTTTACCGAAAAGTATCCCTACGGATATGAGGAAGACATTATCAAATTCCAAAATTCAAAAGGAGAAACGGTTACTACGGTGCCTATTGAAACCAGCGATACCAAGTACTTGATAAAAGTAGGCATGGAGATGGACCGAAAAATTGATGCTTTTTTGGAGGAAGACGATGATGTAAAATCGGAGACTACTCCCGAAGCGCCAGATGTTACCGCTTTAGAAGATTAAAAAATGGCCTTACTTCAATAAAAGAAGAAGGCCATTTTTTGTGAGTCTTCCCAACCCATTAAAATCGTTTGGTATAGGCATGACAATAAGGAGTGCCTCCTTTTTTGTCGTAATAATCCTGATGGTAGTCTTGTTGTTCAGCGTAAAAGGTAGTGGCCTTTGTAATTTCCGTAGCCACCTTATTTCCTTTAGCTTCCAATTCGCCTACTAGCTTATTGGCTATGTTTTTTTGATCTTCATTCAAGTAAAACAAGGCCGATCTATATTGCTCTCCAACATCTGGTCCTTGGCGGTTTACTTGGGTAGGATCGTGTGTTTCAAAAAACAAACGCGCTAAGGTTTCAAAATCCGTTTTAGTGGGATCGTAAACAACCTCTACTGTTTCCGCATGTCCGGTTGTACCTGTGCAAACCTCCCTATACGTTGGGTTTTCTACATGACCACCGGTATAGCCTACCGTGGTGGAGATAACACCCTCTGCTTTTTGTAAATAATATTCAGTGCCCCAATAACAACCTGAGGCAAATAATGCGCGTTCCATGGTTTTCTGTTTCTTGTTCTGTGCGTTTGTAATAAAGGCTGTGCTTAATAACACGCCTACTAATAAAAGCTTTTTCATCTTTTAATTCTTTGCTAAGTACATAACAAATTTGGCACTAAAAGGTTGTTGCGCAAGGTCTTGTTTTTGACCTTTCTATCAAAAAAAATAACAGAGCTTACATATTGTCACCCTTACGACTCAATCGCTTGGTGTTTTCCTTGATTGATGAGGTATTCTACAATTTGAACCGCGTTAGTAGCGGCTCCTTTTCTTAGATTATCCGATACAATCCAAGCGTTTAAAGTATTTATTTGCGTTAAATCTCGTCTAATCCTTCCCACAAATACATCGTCTTTTCCTTGGGCATAAAGCGGCATGGGATAAGTATTGGTATCCGGATTATCCTGAACCGTTACACCCGGAGTTTCGGCTAAAAGCTTTCTTACATCTCCAGTATGATACTCCTTTTCAAATTCAATATTTACGCTTTCAGAATGACCTCCAACCACTGGAACACGCACTGCAGTAGCGCTAACCAATACCGTATCATCGTTCAATATTTTCTTTGTTTCGTTGGTGAGTTTCATCTCTTCCTTGGTATAACCATTCTCTAAAAACACATCGCAATGCGGCAAACAGTTTTTATCAATTGGATAAGGATAAGCCATTTCACCTTGAGCTTCACTTCTTTCATTCTCCATTTGGTTAACCGCTTTAACACCCGTACCTGAAATGCTTTGATAGGTACTAATCACCACTCTTTTTATACGGTATGCTTCGTGTAGCGGTTTTAAAACCATCACCAATTGAATGGTGGAGCAGTTGGGGTTTGCGATAATCTTATCCTCTTTGGTGAGAAGGTGACCATTAATTTCAGGAACAACCAACTTTTTGTCTGGATCCATTCTCCAAGCGGATGAGTTGTCTACCACCGTGCAACCTGCTTCTGCAAATTTTGGCGCATACTCCAAAGAGGTAGAGCCTCCTGCTGAGAAAATAGCAATGTTTGGTTGAGCAGCAATAGCATCTTCCATGGAAATAATGGTATAGGATTTACCCATAAAAGAGAGGGTTTTACCTACCGATTTGGCCGAAGCTACAAGCAGTAATTCGCTAATAGGAAGCTTTCGCTCTTCCAAAACTTTAAGCATTTCTTGTCCTACCATTCCGGTTGCTCCAACAACAGCTATTCTCATGTTTTCAGATTTAAGATGCAGTAGTTATCTCAATTAAGACGTCAAATTTAGGTTTAAAATTTGGTTATGAAATACGCTCTCTTACTCACTTTGCTCCCCTTGGGGCTTCTCGCTCAATTTTCTTGGACAGACAGTTTTAACGATAGCAACTATACTCAAAATCCAGCGTGGGTAGGAAGCGATTCCATTTTTATCGTGAATACAGCAAAGCAACTCCAATTAAATGCGAATTCAGCGGGGTCTGCGCATTTAACAACACCCAGTGTTATTGCGTATAGTGGGAGCTGGCTATTTGATTTAAAAATGGACTTTAACCCTTCTACCAGCAACTATTCCAAGGTTTATTTGATGAGTGATCAGTCGGATCTTCAAGATCCGCAGCAGGCCTTTTTTCTATCCTTTGGCGGTAGCTCTTCAGATAAAATCAGTTTATATAAACAACAAGGAAGCACAAGTTCGTTGGTTGCAGAGAGTAATAGCGGTTTATTGAATTTGAGTAGTGTAGATGTTCGCGTAAAAGTAGATAGAAGTGCCAACGGTTTATGGACGGTAGCTTTGGATTCGTCCGGAGTATTTAAGACGGTAGCAAACGGAATAGACTCTACACAAATGGGAAGCTCCTTTTTTGGAGTAAGCTGTTTTTTTACCAAAACAAGAGGAGATAAATTCTATTTCGACAACTTTTCGGGTTCTGGAAAAGCACTTCAGGATACTATAGGCCCTACATTAGATTCTATAAAACAAGTTTATAACAATAGGGTTCAACTATTTTTAATGAGGAAGTTGAAAAAATGAGCAGTGAGGTTTTGACAAACTATCAACTGTTTCCAAATTTGCAAAACCCCATATATGCTATGCGTGATACGATAAACACTTTTAGGGTGGAGTTGGAGTTTCAAAATGAGTTGAGTTATGGGGTAAATTACCAAATTGAAGCTATAGGAATACAAGATAAGTTTGGAAACACCGACTCTGTTTCTGCTGCTTTTACGGTTAAAAATCCACCACCAAAAGTTGAGGTGTTGAATGTAATCGACAAGGATACCCTAACACTCCTTTTTAAAAATGAAGTTGCTTATAACAGCGCTTTAGACAATCTCAATACAAAGATTGACCCTCAAATTGGATTCCCACTCCGGAGTAAAAGAAACCAGGATAATAAAAGGTTGGTTGAGCTAAAGTTGAACAGCTCTTTGAAAGATAGCACGGTTTATAGCTTAATCGTAAATGGAATTGAAGACACGCTAGGGTACACGGAAATAGATACGGTTAGCTTTACTTACTACAAGCCCAAGTTTGGAGATGTAGTTATTAATGAGCTCATGTTAGATCCAGAACCAACAGTGGGAGGGCTCGTAAACCGTTTGCCGGAAACGGAATACATTGAATTATACAACAGAAGTCCGTTTGAGATAAATCTCAAGAATTGGAGATTAGAAATTGGTTCTAAGCAAGAGGCATTAAACGACTATACTTTATCCTCAAACTCTTACGTGCTATTGGTTAGTGAGGAAGCAGATACAAGTTTCCCAAACAGTTCTGAGATTTTGACTTTGCCCATTTCCGAATCTGCTTTAACCAACAGTTCAGGAAGTGTATCCTTGTTTTCAAGTAATGAGGAACTCATTAGCTCGGTGTCTTACACTTCGCTCTGGTATAAAGATGAAAACAAGCAAGATGGCGGTTGGGCTTTGGAAAAAATAGACCCCGATTGGGTTTGTGAAGATGAAAGCAATTGGAGGGCCAGTATAAATGAAATTGGAGGGACGCCAGGTGCACTAAATAGTATATTTGAGCGAAGAGAAGATAAAGTGAAACCTAGGCTCCTATGGGTTTCAATAGAAAATTTGAATCATATAGTTCTTCATTTTTCAGAAGGCTTAGATGGAGAGATGGCTTTAAACCCAAGCCATTATTCATTTACACCCAATCTTACTTTAGACAGTGTATTCTTCTCAGATCATCAACGTAAAAACACAGCTCTGATTTTTAAGGAAAACCTTCAAGAGTCTGTTGTTTATCGTCTTATCCTAAAGAATTTTTGGCAAGATTGCTTTGGAAATACAGCGGATTTGGATTCCCTCATTTTTGGCATTCCTGAAACACCAAACCCGGGCGAATTAATACTAAACGAAGTGCTTTTTAACCCCAGTGTTGGCGGTTCGGATTATGTAGAATTGTTTAATCTCAGCAATAAGGTGTTTGATTTATCAAAACTCTATCTTGGAAATATGGATGTGGCGCTAAATCAAATTTCAAATGTGGAGCGTATTCAAGAATCAAGCAGACTCTTTTTTCCGGGAGAGTTTTTAGTCTTTACAGAAGATACGGCATTTGTTAGTGCCAATTATACCATACAAAATCCAGACTGGATGATAGAGGTAGCCAACCTTCCATTGATGGATGATGATGAAGGAAGCATTGCGTTAAGCAGCTCCAATTTTAAATTGATTGATCAACTGATTTACTCAGAAGACAATCACGCTTCCAATTTGGATGATAATGAAGGTGTAAGCTTGGAGAGAATTGATTATTACGCAGAAACCAATACTCCCGAAAATTGGCAAAGCGCAGCTTCTACTTTTGGTTACGGTACACCAAGCTCAGAGAATAGTCAAAAGTTTATACCCAACTTGAATTCAAAATTTGATGTGAATCCGAAAGTATTTACACCAAATCAAGACGGATTTGAGGATTTTACCACTTTTGGCTATAGTTTTCCAAAAAGTAATTATTCTGTTTCTATAAAAGTTTGGAATACAGAAGGTAATGACCTTAAAGTATTAATGGATAACCAAATTGTTGCTCAAGAGGGTTGGGTGAAATGGGATGGAACAGATGACGATGGATTAAATTTAAAATCAGGAATATACATTGTTACACTTGAATATTTACATGAAGATGGTGTGCAAGGCTCTATTAAGGAGGTCTGCGTGCTGAGTCGATAAAAATTTAAAGGCTAGCCTTTTACGAGCTTAGTAAAAACAGGTATTTTTAAAAGCCGATATTAAGCGTGCATATCATAAATGACCAAAAAAGAGAAAATTGAAGGTTTTGATCCCAACGGGTTTGCTGAAAACAATAACCTATTTGGGTTGCCTTTTACCGAAGATGAATCGGAAGTAGTGGTACTTCCTGTTCCCTGGGAGGTAACGGTTTCCTACAAACCGGGCACAGCCAAGGCTCCAACTGCCATAAAGAAAGCTTCGCTTCAGGTTGATTTATACGATCCTTTTGTTCCCAACGCATGGAGGCATGGAGCCTTTATGCGAGAGTTGAGTGAGGAGATGCAGGCAAAAAATGAAAGGCTTAGAAAATTGGCTGAGGAATACCTGCAAGATCTTTTTGATGGGAATGAAAAACAGGATGATCTGGAGCAGCTGAATGAAGGATGTGCAGAGATGGTAGACTGGGTGAAAAAGGAAACGAGGAAGCTCATACAAAAAGGTAAAAAAACAGTTTTACTAGGAGGTGATCATAGCACATCACTAGGCTACATTCACGCACTTTCTGAGGCACACCCAAGCTTTGGTATTCTTCAAATTGACGCCCATGCGGATTTACGAGAGGCGTATGAAGGGTTTACCTATTCTCACGCTTCCATCATGTATAATGCTTTGAAAAAAGAGAATGTGGAGCGTTTGGTCCAGGTTGGAATACGGGATTACTGTCAAGAGGAAAGTGAGAGGATTCAACAATCTCAAGGGCGCATTGTTACTTTCTACGATAAGGAGCTGAAACACCAACAATATGAGGGTACGCATTGGGTTGCACAATGCGAGAAGATAATATCTAAACTTCCACAAAAAGTGTACATCAGTTTTGATATAGATGGTTTAGACCCTAAGTTGTGCCCAAATACAGGAACCCCTGTGGCAGGAGGTCTTGAGGTGGAAGAAACCTTGTTTCTTTTAGAAATGCTGGTGAAAAGTGGTCGGGAAATTATCGGGATAGATCTAGTGGAAGTATCTCCGGGAAATGATGAATGGGATGCCAATGTAGGGGCTCGCTTACTGTATAAGTTGAGTAATTTATTACACTATAAACACGGGGAAGAATGAAATATATTATTGACATTAAAGAGCACAAAGTTTCCTTTGTACTTGGGCTGTTAGAGAATATGTCTTTTGTAGAAATAGAAGCTGTAGAGGAAGATAAAAAAGAGGAAGAAAAAGAATAAAACGTCTAGGAGAAACAAGTTTTAACTTTACTCTCATTCTATGCCTTTGTACCAAACCGACTCCAATCGTATCCTTTTTCTAGATATTGAAACGGTACGCCAAAAATCAAAGTATCAAGATTTAAGTCCAAGCTGGCAAGAGCTCTGGGACGGAAAAAGCAAATACCAAAGAGGTGCAGATGAATCGCCTTCTGATTTTTATGTGAAGCGTGCCGCTATTATGGCAGAATTTGGAAAAGTGGTTTGCGTATCCTGTGGCTTTTTTACCGAAAAGGAAGGTAAACGAAGCTTTCGTATAAAATCCTTTTACGGGCACGATGAAAAGCAGCTTTTACAGGACTTTGCTGATTTGCTTTACCATCATTTTGACAGCACTTATCTTTTATGTGCACACAACGGAAAAGAATTCGATTTCCCTTATTTATCCAGAAGGATGGTGGTTCATGGTATAAAACTACCAAGCCTGCTAAATACCAGTGGGTTAAAGCCTTGGGAGGTGAAGCATTTGGATACCATGGAGATGTGGAAGTTTGGCGATTACAAACATTTTTCCAGTGTAAAACTCTTAGCGGCATTGTTTGATATTCCCACGCCAAAAGACGATATTGACGGTAGTAAAGTAGGGGCGGTATACTGGGAAGAAAACGACTTGCAACGAATTGCAGAATATTGCCAAAAAGATACGGTAACCGTAGCGCGAATTTTTCTAAAAATGGAAGGTTTACCTTCTTTAACAGATGATGAAATTGTATTAAATGCCTGAACAGAATCTTTTACAGATCAATGACTTGCGAATATCAGCTGGGACAAAAACTTTGGTACAGAGCTTAAATGCAAAAGTTTATGCAGGTAAAACGTTAGGGATTGTAGGAGAGTCAGGCTCTGGAAAGTCGCTCTCAAGTTTAGCCATTATGGGTTTGCTAGGAGAAAACTTGAAGGTGGAAGGATCGATTTTATGGAAAGGAGAAGCGCTACTAAAACGGAGTGAAAAGCAGTTTCAAGCCTTACGTGGAAAACAAATCTCTATGATTTTCCAAGAGCCTATGACGGCTCTAAACCCAAGTATGAAGTGTGGTTTGCAGGTTATGGAAGTCCTGATGAATCATACGAGCATCAGTAAAAAACAAGCTCAGGAGAAAGTGGTGGAACTTTTTAAAAAAGTAAAGTTGCCACGACCATCAGAAATCGTAGAAAGCTATCCACATCAAATAAGTGGAGGTCAAAAACAACGGGTAATGATAGCTATGGCTATTGCTTGTGAACCGGAGCTACTAATTGCAGATGAGCCAACTACGGCATTGGATGTTACGGTACAAGCCGATATCCTAAAACTCCTTAAAGAATTGCAGGACGAGAACGGTATGGGTATGATTTTTATTACCCACGATTTGGCTGTAATCAAAGAGGTTGCAGACGATATTCTGGTGCTGTACAAAGGGGTGGTAAAAGAGTACAAAGCTGCGGGTGAGCTTTTTCAAAATCCAGAAAATGAATACACTAAGGGTCTTTTGTCTTGTAGACCTACTGCAGAAACTCGGTTTAAAAGATTGCCTTTGGTTAGTGATTTCCTAGATGGAAAGGACTGGGATAAAACTACGGTAAGTTCTTCTGAAAAGCGAGAGAGTGCTTTGGAAAAGCAAAAAACCAAAGCTCTTTTTGAAATCAAAGATCTACGAAAATGGTTTGGAGGGAAAACCTCTATGTTTGCTAAAGATGCCTCCTATGTAAAAGCGGTAGATGAAGTGAGTTTTTCTATTTACCCTGGAGAGTCCTTAGGCTTAGTGGGAGAATCGGGTTGTGGTAAAACTACCTTAGGTAGAATATTGGCTGGACTGGAAAAGGCAAATAAAGGAGAGTTGTTTTTTGAGGGGGAGGATATCTCAAGAAAATCTTCGAGCGCATGGAGAAGCTTACACAAAGAAATACAGATCATTTTCCAAGACCCTTTTTCTTCTTTAAATCCTCGTATAACCATTGGCTCAGCGATTGCCGAAGTTTTAAAGCTGCATCGAAGCAATCGGGATAAGAGCATCAAAAGTGAGGTAGAAGAGCTACTGGTAAAGGTGGGTTTGGAAGAACAACACTACGATCGCTATCCACACGAATTTTCTGGAGGACAAAGGCAACGAATAGGCATTGCCCGAGCTTTAGCTGTAGAGCCAAAATTTATTGTTTGTGACGAATCTGTGAGTGCTCTAGATGTGTCTGTTCAAGCCCAAATCATCAACCTGCTCAACGACCTAAAAGAGGACTACAATTTCACCTACCTCTTTATTTCTCACGATTTATCTGTGGTAAAGTATTTCAGCGATCGCATTGTGGTGATGCAGAAAGGGAAATTGATAGAGTCTGGTTTGGCGGATGAGGTTTACAATAAGCCGCAAGAGGATTATACTAAAAAGCTTATTGCTTCAATTATAGAATAAGTTCTCTTGTTTAAAATTTAATTTGCATGATGGCGGCCTTTTTCCCATTCATGCCAATGAACGTGATTTCGTCTGGTTGAGTAACTTTTTCGGATTTATTTATAATATCCCAAGAACCTAACTTGTACTTTAATGCTTTCGGATAGCTTTTAACTCTAATACTGCCTCTTTTTTTATCAAGAGTAAGTACTTTAAGCGTGCTGCGTTCGCTGTAAACAAAATGCAGCGTTCTTTGGGTTTGATGTATTACCCCAGACATACTCCAGGCGATTGTATTTCTGCCGCTTATTTGGTTTTTTTGACTACTTCGTACCCTTATTATCTTTCCCTCTTTATTTATAAAGGTGAAGATAATTTCTTTGTGTTGTAAAATGGTTGATGTGTTTTGAACGTCATTATTAATAACATAATGGCCGCCATCTGTCCGTTCAGAAACTAATATAATAGAAGAATCCTCTAAAACTATGTTATCCAATAAGATATGATTGTAAGTGCTTCCTTCTTCCTCAGAAGCTTCTTCCCCCTCTTGTTCTTGATCGTAGTTAGTTGGATTGAAAAAGTTGTGTAAATGTTTACCTTTTAAGCCGTTCTGACCTTTATTCACAATCTTTCCAGAATTTGGATTTAAATCCCATCGAAACGCACCGTCAAGAGATCCATCTTTTCCTCGGTTATAAAACCCGGAGCATACAATAGTATTTCCGTTTGGAGATATTTTTGCATCCAATATATCAGCATTAATATCAAGCTCTTGAATATACGACCTCTTGCCATTATACGGGATCATAATGAGATGGGGATTGGAGCTTTTATCATCCTTAACTTCTTCTAAAATGGCAAGAGAGCCATTGTTAAGAAGTTTTATACTAGCATATTTTGGCCAATAAGGATACATGGGATATATCAAGTTATTGATATGGTTAAAAGGCACCTTGAAGTTAGGTTGCTTGGAGAAATTTCTTGCTGATTTAAACTTTAAGCTTTCATCTAGTTCAATAACCAAGAGATTAGACTTTTTTGCTCCCTCTGGAATGGCACTCGATACAACCATTCTTTTATTACCATCTTCACTTTCAACAAAGAAGTAAGTATGTCTTCTATCTCCCTTCTTAATATTATCCTTATGAACGACTTGTTCATCGGAAATAGACCCTTGAGTAAGTGAAAGGCTTGCTCGATATAAAATGGAGAAATTATTCTCTATGGAAGAGTAAAATACCGAAGCCTGTCCTTGTTCATTTACGTCTATAAATTCAAGGATTTTTGAACCTTCTTTGGGCTTAAAGCCGCTCCTTAGCCCTTTTAATTTAGAAGTTTCTTTTAGTTCCAAACCTTTATCATACCAATCTATGTAAATGTTGGCCCAGTATAACCCTTTAACTCTTAAAATGAAATAGCCTTCGTCCGTAGAGGCAATAACTTGGTCAGGAAATCCTAAAAAACCCGTTTTTTTATAATCGCCTATTTTAAAGATTGGATCATTACTTTGACCGGAGAGGAAGAAGGTAGAGAACAAAAAAAGAGATGCAAAAAGGGATCGCATGGTACGTTATTTAGTTGAGGGTAAATATATAAATAGTATCCATTTTTAAGGAGTACCAAAGGAAAAAGGTCGGGTAAAAACTAATTTCCATTACCCATTTGATCCCTTACGCGTTCCTCCTCAAATTTTCGATTCTCTAAGGTATTTACATATCCACGAGCACGCTTATTGCCATAATTGGTATACGCTTTTTGTGCCCAGCTAATAGCAGTGTCGAAGTCACCTAAAACCTCATATCCTACAGCAATGTTGTAAGCTAGATACCCCGCTCTTTTTTCATCTGCGGTGGAAATTCCGGCTTGCCATGCTTGAATCGCTTCTTCCCATTGGTTTACATCCGCTAGGCGTGTACCCCGATTAAGAGCAGGTGCTTTTTTGCTCTTTTTGTAATACGACCGAGTTAAGCGAACGGGCATAGGTGCAACCTTGTATGCATAATTACTAGCAACACGCTTAGCAAGCTCTTGAGTAGCTTTACTTTTATTGATAAGTTGAGCTATGGCTTGCGCTTTGGAGTTAGCTGCAGATCGCCAAGTATTGGTTTCATTGAGCAATTGCTCGTCAATAATTCTCTGGTTGAGCTTATCGTAAAGTCGAATTCCAATTTTAATGTTTCCAACACCTTCCGCAAAAAATTCATCTACTTCTACTTCTCTTCTATCATCTCCAGAGCCAACCGTTTTTTTCACTCTTCTTTTTCCTTCGGTGACGATAAAGTCGGTGTCAAAAATTTCTACAGAAATAACAGCTTCTCCTCCAAATCGGTTGCACAGAGAGTTGATTTCATTCCAGCCCAATTGAGGAGGGAAAGCGCTACTCAAGCTGTTGCCTTTGAGTCTTTTGGGAGAAGAGTTCACATCAAAACGTGGAGAAACCTGTATTTCATTCCGTAAAGTGCTAATCAATTGTTGAACGGCTGCTTTATCTTCATAAGGAGCCTCGCCCGTTAAGATGCCTTCTATTACGCCTAAAGCTTTCTTACTGGGCTCCGTGCGATCTACTAAAAGGAGGGTGTGTACGGCTTCATCCAAATGGATATCTGCAGGGCGAATCGTGTTGATGCTTACGCGCCTAGAACTTACGCAGGAGCTTGTTATAGAAACAGTAAAAAGAAGGATTAAGGAAATTTTAAAAATCTTCATGCCTATTGGTTTGGTGGTTCATACACCATTTACAAGGGCTATGCCAAACTAAAATGGGGTACTTAACAATCCACTAAGTAACAAAAAGACAAGTAAATAGACTCTTACCCGAACTGTTTGGTGTAAAGTGCGTTTTTAATATAATCTACAAAGTGCTGAAGGGTCCTTTATTTTCGTAATATATTTTTCAGTTCTTTTTTGTAATCGGGGTTATCAGTCATTCCATTATGCCCTTGCCCTTTTAAAGTGATGAGGTTTATTTTTTTCGGGAAATCAGCTTTGAGTTTTAAGGATGATTGATAATGGATAACTTGATCATTGTCTCCATGAAATATGCTAATTGGCATTTTACAATCCTTTAAATACTCATTCGTTTCAAATTTATATTTTAAGATGAAAGTTGGTATGAATGCAAATCGTTGTTGCATCATGTCTGTTAAATTGTAATATGGAGCTTGTAAAATCAATTGATCTGGGTGGTTTTTGGAAGCTAACTTTGACGCCATTCCGGTTCCAATTGAGTACCCTAAAATTACGATGTCATCTTCTTTGTATTTTTCCTTTAGCTGGTCATAAATCAACTGATTGTCTTCAAACAACTGTTTTTGGCTACTTATGCTTCCTTCACTTTTTCCAAAACCCCTGTAGTCAAGAATGAAAACATCATAATTTAAATCTGTATACTTATTAGCAATATTTCCCCAAGAACTTAACGACCCCGAATTTCCATGTAGATAAAAGATCAACCCTTTTGTGCTATCAGCTTTAAACAATAACCCATTTAGTGATTTTCCGCTCGAGGTCTTAAAGTTCAGTTCGTCAAAACCTTGTGCGAAATTGAATTGATAATTTTTATCGATTTTTTGAGGGAAGAATATCAGCTTTTCTTGAAAGAAGTAGAGAGCTATGCATAAGATGATGTATAGGCCAATAGTTATTTTTAATATGT
Organism: uncultured Owenweeksia sp.; assembly: GCA_964485405.1. Taxonomy (GTDB): domain Bacteria; phylum Bacteroidota; class Bacteroidia; order Flavobacteriales; family Schleiferiaceae; genus CAKZNE01. The sequence continues at coordinate 72,844 of CAZAJG010000013.1, read as the reverse complement.
TGGTTAGGCTTTTTTTCATCCGGTCGTATCAAATAATGCAAAACGATAAGCATCTAGTAAGCATCAAAATCGATCAAACGAAAAAGGATGTCTTTTGCAGCTGGAATAGGGTTGTTCTCCTCCAGAGGGAGGTAGATAAGATTTAAGGGGGAAGGCTGCATCTTTTTTGGAATCTTAAGTTTCGCAATACTCCCTAAATGATTTAAGCCAATGTGCAATTTAAAAATTGAACTATCCTCTTGCAGTTTGGATATGGGCTTAACGCCCATAACCGCTTTTAAAGCTGAAATATGGGTTTTAGAGAATACCGTATTTCCTTTCTTTTGATATGAATTGGAAGGATTGCTTAATCGCCATTCTAAATCTGTTTTCTCCCAAAGGGAATGACTTTTAAACTTACCCTCTGCACTCGTCTTTGATGAGGTGGAGATGTAAGCATCTAAGGGCGCTATCAATTTAAAGTCTAGTTTTTTTAGGAAGCCAGGAGTACTATTGGCATTTGCAACACCTATTACAAAGGCATAGCCTTGTTCTGCTCCGTATTGATAGGTTTTTCTCGCTAATTCGGTGAATAGTTTTTTCCCACGATGGTTAGCGTGTGTAGCCGTATTTAAGGAGAGTAAACCTTTTTTCAGTTCTCCGTTAATTTTCCACTTTACAGGTATGGTAGCGTAATGAGCGGCTAACTCATCATCGGCCCAAGCGTTAAAACCCACTACTTCTCCAATAGGATTCTCCTTGTATTGCCAACGAATAAAATCCGAAGAGAACTTTTCGGTTTCCGGAAAAACTTCTGAAAGGAGTTGAGCAATTTGATCAATGGAGGATGTATCTGTGGTTATGGGTTTAAAATCATACATGCTCAATGGTTTTTAGATATTCCTCATAGGTAATTATTTTCCAATTGTCCGCCATAAGCTTATCCAATCGATCAATCACTTTGTTGCGGTTTCTGTACATGAGTGCATTAAAAAAGGAGCTGTTGTTAATGCCTGCATGCATAAAGGTTTCTTGATGTACATCTAGATCATAAGGATGGAAATATCCAATGATCGTATCTGATTTTTGGAATGCCTTTTTTGTGAAAAACCACGGCAACACCCGAAAATATACGCCACCACCAAAAGGGACAGTTTTAGGCCCAAAAGAGGCCAAAGTAACGGGCATTTCTAATATTCCATCAACTTTTTTATTCACCTTTCCAAAATCGGCCCAACCGTATAGTGGGTTTTGAGCAGGCAATACACTACTGCTGTAGGTAAAGTCGTTTTCTGCCAAAACAGAATAGGCCCAAGATGTTTTTTGGGTTAATGAAAACACAGGTGCTCTAAAGCCTTTTACTTCATGCGCTCCGGCCTTTAGCAGAGCTTCTTTATTTTGGACGATGTCTTTTTTGAAAGCCTCTTTTCCCAATTTGTCTAAGGGAATATGGTGCATGGAGTGGCTAGCAATTTCGTGGCCTTGCTGTACAATTTCTTTAACGAGATCAGGGTATTGCTCGGCAATTTCGCCTACTGTAAAAAAGGTACAATGCATTTTATACTTTCTCAACCATTCTAGGTATATCAAAGTATTTGATACCACCGCATCGCGATATTGATGACCGTCTTTTACATCTCGCCTTACATCTTCAAGGTCTATACTGAACAAATAGTGTTTGTTCTTACTCATCTTCCTTGTTTAGCTCTTTTTTAAGTAAAGCTAGCTCCTGAGATAGCTCTTTAATATTTTGCTGTTGTTTAGAGTTTACAACGGAAAGGTGTACTAGGAATATGATGATGGCGAAAAACCCAAAAAGGAAAATGAGAGAAGGAGCATAGTACACGCCAAGAGCTTTGGCTAGAACCTCTAAGCCATTGCGCCACATGGAAAATACAATGAGGAAAAGGGTACACAGTATCCATACTATGGAGTACTCTTCCCTTAGTTTTCCTTTTAACACCAATCGAGCAATGAGGGCCAAAAAAATGAGGCTTCCAATAATGCTTATAGCTTGTATTTTAAAGGGAACTATGTTTTCCATATCGTTTAACTTTTATGGTCATAAAAAACATACCAAGAGCTACTTTAACCATATAGTAAATACTATGACTGCTGGTTATGGAAGATTTTCCTCCATCGCGTGCGCGCATCTCCACAGGTATTTCACCAATTTTTAAATGATTGAGACCGTATAAAACTATGGTTTCTGGCTCAGGGTAAGTGTCCGGATAATCACGCTCCACAATTTGTAGTGCCTTTCGATTCAATAACCTAAAACCTGAGGTAATATCTTTTACTCGAATACCACTTAAAAAGTAACACCACTTTTCAAGTATTCGGATGCCCCATCTTCGGCTTACGGTAGATTGAAACCCTTTCTTTTCGATAAAGCGAGAACCAATTACTACATCTAGCTCACCTTTTAGGATGGGTTGTACCAACCGGGCAATTTCCAAGGGTGGATGTTGCCCATCCCCATCAATTTGAACAGCAATATCAAAACCGTTTCTGTAAGCGTACTTAAAACCTGTTTGCATCGCTCCACCAATTCCAAGGTTTACTGGCAAACTAATGTGAGAAATACGGTGCTCTTTTAATATTTTAAGGGAGTTATCGGTGCTACAATCATTGATCACAATAGGTTCCACAGAAACATTTGGGATGGAAAGAGTGTTGCATTCTTCCACCACTTTTACAATATTGGCTTCCTCGTTATAGCAGGGTATAATAATCGCAAGCTTCATGTTAGTCTCTTTCACCTTTTCGTGCAGCAATATAATCCGGTGTTTTTAAAGCGCCTTGCACCTTTTGAACTTCCTCTGGAGTTAATCGCATTTTCTGCCAGACTTGAAAATAAGCCTCCTTAGTCATACTGTCCCAATGGATAATTACATACTTAAACTGAAAGGTTTGATAGATGTTGAGGTAGACTACGAGGGTAAGAATGGGGACGCTTACCAAGGCTTTTTGCCAGCGACTAATCCCCCAACTTATAAGGGCGGTTAATGGAAATATCAACAAAGCAAAATACTGAACAAAGGCTCTGTGGCCAAAGGATCCGCCAAACCACCAATCCCACCAGCAGGACACAACGTAAAGGGTTAAAAGAAAGATGGAAGTAATGGGTAGAGCCAATTTGCCAAACTTTTTCCAAAGCGGAATTAAACCTAAAACCATAAACATGGCCAGAGGTGTGTAGATCATTAATCCTTTTCTCCAGCTGAAAAGTACGTTCATGATTTGAGGGTCGTTGAAGAAGAAGCTTTCTTCCGAACCATAACTGAAAAACAAAAAGCTGCCCGCATAAATTTTCCAATATATCATCTGCGGAAGCAGGGGTAAAAAGAATATTGGAACACAAATAAGAAGCGGAATGAGATTCTTACCGAGCAATTGCAGTTTCGCTGAAAACGATTCTTTTGAATAGATTCCATACAGAAAAGGGAAAAGAACAATTACCGCATCTGTAGGTCGTATTAGAGTTACAAAACCACAAAGGAAGGCTACTAGAAAGAGATACTTTTTAGCTTCTGTTTTATGCCAACGCAGCGTAAACCAAACAATGGCTCCGAATAAAGCAAAAATATAGCTATGCGCCATGGCGGATTGCCCAAAGAGATAGTAAAAGTAGTTGGACCCAAAAAGAACGGCTATGTAAGCCAATACAGAGGGTAGAGGCTTAAAGAATAAAAAAAGTGATTTTAGAATGAAAAAGGCAGCAACCAACCCATAAAATAGAGAGCCTAAATGCACCCAAGTGATGAATGGTTCGCTGTAGCCATCTAGCTCATATCCGCCTAAGGAAGCATGCAAATAAGCAATTCCAAAAAAAGGGGAATACATAATGGACATGCCCATAGTGCCTTTTGCAATGCCATAGCCTTTTGGGCCTAAGGTTAACCAGTACCCATTTGGGTAAGAAAAGGATAAATCGTTGTGAATAAAAGCAGCCGGAAGGTAAGAGTAGTAGTTATCTACATCGTACATAAAAATCGTTCCCTTTCCTCGGTCATCTCTAAGGTTGGTAGAGATGGAGGAGAAGAGGAGGAAAAAGGCTAAAAAGGACCATAGCCATATCCGATCTCTGTTACCGGCTTCTCTCATTAAACGTTTATTGTTGGGATGTCGCCTTCAACAATCAATGTGCCTTCTGTTGCATTTCTAACATCCTCTACGGTAACGCCAGGAGCTAACTCTCTGAGCTCAAAACCTCTTTCGGTAATATCGAGAACGGCCATATTGGTAACTACCTTTTTAACACAACCTACTCCGGTTAAGGGTAAACTGCATTTGGGTAAAAGTTTGGATGCACCGGCTTTGTTGGTATGCATCATAGCAACAATAATATTTTCGGCAGAGGCTACTAAGTCCATAGCGCCTCCCATTCCTTTTACCATTTTACCGGGGATCTTCCAGTTGGCGATATCGCCTTGCTCAGAAACTTCCATGGCTCCCAATACGGTCATATCCACATGTTGCCCTCTAATCATGGCAAAACTGGTAGCCGAATCAAAAAAGGAAGCACCATCCAAAGCAGTAATGGTTTGTTTTCCGGCATTAATAAGATCGGCATCTTCTTCCCCTTCAAAAGGGAATGGACCCATGCCTAAAATTCCATTTTCAGATTGAAATTCTACAGAAATTCCTTGAGGTATAAAGTTGGCCACCAAAGTTGGGATACCGATACCCAAATTCACAAAGTAACCATCTTCTAACTCCTGAGCTATTCTTCTTGCTATTCCGTTTTTGTCTAACATGGAAATTAATTAGATAATTATTTAGTTCTCACCGTTCGTTGTTCAATTCTCTTTTCAAAGGTCTCCCCTTGATAGATACGTTGAACAAAAATACCGGGCGTGTGAATAAAGTTAGGATCAAGCTCTCCAGCTGGTACAAGCTCTTCTACTTCCGCTACCGTTATTTTTCCGGCTGTAGCCATTAAAGGATTAAAATTACGAGCGGTTCCTTTAAAAATTAGATTGCCAGCGGTATCTCCTTTCCAAGCTTTTACAAATGCAAAATCCGCATTAAAAGCGGCTTCTAAAATGTGCGGTTTATCATTAAACATGCGCACTTCTTTTCCTTCAGCTACTTCAGTACCATATCCAGCAGGAGTAAAAAATGCAGGTATTCCTGCACCTGCTGCTCTGCATCTTTCCGCTAAAGTTCCTTGCGGGATGAGGTCTACTTCCAATTCGCCACTCAACATGAGTTTTTCGAATAAGTCGTTTTCTCCCACATAGGAAGAAATCATTTTTTTGATTTGACGTGTTTGCAACAACAGCCCCAGTCCAAAATCATCTACACCAGCATTGTTAGAAATGCAGGTAAGATTGGTAGCTCCATGCTTGCGAATGGCGGCAATGGAGTTTTCGGGTATGCCAGATAAGCCAAAACCACCAAGCATAAGGGTCATATTATCCGATAAGCCTTTGATGGCCTCATCTGCATTAGCTACAACTTTGTTTATCATGTAGTTTTATTTTCCGTTTTATTCAAATTCAGAAGTAAGATCAGGTTTGGATTCCAGCTCCCCTTCATCTCCTGACTTCTGATTACAATCCAAATTGGTTCGAATGGGCACATCCGGTTTTTCAAAATCGGATTTACTCACTGACAAAGTAGGATCTCCATAACATTTTTGCATGTAAAGGGCCCAAACCGGTAGTGAAACGGTAGCTCCCTGCCCGTAGTAGGTTCTATGAAAATGTGCTGCTCTATCTTCACAACCTCCCCAAACACCGGTTACCAAATTAGGCACAACCCCCATAAACCATCCATCAGAGTTGTTATCCGTGGTTCCTGTTTTACCCGCAATAGGGTTGGTAAACTGATAAGGATGCCCGGTTACTACACCATAGGTGTAGTTGCTCCATTTGGTTCTTAAGCGTGTGCCGGAAGCGCCTTGATAACGGGTAACTCCTTTTAGGAGGTCTAAAACTACATAGGCGTCTTCTTCGCTCATCACTTCATTGGTTTCTGGAACGAACTCCTGTAAAACCACCCCATTTTTATCTTCAATACGCGTGATCATGATGGGCTCCGTATAAACTCCTTTATTGGCAAAAGTGGTGTACGAACCAACCATTTCATACACCGAAAGGTCAGGTGTACCTAGAGCAATAGAAGGTTGAACAGGTATTTCTGCCTTCACGCCCATTTCCTTGGTTAAACGAATTACAGGTTCAGGACCAACTTGTTTCATCAAGTAGGTCGTAACTGTATTCATACTTTTTGCTAAACCTTCTTTTAGACTTACTACACCACCATATTCGTTATTGGAGTTTTTAGGACACCAGTCTTTTAACAGATCAAACTTTCCTTTTTCAATGCAGGTAATCACGTTGGGCACTTCAAAACAAGGAGAATAGTGCTTTTGCTTAATGGCGGTAGCGTAAACAAAAGGTTTAAAAGTAGAACCTACTTGTCTCCTACCTTGCTTTACATGGTCGTATTTAAAGCGTTTGTGATTTATCCCGCCAACCCAAGCTTTTACAAAACCGGTTTGGGGCTCAACAGACAGTAAGCCACTTTGATAAAAGTGTTTGTGCCAGCGAATGGAGTCCATTGGAGACATAACTGTGTCGATCTCTCCCTTCCAGGAAAAGATGGACATATCGGTTGGAGTATTGAAAATAAGATCAATAGAATCTCTCGAAACCCCTGCATTTCTTAGTTTTTTATATCGGTCAGAATTAACCATCCCTCTTTTCAGGATTCTTTTAATCTCTGCTGGCGTTACATTGTGAAAGGGTGCGTTTTTATTCTTAATTCTTTTTTCCTCTTTAAAGAAAGCATCTTGAAGATTACTCATGTGCTCCTGCACCGCTTCTTCTGCATAACGTTGCATTCTGGAATCTAGAGTCGTATAGATCTTTAAACCGTCTGTATACAAGTTATACTCCTCACCATTTGGTTTAGGGTTTTTGGCAATCCACTTTTTCATGTACTGCCTCAAATATTCCCTAAAATAAGGCGCCAAACCTTCTGATAGGCCTACTCTTTTAAAAGTTACTTCAATCGGCATCTCTTTGAGACTATCTCTCGCAACCGGCTCTAGCATTTTATTCCTCTCCATTTGAAGGTAAACCACATTTCTGCGCTTTTTCATCAATTCTGGATTTCTAACTGGATTGTATAGCCGAGGGTTCTTGGCCATACCTACTAAAATAGCGGATTGTGGTAAGCTTAACTGATCCGGAGAAGTGTTGAAATAAATAGAGGCTGCTGAGTTGATACCAATAGCGTTGTAATAGAAACCAAACTGGTTAAAGTACATGGTGATGATCTCCTGCTTAGTATACTGTCTTTCTAAACGAGCTGCAATAACCCACTCTTTAAATTTTTGGGGTATTCTTCGCCAACCTCGAGCAGGTTTATGAAAAAGCTGTTTGGCCAATTGTTGTGTAATGGTACTTCCTCCACCATCTTTACCCAATCGGGTAATGGCTCTTAAAAGAGCCTTGAAATCAATCCCACTATGGTCGTAATAACGCTCATCCTCGGTAGCTACTAGGGCATTTACAAGGTGGGGAGATAGCTCATGATATTCTGTATGGGTACGATTATCTTTATAAAATTTACCTAAAATAGAGTTGTCAGCCGTAATAATTTGGCTGGCCAGATTACTCTTAGGGTTTTCAATCTCTTCAAAGGTGGGGAGTTTACCAAAAGCTCCAATGGCTGTAAGCCCAATGCAAATGGGGATACTGAGTACTCCACTTATGAAAAGAATCCAAAACCATTTTACATAAGCCGAAAAGTCATCTTTAGATTTGCCTTTCTTTTTAGCCATTTTTATGGGTTTGATTTTGATTTAAATATAGTAATTCCCACGTCTTCTATGCCTTCCAAACGCTCTGTTCGCATGGCTTGAGTGATGGAAAAAGTATAGGTGTCTTTTTTTCGGAATCGTACCCCTTCCTTACTAAAAACCCATTGATTGGTTTTTAGCTCTCCAATACCCTCACCTAGCCACTTGCCATAGGCATTAGCCAAATAAAACTCAGCTGTATCTCTAAACTCAATTCCCCTAGAGCTTCGTATCTCGCGAAACAAAAAAATATTGCTGTAAGGATAGCTGTTGTTGTTACGGAGGTTTAAGCCAATTAAGAATTTAGACGTAGTGTCATCTACATCTACTGTGAAAAAGATACTACTATCTTGATGCCACTCGTTGTTGGGAATTTCCACATATTCTTCAAAATATGGAGTTTCACTGCAACTCGCAACAAGGAAAGCAAAAGATAATATGGCAAAAAATCTACTTCTTTTCACCCCTGGGTTTTGATTTGGAATGGTTGCGATTTCTGTTTTGAGTTCTTCCCTTTTTATTTCGAGAGTTTCCACGCCCACCCTTTCTGTTCTTCTTGTGATCAAAACGGGTTAAGCTGTCTTGGCCAACCACATTGTCAAAATCAGGAAGAGCTACTTCAGCAACAGCTATTTGAGCGGAATAGTCTTCTAAAGACTCTACTTTTTGTCCTTTCTCATTTAAAGAAATGATCTCTTTTAGGGCTTCCACCTCTAAAGGAATCCATTCAATGGCCTCATTTTTATAGGAATACCATACTTTTTTCTTGAAAATATCCATTTTCTGAAAAATAGCATGTCCTTTTTTCGTTTCCAGATCTATCATCGTCTCCGGAAACTCTTTTAAGGCATCTACGTACGTATCTAACTCGTAATTTAAGCAACATTTGAGTTTACCGCATTGACCTGCTAACTTTTGAGGATTGAGTGAAAGCTGCTGGTATCGAGCGGCAGAGGTATTTACGCTCCTGAAATCAGTGAGCCAAGTAGTGCAGCAGAGTTCTCGTCCACATGAGCCAATTCCACCTACTCTTCCAGCTTCTTGTCGACTTCCAATCTGCCGCATTTCAATGCGAATCTTAAATTCAAAAGCCATTTTTTTAATCAGCTCTCTAAAATCTACACGATCTTCTGCGGTATAAAAGAAAGTGGCTTTACCGCCATCTCCTTGATATTCAACATCGCTAATCTTCATCGTCAATCCGAGATCCAACGCCAATTGACGGGTTCTCATCATGGTATTTTGTTCTTTTTCCCGGGCGGATTGCCAAGTGTCAATGTCGCGTTGTGTGGCTTTTCTGTATAGTTTTTTTATCTCTTTGGAGTCAGCATCTTGTTTCTTTTTCTTCATCTGAAGTTTAACCAGCTCTCCGGTTAAAGAAACAATTCCTATGTCATGGCCAGGAGATCCTTCCACAGCCACTATATCTCCAATATGAACAGAAAGGTCATTAACGTTTCTGTAAAACTCTTTTCTACCATTTTTAAAACGTACCTCCAAACAATCGAAGGGAGTGTGATTTGCTGGCAATTCCATATCAGAAAGCCAATCGAATACACTCAGTGTATTACAGCCATTTGTGCCACACGAACCATTGTTCTTGCATCCTTTTGGGAGCCCGTTACTCGTACAACTATTGCACCCCATAATCTGTATTTGTGTAAAAACTGTATTTAATACCAACAGGTATTTTTGCGCAAAAAGCGCTAATCAAAGCAAAGATATCAATTCAAACGAGCAGAAAGTTGCCCTTTGAGATCATTTTTGAATAGCTTTAGCGTTTCTTAATGCATAAAACGCTTTTTTTGGCAGCATGAAAATAGTTAAATATTTATTTTTCAGCATTATAGCTTTATCTTCTTTAAAAGCTCAAACCACCAGTGAGGTTGGAGTTTGGATTGATCATCTTCCCTATGGGGCAGGAGTAGCGGTAGTGCAAGTAGGGGATTTGGTTTATAGTGCATCAGAGCAAGGTCTTTTTATTTTTAGCAAAGTAGACCGCGATATAAAGAGAATTTCAAAACTCAGTGGGCTAAGCGATATCAATATAACCGACATGGCTTATGCGGAGTCTAGAGATGAAATCATCATAGGCTATGCAAACGCCAATATTGATATTCTTAAAGGAGATCAGGTTACCAATATATCAGATATTACCCTTTCCGCGAATTTCCCAGGTTTAAAAACCATCAACCATCTGTATCCTTACGGTGACCTAGTTTACATGTCAACAGATTTTGGAATTGTGGTGTTGGATTTAGAGCAAGAAATTATCAAAGAAACCTACATCATTGGACCAAAAGGAGCAACCGTTCGGGTAAATGAGGTGGTTATAAACCCAGATAACGATAGTATTTACGCAGCAACGGAATTGGGACTATTTAGTTCTTCGCTCAATGAGCAGTTGCAATTTTTTGAACGTTGGAACGATAGTATTGGTTTTACAACCGAAGTTGAAGATGTAACGATTTTTCAAGGAGAAGTATTGGTGAATAAAAAGGGGGATAACGGAAACGATTCTATCTTTTACAGAAGAAACGGACAGTGGATATACGCCTCTGAAATTCCAGAAGCGAATTATTTTCATGTACGTGAAAGTCAAGGTGTTCTACTCGTTTGTAATGGTTTTAGTGTTGCCGGATATGATCAAAATTTTGCCGTACAATACAATGTGGTTTCTGGAGCTGTAGAAGACCAAACAGGCGTTCCCGGCTTTAGACCTCAAGCAGCAGTGATAGATGATGGCGCAGAGTCGGTATGGATTGTGGACGATGGAGATGGTTTGTTTTTAAACTTTCAAAAACTATTTATTCAAAACTTTAACCCCAATTCTCCGGTCACCAAAAAGATTAATGGAATGCATACCAACCAGAGCATCCTTTTTATGTCACCGGGAGAAATTGATCCGGTATGGTCGCCACAGTTTAATAATTCTGGCTTTTCCGTTTTAAATGATTTCACTTGGGATAATGTATCCAATACCACTTTTGATGAGTATAAAGACATTGTAGAAATTATGTCCGACCCCAACGATGTATCACATTATTTTTTAAGTGCTTACGGCTCGGGTATTGTGGAGTTTCAAGACAATCAATTTGTGCGAATCATAAATAGTGCTTCAGTAACAGAAGAGGTATTGCCTAGTCTTGGAGGGTCTGGAAATCATCGGATAGGCGGCTTTGCGTATGATCCTGATGGAAACCTGTGGTTTACAAATTCACTTACGGATCGTCCGTTAGGCGTATTGAGAGCAGATGGAACAGTGCAGAGTTATGGGGTAGGTTCTGCTGGAGGAAGTGGAGTGCCTGTAAAAGATATTATGTTTACCACTTTGGATCAAATTTGGATGCAAACCCGTACCTCTGGTATTATTGTAGGGCGCTTTACCAATGGGCAATTGGAGACTAAAAGAATGACTTCTACGGAAAACGCTGGAAATCTTCCTACAGAGCGAGTTTTATCGTTTGCCGAAGATAAAGATGGAGAGATATGGATAGGCACAGATGAAGGTGTTGCGGTTTTATTCAGTCCACAAAACCTCTTTGAGCCCAATCGGAATTTTGATGCTCAACGCATCATCATTGATGAGGATGGCGATGGCTTAGGAGATCCTTTTTTAGGGGGAGAAGAGGTAAACGATATTGAAGTGGATGGCTCCAATAAAAAATGGTTTGCCACATCTAACAGTGGTGCGTTTTATACGTCTACCGATGGTAGAGAAGAAATTTATCATTTTACTTCAAGTAATAGTCCGTTGATAAGCAACAATGTGTTGGATATTGAAATTGACGATGAAACGGGAGTTGTTTATTTTGGTACAGATCAAGGTTTAGTGGCTTTTCAAGGAGTAGCTACCGAAGGGAGTGATTTTAATGAGGATGTATATGCCTACCCAAATCCGGTAGAGCCAGGCTATACTGGACCTATTTTAATTAGAGGCTTGGTAACCAATGCACAGGTTAAGATTACCGATATTGAAGGAAATATTGTTTTTGAAACCGTAGCAGAAGGAGGACAAGCGCTTTGGAGTGGAAATAGTTTTGATGGGGTTCGAGCAAAATCAGGAGTATATTTAGCTTACATCACCAACGATTTAGGATCGGCAACCGAAGTAACTAAAATTCTTATTGTCAACTAAAAATGCTCCAAAAGTCTCGGGTTATTGTTCTTGGATCAGTAAAGTATGGGGACAGTAGTATTATTCTAAAATCATATTCTAAGGATTACGGTTTGCTCAGCTTTATTGTTGGTGGAGTTAGAGGAAAAAAAGGAAAGTTAAAATCTTCTATTGCCATGCCACTTAACCAATTTGAAGTGGTGTTTTATCCCAAATCTAAAGGAGAATTAAAACGGCTAAAGGAAGTCTCTCACCACCAGCTCTATGAGCAACTTTTTTACGATCCCATAAAAAACTGCCTCAGTATGTTTTTGGCAGAAGTACTAAGCCATGTGCTTCATGAGGAAGAAGCGCAACCTGATTTATTCGACTATTTATCGTCTTCTATTTATTACCTCGATAGCCTAGATAAAGGTGTTGCAAACTTTCATTTATTCTTTTTGTATCGATTGAGCTCCTTTTTAGGTTTTAAACCACAAAAAGCTCAAGAAAAAGGCTTTTTTGACCTATCAGAGGGTAATTATTACAGTTCGGAGCCTCTTCATAGTCATTTTTTAAAGGAGCCTCTACTCAAGGAGTGGAAAAAGCTAGATGGCTTGGAGCTGGAAGACCTAGAGAGCTTTCAACTCAGCTCTACAAATCGTTCTATGCTCTTAGAAGCCTTAATTGATTATTTTCGATTGCACATCAAGGATTTCGGAAACTTGAAGTCTATCGATGTGTTGCACACCGTTTTGCATTAATCAAAATCCAAATGGGCTTAGAGCTTAGCCATAAAAATCGTTTCTCCTTCTTTACAGCCTTATTTTTGGTGCTATTTGTTCTGTCTACTTTTTACTTAGATAGATCCCTGTCATGGAATACCGTATCGAGAGCGGCCATGCCATTAAGCTTGGTTCTAGAAGGCGATTTGGCTATTGACGAGTACGCAAAATATACGGGAGACAAAGCAACTATTGGCGATCACTATTATTCAGACAAAAGCCCGTTAGCAGGGTTCTTAATGGTTCCGGTTTTATATGTGGCCAATGCTATTTATCCCTTAAAAGATGTTTCGGTTGAGGAACAGTTGAGCTTCACTATCGGTCTTGGCGCTTTGGTTTTTGGTGCTCTACCTTTTGTGCTGATGTTGATGGGCTTTCTGAAAAACAAAGTATGGAATCATACTTATGGCGTAAAGATTATGCTCTTTTACTTTATGGGCAGCTTTTTGTTTGCGTTTTCAGGCACATTCTTTAGTCACACCTTAACGGCCTTTCTCATCTTTTTAACCTTCACTGCTTTTGAGAAAGAAAAGTGGGTGCAGGTGGGTGTTTTTTTAGGGATGAGCTTTATGTCTGAGTATACAACTTTGTTGTTGGCAGTTGTTTTTGGAGTCTATTTTATCGTTCAGAAAAAGTATAAAGGTGGTTTTCAACTCTTATTCGGTTTACTCCCTTTTCTCTTACTGCAGTTGTTTTATAACCACATACTCACTCATTCACCTTGGGATTTTGCTTACAAATTTCAGGAAGGTTTTAAGATGAACAGCGAGGCGTATGGTTTTCAACTGCCTTCACTTGAAGCCCTTTTTCATATTACCATTTCTCCTTATCGCGGTCTGATCTTTTACACACCCTTAATTATCGCTTTTTTCTCGATAGCCAAGTTTAAGCCTATTTTTAATATTAGGAAAAAGGAAGGTGTTGCTTTCTGGATGGTGATCAGTTATGTTCTACTCATTGCCTCTAGTAAAAGCTGGTATCAAGGATGGACTTTTGGGCCACGCTACCTAAATCCAATAGTTGTTTTGGTACCATTTCTGGTGGAATTTAAACCTAGGTGGAGTGGAGTGGGTAAGACTTTGTTTTATGGGCTTGGCATTTTCGGGCTTATTCATGTGGTGCTCAATAAGGCTACGGTTTTGTATCCTTCTACAGAATATAAGTTTCCATTGCTGGATGTTATCGTTCCAAGAATAATGGAGGGGAAATGGAATCAGCACCACCTTCTAGGGCATTTTAACATACCCGCTTATGTTTCCTTGATTTTATTCCTAATCGCAATAGTAGGGTGTGCTTATTTCTTTACAAAATGGCACCGGAGAATCATGCTTCAAGAAGCTATGAAATCTTAAGCGACTTTAAGATTGCTTCAAGCTCTAAAACGAACTTGCGTTTTTGTGTTTCAGGAGAATATAAGAAAGCATCTAAAAAGATGATCTGCTTGTTTTTTTCATCGTACACAGTGTAGTTGATGAAAGCACCTCCCATAAAATCGTTCACCGTTTTCCACAAACCACGCGTTTCAAGGGTAAACTGTCCCGCTAATTCTGTTTGTGTAATGGTAGGAGGAACAAGCATCTCTGTAGCCATGTAACTCCCTTTTTGAGCACCCTGAATATAGCGTTTGGTAATGCTATCTCTAAGCGGAATGGTGTTGGTGCCAATAGAAGCCAAATCTTCATCCAAAGGCTCAAAGTGTACAATAATCCCTTGATCGGTTTTAAAGGTCTTATTCCAAAAAACCAATAGGTTGTCGTTTTCCTGATCTAGCTTAAAAGCTTTAGGAATGTTAAGACTTACATTATGCTTTGCCAACATTTTAGGTGGCTTTTGAAAACCGCCTTTTTTTAAGCGTGCCTGAAGCACTTTAATCTCATGCGCTTTTATCTTTTTAATGATATCCGCTTGTTGCTGTTGAACCAATTCAGCAATCTCTTCAGGCGTTTTTCCTTTAAAACTAAACACCAATTGCGGTTTAGCCCATTGGTTTTTTTGAAAGGCATAAGCTTTTTCTAGATCCATTCCTTTTTCCAATACTACAACTGTTCGGGAGCGTTTAAGGAGATCGTTAAATTCTCTGGGCTCTACTTGCCTTACATTAAATAGAGATTCCGGTTGCGGAAGACCAGCTTGTTCAACGGTGAAATACTTTCTAAACGCATCGCCAGCTGCTGTTTGCCATAAAGATTCCTTCGCAACTACGATGATATCCATACGTCCACCATTGCTGGATGGTAAAAAACTATCGGAAGTTTTATTGGTTGGAATAATGGATTGATCATCACCTTTTGGCTCAGAAGAGTTACAAGCGATAAATGCTAAGGACAATAGAAGGAGGCTGGCTTTTTTTATCATTAGGATCCGGAATAAATTTTAAGACTCATGCCTGGTTTTAACCTTTTTGCATTCGAAATATTGTTCCAATCCATAATATTTTGAGCACTAATACCAGGGTAATTTCGGGCAATACTGTAAAAGGAGTCTCCACTTTTAACGGTATAGGTTCTGTAGTCTCCAGAAGGAGGAGTGGAAGTAGGTTTGGATACCGTTTTCTTAGTTGTTGTTTTGTTCTTTTTTCGTGTATTACTGGCGGTAGTTGAAGGCATTTTCCTAGGGTGAATAGTCAACCGTTGACCGATACGCAGATTATCACTTCTTAAGCCGTTCCATCTTTTAATGCTCCTTACAGATACTCCATATTTACGGGCAATAGAACCTAAAAACTCCCCAGAACGTACACGGTGACGTACACGATCATTCATTTCCACATATTGAGGAAGCTCTACCTGTTTTTGCTTAAAGTCGCGCTGAGCAATGGCGTAAATAGAATCTTCATTAGATACAAAAAGGCCCATTTTACTAGAAGGTAGGGTTAAAGAATAATAGCCTTTTTTCTTTTTTGGAATGATCTTATAGCGGTAGGCTGGGTTTAAAAACTGCAGTTCTTCAATATCCAAATCCATGAGCTCCGCAATTTGATCAAAGCTAAGTTCTTGTTTAATCGCTATCGTATCTGTATTAAAATAAGACATTTTAACTCCAGTTGGATAAATGTAATGTTCTGGAGCGTAGTTCATAATGTAGTTTACGGCAATAAAGGCGGGAACATAACCGGCTGTTTCTCTGGGAAGAAAAGGTCTTATTTGCCAATAGTTTTTTCTGCCACCAGATCGTCTAATGGCTTTGTTTACATTACCAGGTCCTGAATTGTAAGCGGCCAAAACCAAGTTCCAATCTTCATAAATGGAATAGAGTTGGCTCAAGTATTTACAAGCGGCTTGGGTTGATTTAATAGGATCACTACGTTCATCGATGTAGCTGGAAACATTAAGTCCGTTTAATTTACCAGTAGCGTACATAAACTGCCACAATCCGGTAGCACCTACTCTAGAGCGGGCAAGAGGGTTTAAAGCAGACTCAACAATAGCCAAGTGCTTTAATTCCATGGGAATGTTGTACTGATCTAAAGATTCTTCAAAAAGAGGGTAGTAGTACTCGGCTAGTCCCAGCATACGGCTTACCTGTTCTCTCCTCCTTTTGGTGTACATGTTTATGTAGCGTTTTACGTAAACGTTATAATCTAAATTCAAAGGGGTTTGAGCATTGAGTTCCGCTAATCTTTGTTGATATATGGAATCCGGAAAATCTGGAATAACTCCTAACAGGGAGGAGTCTGCCTCTGTAAAATTCCCAGTGGAAAATGAAGAAGAGTCTGATTCGAAAAAGTTCAAGACCATCAAACTATCTAAATATTGGGATAGAGGAAGATCTACCAATTGAATATCGGCAATGTTTAAAGAATCTATCTTTTTGGTGGTGTCTCCCTCTTCCGGCTGCCAGCCTGCTGCATGCATGGAGGTGATACCAATTAGGCAAAGGATAAAGGTGAGCTTTTTCATGTGTTTATGTTTTTGTGACAAAATTTTGCACGGTTTCCTTCTTCATTGAATCAATCTTTTCGCAAAAGATTGTACTCCACAAAATGAAAATTTATACTAGCTAAACGCAGGTGTGAAGCTTCTATTTTTCAACTAGTTGCTGTTCATTAAATGCGCAGAAAATTCTAACAGCTGTTT
The DNA here is from genome assembly GCA_964485405.1 of uncultured Owenweeksia sp. Lineage (GTDB taxonomy): Bacteria > Bacteroidota > Bacteroidia > Flavobacteriales > Schleiferiaceae > CAKZNE01. The sequence continues at coordinate 56,092 of CAZAJG010000013.1, read as the reverse complement.
TTCTCCAAAACTTGGCCCCATAAGTTGAATCCCAAAAGGAAGGCCGTTGCTGTGTTTTCCTAAGGGTAGCGAGATGGCTGGAGTTCCGGCTATGTTCGCTTGCACGGTAAATATATCCTCTAGATAAAGTACAGTAGGGTCGGTTACTTCTTGTCCCATATCGAAGGCCGTTCCGGGGGTGGTTGGCGATAATATAAGATCGTAGGACTCAAAGAGTTTGTCTGTTTCGTCTTTAACCAGTCTTCTAGCTTTTTGCGCTTTGCCATAGTAGGCATCGTAAAAACCACTACTCAATACAAAGGTGCCTAAAAGAATTCTACGCTTTACCTCTGTTCCAAATCCCTCTGTACGGGAGAGTTTGTAGGTAGATTCTAAATCAGTAGCGTTATCGCTGCGATAACCATAGTGTACGCCATCATAGCGTGCTAAATTGGAAGAAGCTTCAGCTGTGGTAAGGATGTAGTAAACAGGAACCATGGTGTCTAACCATGGAAAACGAACACCTTCCACAGTATGGCCTTGCGCCTTTAAATCGTCAATTACCTTCTCCGTTTTTTCACGAATCTCAGGATCGATCTTCGAGTTGGTGAGGCAATCTTCTATATAGGCAATACGCAGAGGCTTTTGTGTATCTCCTGAAACGACAGCAGGTTCTACTTCTTTTCTAGATAGAGTACCGTCAAAATCGTCTGAACCCGCCATAATTTCATACAACAGGGCACTGTCTTCTACACTTTTAGTAAAAGGTCCAATTTGATCAAAGCTAGAGGCAAAAGCGATTAACCCATGACGTGAAACCCGACCATAGGTAGGTTTAAAACCCACTACTCCACAAAAACTGGCTGGTTGACGAATGGATCCGCCAGTATCGCTACCTAAGGTGGCATGGCAAAGTTTAGCAGCTACAGCAGCAGCGCTACCTCCGGAGGAACCTCAGATACTTTAGTTTTATCGTTAGGGTTCTTCACCGGACCAAAAGCCGAGTATTCATTAGAGGAGCCCATTGCAAATTCATCGCAATTGAGTCTGCCAATAATAATAGCGTCTTCTGCTAAGAGTCTTTCCACTGCAGTTGCAGAGTACAAGGAATTAAATCCTTCAAGAATTTTAGAGGAAGCCGAAACGTTATGATCTGCATAGCAGAGGTTATCCTTTAAGCCGATAACCACGCCCGCTAATTTACCAGCCGTTCCGTCTTTTACTTTTTCATCAATAGTTTTAGCCTTCTCCCGTGCCTCATCTCCAAACACTTCCAAAAAGGCATTGATGTCTTTTTGGTCGTCAATTTGTTTGAGATAGAAGTCTACGAGGTGGCTACAACTGGTTTCCCCACTTTTGAGGGCAAGTTGTATTTCCTTGATGGTTTTAAATTCCATTAAAGCTCTAGGTGTTTACAGGTAAAGAGTTTATTTTTCTTCTTTAGGAGAATCGTTATCATCTTCCTTAACGGCATTTTTAAACTCTTTAACTCCACCGCCCAATCCGCGCATAAGTTCAGGTATTTTTCTTCCTCCAAATAGAAGAAGCAAAGCGGCAACGATTAATACAATTTGCCATGGACCTAAAACGCCTAACATTACAGATGCCAAATTCATATGAATTTCTTTTTTTAAGTAGGGGGCAAAGTTACGAATTAAAGGCTTTTATTTTACGCGTAGAGCATCGAGAAACAAAGCGGCTTATCGCCTAGCAAGCCAAGGCAGAGGATCTACGATATCTGTGTCTTTCCAAATCTCGAAATGGAGCTTGGTTTGATTGCTTTTTTTATCGGAGTAGATCAGAGCTACTTCTTGCTTACTTTGAATCTTATCTCCTGTTTTCACAAAAATTTCAGCCAGGTTTTGATAAACCGTAAAGTAGTTTCCATGCTTGATGATTAAAGCGTTTCCAGAACCCGGAATAGCAAATACACTCAGCACTTCCCCGTCAAAAACGGCACGTGCCTTACTTCCTTTTTCTGTGGCAATATCTACTCCGTTGTTATTTACCACTACGCTTTTTGCGATCTTATGGCGCTGAGGTCCAAATTTTGAGATAACAATACCCCGTTGAACAGGCCAAGGCAAGCGGCTTTTATTGGCTGTAAAGCTAGCTGCGAGCTTTTTAGCTTCTGGGGTTAAGCTAAAGCTCGGAGAACTAGAAGCAGCAACCGGTTCGTTTCTTGCTGATAGTTCTTTTTTCCTTTTTTCAATTAAACTTTTAAGGGCTTTGTTGCTGGTCTTTTTGGAGTAGTCTTTTCCTTTGTTAAGCCCTACCAAAGTGGCTTCTTCTTCAATCTGTCTGCGGATTGCTTTTTCGCGAGCTCTCTTTATCTCAGCGGCAATAATGCGCTGTATTTCGTTTTCAAGTTTCTTGGCTTTCTTTTGTTTGGCCTTTACATCTTTGGCAACCTCACCTTCTTTTTTTCGTAGCTCTGTAATGGCATCTTCTTGCTCTTTCTTTTCGGCAATGAGGGTATTCTTTTCCCGTTCCATTTGAGCTTTTAGAGCTGCTTTTTTATTCTTTTGAATGTTGAGCTCTTCAATTTTTTCACTCAAGGTATTTTGCTCTTCTAATATCTCTTCTACCTGTCTGCGCCTAAAGTTGGAATACTGCTTCATGTACTCAATCCGTTTTAACGCTTGGTTAAAATCTTGAGAGGAGAGAATAAACATGAGCCTGCTGTATTTATTCTTGCTTTTATTGGCTTGAACGATCATATTGGCATAATCCTTCTTCAATGTTTCAATTCTCTTTTGTAGCGTATCGATCTCGGCATTGGTTACAGAGATATCCTTGTTTAACAATCGAACCTCACGGTCAACCGTGCGGATAAGATTTTGCCTAAGTTTTAGTTTTTGATTTACAGTTTCTACATTTTCCAGAGAAAGGGTTTGACTTTGTCTGGTTTCTGCTAGAATTTTATTGGCGAGTTGAATTTCATCTTCTAGCCTAACTTTTTGGCGTTTGAGTTTATCCTTTTTGTCGCTTTGAGCGGCAGCACTCAAACCAATAAAAAGGAATAGAATTAGGTATGATATGGACCTAAAAAATGGACTCATATCCGGCAGGAATCTTAATTGGGTATTTGGTTTCAACGTTCTTCTTAACACTCTTAATCTGTAAATCCAGTTTAGCTTCGGTTTTACCGGTCGAAATTACGCTTATATTTTTTGGATACAGAAGATCTTTTTGAGGTGCAAAGTTTTGGAAGAGAAGCTCATAACGCTGATTCTCGTTGTATTTAGTTTGCAGCTGCCTATTGGGTTTAGCGTTTTTCGGATCTATAAATACTTGATGAATCAATCCCTTTGGAAAGTTTTGAAGGCTGTCGTTTACCTCATCCAACCGAAAATCTGCAAACACATAAGAGCCGGGACGATAAAACAGTTCGTATGCTTTATCCTTAATGGGATAAGCAAGATTTGCAGATAGAATATTTTGAAGCAGTTCAAAACCAAGATCCATTTTTATTTTTTGAGCGAGCTTTTCAATGTTTCCCTGGTAAAACTGACGTTCTAATTTGTTTACAAAGGCAACGCTATCGCTAAAAACAATAGCACGAGCCACTTTTATTCCCAATATTGGGTCTGCAATATCCACCCAAACCAAACTATCTTTTAACAACCTAAACTCTACTTTAAAACTTTGAGAACCCTTGTTATCCGTAAAACGCCCGTTCGCTTTTACAATTAAGGTTTGATAAGTGTTTTGAGCACTATCTATTCTAGCATGCAGCTGTTTCTCCTTTATGGCAGGAGGAGCTCCCTCAGGCCTAAGCTTTTTAGAGCCGCAAGAAGTAATGGCTAGAGCAAGAAATAAAACAAATACTAGATTCTTCATGGAGAACTTAAAGATTTGATTTTATCATGTATTTCTGGTGTAGTACCACCTAATTTCAGGGCCTTTTGGTACTGACTTAGAGCTTCTTCTGTTTTTCCGTTTTTCAGGAGGATATCGCCATAATGTTCTAAAATTTCGCCATTGGGTTTTGCACTTAGTTGTACAACACGCTCGATTTTTTCTAGAGCTAAAGCATAGTCGCCATTCTTGTATAAAACCCAAGCCCATGTATCTAAAAACACAGCGTTATTGGGGCTAAGACGATTGCTCTCTTCGGTCATTTCCAAGGCTTTTTCCAATTTCTCTCCTCTTACCGAAAGGTAATAAGCATAGTTGTTTAAAGCTGTTGGGTTTACAGGGTTTACAGCGAGTGATTTATCAAAATACCCATCGCTTCGTTCATGGTTTTCCAAACGGTGATAAACGTCTGCCAGTTGGGTGTAAAATTGTTCTTTTAAACGTGGGTTTCCAATCACAAAAACCAAACCTTCCTCCAGGTAATAAGCACTTTCTTTAAGGTTTTCTAAAAAGGAAAAAGCAATACCTGAAAACAAATAAGGCAAGGGCTGGTTTGGAAAAAGGTCTATCGCTTTTGGGCCACTAACTGCCAAACTATCATATTTTAAGGTTTGAATTTGAATCAGCAGGATTTGCTCCCAAATCTGATATTTACTCCCTCCATCTAGCTGAACGGCTTTTTTATAGGCATTTAGCGCCTTGTCATTAAAACCCGCTTGACTCAAGAAGTCACCATAAATGGTATACGCTTTTGGATCAGAAGAGTGAACAGCTACAACACTTTCAAGCATTTCAAGTGCTGTATTTCTAAGGGTACTATCGGTTTCTGAAGCATTGAAAAGGCTCAGCAGGGCAGCGATTTTCTTATCAATATCTAAATCTGGACTACGAATAGCTTTATTAAGATGAAATAAGGATTTTTCCCGATCCTGCTTCTTTTGATAATAGTTGGCCAAATCTAAGTGAGGACGAGGATCGTTTGGAGAAATCTCCAACATGGTATTATAAACCTTAAGGGCTTTCTCTGGCAGGCCATTAATTTCATACACCTGTCCTAAAATACCATAGTAGTTAAGCTCTTTGGGAAAAGCCTCAATCAACTTTTGGAGTTCTTCTGCAGCAGCATCTACATCGCCTTTTTCAAGATAAATCTGCTTTTTTTCGGAAGTAATTAATTCGTGCATGCCGATTCGCTCTTCCAAAGCGTCCAGCTGCTCTATAGCTTCATCAAGCTCACCCATTTGACGATGTACGGTAGCTAACTCAAAGCGGTAATCCGGATTTTCAGGATCGCTTTCAATTAAACGAGATAGTAATCCTACTTGTTTTTTAGGGATACGGAATTGGCGATAAATGGTAACTAAGCCCAGCTTAAACCATTTGTTCTCATCGTCTAACTCTACCGCTCGTTCTCCAAAAAAGATAGCATCTTCCCGATTTCCATCACCAAGATATACTTCTGCTAAGCGATAACACACGGTAGCATTGTAAGCGGTAATCTTATATAAGTCTCGGTACTTTTCTTCTGCCTGTTTGTAGTTGCCTAGATTAAAGTCCTTTTCCGCAGCAAAGAAAAGCTCATTGAAAGCCATCAACTCTTTCCCAGAAAGCGCATAGCTTAAATCATCTCCCTTTTGGGCCATAGCCGAAAAGGAGATGATAAGAATTAAGATGAAAGTAGAAAAGAGTTTCCTACTCCATTTTGCTGTAATCTCCAATGCTAACTGTAGAGAATTCTCCATCAAAAAATGCTTTATTTCCTATCATGGAATTAGTAAGCTTTGCATTGTGCACTTCACTTTCGTTTTGAATAATACTATTGTCTATTGTACTATTATTTACGCTTGTATGTGCACCAATACTTACTAAAGGCCCAATTTTACTATTCTTAATAACCGCTCCTGCTCCAATATAGCAAGGCTTTATTATTTCTGAGTTTTCAATAGTAGCGTCTGTACTTACCAGAGTTTCTTCGTTTTGAATAAAACCTAGTATTCTACCGTTTGTTTCAACGGTAACGTCTTTGTTTCCACAATCCATCCATTCATTAACCGTGCCGGAAGTAAAGTCACTTCCTTTGTTCTTCATATTCTCCAAGGCGTTGGTTAACTGGTACTCTCCCTTGTCTTTAATGTCGTTATCCAAAAGATATTGCAATTCATCTCTTAAGAAATCTCCGTCTTTAAAGTAGTAGATCCCTATAATCGCTTCATCTGAAACAAATTCTTTCGGTTTTTCAATAAAATCAGTGATAATACCACTTTCATTCTTTTTCACCACACCAAATGCGCTAGGGTCTTCCACCTTCTTGGTCCAGATAACTCCATCCGCATCGCTATCCAGCGTAAAGTCTGCTCTAAAGAGTGTATCCGCAAAAGCAACTACTAAATTGCCAGTTAGCGAAGGTTTTGCACAAAGAATGGCGTGAGCTGTTCCAAGCGGTTCGTCTTGAGAATAAATACTTCCTTTTGCTCCAAGGCTTTCCGCTACTTGGATCAATTCTTCTTCAGTTTCCTTACCAAAATCACCGATGATAAAAGCGATTTCGTCTACCTTTTGGTCGCAAACTTTTACAATATCCTCTACGAGTCTTTGCACAATAGGTTTACCGGCAATAGGGATTAAAGGCTTAGGTATAGTAAGGGTGTGTGGTCTTAATCGACTGCCTCTGCCGGCCATCGGAACTATTATTTTCATCTAGTATTTCTTGAGAGGTTCAATAATTAGTGTTGTAGCAAAAATAAGCGGACTTAACGAATTTCAAAGGAAATAGTCGTTAATGTGTGCCCGTACTTCCAAAGCCTCCAGACCCACGTTCGGTAGACTCCAATTCTGTAGTTTCTACCCATTCTACTTGCTCGTGACGAGCAACAACCAGTTGGGCAATTCTTTCTCCATTTTCTATGGTTACTTTTTGGTTGGAGAGGTTAACCAGAATAACTCCGATTTCCCCACGATAGTCTGCATCAATGGTACCCGGGGTATTTAAAACCGTTAGTCCTTGTTTCAAAGCCATACCGCTCCTAGGTCTTACCTGAGCCTCGTAAGCAGCGGGAAGCTCAATAAAAAGTCCGGTTTTAATGAGCTTTCTTTCTAGTGGGCCTAATGTGACCGAACTTTCAAGAACCGCTTTCAGATCTAAACCAGCAGAAAGAGCTGTTTTGTAAGCAGGAAGTTCGTACCCAGATTGGTTTACAATTCTAACTTTTAGTTTTTCAAGATTCATTTTTTTATGGGCTTTAAGAGTTGGCGTCCTTCTGTAAACCACACAAATGCAGCATAGGCAGCAAAACAAAGCGTGGCGATAATCAAATCAGACTTAAAAACATAAAAACTTAGATAGGCTAAAAACACACTCAAAACCAAGTGGAGACCAATGGTTTTAATTGGATAGGCTGTGCGGTCGAATTTTTGATTGAGATAATAGCTACAGAGAGTCATACTCGCATAACTAATTAAAGTAGCCCAAGCAGCCCCGGTATATCCGTATTTAGGAATGAGGATAAGGTTGCTAATAATCGTTACGATTAAGCCTGTAAAGGTGATGTAGGTTCCCATTCGGGTTAAGTTTTTGAGCTTATACCAAATGTTGAGATTAAAGTTAATGCCCAATAATAGGTTAGCAAACACCAAAATGGGCACTATGGAGAGACCTTCCCAGTATTTCTCATCGATAAAGTGTGACCACTTTATGAGATCGATAAAGCAGACAATGGCTAAAAAGATGGTGGCTTGAATGATTACAAAATAGCGCATAACGCGCGCCATTTTATCCTTAAACTCTCCTTCTCCAGAAAAGAAAAACGGTTCAGCCGCAAATCGAAAGGCTTGAATGAACAACATCATAAAAGTGGCAATTTTGATGTTGGCACCAAAAATGCCCAGGGCTTCAAAATTCTCTTCTTCGGGCAATAAAAATTTCAAGAATTGGCGATTGGCCATTTCATTAACGATACCGGGTAAACCTGCTATTACCAAAGGAGAAGCATAAATAAGCATCTTTTTGAGGAGCTTTGGGTTTAGCTGGAGTTTGATTTTTAATAATTCGGGTAAAAACAAAAGCATCAGTATCCCATTTCCAATTAAGTTGGAGATGAAAATATAAGCAACACCTAAACTTGGATCATACAACAGATTAACCAAATCAGGTGCAATTTGATGTTTCAACATATAGGGGAAGCCCCAGAAAAACAGCAGATTACATATAACGATGATAACGGTAGTAGTAAGGCGCACAAAAACAAACCGATAAGCTTTGTTATCTGCTCTAAGTTTGGCAAACGGAACCGCACTTATTGCATCTGTACTTACAATAAGAGCCAACCAAAGAATATACTCTGGATGCTCCGGGTATTGAAGTTTAATAGCTATGGGGTCTAGAAAAAGAAGCACACTACTAATCAGTATAATACTGAGTGAGATTACCCATCCTACAGAGTGGCTAAACACTTGGCTTGATCCGTATTCTTTTTCTTTTTGAAATCGAAAAAAAGTGGTTTCCATGCCAAAGGTGATGATCACCATTAAAAACATGATCATGGAATAGATGTCTGTATTTTGCCCGAACTCCTGTTTAGGAAGAACTTGTGTGTAAAGCGGGGTAAGCGCAAATGTGAGTACTCTACCTAAAATGCTACTTAAACCGTAAATAGCCGTTTGGGAAGCGAGCTTTTTTAATGAAGACAAGCTTATAAATTTTTAAGCAAAGGTAAGTAGGCTCCTTTAACGGTGATGATATTGTTGAAATAATTCTCAACGTGTTGAAACGATGGTTTGTTAATACTGAATACAGATGTTTTAATATTTATTGGTGGTAGGTTGTTGGCCTTACTTCTTATATTTGACGGCAGATATAGATGTTATGATAAAATTTAAACTATTGGTTTTCAGCCTTGCCCTAACTGTTGGTTTTTCTGCCATGGGCCAAAATATGTGCTTTCCAATGATGGGTGGTGTAGAAGACCGTTTAGTAAAAGATATAGGCATTTTAGCCTCACCAAAATTAATGGGCAGAGAGCCGGGTACTGAGGGGGCTTTAATGGCTGCACAATATGTAGCTAGCGAATTTGCGAAACTCAACTTACGAAGTGTTACTTCATCAGAGTACTATCAAGAATTCTCCATTAGCAAAGAGGTAACTTTTAGCAAAGAGAATCTGTTGGTTGTTAAAAAGGATACGTTAGCTCTATTTACGGATTTCTTTCCCCTTAAGTATTCTTCAAGTAGTCGAGTAGAAGGCAAAACCGTATTTGTAGACTATGGTATCTCCGCACCAGATTTAGGTTTGGATAACTATAAAAAACTAAAGCCTAAAAAGCTGAAGGATAAAATTTTTGTGATTGACATTTCATCACCAGATGGGGTACATCCACACTCGAAATATGTGAATCATCACGACCTGGGGGAAAGGGTGAAATTGGCGAAACAGAATGGAGCCAAGGCAGTAATTTTTGTAAACCTCCAGGATGATGCGAGCGATCCCAACCCTTCCTATCGTAAAATAAAGAGTAAAGATATTCCGGTTGTATTCATTCAAAATGTGAAATGGGCGAAAAAAATCAAAAAAGGGAAAGAGATAATTCTGAACACCAAACTTAGTGAGAGAAAGATAGAGGCCTTTAATGTGGTAGGGTTTTTAAATAATGGAGCAGACGAAACGGTTGTAATCGGGGCCCATTACGATCATTTGGGATGGGGCGGAAGCTCTTCTTTATATGCGGGAAAGGAAAAGAAGATTCATTATGGAGCAGACGATAATGCTAGTGGAACGGCAGGCATGATGGAGATGGCTAGAACCATTAAAGCAGGTGATGGAACTTTCAATCGGTTTAATTATGCTTTTGTTGCTTTTAGCGGAGAAGAAATGGGGCTTTTAGGTTCTTCCTATTTTGTAAAGCACATGCCTAAACAATTTGGAAGGGTTCGTTACATGATAAACTTTGATATGATCGGCAGGATGAAGAACCAAGAACTAGCCGTAAATGGTGTTGGAACTTCCCCTATCTGGGAAGAGTTAATCACTTCAAAAGGGTGTAACGGATTATCCATAAAAACTTCTAAAAGTGGCGTAGGACCATCTGATCATACTAGTTTCTATTACCAAGAAATTCCGGCCTTACACTTTTTTACAGGTACGCATCCTGATTATCATAAGCCTACAGATCTGGCCGAAAGAATCAATATTAAAGGTGAGATTTTCTTGATCTCCTATGTGTTGAAGCTCGTACAACAGCTAGAGGAAGTGGAGAAAATGGAGTTTACGCAGACCAAGGAACAATCGGAAGCTGCGCCACGATTTACAGTTACTTTAGGCGTAATGCCAGACTATATGTTTGACGGAGAAGGGATGAAAATTGATGGGGTAACAGAAGATAAACCAGCTGCAAAAGCGGGTATGAAAGCTGGTGATATTGTAACCCAAATGGGTGACGTAAAGGTGGTAGATATGATGAGTTATATGAAGGCTTTAAGCAGACACAAGAAAGGGGATAAGGTAGAGGTGATTTACCAAAGAGAAGGAAAAGATACCACTGTTAAAGTTCAATTTTAAGCGTATGCAAATTGCTGTAATTGGAGGAGGAAGTTGGGCTACAGCCCTCGTTAAAATATTAACCGAACAGAATGATTATGTGGGTTGGTGGATGCGGAACGAAGACAGTGTAACACACATTAAAACGCAGCATCACAACCCAAACTATTTAAGTTCGGTTCAGCTCCCTACAGAAAAGATTGATATTTCTACAGATATCAATCATATAGCGGAGCAGGTGGATTGTATTGTTTTTGCCGTACCCTCGGCTTTTTTGAAAAATGCGCTGGAAAACTTAACGGTTGATATATCCAATAAATTGGTTTTTAGTGCGATAAAAGGAATAGTGCCGGATGAGAACCTGATTGTAGGAGAGTTTTTGAATGAGAAGTACGATATTCCACTTCACAGCATTGGAGTTATCTCGGGTCCATGCCATGCCGAAGAAGTGGCATTAGAGAGACTTTCTTACTTGACGATCGCTTGTGCCAACGAAGAAAATGCCAGTCGTTTAGCGGAGCGTATGAACTGCGATTTCATCAAAACTACGATTTCAGACGACATCTACGGTACCGAATATGCTGCTGTGCTCAAGAATATTTATGCTTTAGCTTCTGGGATATGCCATGGTTTACGGTATGGCGATAATTTTCAAGCGGTTTTAGTGAGTAATGCTACACGCGAGATGAAACGTTTCATCAAAGCTGTTCACCCAATTAAAAGGGATATAAACGATTCTGCCTATTTAGGAGATTTACTAGTTACGGCATACTCCCAATTTAGCCGCAACCGCATGTTTGGAAACATGATAGGAAAAGGTTACACCGTAAGCTCGGCCATTTTAGAAATGAATATGGTTGCCGAAGGTTACTATGCCGCAAACCTAATTCGCCAAGTAAGAAAAGCCTACGACATTAAAATGCCTATAGCAAATGCCGTATACAAAGTTCTATACGAAGGCCGGTCACCTAAAAAAGTGATGGAAAAATTGGCAGAAAAATTAAACTAATCCTCGCCCTTAAAGCGGGTAAAGGTAGACACACGTTTATTGGGTTGTGACTCAATGACAAGTGTATCCTTTGTTAGTTTTAAAATAGAACTTTCTACCGAAAAGTTATCCGCAGAAAGCGAGATTTTGCTGGAATCCTTTACGTATGTGTAGCTACCCGTTACGTTGAAGTAAGTGGTATCTGGAGTGAATAAACGGTTGGAAAAACTATCTGCTTCATAAAACACCGTCTCGTTGATGTAGTTTACATTCATTTCATTATTCGGAATAACCAAACGCCATGTTCCAACTAAAGAAGGGTCTGAGTTTTCAGGAGCACAAGAGGTAAAAGCGATAAAGGCTAGTAAGAATAGAGTTAAGTTTTTCATTTGTTTAACGTTTCAATGGGTGAGGTGGGTTTAAAAATATTTAGTTCCAGTTGGTCTACATAGTTTTTGAATTCAGACCAGTCTTCTGCGTAAAATGTGTTGATATCGTTGATGTAGGATTGAGAATCGTCTAAAAACTTAGAAATAAGAATTTTATTATCCGGTGTGAGCCTATCGCGATTTGAATTCATATACCAAGACAGTAAGCTGTATTGCTCTTTTAGCACTTCGGGTTGAGCATAGTACCCTTCCACCTTTTTACCATACAAGCGCTCTTCCAGTATTTTAATCTTTTTATTAATGCCTTTTATACTATCGTGTAGCGCTATAGTTACACTGTCCTTTTCCTGATCTTTCACCAACTTTTTAATGATGGCGATTGATTTTTTACTCTCTTTCAGTGCATTAGCAGCCTTTTGTAAACCTTGAAGTTTATTATAAAGTTCAGATTTTGCTGAAAAATTAGCTTTTTGAATTTCGTAAGAAACCTCTATCCGCGGGTCGGATTGAACCTGAACTAAAGTAGAATCGGTGTGCTCTCCTAATTCTAAAATCACTTTGTATTGCCCAGGAATTACTTTTAGCCCTCCAGCCTCTGTAGTATCGTATATAGGTTGATTTCGATTCGGGAATTTTACTCTTTTTGCGTCAAGGCCCCAATAAAAGCGATTGAAGCCCTCTTTATAATCTTTGTAAAACTTCCGGATCTCTTTTCCGTTTTCGTCTTTAATTCTTACCCGCACCTTTTTAGCTTTGATGGAGTCTGATTTGCTAAAACCATTCCAAAAAGATATCTGCGCTCCGTAGGATCTATTTTCTCCTTGAAAAACAGCATGACCCGCAAATCGAGTACCATCTGCTCTTTTAAAATGAACATTGTAAGCAGTGGGAGGCGTAAACAGAGTAATCCCCTTTTTTTGTAGGTGAGTTGGCAAATGATCAATCATTTCCCTTAAGGGTTGTAAATCATCTAAAATTAAACAGGATTGCCCAAAAGTACCGGCTATAACATCTCCTTCTCGAGGATGAATTTTAAGATCGTTTACCGGAACAGTGGGAAAGTCTTTACCCCATTTTTGCCAGTGTTGGCCAAAATCCCAGCTGAAATACAAACCATTGTTTGTGCCCAAAAATAAAAGGTTCTCTTCCTTTGGATCTTGAACCACACTTAAACAATACCCCCAAACTTTGGCAGGATCTACCAAACGTTTAAAGGTTTTTCCATAATCTGAAGTATAATACAGATACGATTTCCAGTTGTTTCTCCGGTAGTCGTTAAGCACCACAAATGCTGCTCCTTTTTGATGAGTAGAATGAACCACTTGAGGAATCCAACAACCGGATGGAGCTCCTTTTAGTTTTTTGGATAAGTCGGTCCAACTTTCTCCTCCATCGCGGGTAAGGTGCAATCTTCCATCATCGGTACTCACCCAAATCACTTTTTCATCAAGCGAACTGGGTTCAATACATAAAATGGTGGTGTAGTTTTCCGCTCCTGTAACGTCAAAAGTCAAACCCCCACTTTCTGATGCCTTTTGTTTGCTGCTATCGTTGGTTGTAAGATCTGGAGAGATAAGCTTCCAGCTATCGCCTTTATTGTTGCTTTTAAATACATATTGCGCCCCAAAATAGATACTGTTTTTATCAAATGGATTTTGGGCAATAGCTGCATTCCAATTGAAGCGAAGTGTTTTTCCGTCTGGGTGTACTGGTCGGATAAGCTTTGAGTATCCGGTTTTCATATCTACCCGCCCAACATGTCCTTCTTGGCTCATGGCGTAAGCAAATCGAGGATCAGAAGGATCGGGCACTACATCAAAACCATCTCCAAAATAAAGCTCTTGCCAATAGCTGTTTCTTATACCTCCATGGCTCCATACATAAGCCGGCCCTTTCCAAGAGCCATTATCCTGCATACCTCCATACACATTATAAGGCTGCTGCATATCGTAGTTGATATGATAGAACTGTGCGATGGGTAAGTTTTCAATAAAGCGCCATGTATTTCCACCATCATGAGAAATGTTGAGCCCTCCATCGTTTCCGTTGATCACGTAGTTGGGATGATTGGGGTCAATGTAAAGCGCATGATGGTCTGGGTGGATGGTGCTGTACGGGGCAATGGTTTTCCAAGTTTTTCCACCATCATCGCTGCGGGTAAGGGTAGACCATAAGCTAAAAATTCGGTTTTCATTTTTTGGGTCTACATAAATCTCAGCGTAGTAGAATGGGCGATTTCCTATCTGGTCGCTTTCGCTCACCTTTGTCCATTTAAATCCTCCATCGTTTGATACGTAAAGGGCATTATCTCCTTTATGTTCCACAAGCGCATAAACTTTATCGCTGTTTGAGGCAGCAATGGCAAGTCCCAATCGTCCTAAATCGCCTTTGGGTAATCCGTGTTTTTCTGTTCGTTTTTTCCAGCTTTCTCCGCCATCAAAACTCACATACAAGCCACTACTTTTTCCACCAGATTTAAAAACCCAAGGCTCTCTTCTGTGTTCCCACATATTTACAATAAGCTTATCTGGGTTGTTGGGATCCATAACCAATTCTGCGGCTCCGGTTCTTTCATCCACATATAAGATTTTGGCCCAATTTTCCCCACCATCTACGCTCTTGTATACTCCTCGGTTTGGCGAATCTCCCCAAGGAGTGCCAATAGCAGCAACAAATAAGGTGTTGGGTTGATGAGGGTGTACTATAATTCTATGAATATTTCGTGTGCCTTCTAAACCCACTGCCTTCCAGCTCTTTCCACCATCCGAAGTTTTGTAAAGACCATAACCACTGGTAAGCGAATTTCTGGGATTGCCTTCACCTGTGCCTACCCAAATAACATCAGGATTGTGAGGGTGAAGGGCAATACTGCCAACACTACTCACTTTTTCATTTTTAAAAATATTTGTCCAGCTTTGACCTGCGTTTTTACTTTTCCAAAGTCCACCTGAGGCAGAGCCAACATAAATGATAGCCTTGTTTTTTTGATCTACTTGAATGGATGTTATTCGACCACTCATCCCGGCTGGTCCGATATTTCGGAAACGATAGTCTTCCAAAAGTCTTTCAGGAATACTATCTTGAGCGATAGTGGATGAAGAGAGAAGTGCGAAAAAAAGAAATGCTAAAACCTTGATTATACCATTCTTGGGTAAAAATATGAGCATAAAATAGAATCTTAATCCTGTAAAAATGGAGACCGAATATAAGTTTATTTCCTATACGCGACCGCATATTGCGGCTGATGAAATGATTGAAAAGAGTGATGCTTTTTATAATTTTATGGACCTCAGAAGATCCGTTAGAGACTTTACGGATGAAGCGGTGTCGAAAGAAATTATTCAGAATATTATTAAAACGGCCTCAACCGCACCTAGTGGAGCTCATAAACAACCTTGGACTTTTGTAGCGGTATCAAACCCAGCCATTAAAAAGCAAATTAGAGAAGCTGCAGAAAAGGAAGAAAAAGAGTTTTATCAAAGCAGAGCTCCTCAAGACTGGTTGGATGATTTAGCACCTATTGGTACCGATTGGGAAAAGCCTTTTTTAGAAACAGCGCCCTGGTTGATTGTAGCTTTTAAAAAGGCATACAATCAAGAAAGAAGCGGAAAGAGTAAAAACTATTATGTACAAGAATCTATAGGTATAGCTTGTGGTTTTTTAATATCAGCTATCCATAACGCGGGTTTAATTACGCTTACCCATACTCCGAGTCCAATGAATTTTTTAGCAAATATTTTAGAACGCCCGGAAAATGAAAAACCGTTTTTATTGCTTCCAGTAGGATATCCTTCACCAGGTGCTCAGGTACCAGACTTAGAGCGTAAAAACTTAGATGAAGTGAGTGTTTTTATGTAAATCTGAAAAGGACCAAAACAAATGAGAGGAATACTTTTTTTATTATGCCTTTGCTTATCTCATACGGCTATAGCGCAGATCAAAGCTAGAGACGTAAAGAAGCTGAATAAATATGAAGCTTATTTAGAAGAGGGTAAAATCTATAAAGCCTCTAAAAAAGCAGATAAGTTTTTGGAAAAGTACCCGAGCGAAGCGGAGGTGATAGATTTTTTTATTCGGACAAAAATTGAGCTGTATAAAGAATCTTTTGGCAACGATAAAAATGCCTCAGTAACGGTCACGAGCAAGGTGGTTAGAGGGATTTGGTTTAAGAGGATATTAGGTGCTCTGGATACGATACGGGTAAATAAAATTCACAACAATCAGTTTTGCTATTACCTCAATTTTCTGGAAGACTACGGCTACGAAAGCCCCTACAATAAACCTCCAACTACTTTAAATGAGACGTATGGAACAAGGCTTCAAGTTTTAAGAAAGTATTGTTTGATAAATGGACAGATTGGAAATGGATCTGGTTACGGTTTTTCAAGTGATTCTTTAGCTGCTCAATTGTACAATCAAGGTTACGATGCTTTTCAAGAAAGAGATTTTACAAGTGCACTCAATTATTACAAAAAGGCTATCGATCAGGATACGAGCTTTATAGAAGCTTATGATAATTTGGGGTTGACATATAGGATGCAAGAAGACTTTAAGAGTGCCAAATACTATTATCTAAAATCCATTGAACGCTACCCACAAGGGAATACAGCGCATCAAAATTTAGCTGTGGTGTACGAGTTGGAAGAAAACCTCAATGAAGCGTTGAAGGAATACCAAATATTAAAGGCGATTAACAAGAAAGATCCAGAAGGGTATTATGGTTGTGCTAGAGTGTTCCTCATGAAGCAGCAATATGAACCAGCGTTGAACAACGGATTAAAAGCGATTGAGTATTATGGAGATCATAAAAACTATCAAAACGATGCAAACTTCCTTGTTGGTTTGTGCTATTACTACATGGGCGATTTAGCCGAAGCAGCTCCGCATTTACAATTGGCAAAAAATGGAGGGTATGATGTTCCTAGGCCTCTAATTGAAGAGTTACAATTGAAGTAAAACTATACCGCATTTCTGGAGTACAGCCATTGCAGCCACCGCAAATAGATAACGCTACTCAGCGTCCATCCATTCTCGGTTTTAAGGATCATTTGGGTGTCTGACAGATTCTTCAGAGCTCTTTCTACACTGCTTGCTGCTCCCAGTTTGTATTTCACCAAAAAGTCGAAAGAGTGAGGTTGTTCTACGATTTCCTCAAAAGCAATGGAACGTAATAAATTCCATTGAAGTTTGGTAAAGCGGCTTCTTATCTTGCTTAAAACTGGATGGTAATCTTGCATCAATTGATGTGCCGCTTGGCTTTTATCAAAGCTAGCCTCGGTTAAATACTCAATAAGTTCTAATAAAAAAGCAGTATTCCCTTGCGTAAAGGTATACGCCCACTCTTGCCATTCAGAGATTTCATTCGCCCAAATCGTACTTTTCTGCACTGCTTGTAAAGCAAATGGACTGTGTTTTTTGGTTGGATTATTTTGATAGAACAATCGGTTGGCGCTAAGCAAAAGTTGACAGTTGCTACCTTGAGATATAATCTTAAAATGTGTGCTTAAATGGACAGCGTCCTCTTCTAATTCCCATTCATGAAGATCCTCAAAAATGAATAAAAAATCCAAACCTACTTGTTCCAGTGTAGTAATAAGTTTTTTAAACCAATCCTCCATCTGTGGAAGAGTTTCAAAGCGATAAATGGGATTTTCATCCAAAAACCGCCTCAGTTGATAATCAAGATTGGAGTGATTGCTAGCTACACTTTTCAGTTCTCGGATAAACTCATGGATGTACTGCTCTACCGAAATAATACCTCGTAAGGATCGGTAAAAACAAACTCTTCGTCCTTTTAGTTTATCAACCAGTAGATTTAGCACGTATGATTTGCCAATTCCAGTTGGGCCAAATAGGAAAACATCCTGTCTGCCCATTACCTGATCGTATAGTTGATTGAGTTCTTCGCTTCTCGTAAAGGAGGTCGCCATGGAGTAATTGAGTTAAATGGAAAAAAGACTGACTTTTATAAATCAGCCACACATTTTAGTTCAATAGCGATAGGTGTGGGTAAAGCGTTTATGGCTATGGTGGTACGTGTAGGTTTAGGATCTAAATCCTTAAAATACTCAGCATAAACTCGATTAAAGGTAGCAAAATCCCGCTTCATATCTACCAGAAATACTTGAACATCTACTAATTTATCCCATTGGCTGCCATGTTCTTCTAAAATAGCTTTCACATTGGCGAATACCGAATGTACTTGGGCTTCAAAGTCAAAAGCTTTAAAATTACCATTATGGTCTAGTTCTAATCCAGGAACGCCAGAATCATGTTGGTCACTACCTGCAATTCTAGGGCCAACACCGCTTAAAAATAGAAGTCCACCGGCTTTACGGGCTAATGGATAAAGACCAACTGGTTTGGGAGCTTTAGGGTTACTCATTGTTTAGGATTTTTACCAAAAGTAAGGATTTGCACCTTTCTACTTGGAGAGGGTTTTATAAAGTTTATCTATAAATCTTCCTTTTTTTGTTCCGCATCGTACGTGATAAAAATAAGCTTATCGCCTTTAGAAAAAGCAGGTTCATCACGGGTAAACACTTGCAAATCCTTTGTGGAATCTAAAATGAAAAGTGGGATTATACGATTGGAATATTGCCTTTTAATTTTCTCAAAGGTTTCATCGTTGGGGCAATCTGTAACAATAGAAGATTCATGTTGACGCATGATTTGAGCCAAAGACAGGTAATCTACCTTCCCTTGGAAAAGTACGGTTTTGTTTAGTCTGAGATCTTTTAACTCCAACTCATTTTTACTGGCTAAGCGATAGGTGTTATGGTCTCCAAAATCTTCCTCAAACCACTTGTCTGCCAAATTGTTGATTTCATTGTTAGGAGTTAGAGCCAAAAGCCTACCCATATTCGCTAAATCTACTTCATCAAAAATCTTTTCACTCAGAATATTGCCTTCAAAAACGTCAAACCCCTGTTCTTTCGCTTCCCTTGCATTGGATGCGGAAACATCCACCATCATAACCGGGAGCCCTTGATCTTTAACAATTTTTGCAATAAAACGAGCAACTTCATTTGCGCCAGCAATCAAAAAGCCCTTTGGCTCCTTACGGGTAACTTTCAATAATTTGGCTAGGCCTTTAGCAGTAGAACCTTGCAGCACCACCGTTCCAACGATCACCAAAAAGGTTAAGGGAAGAATAAGCTCCGCTTGTTGAGCAAGAGGGCCATCAGAGTTCATCAATTGAATGGAAAAAAGAGAAGCAACGGCAGCGGCAACAATTCCTTTAGGACCAACCCACGACATGAAAATTACCTCGCGCCAGTTAAAACCTTTGCCAATGGTGCTTAGCCATACTGCTAAAGGTCTGAGTACAAAAATCACGATAGCAAACAAGGCGATACTTTCCCAACCCAATTTGTTGATCTGAGCCATATCAATACGGCTGGAAAGTAAAATAAATAAAACGGAGATGAGAATAAGTGTGATGTCTTCTTTAAAAGAGATGATCTTTTTAAAGTCGTTGATTTTAATATTAGCCAAAATAATACCCATAAAAGTGGCAGCCATTAAACCGGCTTCGGGCTGAATAATTTCGGAAAAAGTGAAAGCGAATATCACTACTCCTAAAGTGAAGATATTTCTTAAATATTCGGGGATGCGGTTTTTTTGAAGAACCCACCTTAAAAAGAAAGCTGTTATTGCACCAACAAATACACCGGTGGCTACAGTTAAAAAGAATTCTTGAAGAATTTCGAAATTGAAACCATGATGATGCCCCCCAGTTTGAATAAATTCATACACCAATACAGCAACTAAAGCACCTAAAGGATCAATTAAAATACCTTCCCATTTTAATATGGTGTTTATTCGCTCGTTGGGCCGCGTATTTCGGAGTATTGGTAGCACTACGGTAGGACCAGAAACGATGATTAAACCACCAAAAAGAAAAGCCAATCCATAGTCTAGCCCCATTAAATAATGGGCGGCTAATCCACCACCAACTAAAGTGATAATAGGACCAAAAATCAATAGATTACGAATAGTGCCTGCACGATAACGAACCTCAGAAAGAGTAAGAGTGAGGCCGCCTTCAAAAAGGATAATACCTACTGAAATAGAAACAAAGGAGAACAAAAAGTCTCCAGAGAAAATAGCATCGCCATCCAGCAATTTTTGCCCATCACTGGTTAAAAAAGTAGAGAGTGGACCAACGGCCAAGCCAATAATGATAAGCGGAAGTATAGCCGGAACTTTAATTTTCCAAGCGAGCCATTGAGCTATTACGCTGAGCACGAGGATGCTTGCTAATTCTACCATAGGTTGATATTTGCGTTTTAATATACATCATTTACGACCATCACAAAATGCTTTTCCAAAAACCGTATCAATAAATTTTTGATGAACCAATTTTAAGAAGTATAACGCGCTACAGTAGCGGTTTGCGCTTGTCTGTTGTTAATTAAATCATCTAGAATAAAGTTCGAAATCTAGTTTTACGATTCTAAGAGAACTCTTTTTTACTAATATTGTTTAAGCAGGAGTAACCATTGGAGAAATGACTAAAACATGAAGATATATACTAAAAAAGGCGATGAAGGAAAAACTTCCCTAATAGGGGGAACCCGAGTCAAAAAGTCGCACATCCGAATAGAGTCTTACGGAACCGTAGATGAGCTGAATAGCTTTATTGGCGTAATACGCGACTCTGCTAAAGATAAATTTAAGGATGCGGAGTTGCAGCATATTCAGGATCATCTTTTTACTTTGGGAGCTGATTTGGCTACAGATAAGTCCAAATCAAAAATGAAAAACCCTATCTTAGAAGAGAAGGATGTAGAGCATTTGGAAAATTCGATGGACGAAATGGGAAAGGAGCTTCCGGACTTGATGAACTTTATTATACCCGGTGGAGACCTTACCTCTTCCTACTGCCATGTAGCAAGATGCGTATGCCGAAGGGCAGAGCGAATAGCGATAGAATTAGGAGAAGAAGAGGAGGTAGATCCGCTCATTATAAAATATTTGAACCGTTTAAGCGATTACTTATTTACACTGGCGCGTTTGTACACTGTGAAACAGGCTGGCGTTGAAACACTTTGGAAGACAAGAAATTGATAATAAAAAAAAATGGACAGTTCCTTGCACAGGAGGTCGAAAAAATTACTTTTGCAAAAAATAAAAATTGTAGGTTATTATGTATTGGACACTGGAATTAGCTAGTTATTTGAGCGATGCTCCGTGGCCTGCCACCAAGGACGAACTGATTGATTACTCGATTCGTACTGGGGCGCCACTAGAAGTGGTTGAGAACCTTCAGGCGATTGAAGAGGATGAAGATGAAGCGTATGAAAAGATCCAAGAGATCTGGCCGGATTATCCCTCAGAAGAAGACTTCCTCTGGAATGAGGATGAGTATTAGATAAATATTTATCCATAGTAAAGCATGCAAAACCCTGAACCATTTTTGGTTTGGGGTTTTTTTTGTTGGAAAAATGGTGAGACCTCTCTGATTTGCTGATTTTCAAAAAACATAGCGCGCACTTGTGGTGCGTGTCTATCATTACAACACACTCCCGTACGCTTTTTAAGAGCCTTAAAACCGTTCTATTCAATCATCGTGTTACAAAATAGTGATGGAAACAAAAGCGCTTTGAATAGCGAATGCTGAACAGATGAATGACGAACCGAAGAAGTTGTTGGTAGTACGTCAAAATAGGGATAGGAGTAAAAAAACTAGGCAGATTTCAAAGGGGGTACTTTGTTCAGAAAAATGGTGCGGTGTTATACTAGAGGAGCGGCTCGAAGCATCATATTTTTGCAATAACTGACTGGAAAAAAAAGTTATGAAAAAGCTGGAAATCTAGACAACATATATCGTCAGGCAGAGCAATATTGGTCTACTTAATTTGCGTGTAGAAATATAATATACTAGTTTCGTGAGCACAAAGTCAATAACCTTATTAAAAATTGATTTTTCACTACACCACCATCACTAACTAAATTGTTTAACCAAAGTCGCTAAAATCAACACTATGTTTTAATTGCAAAACCCATGTATAGTTTTTTAAATTCTGTGCTTGGGTTACTCTGTGATGTGTTGATATTCGAGACCTTTTTTTAACGGATTACCTCTAACTGATTTTTTACTTTTTATGAAGAACTTAACCATTCTGGGCGTCCTTTTGATGACTCCCTTTACTCAGATTTTTTCACAAGCAGATGACCTTTTCGATGAAACCTACGATTTTTCCAAAGGCTATTCTGCTGACCCTCCTCAGGCCTTTGTGTTTGACCAATACGGCAAAACACCGGTTAACTATTACAATGGGTCGGTAAACATCAACATTCCTTTACTTTCCATCCCCACGCAAGGGGTTGGCCTCAACCTGAGTGCCTCCTATTCCACACATGGCGTAGCGGTAGCTCAAACGGCTTCTGAAATAGGAATAGACTGGAATCTAAACATTGGAGGAGCCATTAGCCGAGAAATACGGGGAAGCAGCGACCTGACCCCTGCTCAGTCCACGGGGCTGCCCTCTGCCCATGAAACGAATGTAGGCAATATTATGTCTTACTATTTTGGATGGCTCCACTCCAATCATAACCCTATTGTAGATATCGTTTCCTCATACCCCTCAAGTAATCCAAATGCGGGATATCATCCTTACAACGGTCAGCCAACCACAACCAATTTCGATAAAATGGTTAACGATATAATGCGAGATGAAGAATATGATACAGAGCCCGATATTTTTACTTTAAGTATTAATGGGGTTAGTGCTACTTTTTTCTACGACCAGGATAAAAACCTAGTTATCAACTCTGAACAAGAGCTAGATATTCAATACCCCTCTGTGGACAATGGCGAATGGATCATCACAGATGGTTATGGAAATACCTACTATTTTGGAGAAGACCCTTTGGCAAATTCCAAAAAACTGTATACGGAATGGTCCGTAAAACCAATGCCTAACCATAATGGAGGCTTTAAAACACGATGGGATGCTACGCAGTGGAAGATCAGAAAAATTTTGACTGCGGAAGGAGAGGAGGTGAATTTCACCTACAATTCTTATCTCACCAAACAAGGAATGCACAACCATACCTATGTGATTTATCAGCAAGAGTTTTTCCATGCAGGAGAAGATGTTGATCAGCCAATGTCGGCCTTTAGCTATATACGAAACTGGAAAAATTCGCTAGCTAATGTTACCTACACAAAAAATGATTTAAAGTATCAGCTTAAGTTTTATTATGGAGATAGAACGGATGAAGAGGATGACAATCACCTCTTCGGCTTTAAACAATTAAATTCAGTAGAATTATTGCATGGAAATAACGAGCTCTTACAGAATAAAGTAGAGTTCGTCTATTTTAATCATCCTGGACGACTGTGGTTGAGCGATATTGTGTTAAAAGGGAGAAATGAAACCATTGGCAAAGAATATAGTTTTGAATATGAGAATAAAGACTTAATACCTCCCAATCTCTCACATGCCACGGATTATTTTGGATACTTTAATGGTCAGGCAAATAACTCCGGGTTGCCTCCTGAAAACTGCCCATTTTTGTTTGGATCATATAGCGTTCAAACAGGAATTGTTTCGGAGATGGTGAACCTGAATACCACCAACTTAAACACTTATGATCCTTCCACGGGTCCCTATTATCTTCCGAATGATAATAAACAGGTAGACCTTGGTACAGCCCTATACGGCTATCTCAATAAAATAACTTATCCTACTGGAGGGTATACGGAATATGAATACGAGGTTAATACATACGACCCTCCTGCTCAACTAAGTACCTTCCCCCTGCAGGGAGCAGGCATTAGAATTAAAACGATTAAGGATTTTACTGACCTAGGAGTATTGTCAACTAGGCGGGATTTTAATTATACTGGTGGCAAACTGATGTCTGTACCATTTTATCAGTTTTATACGAGCAGACCAAAACCTTCCAGTTATTTCAACCCTAATGACAAGAATGAATATGAGTTCTGCTTAGCGAGAGCTACGCTCATTTCGTCTCAACCTATTTTACCAGCAATCAAAACGGCTCAAGGAGCCTTAGTTGGGTACGATAATGTGGAGGTGCTTTATAACAATGGTTTAAATGGAAAAGAGGCCTATGAATTTAGCAATCATTATCAGAATTCTAACAACACCGTTAAAGAAGTTATCCGAGATGACGGGTTGCCAATAGGTCCTGGTACGGTTGAATTTTTCTGGTATTTTGGCGGTATACCCTATCCAAGACTTCAAGAGAAAAATGGCTTGCTAGAAATCACAAAAACTTTTGAGAAAAATGGAGGATCTTTTAATCTAGTAAGTAAAACGGAAAACCTATACACCAACATTCAATTGGGTAGCGTAAAAGGGGATATGTATAAATCTCCAATCAGCAGCCAAGGAAAAGATGTAGTAACCGCACACGATGAGTTTTGCAATGCGGGTGATTACTCAAATAGAGTGGCGCTAATGACCCATCATCACTACAACCATCCATTTGAAAAATGGGCAATTAACGAAACTATTACAACAGAATATACTTCTAACGGAAACATTACATCTTCTCAAGACTTTACCTATACAAATGCAAACAAAACACTTGTTCGGAAAATAGAAACCCAAAATAGCGATCAGTTGACGGAGACAACTACCTTTTACTATGTAGATGATTTAGAAGGCTCAACGGACCCCAATGCCAGTTTTGTAAGCTCTATGATAAACGATCACAAAGTTTCGTTACCCATAGCGCAGCTAGTGGGTTCAGGATCCGGCATGCACAAAGGGGTGGTTCAACTTTACAGTAACGATGGAAAACTACATCAATCCTATACCTATAAAGATGCGCCTAAAGGTTTTTACAACTTTAACATTAGCCATGTAAGCAATGGAGAGTGGGAATTAGAAGCGAACTACACCCATGATGCCAATGGAGACATCGTTATGATAGAAAGAGAGCACGGCATAGAGAACAGTTTGGTGCGTACCAATAACGATAAAGGCTGGGCGAATTGTGCTAATGCTCATTATCAAGATGTGGCCTACAGTAGCTTTGAGGATAATCAATGGCTTCCAGCTTCTGCTAGCCAAGCATATGCCACTGAGATTGAAAAATATAGTGGTGATTATTCCTTGCTGGTAAATGCGGGGGAGTTTGGTTTTTCCCATACAGTAGAACCCATTAGCCAGGATGATGAATTTCTACTTTCCGTTAAGGTAAAAACACCTACCACTTTTGGTTCTCAAAATGCTACGCTCATTATTCAAGTACTAGATCAATCTGATAATCAACTGGCTTGGTTAAGTTCGGCCATTACAAATACAGATGATAAGTGGATGAGGTTTGAACGGGAAGTTGACCTTTCTAACTATTCCAATACGGTAAAGCTCAAGCTAGAACTCTTTAACAACAATACATCTTATGGTTTGTATGTGGATGAGGTTCGTTTTCACCCTAAACAAACTCAAATGACCACTTACACCAAAACGGCCAAAACATCTTCCGGACTATCTTCTTTAGTTGATGCCAGAGGCTATTTACAAACCTTTGAATACGATGATTTAGGTCACCTATTGTTTGTTAAAGACGAAGAGGGCAACATTGTCCAAACCAACCAATATAACTATCGCCCCTAATTCCTAACCAGAAAAACAGTAAGTATGAAAACGTATTTCAGCACAATTATAAGGGGATGTAAAGCTTTAAACTCTAACCTCACCAAACAGTTTAAATTTATTTTTCTTGCATTTTGCCTATCTCTTTGTACGGCATTTGCTCAAACCTCTACCCAAAACTATGTTCAGGGAATTACTCCCTTGTTGGAGGTAAAAGATCAGTCAGCTTTGAACGGTCTTAATGATTTTCAAAAACGCTCAGTAGTAACTTATTACGATGGTTTAGGAAGACCGATACAACAAGTGGGTTATCGCCAAAGCCCAACTTTTAAAGACATCGTACAGATCAATGAGTATGATATTAATGGCAGACAGTCTAAGCAATATCTTCCTTTTCAATCGGTTAATCTAAATGGAGCTTTTGTAGGCACTGCCAACGAAGATCAAGAGGATTTTTACCTAAATACGGCAAGGGTAGCGCGTTCTGCATATCCTTATTCCGAAACCGTTTTTGAAAATAGCCCCAGAAATCGTGTTGTGGAGCAATCTGCACCTGGGGAAGATTGGAAACTTGGTTCTGGCCATACCCTAAAAACGTACCTTTTAACCAATACAGCTAATGAGGTGCGTTTGTGGAAAGAGGACCAAAGCACCGGAAATGTTACCTCTATTGCATTCTATAATGCGGAAGAACTTTCCGTAATACAAACCATTGATGAGCATGGGTATAGCACCTATACGTATACGGATAAAAAAGGGCAAACTGTACTTAAAAAGGTACAATACCAAAGCAGCCCGGCCTTATATACTCAAACACATTATGTATACAACTATTTAGGGCAATTGGTATGCGTTATTCCTCCCAAAGCTTATCAGGATATGGCGACTATGGATGTAGATGCGGAAGTGGCGGATCGTGTATATCGCTACAAATACGATTATAAAAGCAGGCTTACCGAAAAGAAAATACCGCATAAAGGATGGGAGTACTTGGTGTATGACCTTTTAGATAGGCCTATTTTAACTCAGGATGCCAAGCAACGCGCTGGTGGGCAATGGAGTTTTATGAAACATGATGCCCTTGGGCGAATGGTTGAAACCGGTTTTTATTACAGTAGCTCGTCACGTTCTTCCGTACAGGCCACAGCAAATACAGCGGCCTATACTTTTGAAGAACCTACGGACAACTTAAGTAATTATGGTACGGAACACGCCTATACCAACCGCGCTTTCCCAAATACAGCTATTGAAATACTCACCGTAAACTATTATGACGATTACGATTTTGATCAAGATGGAACGGATGATTATAGTTTCATCCTTCCTCCTGCAGAGTACGCAGTAACAAGTGCAAGTACACGAACTCAATCCCTAACCACAGGGGCAAAAGTGAAAATACTGGATAACACCAACACCTTTTTAACAACCACCAACTGGTATGATGAGAAGGCCCGATTGATACAAACCCAAAGTAACAACCATATGGGCGGTAGTGAGTTAACACATAATGCCTACAACTTTGCCAATGAGTTAACCCGAACTACCCACATTCACGCTAATGGTTCAGGAACAACGGTTACCTTAAATCAGCGAATGGTGTATGACCATGCAGGAAGGTTGAAGCAAGTTTATCATCAAGTGGATAATCAGGCAGAGGTATTATACTGCGACAATGTGTACAATGCTTTGGGCCAACTGGTAGATAAAAAGCTTCATTCTACCCGATTAACCAGTCCGCGCTTTTTACAAAGTATTGACTTTGCCTACAACATAAGAGGCTGGCTTACCCACATCAACAATGCAGATTTAGACGATGACCAATATATTTCCACCAGTGTTGCTCCCGGCACGATATTAGGATTTGAGGTAGAACAAATTGACTTTATTGTAAACGAGGTGGATGATGAACAGTTGGGACGCTATTTAGAATTGCAAATGGGAGATGTGTCAGACATGATTGTATCGGGTAATGTGGACAATGAAATATATGAGAATGATGGCGCTGCCTTACTTTTTTTAATGGATTATCCGGGAGAAGAAGGAGGAGCAGATTTAACGTTGTACAATGCTTTGCTAAATGGAGAAGGTACGCCTTTTGAAATGGCCTATGAGCCGGCTCTAGCCATACATAATGAAACGGATATAGAAACGTTGCAACAGGATATATATGCCGATGTAGAAACTGCTCTTGAAGGATCAGATATAAGTGATGAAGGCGCTATAGCCCAACTGCAATCTGCTGTTTTTAATTATGTAAGCGGTAAAGTTTCTCATGTATTGGAAGTGTACATAGCCCCTTTTAGCAGCGAATACTTGCAATACTACTTTGGAGAACAAAACGGTCATCAATTGTATATGACGGTTTGGGACGCCACCCAAACGCAAACCCACGAGGTATTTATTATGAACAAAACACAGGATAACCTAAGCGAGTATGATGATCTTTTAGCCTTAACCAATCAAGAAGGCCAAGCCTTTACTTTGGTGGTAGATTTTAGCTTGGCTAACCTGTATGAAGGGATGAGCACTTTAGATGCGATTAATGAATGTAAGAGCTTTCAAAACGGAGTAATGAGTGGCCACTGCATAAGCAATACCACAGTTTTAGATGAAATGGAAAAGTTTGCCACCAATTATGCCCTGCACCAATATGGCAATGTGTTTTCAAACAACGATGCCAACGACCTTTGGGGTATGGAGCTGAAGTACAACAGCAGCACCAATACAGCTCAGGGCTATCCCTTTGGCAACAATGCTCTTTATAACGGCAACATCAGCGAAATGCTTTGGCAAGGCGCAGGAGACAACCAAAAGCGAGCGTATGCGTACCAGTACGATGGCTTAAACCGCTTAAGCAGCGCCAACTATAAAGCCTATAATGGAGCAACAGAAAGCTGGAGCGAAGAAAACAATCGCTACAGTATTCCCCAAATTAGCTATGATGTAAATGGAAACATTTTGAGCTTGGAACGAAACGGTTTTATCAGTGGCAACATCAACCAAAACGCAGCTTTTGGATTGATGGATGATTTGAGTTATAGCTACACAGGCGATCAATTGACTCAAGTAAGCGATGCCGCCACCCATTACCAAAACGATTTTAAGGATGGAACCAACAGCGGGAACGATTATACGTATGATGTAAATGGCAACTTACTGAGCGATGCCAATAAGGACATTAGCATCACTTACAACCACCTAAACTTACCCAAAATGGTAAGCAATAGCCAAAACCAAAGCATTAGTTATATTTATGATGCCACAGGAGTAAAGTTGCAAAAAGTGTATAACAATAACGGAACATCCACAACTACAGACTATACAGCTATTGGAAATTACCAAAGCCAAGGCGCAGGCAACCCGGTGCTAGACTTTGTTTTTACCAGCGAAGGCCGTTTGGTGGAAGATAACGGGACTTTCCGTTACGAGTATTTTTATAAAGATCACCTTGGGAATACACGCCTCACTTTTTCGGATTACAACAATAACGAAGAGGTTGTAGCTGCTGAAATAGGGCAGCAGGAAAATTATTATCCCTTTGGCCTTACCCATCAAGGCACTTATTACGGAACTGCTACACAGACTGATCATAAGTATCTGTTTAATGGGAAGGAGAAGCAGGATGAATTGGGAATAGGGTGGTATGATTACGGAGCAAGAAATTATGATGCTGCGGTGGGACGATGGTTTAATGTTGATCCTTTGGCTGAATTATACAATGCATACAGTCCTTATAATTATACTCTAAATCACCCCACTAAATTTGTCGATCCAGATGGTAGAGGGGTTATTTGCCCTACTTGCCCAAGTGGAAGTGAATATGATGAATTTAGAGACTCTGACATCAATTATGAATACACTGCAAACGAGGATGGCACTAGAGAGATTCATGTAAGTGACCATCAATATTTGGCTGAAGCTACCACAATTGCGATGGATCCAAACCCAGATCCATCTACTATTCGAAATATATACGATGATCCGGCTCCAGCAGATGATAAAGGGTTTATTAGAACGGAAAATGGAGAAGTAAGTACTTGGGTGCTTAATAACTTATCACCAGTTGGCGCTTTAGATGATTTTATTGCTACTTATAACGATGAGGAAGCAACTACCCATGATAAGGTTAATGCCACAATGGCCGTTATTCTGGCAGGAGCTGGTGGGAAAGGAAGAGGTAAATACAAATTATCACCAAGTACCGAGGCTACTGGAAGCCACACTACTTTCAGAAGAGGAGATAACGGAAAGGTTTATAAATATCAGACTTATGAAAAGACTTCATCAGGGCATTACGATCCAGTATTAAGATACGATGCAGGTCACCCAGATGGACGGCCTGGGGCTCCTCACACTAACAAACTGACTAAAGAAAAGATACCTACTCCTCACGTTCAAAGTAAGAAAATTCCAGGTGGAGTAAGGCCTGCCAATCCTGATGAAATACCTAAATAAATAAAATCAAATATGAAGAATCTTGAGTGGCTTAAAACTTGGTTTTCCAATAATTGCGATGGAGACTGGGAGCATGAAAATCAGATTAAAATTGAAACAGTTTCAAATCCCGGATGGGATATAACAATAGACTTAAACTACACACCACTTGAAGAATTGACTATTGAGAATGATGTAGTCGATAATGGTGATGACGATTGGTATTTCTTTGATGTCAAGGAGAGAAGGTTTCATGGAGGAGGGGATTTATCCAAACTTGATTTTATTATTTCGAAATTCAGAGAGCTTGCAGAGGGTAGAGTTTACTCACTTTAGAGAGAATGACGAAAAATTTTTGGATAACGAGTCTAAAATCAAATCAAGCAATAAAATAGAATTTAGTGATTTATGAAAACCCCGTGCTGCTTGGAGTTTAGCGAAGCTTCTTCTGGACATTACGATCCTGTCATAAGATATGATGCTGGTCACCCAGATGGACGACCTGGCGCTCCTCATCGAAATAAATCCACAGGAGCGTTAGTTCAAACACCACATGTACAAGGGAAAAAAATTAAGGGAGGAGTGAGACCTGTAAATCCTGAAGAAATACCAGATTAAAACGTTGATTAAATGAATACTATTAAATGGATATCGGAATGGTTTTTGTCCAATTGTGATGGAGATTGGGAACATTTGAATCAGATTAAAATCTTTACTGTTGATAACCCAGGATGGGTGATACAAATTGACTTGTCAGGAACGAAGTACGAGTCGATAAAAATCCCTTATGAGTTATTTGAAAAATCTGAAAATGATTGGTTTGGATTTTCAATAAAAAATGGAATCTACGATGCCGGTGGAGATCTGAACAAACTAGATTTCTTAGTCAATAAATTCAAAGAAATTGTTGAAAATCATGATATAAAACACCTAGCGGATTACTAGAAGATTGGGTTATGAATTCAGAAGGCGAGATAAGATGGGATGAAAATGCAAATTCGCAAGGAACGACCCAAGAAGGTGAAACTTATCTTGGTAACACTATAACATTTGTTTTCAATAGTTTTATTGATGCTGAACTTTGGGATGGCCCAGGAGGTGATCTACCCGCAGGGGATAAACTCACATCAACCATCAAAATTACCGGACATGAAAATGAAGAAGGTGAGCTTACAAGTATATCAGCTACCAAGAAAGTAGATGTAGGTCCAACCCCAATAGGTACAGCCAATGATTACTATCCCGGCTTAGGTGATGATCAAAATAAATTTACCTCTACAAAACTCATAAATTCTGACGGAGGTCTTGTGGGTTACAATATAAACTTTGAACAACACGCCAGCGTTTCATCAGCTGAAAGAATAGGGCTAAGTAGCTTGGGCTATCGGATTGTTAATGTTGCTCAGAAGCTTAATATAGATTATTCAAACTCTAATGGCTCCTTAACGATTTCACCTTACACTGATATATTTCCATCAGCTACTTTGAAAGCTAATGGAAAACAAATCATGTATTATCCTCAACCCTCGTTTGTAAAAACTCATAGCAGTAGAGTTGAACCCAACACAGAAGAGAATCCATCTAACAAACCATTCTACACTTATAAGTTTAAGCCAGCAAAATGGTATAGAAGATAAACATTTAAAGTTATGCTCAAAGTCTCATTACCTAATTTACTATTGTTCTTTTTTATAAAATATTTAGTCTTCTACATACTCATGATGTTTATTAGTGATAATGATTATTTATTATCATTATCAGCAATTAAAAGTGGTGAAGATTTAATACTTTACTTATGGACTTTTGGTTTTTTTCCATTCGCCTTTTGGCTCGTGTTCTGTGTACCATTAAGGTACGCTTTCCAGCAAAGAAATCTAGTCTCCTTTGGCATTATACTGGTATTCATCGTATTGGAATACTATATATATACCTTTATGGCGTCCACCTTGAACTCGATGAATGGCATCTACAACGTTGTAATAAGTATTGTTTTTCTATTCTTGTTCTTTTACAAGTTGATAGTGTTCTCCACCAAGGGAAAAGCTTCATAACAATAAAAACTACTTATAGTCAAGTTAGCCAAACTGGAAGATTTATGAGAGTTGATCCGTTGGCAGAGGATGCTTACAGCTGGACACCCTATCGCTTTGGGTTTAATAATCCGGTTTCTTTTAGTGATCCTAACGGGTTATTTGAATGGAAGCCTGAATTGGATGAACTAGGAAATGTAGGTTACATAGCGGAAAAAGGAGATAATGCTAAAACTCTGTCAGATCAGTATGGACTAACTCAAAAGCAAGCTGAAAGAATAACGGCTACAAAAGGAACTGAGGCAATTGCACAAGGGACTAAAGTTTCAGGAGATAAGGTAAAAGAAGTTACTGGAAGTGAAGTTTTAGCTCTTGATTTAATGAATGACCAAACTGCTGAGCAACACGTATTTGATCAATATTTATTTGCAAAGGAGTATAGTCAAGCCCATCCATCAAAATATAATCCTCCGCTTAAGATAAGTGGCATGGAGATTACCGAAAATATTGAAGTTCCAGTTGAGAAATTTTTTAGCAACAGACAATTGGCAGCTACCGATGCAGTTTCTGGTTCATCTGGAACAGTATCTGGGAGGGCTAATTTTAACGGGATTCCAGTTCAATATCAGTTTCATGTATATAACCCTGCTGGTAGGCAGAATAAGATTTTTTTAGGATCTAGTTATAATGATATCCACACAGGAAATGGAAAGAATGGAAAATTTGAAACTTTTAGGATTAATAGTTATGCCAAGACTGGTAGGTCTTTAGGAAGACGTAGCTTTATTCGATATAGACAAAAGGATCATAAAATCGCAAAACAAATATTTGCTTATTAGAATATGAAAAGAGTATTTTTTTTACTTATCACCTGTGCCTTTTTGGTAAGTTGTTCTTCCTCTGGGGGTGGTCATAGTAGTTTTGTTATTAAATGCTTCAAGTCAGGTACGGAGCAAGACCTTTTCGAAGTGGTTAAAGAGCTAGAATTAATCCTTTTTACTGACTATAGTAATGTTGATTCTGAAGCTTATTTAGAGTTGGCAGAATTAATAGCGGATAGAGAAGTTAATAGTATCACATTCGATGAACTTACGTCTTTTGAAAAGTCAAAAGGTATCGAGTTAAGTGAATACTATTATAAATATCAGGAATGCCTATCTGATTTTATCATTAAACATAAGGTTGATTATACAGATGTCCAATTTCTGCATGAAAGGTTTATGGGAGACTTAGAACCTACACTTTTCAACTATGCCGAAGTGTCTGGAATGTTAAAACATACCAACAAAAACTTTGATTTTAAAGAAACTGTAATTCGCGCTCCTTTTGTATTGTCTTTAGCTTGTGGTATAGTTTATACACAATAATTGGAATTTACAAGATAACTCAGACTGATTGGAGTTTAACATAGTGCAACTTCAATCTGTTAAGAAAGTTGGCATAAGAAAACAAAACCATCATACTAAGACAGTGGGAGAACCGCCTGTAATTAAAAAACATAGCCAGATGACGCAGTACCATAAGGATGCAGTTCAAAGTCTAATCAATAAGTTAAAATGATGATCAGATATATTAGAATTACTTTGATGGTTTCAATGGTGTTCCTGATTGAATCAGTATACGGTCAACAGTATTCCTACGGACTTCCATACTCAGGTTATAATTACGATACAGTAACGGTGATTATATCCAATATACCGACTAACTCCAGTGGAAGGTTTATTCCCTCAGAAAGTCTTGAAGCTCTTTATTCTTTCGTGAAAAAGCACGACAGTTTAGATTTTAGAATCGAAATAAACTTTTTCCTTTTAGGCAGAAATGATTCATTAAGAAATCAGCGGTATTCGGATAAACTATTAAGAGACTTAAGAAAAAGGATGGAAAAAGAGAGGATAACAAATTGTTCAATAATTGCGAATGGTTCGAATAAACCATTTTTTCAGGACTTTGGAATGGATAAATCGCTTTTTGAAGTGTTAAATACCCGTATGGAAATCTATAATGAGCAAGGCGGTCAGGATTGAAGGCTCACGAGTACTACTCTCATTTCATTGTAGGTCATAAAGAGACTGGAGATCATTATCTCTCCTATGCCTATGAAATGAAATACATTACAAGGAGCGGTTTGAATGTGACACCAACTTATTTAAAGAATACAGAGGATCAGGTCTTGAACTTCATTTACAGTGATTATGGTTATCCAGGCGGGGGGTATTTGAGAGATTTACCAAGGAGGGCATTGCATGCAGGATCCACCAATCCTGTGGTAATGAATCTTCAAAGTACAGTTATTGTGGACAGTAAACCAGCGTTATCTCTTACATGGGGATTTACGATAAACTCAAAGACTTCCACTACAGTTCGTGTTGCAACTATAAGAAATTTTAATAGCACCACACAGTTTCATCAGGGAGCTGTTATTAGCGTAATAAAGAAACAGAATGAATAGAATACTGATTTCACTTATTTGGTTAACCCTTCTATGTATTCATGATATACATGGGCAGCAATACTACCATGGTTTGCCAGTGGATCAACCCATATTAGACTCGAGTGATGTAATAATGGTTGATGTGCCTTATAATATGAGTGCTAGGTTTATTAAGTCTAACGGATTAGATAATCTGATATCTTTTTTGAAAGGTAACGATAGTTTAACTCTTGAAATTCAAATCCATGATTTTTTTGTCAGCAAAAGGAATAGTATGAGATACTCCAATGTGCTAGCTGAAAACCTACGGAATAAGCTTCTTAAACATGAAATAAGTAATGTCCAAGTTTATGGTAAAGGATCAGAAAACCCAATTTTTCTTGATGAAACAGCTAAAGGCTATAAGTCAATTAACACCCGTTTAGAAATCCATATACTTGGTAAGAGTGGTATGGGTTTTAAAGGAAAGTAAGTTTCTACTGATGATAGAAGGAGTGATGGGAAATGGGAATTGCATATGAACACCATGGGTTGGAACATTACGGATGACCATTACAAAACTTGGAAAACTAACGTAGGTAAATCCTTTAAAGCTCCTCAAAAGAAAGCTGCTCCCAAAAATTTTGGAGCATATAAAAATAAAGGAAAGACACGCCTGCATTCCGCGGCTGTTTATGGTGAAACTATTTTCTGGAAAGTCAAATAATTAAGTATGATGAAATCAATCATTTTATGGGGTGCTCTTTTTATGAGTTACACTAGTTGCTCCCAAGAAAACACTACTATAGCAAAACTGGCTAAGTTTAATGGCAAGTTGACTCAGGTTCAAAAGAGCTATTTTAACGGAGGTAACTTGGTTTATAGAATTAATTATGCAAATAATGGTTGGCAAGTATTAGATTCAATAGTATATGAAGATAAAAACACCAAGCATTGCTGGCATTTTTATAAACCGACTTATGATATTGAAAATAGAAAATTGTTGAAATATGATTTTTCAGAGGTTGAGTGTGAGGATAAAAAAAATGCTTTCATTCAAAATGTAGAAGATAAGTACTCGCTATCAAAGCTTTATCTTGATGATCTACGTTTCCTACTGGAAATAGAAGGAGGGAATAAGCTAGAGTTAGATGGTTCCACTTTGGTTACATTGAAGGAATCAATAAAACCCTCAATTCTGACTAAGTACGGTATTCCTTTTAATGAGTCTTTGAATAACTTTTCGTATAAAATTGATAATGAACTACTCGTCTATGATCAATTTAATTTTGAAAATTATGTTCTTAAAAGAGAATACTTTTATTCTAAAAACCATGTACTTACAGAGGTTCGAATCTATGTAGAAGGCAAGAACTTAGACGGAGAAAAAAGTTATGTTGAACAATTTAAGTCCTCGTAGTTAAAAGACAGTTAATTAAAGATTTAGAAATGCCTAAGTGAAAGCTTGGGCATTTTTAATTTTACGCTATATGGTTTTTATACTTTTGAGAATATGGATAAGAAACGAACGAAAGCCTACATCAAAACGCTACTATTGATATGAGTAACAGAGTTAATATCCTCAAAAGAAAGCAAAAGGGTAAAGTAATAAAGAGCTACTATCAGAATCTATTTTCCATTTTTAATTCTTCGGAGTTTATAGATCTTGAAGAAACAGATTTGATTATTACAAGAATGAGACAAAATTTGATGAACATTAAGGCAAAAAATGAGTTCATTGAAACAAATATGGAATTCATTGAATCTGATCTAATGAGAAGAATTTATCTTAAACTAACCGAGAATGATCAATGCTATATCTTTAGTGATGAATACGAATATTGTGGGATGTATTTGATTAATTCTAAAAGAGCATTTGAAAAATTTTTAAGAATCACCGTACAAAGCACCAATGGCACCGCATTTTTAATGGATAAGAACTTAAATTATTTTTTTAGAATTAACTATCACGATCATTTAGACGATGAAGTACCCAATAAGTTTGATATCCAGAAACGGGTCAAGGTCGAAGACTGATCACACGAGTTTGCAACTGGTGTGTAGAAGTAAATAATTTGGAAACTCAATAGTTTTAAAATGAAATTATTAATGAATAAAAATGAAAAGGTTTGCGCTAAAGCGCGGGCTTTTGATTTATCAAAAAGTCCAGTTGCAAACAGCAAGTTTTAATAATGAACCAATATGGTATGCTTTCAGCAGTTTTCAATTGGGGCACCAGTTACAAACTGGCGCCAGCGAGGCTTCGCCTACAAACTAGATTTCTTAGTTAATAAATTCAAAGAAATTGTTGAAAATCATGATATAAAACACCATTAGACCCTCATGTTCGAAGTAAAACAATACCAGGAGGAGTAAGACCCGCAAACCCAGATGAAATACCTAGATAAAACAAAGAATATGGATTTACTTAATTGGATCGAATCGTGGTACAAGTCTCAATGCGATGGAGACTGGGAGCATCAATTTGGAGTTGAAATTAGTAACATAGATAACCCTGGCTGGCAAGTGAAAATTGATTTGGCATTTACGGAACTTGAGCTGTTAAATATAAATTACGAGCTAGTTGAAAAATCTGATAATGATTGGTACGGGTTTACTGTGAAAGACAAGCTTTACAAAGGGGTTGGTGACCCATCAAAATTATCTCTCAAAGGATCAAAAAGCAAGAAAAAGAAAGTTAAGTAAAAAACAAAAGGTTAGAAACCAAAGAAACAAACAGAAGAAAAGTTCTGAAAAGGGCACTGGAACGGGAAGAAGATAAAGAATGAATATACATGAAATAATTGGGCATTTCGAAAACAAGTTTATTTCAAAGAGAATTGAATTTATTGAAGACTATAGTTTTAGTGAGGACTTGATAAACAGAAACTATTTTGTTACCAAACTAAAAGAAATACCAAACCATACGAATTATTGGTATCAAGCGCTTTTAATAGATATAGCAACAGATCTAGAGATTCACGATGAAGCTTTAAGATCTAAATATTTTAGCCTTTTATCCTCTCCAAATCATTACTTAGTTCAATTAAGTGTGTTAGATTATCTTATCGAAACTTACTCTAGTGACAATTCTTATTCAGGGAGTATCGAACCTTTGATGAGGTTGTATGAATATAGAAATACTAGAATAATAGTTAAAAGCCAACTGTTACTGTTGTTAATTTTAATTGATAGAAAAAACCTTTTCATTTATAAAAATAACCTTGCCAATAATTTATACCGAACTAATAATTATCAAGGGCATCTTCGAGTATATAACTCAATTATTCATCACTCTACTCTTTTTAATTTGTTTGGTAAATACCTACTTAAACTAACGAAAATTTCAAGAAGTACTCAGAAAGGTAGGGCAGTACAAAGTAAACTAATAGAGGTTGAACAGATGTTAAAGTAGCCTATCTGAAATTGGCGTTGTGGATGATGTAGGTAACGTTACAAAATAGTGATACACACATTAACAACAAATAATTAACTGATTTCCAAAAGCATAGTGAACTTGTGGTGCGTGTCTATCATTACAACACACTCCCGTACGCTTTTTAAAAGCTTCAAACCGTTCTATTCAATCATCGTGTTACAAGATAGTGATGGAAACAAAAACACTTTGAATAGCGAATGCTCAACAGATGAATGACGAACCGAAGAAGTTGTTGGTTAATATGTCAAAATGGGGATAGGAATAACTATACAGATTAGAAATACAGTATTTACAGTGTTTTCTGAGAGCGGATTCTAAAACGATTATTCTGATCGAGATAGTAGAACACCTTATTGTATACACGAATATTGGAGGTAAACACATCCAAATCTATAGAGCTATTTAATCGTTGGTCTTTTAAGAGATATAGTCGATCTAAACCCCTCATTCTTTTTCTGAGCCAAATTTGTTGAGTGGCTTTGTCTTGCAAGATGTAACTCTCTGGTGGGCAGTTTTCAAAATCTAAAGGGTATTGATCAATCACTTCAAACTGCGTATTGAAGGAAGTGCAGCTTTTTGAAAATGGATCAATTAGAACATAGTCGTTCTTTTGTTTAAACCAGTAGGTAGACAAGTACTGTGCATGAAACCTTCGGTAATTGTTACGGGCATTGTTCATCTCAGCTTTCAGTGCAGGATCAAAAGCACCTTCCACTTCCGCTACTCTCCAAAAATCAAGGCAACGAGCCATGTATACCCCATAGTAATAGTCTGCTTTTTCAAAAGCAGATGTATCAATTACCTGATGCACTGCATAGGGCTTTTGTCCTTTTGCTCGGAGTTCAAACCGTGTTCCGCAATTGTGTAAGGGTGGGCGAGATAACTCAAACGTCATTTCGCTGCCGGCCTCTCGAAATAAATGGGTGTACAATTTTTTATCATCCTTAATATCCCGATACAGCAAAGTGGTTTCATCTACCACCAGTTGCATAGGCTGAATGAGGTAGTCAAACTTTTTACGTTCTTCTGTGGGGTAGTAGTGTATCGAGTCGTTTAGTACCAAAATTTGCGTTACACTATCTTTTCCGAGTAGGTACAGGTTGTTCATCACCTCTTTATAAAGCTCACTCACCCTTTTTCTTCCATAACGGATTAAGGGTGCGGTGTATAAGAGTTCTAACTTATAATCGGTAATAAAAAGCTTCTTCTTCCCTAAAAAACACCAGCCATTTCCCCACCTTTCAAAAGCGAACAAGCGTTTTTTCTTTATCCATGAATCTTGAGCTTGAATAATGACTTCATCCAAGTTTTCAGCAAGTGGACGGAGGAGCAGAACAACAGTGTCTCCAGCCAACAAAGAGTTATAATTAAGATGGTTTAAAAGCGTGTCTTTATATCCCCAACTTTGAGCTATGATTTGACCATGAGGTTTTAAGGTCCATTTAAAATAGCCTCCCGAATCTGTTTTGCTGATGTATTCAAAAGTTTGAGCATTGTAAACTTCAGTTTTTAGATTTAAGCTAGACTCTTGACTACTCTTAAACTGAAGGTAAAGCGTTTTAGGTTGCGACCAGGATGCAAAACAGATTCCGCAACAAACTCC
The DNA here is from genome assembly GCA_964485405.1 of uncultured Owenweeksia sp. GTDB lineage: Bacteria > Bacteroidota > Bacteroidia > Flavobacteriales > Schleiferiaceae > CAKZNE01. The sequence goes on along the minus strand of CAZAJG010000013.1, from coordinate 16,850 downwards.
AAGAAGATAGATTTTGGATTGGATTTTTATAGGGTTAAAACATTTCAAGCCGATTCGTATCAAATCGGCAAGTGAAAACCAATACATCATGCAAACATTTATAAATACCGACTTAAAAGTAATAGAAAAGTTGTCTAATGGGGAATTTGTTTGGTTCGTACTCTTATAGGTCAAGCTTTAATGTGGAAAAGTACTACACTCCAGATTTACCATTAAGATATTGCTTAAAACGGTAATAACAGCCATGGGTAAAGGATAGCCATAAAAAAAGTCCCTTCGAAAAACGAAAGAACTTTTTTAAAGTACTAAACCTAAAGTGTTTTAATCCCCTTGGTTGTCGCAACCTGCACCTGCACAGGCTAAATGAGGCACTCTTGTCATGGTGATCCAAACGGTTTTCATCACAGAGTCAACAAAAACATACACGTTGTAAGCGTCACATTCACAACAAATTACGATAGGATGGCTATCATGATGCCACTGGCTGGGGTAATATGACATTGGAGTTGTATTTACACGCATATTACTGGTGGTAGGCGGAGCAATATCTGAAGATACAGGAAGGTTTACGGTTGTACCATGATTGAGCGGTATAGCATAACTGTTCATACTGTAATCGAACATAAGAGTTAGTCCCTCCAAACAAGGGGCGAGATGTTGATTTGGATGATCCAGATGAACACTATAAGGCTCAAAGCTTTGAGCAGATAGGTTAATGCTCACTACTAGTACAATTAAGGATGTAAATAGTTTCATGGTTTTATAATTTTAATGACCTACTCTATTGTGGCTTTTCGGATTCGCCATTTGACTTAAGCCAAGGTAAAACCATCTCAAGTCAAAAAATAGTGCAACTATGATAGTGCTCACAATTCTAGGGAAAGCGGTAGGAGATTCTGCTTTTTCGGTTACTTACACTTCTTACGGAATGATGCAAGTGAAAGAGCCTTGAAAAACATCAAGTACAGTGAATTGGAAGTATCAAGAAGTTAAACCAAAAACGTTGCTTTGTTTCTAAAGACTAGAATTATTCTCAATTTCTATCGTTAACCAAGAGTTAAACCAATAAACACTAAACATGAAAAAGATAGTCGCAGTGCTGCTCATCCTGAGTAGCCTTTGGGGTTTTGCTCAGCAATTTCCAACCGAAAAACAAACCGTTTACTCTGAATTCTTGATTTCCGCAAATATGGGACGTTTGGCAAGTGGAGAAATTGGCTTAGGCTATGGATTAGAGGCAATCTTTTTCACCACCCTAAAAGGGTCTCATGGCTCTTTTTTCCAGATACAATATGATGAGATAAACTATTCCTTAGATGAATCGAGAAAAAGTATGGGTTTTCAGCAATTTGAAGATTTGGATTATCGGTTTAGAACTTTGCGTTTTGGCTTGGGATATCGATATACTCATGATAAGTGGGCAGGTATTAAACCTTTTATAGAAGGAGGGGGAAATATTTACGCGTTGGCAAAAAGGAAAACTACAGGTTCGAGTGCTTTAGTACGTTATTCCGGTGAACAATTCAACGATGCTTTTCTGTATCGTGAGGATATTGATTTTGAAAAAAGCATTACACCTATGTTTGGTTATTCCGTTGGCATAGGGTGTTTATTTGAACATGGGCTTGCAGACATTCTTTGTAAAGCAAGTTTTAGAGGTACTCCAGATGAGCGAATCAGCAGTGAGCTGGCAGAAAGGAGTTATAATCTGCAATATGTTGCCTTTTCTGTTGGGATAAGACCAAAATATAAACTGCATTGGTAAACAAAGCAATAGAACCGCTTTAGTCATTATTACTATGTTTGCTTTTTCATTTACACCCACATAAGATGATTACCTCTCAAATTCGATCTTTTTCAATTTTAACCTTGGTTGTAGCTTTAAGTTTATCTTTTATCGCCTGCGAAAAGGATGAAGAAGAAGCATTTGCTTCCTTTGATTGCAGTGGAGAAAACCCTACTTATACCTCTTCTGTAAAATCATTATTAGATAACAGGTGTGCTACCTCGGGCTGCCATAGCTCTAGTACAAAAGCAGGAGGCATCGATTTGAGTAACTATATGGCTGCTGAAACCGAAAGCGAAAGAGCACGGTTCTTAGGGGCCGTTAATCAACTCTCTTCTTATGAGCCTATGCCTAGAGGTGGTGCTAAATTGAGTGATGACAATATAAAAACCCTTACCTGTTGGGTGGATAATGGTAGTCCGGAATAGATTTTACTCTATTCATCCAAGTCGTAGTTGGTATATGCTTACATTATGTAAGCTTTGTTTAAATTAGAAGACTTAAACGCCACCCTATGACAGAAACTAAACCTCCCCGCTTTAATCATCTAGGCTCCTCCATTCGCGATTTGGTTGTTTTGGTAATTGGTATTATGCTCTCGTTTTTTCTTACACAATGGGGGCAGAACCGAGCCGATGATAAGGAGGAAAAAAGAATTATTTCCCTTCTTTATGCAGATCTTCAAGCCGACACAGCACAGATTCATCAGAATGTGAAGCAATTAAAAAGGCTAAAACAGAATTACGATACGATTCTTAAGTACAAGGATAGAGCAGATGATATTTCTGCTATGGAGATGTATAGTTATTTATATCAAGTAATCAACCTGGTTCCATTTAACCCTAAGCAAACAGCCTATCAGCAATTCATTTATCAAGAGCGATCTCAAACGGTTAAAAACAAAGAGATACTAAGTGATGTAATCAGTCTTTTTAATAGTGAGTATGCGCAATTAGAAGACATCAATCAAACGCATGAAGATTTTTTAATTAACCGATTGGCGATTAAATATTTTGAGTTATTACCCCCAATAAGCTCTTTGAAGGATTTTACCGATGAGAAGAGTGTTCAGATTAAAGCGGTAGTTCAAGATAATGAGGTTTTAAATATGCTTCAATTTGATGTGATCTTAAAACTGAATTTGGAACAAAATTATTTAAAAGCCTCTCAAAAAGCCGAGCAAATATTGGGAATGATTGAACAGGAATACGAAAATGCAGACTGGCTGGTAAAGGGGTAGATATTTTATGAAAATCGGCTTGGGTTATTGGAGTGTAATCACCTTGTTTTTTGTTGGATTTATGATTGTCGCTATTGCCTTTGCGTGGAACGGTTACGAGTTTCGTCAAATATTTATTGGACCTACAAATAAGACAAATGCGAAGATTGAAAGCATAAAAACAGCGTATGAAGCCCGATACTTACAGGTACAACGAGTTCGATATAAGTTTCACGATGAACAAGGAATATGGCACAATGGCTTTGCTAAAATCACACCCATGGAAGGCTTTAGAGAGCTGGGGGATGTATTGAAAATTGAATATTCTATTTCTAATCCTAAGAAAACGGAGGTAGTTAGCTATCTGTCTTCAGAAGGGATTGACCTTAAGGAAAGATACATTTACAATAAAGAGAGCTTTGTAAAAGGTTTATCCAAAACCTACAAAGAGCTCCGATTCTATAAATCCTTATTCTTTTTAAAGACGTACGGATTAAGAGGGGTAATAATTAGAGAAGATAGTGGGGATGTTATACAAAAAGGAGGGCTCATTCAGCTTCGTCCTTATGATCTGAAGAACGAAGTAGCTGAACCTTATCTACCCACTATTGAACTGACCAAGAATAATGAAATCTTGACCAGCACCAACTCAGGAGAAATCTTCCAAGCCAAAGTGAGATCTAAAGGCCGGCTTAGGTCATTTTAACGATAATTGATAACTTTATTAGCTTTTTATTTTATAATTACTAATATTTTTAGTATATTTGAAGTATTGTTAACCAAATACTTTACCATTATGGGCTTCGGAGGTTCAGCAGCAGCTATGAACGATTCGCTCAAGCGAAATCGGGCTATGCTTAAAAAAAGAAAATCTATTGCTGAAATTATAAGTGAAAGACCTAGACCCAATATCAGTTCTAGAAAATACCGTTATAAGAAGGCGAGTACAGAGCAATTACAAAACATCAGAAAGCGGCTTCAAAAAGAAAATAGCAAACGAGAAAAGCTAAAAATATTAGCATTTTTGGTTGTTGTCGCTACAACCGCTGGTGTGGGGTATTATTTTTCTCTGATGCTTTAAAAAACATGTAAGAGTCAACCAACCACACCTATCCGAAAAGACCTTCACCCCATTGGGGTGGGGTCTTTCATTTTTTCATCTTACAAAAGTTATTGCAAAAAAAAAGCGACACTCACGGTGCCGCTTTTTTTTGAATTCAAATACTCTTAGTGTTCGTGGGTATGAAAATAACTGTCTTCAAATTTCCCTACCGTATCGCGTAACTTTTTAATGTATCCTTGATCCGTTGTTTGTTTGGTTTTCATAGAATACACAAGCATTTTATGTAACAAACTTAACTGCTTTTCATACTTTTCATAAGCCTTTTCGTTAGTCTCGTCAACCAGCTTTATTCTTTGATGCAAGAAATACTGACTTACTATATCTTGGATTTTTTTTGCATGCTCTTCCTTGTTATTAATCCAACGCACCAATTGATTGTAATTTGGTTTTTCAGCTTTTGAAAGCTCTTCGATTTTAATCATCGACTTTTCTATAGTCGCAATATGCTCTTTGATTAAGGCGATGCGTACGGAGTCTTCATAGATACCACAAGGCACCTCACAATGAGCAGAAGCTTGGAAAGAACCGAATAAAAGGAAACCGGATAGAAATAAGAATAAAATGCTTTTTTTCATAACATATTGATTTTAAGGATAATTGGTGTCGTGGGCCAAAAATTGTTGAACAAATTTACTATTTGAAAGCCAGTGGAAGGCCCCGTAGCTTTGATTTTATTGATCTATCTATTGAGCTGACTCAAACAAACCGATTATGATTGATCAAAGGATAAGCCCTTAAGGTACTCTACCAGATCTTCTGTCTCCGATAGTTCCAACTTTTTACGAACTCGATAACGGATACTACGAACGGCTTTTTCGGTGCGCTGTAACACCTTTGCAATATCTCCGGTTTCATAACCTAAATAATACATCACAGGGGTTGCTATTTCGTGTTCTTTATCATCCCCTATTTGCGTTCGTAAAAAGGAAAGTAGTTCTGGATGAAGCTCTTCTATTTTATCATAAATCTCCTCATATACTTTTAAAGTAAGCTGCTCTTTAAGCTTTGTTTTCATTTGAGCCGTTTTCTTTTTCACCAATGGCGATTCGTCTCCCGCTCGTAACTCCTCTATTATTTCTAATAGATCTGCATTAATGATTTGTTGCTCCATTACCTGTTTAATCCGTTCATCTAAATCACTTTTTATAGTCTGGCTTTTAACTTCAATGAGCTTTTTTTGGTTGAGTGCATTTTGAATTTCTAAACTCAGTACTTTTTGCTTTTGATTGTATAGTTTTTTGTCTTTTCGCCTTCTTTGGATGATCAATACAACTAAAATACCCAGCATAGCACTGATACTGGCAAAAGCAAGGATCCCATATTTACGAGTTTGATTTTCTGCTTTGAGCAGTTGATTTTCGGCTTCCTTTTTTTGCGTTTCATATTTGGCAATCATTTCCTCACGCGCTGTAATTTTGCTTTGCTCATGAATAGACTTATTTAGAGAATCCTTAATAGCCAATTGTGTTTCAAAAGCATTGTAATTTTCGGTTGCTGCATAATACCGCATCTGCAAATCGGCAATCTCTCTTTTGCTTGTAATATTTTCTGGAACTTTTTGGGAGGCTACTTTTAGGGTGTCGAGTAAAACGGGTACCTCTTCCCATCGGTTTTGTGCAATTAAAAACCGCCCGTAGGCTATTTGGTCAAATATCCACCCCAAGAAATAAGGATGTCGCGTATAAATTTCAAACGTGTAATCGAAATAGCGCTGAGCACTATCTGGCTGATTAAGCGTTACATAATTTCTGGCTAAATTCCGGTACATCGTTCTAAGGTTAAACGTATCCTTATTCATTAAGGCGAATTCGATTCCTTTTTTACGAATCTCAATAACTTCCTCTATCAAGGCTCCGCTAGTTTGTTTCATCAGAGCCATACTCTCATAAACATCACCTTGATATGGTTGGATATCATTTTTGGTCATGTATTTTAAAGCCGTATTGCAAAGAGCTAAGCCTCTTTTGGGTTCTCCTACATGCTGGTACAGGCCGCAGAGTTGCCTATAAATGAAAGCCTTTAAGTTCTTATCCTCCACGCTATCCAGTAGATTGATAACCTTCAAACTGGTTTCTATTGCCTTATTGGAGCTATCCATATCGGATTGCAGATACATCAGTTGACTAAAAGAGCGGATAAGGGGTTCAATAGAACCTAGCTCCTGCTGCAGAGCTATTTGTTTGCTTAAGTAAAACTGACTTAAACTTAAGTCTCCTAGGTATTGATAAGTGGTAATGAGTAAGGTTTCATACAAGTAAGCCTGAAAACCTGGTTTGTATCGATTTATTTTCTTTTCAATGCTTAAAAAGGCTGTTGTTTTGAGAGAGTCGTAATGCTTTGGATTTAGCTTTTTGAAGTGCTCTTCCAGCAAGCTTACAGTAGCCGTATCTAGTTTGTTGCTTTGGATAAAACGAGCGGTACCCGAATAGCTTAGAGGAATATTTTGTGCAGCAAGGCTAAAGCTTAAAAAACAAGTTAAAATAAGACCCCATTTCCAAAAGCGTACAATCATTTCAAGTGTGATAATGAAGTTTGTTTAGGCTAAGCTAGTGATAAAATGAGGACGGTTTTGGTAAATCAATTTTTTAATGAAGTACCTATCTGCTCAATCATGCTAGGGGTTTAATACCTGTATACTACTTACTTGGAAATACTTCGTCCAATCTTTTTTGCATTTCATGAGCAATAGCACGGGCGCTTTCGTCTTGTTCCTTTAATCTTTCAATAATGTTGAGATAGCTTTTAATATCTCTATCCTGACTCAGTTTAAAGACGGTATCAACCTTTACGATATCAATCTCAAAGGCTATAATAGCACCCATCACTCTCTGCTTAAAGGATTGAGGTAGATTGTTGAAAACGGTAGAGGAAAGTGGGTTGTTGTTTTCAAAATGCAGCGATGTTTTTTGGAGCATATTTTCTAGCGCGTCATCACTCAAAAAGCGAATGTTACCCTTTACATGAACACTCATGTAATTCCAAGTGGAAGCCATGTTTGGATTATCATACCACGTGGCACTTACATAAGTGTTTGGTCCGTTAAAAACAGCAAGAACGCCCTTGTTTTGTAAAAAAGCCTTATGATGATCCGTGTTTTTCATGATATGGCCACTTAAAGTTGTTTTACCGTCTTTTTCTTCCAAATGCAAAGGCACCTGAGTAGCCACAGGTTGATTCTTTGAGTCGCACCCTGTTAAAAAAGCGAAGGGATGTTGATGGATAAACTCATGAACGATTTGCTTGTTTTTTTCTTTGTGGTAAGGAAGATTATACATGGAGTTTTAGTAATGTTTTTGTATTTCTAAACGATGCCTTTTGATAATAAATGAAACGACAAGACTACTCTGCAACACCAATTTCTTCATTTATTTGTGTGGTAACCCCATTTATTTTCTTTTCAATTTCAGAATAAAACTGAAGGATAAACATTCGGTTACTTTGAATTTTTAAGAGGTACAGCAGTAGCTTGTTTTTTTGTTGTTGCTCAATCTTTAGAGGTAAATCAAAACCCATAATTAAACCATCATCATTAACCTGCAGGTTTGCCGCCAATACCTCGTTTATATCTCGCGAATAGTTTTTTTCAAATTGCATTTCGGCATACTCTTCTTCAAATTTTCGCAAGGTGCTATAATCGTATTCATAAAGAGAAATTATATCGTAGCGTAAAGAATCGTTCCTCAAAAGTTCAAGCCCTTTTGATTTGAGGGTTTGATAACCAGCAATATTTTGAATACAAACAAAATCGCGGGTAAGTTTTGAGTAATAGTAAAATAAGGAGTCTGCTCGAGTTTCTTTACCGGCAATTGCATTTCTAAAATATTTACATGCCGAAATACCTTCCTTATGCCCACCCATATTCACTTTAATGTCCTCCAAGTCTTTATCTAACCCATTCGCAATTTCAATAAGAATTTTATTTTCAGAGTTGTAGTCTCTTCTATATTCACTCCAGTTGTTTAAGGCAAAAGCAGAAACGACAGCAATAAAAATGGATATGAATTCAAATCCATATTGTTTCCAGGTTTTTGTGTTTAACTTCTTCACGATAATTTTTTTCTAAAATAGCGGTACTAAAAATACTCTAATTCAGATCAGTTTGTTTGTGTAGGTCAGTAAAATTTCTAAACTAGAATAATGCAGAAAGGATACTAAGGTTGCGATGTTAAACCAACACACCACTATCTTTTTGAGCGAAAGGTTTTAAATTTTGGCTCAGATCGTACATAAGGGTTACACACTCTTTTATTTATTTTTTTGTACGATAAAAGTCTTGCAACGATTTTGTGAAAATACCATCTAAGGAAGAGATATATATACTATCGTTAAACTCAACAATGGAGGTCAAATAATATCCCTCAAGTCCTTTATCATCTAAATACCTTGCGCGCCATTGAGAATCGGTTAAATGAAGGGTAAACAGATTGGGGCCAAAGGTAGACATGCCTATTAAGCTGTCACCAATTTCAAAATAATGAGCATACACAAAATCCTCAGGAAGTCCAAAGTGGGTTGTCCAATTAACACCGTTATCCTGAGATATAAATAGTTTATCAGGCCCTCCGGTTGCGTACAACTGTCCGTCCGATTTAAAAACACGAAACACCGAGTTTTCAAGTACTTTTAGATGTTGGCCTGTACTATCAATTCTAAAAAACCCTTGATCGGTACCTACATAGAACACCGAATTTACAGATCTTATTAAACCCAGTCTGGTTGAATTATCAAGTGCAGAAAAGGGAATAACTTCTTGGGAGTGAATGTGGTAATCGCGCTGTGCGTTTTGTCTGATTTTCACCAATGCCAACTTGTTGCCCTCCGTAGATCTGAAACTAAACATAGCTTGATTTTGGTCGCTCAACGCAGCCACTTCATCTTTAATAAGAAAATCTAAATAGTATTTAGAGTAGGTAGAATCGAGTGAGGAAGGAACCAACTGAGCACCAGTTGCATAATCAATGGGCCTTTTTATTGAATTGAAAGAAATTCGGCTACCTTCTAATAAGTCCATGTACAGTTCATCCCCCATAGGAAACTTATAGATACCTCTATTTTGAATTATGTAATGATGGGTGTTATAATGAGCGTCTAAAACAGAAAGATAATACGGACCTAAAGCATACAGCTCATTTTCAGACGCTGCTAGGTTGGTTTTAATACCAGTTCCACCTTGGAATTTGGAATTATTACGCCAATCTTTGATGGGAGTAGTTGAGCGCGGAGAAGCTTCTTTTTTACACGCTAATGAAGCCAATAGGGTTGAAAAGAGAAGTACTTTTAAAACTTTTCGCGAAAGTGTTAAAGTCATAGGAGGTTATTTGGGGTTAGCCGCAGTAAAAGTAACCTCTTTTTTGTGAAATACTTTTTATTATGAAGGGGTTAACAACGATTCGTCTTTAAGTTTACAATATATCACTACTGCATTTGTTCATGCCTTGGCAAAACATTTTTAGTTCAAAAGCCTATAGCGACTGGGAGTTACTCCTGTTTTTAATTTGAACAAATTGCTAAAATGTTGAGGATACTCAAACCCTAGCTCATAACCGATTTCACTAATTGAATCCGTAGAGTTTAATAGATTGTTCTTGGCTTTATCTATAACAAACAAGTGAATATGTTCTTGCGCAGTTTTACCCGTTTCTTTTTTGAGTAAATCACTTAAATAGTTAGCGGAAAAACTCAACTCTGTTGCACAGTACTTTACACTTGGAAGTCCATGCTCCGGAACTTTTTCAGTGTTATAATATTTTTTTAGCAGCTTTTCAAATCTGGAAACTACGTCACTATTTAGATTTGTTCGTGTATAGAATTGTCGGTCGTAAAACCTAGTGCAATAATCTAACAACAACTCAATGTTGGATACAATTAGATTTTGACTGTGTTTATCCAAATTCTGACTGTACTCAGTTACAATTTTGTCCAATAAACCCTCTATCGTTTTTCTTTCATCATCAGAAAGGTGAAGTGCTTCTGTTACCTCGTAATTGAAAAATGTATACTGACTTAACTTATCTGCTAGGGTTGATTTTCTAATTAAATCCGGGTGAAACAGCAATGACCAACCTTCATGAATTTGGCTTTCGGAAGCTGCCGTGTCATCAAAAACGGTTACCTGCCCAGGTGCTGTAAAAACTAAAGTGCCATCTTCATAATCGTATGAGTTTTGACCATATAAAAGATTTCCGCAACCTATTTGTTTTAATGTGATTTGATAAAGGTTATTAATCACTTTTACTCCATTGAAGTCTATTTTCGGCCTAAAATCTTTTGACTGAACGACCGTTACTAACGGGTGTTTTGGAGCTGGTAATCCGGCAGCCTCATGCGCTTGATTAACTGAATTAATTGAAAACGAGGTAGACATTTCTGAAAAATAATAAATTAGATTTTTATGTATTTATCAAAGTATTCTGCAAAGGCGTCAAGTTGAAATTTATTTGCTTTTACAGAAATGGCCGCCTTTGGAGATCCCACTTCAAATCCATGATAACCGCCTTTAAAGACTTTAAAATTGACGGGTATAGAAGCATTTTTCAGAGCTTCTATATAAGCCACATTTTCATCATAAAAGGGTTCTAAATCCCCTACAAAGCTAATGGTTGGCGGAAATTCACTGTAATCTTCGTTTAAAGCAGGAGAAGCATAAGCAGGAACTTGTTTCTTAACGTTTCTCAGGTAAAGGTTCCAGGCGCGAGCGTTAATGCTAGCATCCCACATGGTAGACCCTTGCATTTTTGAAGATTTTGTCACCATTCTATGGTCAAGCATCGGGTAAATAGCCATCTGAAATGCTGGTTTTACATCTTTTGTATCACGTGCTTTGAGCGTAATAGCCGCAGCCATTCCTCCACCCGCACTGTGCCCTGCGATTATAATGTTGTTTGGATCTATATTTAGTTCTTTAGCATTATCTCGCATCCATAGAAGTACATCGTAACAATCGTTAAAACCGGCTGGAAACGGATCCTTTTGAGACAATCGATAATCAGGTGCAACAATCGCCACTTTTCTTGTTTTCAGTATATCTGAATAAAATGTATTTGCCATTTCAGGTATTCCCATCATATAGCCTCCTCCATGGAAGTAGATCATAGCAGGAAGAGTTTCACCTGTTTTTTCAGGGCGAAAAACCCTTGTGCGTATTTTATGATTTTTTGTTGTGGTACTCGAAACAAAATGTGTTTCGTTTACCGCTTCTTTTACTTTTTGTCCTTTGGCAAGCCTAACAAGACCATTCATAAGTTTAAGGCCCCACTTCTTTGAATTCATGGAGACTATAAACCGAAATTGACCATACTGTGATTGCAATTCCTTGTCGTGCATTTCTTTTGTTACCTCCATTTGTGTGTATTAATTATTTCTTGAGGCAAAGAAAAAACGGCATAAAGGTCTGGACTAAAGGATATCCATGAAAGTCTAAATGAAATTACAGGAATGGAGGTTTAGCGGTGTTTTGTTCTAATGAGCCCAACAGTTAGTGAAAAATGCATTTTCACGTCTTTTTAGGCTTAGCTTTTTTTCTTTTTATTACTTCAAATATTCCCAAAGTCAAAATTGTAATTACTACACCTTGTAGGAATATCATTCCAATTCCTAATACGAATAAATCTACCCATTCAATATTTCCATTTCCTGTTGGAGTATTTCCATTTCCAGGTAAATAATCACGGTGGAAACTAGTCACTGTTATTACAAAACGTTCAAAATACATTCCGCTTTCCATTCCAAATGCGACTAAGAGAACATACCAAAATTTTGACGCCAATTTTTTAATGAGTAAAGTCAGAGGTAAAATCAAAGCAGATAGAAACATTGTCCAATAAGCCCAAGCATATGGTCCAGTTGCTCTATTAATAAAAGCATATTGATCTGGATTTTCAGTCGTTGCCACTCCAATTAGATAGAATGCCCAAGTTATAATTGTATAGAAAATAATTGTCCAGCGAATTAGATTCAGCACTTTTTTTGCTTCAAAACGGTTTTTAAAAATCAGTTCGATAAGCATTAAAGTCAGAATCATTGGAATTAGACAGTTAATCAAATTCGCGTCAACTATTTCAATTACCCTTTTATATAATTCCATTCTTTGTTTTTCGTAGGACGCTCCCCATATCGGTCATAACATCCATATAAACGCACCCAAGTTAACCCAAAGAGCATTTAATATTCTAATACGAGTACTTTGAAAGCGGTTAAAAACAAAAAAATCCCGAAACAGCACGTTTCAGGATTTGTAGTGGAGAATACCGGAGTGGATCACTCTATCCAGATATTACTCAACCTCTTGCATACCTTTGGTAAGGAAAACGAGATTTAATCTCTGAATAAAATCGTCAGGCTTAACTTTATCTTCACTCCAAAAATCATCCAGTTGAATTTCTTTTAGCATTTCCCCTAAAAACCTAAGTCTTTCCTCAGCAAAGCAACCCGGCTCACAAAGTGAAAAATCATAGAATAGTTCAGCAATATCTTTATTATAGCCCCCCCGATTTTTATTCATGTAATTGTGCGCGTTGCGTAGGTTCATCATATCTGTTGGAGTAAAAGAACCTAAAACAATAGATGATATGCTGTCGAAAGTGGGATTTGAGGAATACTTTCTAACCAAATTATGAATCTCATTACCGGAATAGATGAACTCTTGTTTCATTGGTTTACCTTTTTTAATAAGCTTGGTTTTGATATTATTTATGTTTTTGAATTTTTGATGGTTAAGCCAAATCAGGTAATCGCTTTTCCATTTTACATATTCATCAAACCACATGTAAGAGTTATCAAATGCCGTAATTATGAGAGTGTCGGGTTTTTGTTGCGCAACAACATCTTCTATTTTATAGAGACTAGGCTCAGGCCATTCCTTAATATTCATTTGGGTTTGCTCAATCAATTGTCTTTTAAAGTAGGTTTCTTTCTTTTTAGTAAGTCCAGACTCAAGTAAGTGTAAAGTAAAAATGGTGTCATCTAAAATGTAACTTATCGTTTTGGGTTTTCCCGACTCATATTTGTCGATTATATTCATCTTTAAAGATCTTCCTAAAAATATTCCGGCAGAATCAATAACGTCAAGATTATAGCTAGAAGCAGGGGTGTCGCTTGGATTGTTTATTGGTGAAGAACATGAAAGAAGCAACAATGCAATGAAAAAGAAGAAGGTCTTTAAAAATATCTTATCCATGGTTTACAGTTTTTAATAAAGTGAACTTTATACTTAGTTTATCGGGCAAAGTTGTGCTCAGCGAAAGGATTAAGGATGTTGCTAATAGGGTGAGTAAAATTTATTTTAGAATAAATGCTAAGGAATGAAGCTTGTTTTACTAATTATTGGTTTTCATTTTCAGGGTGATTTCTCCAATGTTGTAGGCGTATACCGAAGCGGGAATAAAAGTGAATCTCAACTCTTGTGTTTCTTGCATTCCGATTTGATCAATAGAAGTAACAACTGCTGTTTCTAATTTATTGGTTTCACAAAATTTAATGAGACTTTTCAATTCTTGTGGTTTATCAAAGTATCGGTTGCTCCATTTAATTTCCACTCCCCAAACGGGTTTGTAATTTTTGTCATCTACTAACACAAGATCTACTTCACCTTCCTTTCTCCCATCTTTCCATCTAGCATATGTTAGATCTAGTTGCTCTCGATGCATCCATTGAGAAAGAATAGCTGTTTCCACCATGTTTCCCATTTCCTGATCGGTTTCATTTATCGGAGAGAATAAAGCTGTACGAAGTGATGGGTTAGTAAGGTATACTTTAAAGCTCGTTATTCTTTTTAATCTCTTTGCATTTACACCAACTTTGTTTAACACCTTAATCAAGAATGCAGCTTCTAGGTATTCGAGATATTTTTTTAATGTATCTTTTTGAATTCCGCTTTCCCTAGACATGGTCTCATATGAAAATTCATTTCCAGAATTGTAAGCTATATAGGTAAAAAACCTGTTTAGCTCTTGAACATCTTTGATTCCATACAAACTTGGTAAGTCTCTAAGCAGAACTTTGTCTACAATATCGTTTTTCACATATCTACCCATATCGCTTTGTATTTTTTCAGATAATACTACCTCTGGGTATCCTCCAAAATTTAAATAATGGATAAATTCTTTATTTAATTCTTTTGTGTGGTGAGATAGGCAATAGGGCATTTTTTTATCCCCATATTGAATATCACCTTTATAAATTAGGTGGTCTAAATTTTTTAAATGAATATATTCTTGAAATGTTAAAGGAGGTAACAAGAAATCCGTAAATCTACCTGCCCCGCTTTCGGTACTGTGCCATTTCAAAGCAGCAGCAGCCGAACCAGAAACAATGAATTTGGTTTCTGGGAATGAGTCAACTAATACTTTTAAATGCCTTTCCCAATCTTTTAAATATTGTATTTCATCAAAAAAGACATAACAACCATTAAGATTATCAAGGTTTAAAGATTCTTTGCAAAGTGCTAGAACGTCTTCTAAGCTTAAGTTTACATAAATCGGGTTATCAATCCCAATGAAAAACAGTCGATGAGGATTTGTTCCTTGTTTTAGTAAATTTTCAATGCTATGAAATAGCATTACCGTTTTGCCAACCCTTCTGGGGCCCATTAAAACTACGGCTCTTTTAATATTCCTTTCAAGAATGAAAGGGTAAAAGAGATTGAAATATAACCTCTTTGACATTGAGCTATATGCTTTCGGGATCTCCTTAGTTATCCACCATGGATTTTCGTAACGAAGCCGTTCAATGATTTTTTCTGTCGGAATAAGGTTTAACACACTTGTTTATTTGTCTTATTCTAACAAATATATACAAAATAAGAAGATTTGAATCTACTTATTTTTGCTTTTGTGTTGTGTTTAAGGTTTAATCGAAGATTGAAAGCCGTTAATTTGAGTATCAAACTGGGTTTAGTTTATTATTCTATTGAGTCACCAAATATTTTTCTAATACCAAAAGATAGAATCCATGTACCTAATACTGGCCACCAAATCAACATTTTAATCGAAAGAATTCCACCGATTAGATATGTTAGTCCGCCTAAAGTCAAGCCTAATTGTTTAAATTGATACTTAGAGGCTTTAACAAGTATAAATAAACCCATTAATATTGAAAATCCTGAAATAGTGTAAAGTAATACCTGCATATTAGGCTGGGATTGTTATAAACATTAAATATGCTGAGATTGGCCAAATTATGAAGCCCAAGAGGCTCATTGTAAACTTTCCAAGTAGTTTTTCAATAAAGACTGCTACAAACATAAAGACTAGTCCGACAATGAATACTACAAAAGGTGTCCACCAAGAAACTTTATATCCATAGTAGATTAAATACCCAAATCCCACAATCATGCCTAAAAATGAAAAAATTGAAAGGATTAGTTCAAAAACCTTGCTTGATCCCCTAAATTTTTTTAAATGAAGTTGTTGGTAGTACACAAATGTTGAAAATACGCAGTAGTATAAAAGGTTTAGTATTTCAAATTTTTCCATTTTGGTTTTTTAATAATTGCTAACAATCGAGTGTATGAAAAGTAGCGCTGAAAATAAGCGATAACTTTTCGGATTAACACATTCCGAATTTCTAAAAATGTCCAAGCCTTTGTGTTAGCAACAACTTGCGCTATTTTTTATACACATTCTTACCACACGTTTTTTATTCGAACAGTTTGTCAATCAAGTTCTTTTCCGTAAAAGGTCCATTTAATCCAGTTGGTTTTGAAACTGGCTTTTTGAAAACATAAACAAATTTTGAATTCTTTATCGCTCCATTTGCTGACGCTCTGTTTGAAGTTCCTTTTTCGCTGAAATAGGACTCAACTTCGTTTGCGTTTTTCATTGATTCCGCATCAAATGTTTTCCAGAACTTAATTCCTAAAACGTTTATTCTATGTTCTGCTTTTCGTCTGTCCGTACTATTTGTAATTCCAACATACCATTTATTTAGGTGTGGATTATTAGAACCCATAGATTTTCTAATATGTAATGTGATTTGTGATTTAATTGATGTTGTTTTCATTATTTTGAGTGTTTAATCTTGCATAACTTGGCGGGAACTTTTCTTTACCATAAATCCACAAAAATTTGTCAATTTCTTTTAAACTATGCTTTTGCAAATCAAAGTGTTTAATAAATTCGTCTAAAATTCTTTTAAATTTCCGAAAGTCTTTTAAATCAGTTTGTTTAAAATCACAGAACTTGAATTTTCTATTAAAAGCTAAGAGTATTTTTTCAACGAAGCTATCATAGATGGCATAGCTCTCTTGATTATGCCAGTTACAATATTTAGTCGCAAATGAGTATAAATTCAATTCCGTTTTTGTTTTCGTTCTTCTGATGTCATGTCCAGTTGCTATTTGATTCACAACGTCAAGGTTTCCAACTCTCAACATTCCGTCAATATCTAATTTTTGGATATGTTCAGCCATTTTAAAAGTTGCGAGAATATTTGTGCTATACAAATCATTTATAACACTAATTTTTAATAGAATTTCTTCAACTTCTTTATTATTCGGAAAAGCAGAGAAAAGTTTGTTAATTGCATCATCTGCTGGTTTATATCTCAAATTATTATTGAATAATTTAATGTATTTGTCAATCAATTCAGTTGACGGTTTTTCGATATGCTCTAAAGTTTCTCTCAAATGTGTGGTAACATCCATATAAACGCACCCAAGTTAACCAAAAGGGCATTTAATATTCTAATACGAGTACTTTGAAAGCGGTTAAAAACAAAAAAATCCC
>CAZAJG010000012.1:35398-94995 GCA_964485405.1 uncultured Owenweeksia sp. | reverse complement strand
CGTAGTACCATCGCTAAAATCCCACTCAAACCACATCTTATCCTGGCTTTCCAGCAAAGGCGCATCGCTTACTACACTAAGTACATTACCCAGGTGGTTGCTTAGTTCGTAGCGCTTATTACTCAGCTTCCGGCTGTAGGTGGTCGCTTTTGTTCCGGTGGTGCGAGAGGTGTAGTAATTCAATAAACCTGCTCGCGAAGACCCAAAAATGTTGGTTTCGCTTAAACTGGCGGTAGATTGCCCGTTGGGTTGTGAGTAGGTAGCCATAGTGTTTCCTTGCGCATCTCTAATGTAATAGGTTTTATTGGTATTTCCACCAGCGGTAACGCTTTTTTGTATGCGGTTGCCCAAAGCATCGTATTCAAAGTTCAGTTCATCGTTTCCGCTTTGGCTTATATGCGTTACCTTATTCATCAGGTTCCACTCTATGCTGCTAATACCTTCGCTGGCATCGGCTGTAAGGTTTCCAATCGCATCGTAGGTATAGGCATGGTTTCCGGAAGAAAGGTCATTTCCGCTATAGCCGGAAAGATCTTCTACATTCACCAATCGGTTGCGTTTATAGTCTACAGAAGCATCGGTATAGTTGTAACTAAAATTATCAATAGTGGTCGCATTTTGGTTGCTACGGCTTAAGGTTTCTAAATTCCCATTGCTATCGTAAGTATAATCTGCTCCATAGCTGCTGGCGCTGGCGCTTACGGCATTGTTGCTGCTGTTTAGTAAACTGTGGGTATAGGTATCAAAAGCGCTAATGCGGTTCAATTGGTCGTATTGATAGCCGTTGAGGTGGGCATCTACCGTAGTTTGGGTATTGTTGCGCATTTGGTTGCTCATGGCGCTGATGTTCCCATTGTAGAGGTTTTTAGCGGTAATGGCGGAGGGAATGTTGCTTGCCAAGGGGTTTTTTCCGTTTACATCAATAGCGGTATAATCCCCGCTAAAATAGTGGAGGGAGTAGCCAAAAGCATCGCGGCCTACGTACTGGTTTATGCGCCCAGAGCGTCCATCTTGCCCGGCATCATACGGATTGTTGGCATCGTTGGTGCCCAGGGTAGAACTGTTTACCGATTTTAACCAACCTTGTACCGTATACATAAAGTCTTCGCCTTGCACCAATCGTTCCCCTCTTTCTACACGAGCCAAGGGGCCATGCGGGTAGTAGTAATAGGTCGCATCTCTATCCCAAATTTCTCCATTGGGGCTGGTTTCTGCATATTTTATACGGTTATCGGCATCGTAATGGTAGCGGTGATAAAAGGCTTGGTTACTGCCGGGCTCGTAGCTTACTTGTTTTACGTTTCCGCTCAATAGATCGTAGTTATAAGCCATGGTAATATAGGGGTGGCCTGCGGTGCTTAAATCGCTGCTGTAGGCATAGAGCGTTTTTACATTACCCAATACATCGTAATCGTATAAATAGGCTTGCTCTGGCAACCCATAACCAAAGTTTCCAGCACCATCATCAGCAGGATTATTGGCATCGGTAAGGCTTTGGCTTAAGCTGGAGTAATACATAGTGGCCGAAACCCGGTTTTGCAAATACTGCTGGCTAATGTTGGCATTAATGGCGGTATAGGCTTCATTGTACAGGGTGTGGCTTATCTCGGTACGGCTGTGGAGGTTGGCCAAAATAAAGGTGTTGTCAATCAAATCGCCTATTACCGGGTTGATGGTTAATTGGCATTTTCCGC
Source organism: uncultured Owenweeksia sp. (assembly GCA_964485405.1). Classification (GTDB taxonomy): domain Bacteria; phylum Bacteroidota; class Bacteroidia; order Flavobacteriales; family Schleiferiaceae; genus CAKZNE01. The sequence goes on along the minus strand of CAZAJG010000012.1, from coordinate 93,301 downwards.
TTTCGGCAATACGTCCTAAACCATCGTAGAGAGAATAACTGTAGTAATCGTTAGCTTGTTGTTTAGCGTTTTGCGAGAATACAATCCGGCCTAATGCATCATACCAAAAGCGGGTTAAACCGCCATCCGGTGTAAACTGCTCTATGAGCTGGTTTAAGGTGTTGTAGCGGTAATTGGTTTGGTAATCGTGTATAGGGCGGGTGTAGCTGCTGCCAGAAGCTCCGGTGCGGTAATCGTTTACATCGCTAATTTGTGGATCGCTACCAGAGGCGCTATTCGGCAAGGGGTTTACGCCTTGTGGCGGAATGGTTTTTACCAGATTTCCCGCTTGGTCGTAGTAATACAAGGTATAATGATGCTCATCTAGCGTATAGCGTAGGGTAAAGGTTTCCGTAGTGCGTATAAAATCTGCTACGGCTTGTCGGTATTCCAACGCCAGTTGGTTTAAATAGTCGTCTACCGCATTTTCGTAATCGTTTTCGGCCTGTATAAGGGCGCTAGCGGTAAAGGCATCGCTACAGCCGGTAGCGCTTATGGTAGGCAGCAGACTGGAGGTTGCTACAGCATCACCTATTATACAAGTCTTAAAATGGGGATGCGCCATCAGCTTGTTGAGGTTGGTGAATACACCTGCGTCACAATCGTCTTTAATATCGGTTAAATCCGAACCGGAAGGAGATTGGCTGTAGCTGCCCAACAGGTACGTTTCAATATCGTCTCCATTGCTATTGTTGTTGTCCCATAATGTATTCAGTTCTTCGCATAAGCAATCGCGCATACTTTCCGGTACATCGGGTAGGTTATCGTCATAAAACTGCTGGGCTCCTGCTGCTGTAGTTAAAGTGTTAAAATCATCAAAAATGGGGTTGGGCGGAAAAGTTAAGCTCCATCCATTTTGTACGGCTGTTAAACCGTCATAATCGCTATCTAAAGCTCGGGTGGAGGGTGCACAAAGGTCGTTTTCTTCCACAAGTTTATAAAGCACCATTTCCCGATAAAAGAGATAAACGGAACGGAAAAACTCATACTTGCTGGTATGATCGAGTACCGCGTTATTTACCCCGGGAGCGCCATGAAACTGATTATAGATGTCTATAATAGCTTGTGGAATGTAGGCTTGGTTTCCACCATTGTCGTCTGCGATGCCATCGGGATCGTCTAAGAGGTACCAAATGCTGTGCGAAACTGTAACGGAAGAACTGGTAGGTTTAAATTGCAGGAAGTTTTGTAGCTTGTTGGTAATAAAGGGTTTCATCGCATCCAAAGGGCTTCCTATCATCAATTCGCAAAGATCTACGTCCAATGCGAGAATATCATTTCCAGAAGCGATAATGCTATCCACCCGGTCTTGCTCATAGGGCATATAATCCGGATTGTCTAAAGATCCACTAATAGTAGAAGAATTGGTGGGAAGGCCTAAAGGATTAAAGAGCGGATAGTCTGGATCAGAAGTAGCATAAGCATCCGTATTATCGCGATTCATGCGGTTCATGTAATGCCAAATGCCTACATCGGCACTGTTGGTGGCCAAGCAAAGGCAATAGGCTTCGTAAATACAATATTCTGGGTGTTGGTCTACGATCAGGTCCGCCCAGGAAGATTGCCAGTTGGTGCGTACATCGTCCCAGCTGCTAAAAGAAGTACCCGCCAGCCCGTTAAAGGTGGCTAGCCCGGTATTGGCACTGGTGCCCAGGTTGGCTTGCAACCAATCGTACCAGTTGTAGCTGCTGTTGTAATCGGGTTGTCCTTGTGCATTAAGGAGTATGGATCCATTGCTATTGTATTGTGTGCGGGGCGCTAAATTTTCAAAGTACTGTCCGCCTGGGCTCATGTCGGCTATGAGGCTACCTCTACGTACTTCACAAAAATTCAAGTCGTTGGCGCCTTCCTCGGCCGCGTTACAGGCTTGTTTACAGGCGTTTATGGCAGCTGTTACCTGGGTGGTTTGGGTGGTGTAGAAATTTCCATCGGCATCCAAATAATAAGTTTCACCATTTATTTCGGTTTCATAGGATTCCTCGCAGGAGGTAATACAATCGGGATCCGCACAGGGTGTGCTGTTGTCTAAAATATAAGGAACACACTCGTCAATAGACCCCATATTGGTCATTAAATGGTTTTTTAGCGCAGGCCGGGTAGAAGCAATATGGTCTTCGTTGGTACGGATAATGCGTTTGAGGATGTAATTTCCTTGGGGTATGACTTTAGGAACTTCTATATTGAGAGGCATGTTACTGGGTGTATAATTCCCTCCGTATCGCATTTCTTCCACTCCGGTTTGGATGTTGGTTAGCGTAATTTCCAACGTCATACTGGCACTTGGGCCATAGGTAACACTTGGGTTACAGGTGGCAGGTGCCGTAAAGCTTCCCACCTGCTGCTGAAAGAAGTAGGTGCCTGGTACCGGAACGGTAATAATGGTATAATCTTCAAATACACCTGCTGCGGTTTCGGTTTTGTTTTGAAACAGCGAACTTTCTATGGTTTCCGGTTCACGGGGAATAGAAACCAGGTTAGCTGGGGTAGCTCCGGTTAAGGCTGTAGCAATTACCCGGTCTGAACCATCTTTGTAGGTTACACTAATCTGTTTATTTTCATCTACAATATAGTCTTTAGAGTAATTGATGGCGGAGCCCGCTTCGTTTCCAAACAAGCGATCAATTTCTGATTGTGTAGGTCGTCCGTAGAGGTATTCCTTATTTCGTCCGCTTTTTAAAGCAAAGGTGCTGCCCAGGCCTCCTTGTTGTATCACTCTTCCGGTTCCATTGTTGTCGTATTGTACCTGGGTGTAGGCGTAACCATTGGCATCAGGTATCCAATCCCTAAACTCTGAGTTTAGGGTATTGCTGGAGGAATAGTATTGGTTCACCAAGGTGCTGGCATCCAGTGGAGCGGGCACCTCGGTAGCACCAGAAGTTACCTGATCCAAACGGGTATCGGTAAAGTGGTTGCTGTGCGAAAAATTAGAGTTTGCCGCATAGTATTGCAAACCTTGAGAGGCTACAGGAGCGGGCATGAGCTGTAGCGCAGGGCGTCCGGCATAATCGTATTCATTTTCCATCACCACAGCATAGTCATCCGAATTTAAGAGGGTAACGGTTTGTTTGTCTCTACCCAGGCCATCAAAAAAGCGCAACTGATCTTTTCGCAATCCATTTTCTGCAAAAACCGAAGAATACTCCCAATTGAGGTTGTCGTTTAGTTTCGCGCTATTGTCTATGTAATGATAGAAATAGTTGTTTCCGGTGGCTGCGGTTTGGTCGGTATTGATAGAGGAAATGGTGGGATTATTTGGATCGTAATTCCACGGGCTGTAGGTATAATTCCCCTGAGCGTCTATACCAATCATTCGAAAGCGGTGGATGAGCGATCCTCTGGAAAATTCTAACGGTAAGGCATAGTAGTTTTCACGAATGCGGATACGGCTGGCATCTTTAAAATCTACAGGAAAGGTTTCGGAGCGATGATCGCCTGTAAGGCTGCCATCTGAAACAAAAAGCCATTCGATCTCATAAAACTCTGCTCCAGGAATAAAAGGGTAACGCAGGTTAAAATAGCGGTTGCTTAGATCCAAACCGGGGGCATTACTACTTGGCGTGCTGCTGGAAATGCTTCTAAAATGATCGGAGATCAATTCCGCTTCTAAAATGACATTATCTGGATAATTGCCGAGTATGCCAACACCGCTGAAATTTTGCAAGGCAATGGAGGTAATTTGTATGTTGGCTTTGGTTGCATTTATGGAGCCAATAACGCCTCCTCCATTGTCAAAACGACTTAAATCATCTTGTACATGATCTACGATTTCTCCCCCTTCTGTAACATCATATTTTAGAGTGAGGGTTCCCGTTACTGCTGGTTCTGGAGAGGTGCTTCCGTGTGGCGTTATAGCTGCACTGTAGCCCACTACTACCTGAAAGGATTGGGTTCCTAAAAACATGTTGGGTGTAGTTTCATAATCTCTATCAAAATAGAGTTTAAGCTTTAACTGCCCTTTGTAGTCGTGACCAGGCATGTTGTTGTAAAAGCGACTTTGTACACTCAACGTACTGCTCAGAGAGGCGTTCGCTATTTGAATGGAGGAGCTTACCTTTTCTTCTGCGGCTTTAATGGGGGTGGATATGCCGAAGGCAAGCAACAAGACGAGTACGACAGCCCGTTGCTTGGCAGGTGAAAGCAACTTTAGAAGGCTAAGGCTTGGGGAGCTTAACTTGGGGAGCTTTATGTTAGGGTATGAATTCATGATCGTATGGGTTGATGGTTAGTGGCTTATTTCTGGCGGTGAACGATGTAGTTAGACACGGTTTGTATGCCTCTATCGGTTTCTTTCTTTACCTGGCTTAAGGTGCCTTCTTCGTTGTATCCGTATAGGGTGGCGAAATTGTTGGCATCCATCTGCGCAATAAGGCGGTAGGTGTTGAGGTCGTACACAAAGGTTTTAAGGGCTGCGTTAGCTGGGTAAAAGCGTATATCGTCTACCAAACCTGTTCCATTAAAGTTGATGGAAGCCGTTCCGCTACCGGAAGAAGTGAAGGTGTAGGTGATCAAATCCCACCCGTCTATGTTTTTCGCATCTACGGTGTAGGTATTGCTTCCACTAGCGGTTATTAAAGGGCTTGCTGTTTGTTGCCAAAAGCTCAGTCGATACTTTTTGGAAGCCTCTAAATCGGATAAACTGAGCGTAGTAGAGGTGCTTACGTTTAACCCTTGTTCTCCAGTGTGTGCGTAGGTGGTGTTGATGGACGCGCTGCTGAAGTTTAAGTGTCCGTGGGTGCCTGTCCAGGATCCGCTCAAGTCTTCAAAATTGTGGTAACCCAACTCATCGTATTGGCTGTTTACACCTGTAGCGGTAACCAGGGTATGATCTTCATTAAAAAGCTCAGCCGAATGAATGCCGATAGCGTTTTCGCTTTCCAGCACATTACCAAAGGGATCGTATTGATTTACGGTGCCTTGGTTTACCCAGTCGCTGTTCTTCTCGGGTAGGGCACTAAAGTTATAGTCTACGTAGGTGGTATAGCTACCGTCCTCATCCAAACGGGTTTCAAAAAAACCATCGGTTTGGTTGTTATCGGTATAGCCTCTTCGACCAACATTTTTTAGCGATTGTACAGATTTGTAATCGTGCCAGTTTTTGTAACGGCTCGGGTTATCGTTTATATCGCTTATATCGATGCTGTAGGTAGCAGTACCCAATACTTCGTAGTTCTTTACATCGTGAGCAAAGAGGCTTACTCCGGCATCTAACACCCCAGGTATACATTCCGGGAAAAGGTTTTCGGGATCGCTCCAACCTAAAATAAGTACGATGTTTCCATGGGTAGCTCTTACCATGCCTCCAATTTTTTCGAGGGTAAAATCACCCATTTCATTCTCATACTCATCCGGAAAGGTGACGCTTGCCTTAAGAGTGGAGGACTTGTTTGGGTTTCCGAAAAGCAGCACCGAACCTTCGGTTTGCACGGTAGGGCAAAAAGTGGTATTGCCTCCTGGAATGGAACAGTCTTCTAACGGATTACTATCGCAATCGTAGTAGGCGGTGGCACTATTTAGGTTTCCATCGTTTAGATCCTGTTGTACCCCGTTTTTCCATCCGGCTTTGTGGTTGTAACTGTGGAAGAGTAGGAACTCTCGATTGGTTAGCAAGGTGGGGTCGTTTAAGGATACTAACTGAGAAGACATTGCACCGGATCTTCCGGTGTATCCGGATTGTACAATGGTACCTCCTGGGAAGTCAGCATCATTGATGCTGGAGGCCGTTCCGCTTTGATTTCGCAATGTTCCCGCTTCCGCATTTTCTACCCAATACTTGGTACCATTATCGGCCAGAATGATATCTCCATTTTGGATAATGTTTACCCAAAGGGTTTTGCTCACCCGTGCTTTCCAGTTCCTCCAAGGATGTTTAAAGTTACTATTTACCCAGTGTTGTGGACGATTGTAGGAGTAAATAGGTTTATCGTGATCGTTGAGTACTTGTGTAAGTAGGGGTTGTCCGTTTTCATAATCAAACAAGAGGTTGTTTACAATAGTGGTTCGCCCTTCTTGCTGGGTAACTACTTTATCCAGTATGGCCGTTTTGCTCACTAACTTATTCAGCACTAAGGTTCTCCGCATGCGGTAATTATAGTCTATGGTAGGCAATGCCGTTGGTATGGGTATGGGTATCCCGAATACTACAATTAGATCCAAGTTGGTTTTAATGTCACCTCCTAAGGTTTTGGTTTGATTCTCGCTCATTTCTACCCATGCTTCGGATACCTGACCAATGGTTTGATTTTCAACAGCACCATCGTTGGTAAGTACTTCCACCTCGTTGTTGAGATAATTTTTGGCGCCCTGAGAGAATCCTCCTATGGTTTTGTAGAAATAGGTGGTAGACTGGAAGGGCGCATCATCGGTACCCAAAGAAGCGCTGTAGGTGCTTACCCGTCTTTGCTTACCATGCATATCGTTTAGCTCAGTATAATAACCTTGACTAAAGCCGGGTTGAAAGAATTTTTTTCCGCCAACCCACTTCGCCATTTCTGCGGCATCGTTTAGATTTACTTTTTTGGGTTTGGTGGAAGAGGATCGTACCGGGTAATCTTTAGCGGTATAAAATTCATTTACCAGTATACCGTTGGAGCTTAGAGTATATCCATCGGCAATGTCGGTACCATCGGTGTTCACCGGAATGCTTTCTACCACCACTCGGGAGTAGCCTACCCTGGGAGAAGGATATAGGGCTTCTGTGGCGGGAAGATCGAACATTAAGCCTTCATCTTTAAAGAAAGCTCTATCCGTAGAATAGTAATGTGGCTGCCTCAATGGATTTTCTTCTCCACCCAAGAGTGGCTCATATTCGGCTACGCCAGAGGTTTGCCCATCTTCCGTTTGGTAGGTGTACACTTGTCTCATGTTAAAGGTTTCTTCAGAGCCTTGCATGGTATTCCAATTGTCTTTTACTATGATTTCGCTTACGCGAGAACCTCCACCATATTTCTGTGCCCCTTGTGCATTTAGGCGAATGATAGAGGGCAAATTTGTCCCTAAGTCGCTACAATAGTTTTTACTTGGTCCTATCACAGTTTCTACAAAGTTGCGGTTCATGTCTTTGTCGCTGGTAGCAGATTGAATGATGGAGGAAGCGATGCTGATGAGGTTGCTTTCCGATTGGCCTCCGGTAAAGTTGATATTGAAGCTGGAATTGAGATGTTGTCCATTTAACCGCAAATAGTTGGCTGCAGCTAAACGTATCGGATTTTTGCCACCGCTACCATTGGCCACGTTTACATAAGCGTATTGATAAATACCATCTGAAGTGCTTCCGGAAAGCAAGCAATCGTCATCAAAACCAATATTGGTAAAGTCTAAATAGCCTTCCACAAATTCTTTTACATCTCCATTTTGTTCAAAAGCACCATGCGCATCATACTGACTCGGCTTGTTTTTTAAGACAACTAGTGCTTTGAAGTACACATTCTCCATGTCTTCACTAAGCTGAGCTGCCAATGTTGCGGCATTGGTTCCAGTGGCTACATTTTCCTTAAGTTTAAAATAAATACGGTTGCTGGATAGAGCGTAGGTTCCAGGGGTTCCAAGTCCTACAATTTGATACATCGCCTGTGCATTTTTGTCTTGTACATACCCATAATCATCGCCTTCGTATTGTACATCCACCTCTCCTCCCGTAGGTAGGGTAATGGTTTTGAGGCGCCATGCGCTGGCCCAAGTATTGCGGATGTCCGTATCTGAATCGTTAACTACCCCATCGTTATTAAGGTCTCTGTCTTGAGCGGTGTAGGGATATAAGTAGTTGTTGTTAAAATCGTTATAGGTGTCAGGTTGGTATTTTCCCCATTTGTCGGCATCGCCTTGGCTGTAGGTTACTCCGCTGTTGTAGTAGTCGAATTCATAGGGGTTGAGGTAGGTATCGGTTTTCTGTCCTTCAAAGGTGAAACGGATACGCTTTAAGGTAAGTTTGCCATTCGCAGCAGCAGGTGCCCCTTGCATTAAGCCTGCTGTGCTTTCATCGTCATTGTACTCAAACTCTACACTTTTAATTTCGGTATCCGAGCTACCACTATTCTTTTTATAGAGCGTAATTTTTTTGAGTTTGGCCAGTTTTTGAATGTTACTTCCTATCTGTGCGTAGTCATCTCCTCGAACGGCTAATTGGAATTCAGCGTAGTGGGTTTTGGTTTCCACCTTGTGCAGGTAATAGATTTCTTTATTTGAGCGGGAATACGTAGCCATATCGTCCTCTTCATCGCTATGCACTCCAGGTACATAAGAAGCAATGGTTTGGGAAGAAGTTTGAGCAGGAGAGTGAGATATAAAGTTGTCATACAGTCTTAGGTAATCAAACTTGGTGTAGCTGCCAAAGTCATCTTCTGATACTCCGTTATTGCTTATATCTACGTAATCATCTGAAAGAATTTCGGTGAGTAAATAAGCATGTGCAAATTTTCCGGTAACATTTTCGTTAAAGAGCGCTGCTCTTCCTTTTTCGTTGTCTTTGCTGTCATCATCTGTGCCTACATTTACAACTCCTCTTACATTGGCGATGCTGGCAGGCGGGCTTATGGAAAAGGTTCGGTCTATTTTGGAGTTGGTAAATACCGGAATACCGTATACATAATTTACATGGTTGTTTTCCACCTCGATTTGGTGGATGAGGGAACCTGTGCCCGCAGTACTCACATTTTGATCGGTTTGTCCATTCGCGTTTATAATTGCTCCATCTGTCGTGAGATCGGAGGTTGTAGTGTAGATATCTCGATGCGTATCGGCACCGTAGATATCATTGAGTTCCGCTGCGGTAAAATACTTGAAGAGATTGGAGCGTGCTGCTCTTTCTTTTCGGATGTGATCTGCTTTTTCCAGTTTAAAGCTTCCTCCTGCATCTCGATACAATTGAGATATAGCTTTGGGTTTCCAGCTCAGCGCTTGAAATTCGGTTTTTAGATCAAAGCGTAGTGCTTCTGCATTTTGCAAAAGATTGTTCTTATGCCACTGGTTATCGGTAAGGTCACCCAGTTTAATGAAGGAGCTTTGTTCGAAAGTTGCTTCTTCTGTAGCGGTAAGCCCTAAACTTTCTCTAAACCATTCAATGGCGTCATCTCCCCGCGTCCATTTTCCGGAATTACTTTCGGTAAAGGACGCTTTGGGATTAAACCCAACTTTGGTACCCGTTCCTCCAGCTAGGTCTAAGCCAAAACCGTAAGCATTGGAATTGCTTTCCACATCTGGTGTAGAAAGTAGAGGGACAGTCCCTAATTGCGAACGATATACTCCGGCTACGCCTTGCCCAGTTACGCTGAAAACATCATTGGTTAGCACCGGAACAGGCAAATAGGCTGATGAGGCACCTAAGGCGGAATTCTTATCCGTGTAAAAATCCAAGATTGCGTCTTTGTCCTTGGATCCACTTTCGGAGTACATATAACCGTAAGCGGGATATGAGATTTCGTCCTCGGCATAATCTTGTTGAGAGTAAAACAAGGTAAACTCTACATCACTGGTTACGCCAAAGATGTCTCCTCCTAACTTCCCGTCAAAGGTGAAAGAGTTTGATTTTCTGGGAAAGTCAATGCTGGATAGATTATCGCCTGAACCGGCAAAAAAGGTGGAGGAAGGAATGTTGCCTATGGAACGAATTAAACCTCCACGGAACTTGGCTATACTTTGCTGAACAAAAGCTTCTTTGGGATACATTTTCTTAGCATCTTTCAAGGAGAGTTTAGTGAATTTGGCATAACTCTTTTTCGTGTTCTGCTTCTTGGAACCGGGTTCGCTTCCAGGTTCATCTGCTGAGTCGTTTGTTCCATCACTACCTTCGGTAGCTTTATTTTCCACAAGAGAGAATCCTGCTCCTATGCCCATGTTAAAACCGTTGTAGTTATTTACCGTTAGATTGATATTTGCATTGAGTTGCACATCTATATCATTCTTGCTGAGATCAAAACCAAACACTTCGGAAAAAGCGGTACCCACGCCTAGGGTATAGGTGCGATTGGGTTTCATTTTTCGTTTACGTGTAACCTCCTGGCTTCCGTCAAAATCGTCTGGTAAGCCGCGCAGTTGCCGGTTTATAGCTCCTGGGTTTATGCTCCACCCCAAGCCTACCCAACCGGCTTCTTGCTCGGTACCCAGGTTGCCAGAATAGGCAATGTTAATCGGGTAACCCCCGTTGGGGCCCGGAACGTTGAGCAACGGAATGTTGTATGTAAAATCTCCCGAAAAAGGATCTACCATATCCGAACTGTTGAAAGGGGTGAAGCTTTCTAACTCGGGTTGGCCGGGTCCTCCGGTTACTGCTAGCATAGCGGTAGGAAAAAAGATCTGGTTGATGAAAACCATGGCGAGCAATACAGAAATTCTCTTTAGCGACTTTTTTTGGATCATAACTCTTGTATTAGGTTTTGATTGAGGAAGCAATTTTTACGGATCAATAACTGATCTGCCTTTTTAATTTCCGCTGGAAACAGACAGATGAAGGATACACTTTGCACAGCTTGGTTGAAAGTAGCGAAGTTATTAGCGCAGGATATGGTATCGCTGCCGTTTAAAAACTTAAAATCGGTGCAGATATCGTTCATGATATAGTTGAAGTTCTGCGCTTCAAATAGATTTTGAAAATCTTCTTTAGACTGGAATTGAACATCCATTCGGATGGAGTAAAATTCAACCTCCTGGCTATCCTTGGTGTTGTTTAAACCAATTCTGAAGATCTTGTTTTCGGTTTTTATTTGCCGGTTTAGCTTGTGGATGTTGTTACTACAGGAAAAGGTTGTACACAAACAAAGCAATACCAGCCAAACTGGGCTTAGTTTTGTCATGGTGTATGTTTAAGGGGCCAGGCCAGAATCGTAGTAAAACCTCAAATAAGCGCGGTTTCCTTTACTATCTGGTATTTCCAGTATGTAATATCCCGTGGCCTGGGAAGTGGTTAAGGTTAACTCCAACAGGTTCATCCCTCTTTTTATTTGATTGCCTGTGGCAGATTGATTATTGATGGCGGTAACAAAATTACTGATGGGGTTATCAGCCGATTGATACACCTTTATTTGAGATAGACTCATCTCGTAATCCGTAAAACGTTCATCCATTTTTACTTTTAAAGTAGTAGAGGTTCCTTGGTTCACATAAGAGCCATCCACAATGTCAGTTAAAACGTGAAAGTTATTGTTTTGAGCAAAAGAAATGAATGGGAAAAAAAGGAGTAAAACTGGAAAAAATCGGTTTTTCATTTCAAGGTAGGTTTTGGTTAAATTAGCGTATGGTAAAGTTAAAGTAATGTTGAAAAGAAAAACAAATTTGGAGTTCAAAAATTGTGCAATAAGAATAAATCAGTTTACAAAAGCTTAATAAACAGCAATTTAGAGTATCAAATTTTTTAATGAACTGAAGGGGGATGTCAATTTTTTTTACGCTGATTCAGGGTGATTTTTATCGAAAAAAAGAGTGATTAAAATGCTGATAAAAAACAACATAAGAAATAACACTATGAATTTACAGCTTTTCTGAAAGCAAAAAAATCATAAACCAAAAACCCAAGCACCAAAACATACTCCAAGCCTACCAACCACAAGTTCTCCTTAAAATCAGGGTTAATGTAAGCCGTGTAGCTCAAGATGATGGTAAAGCTCCAAATCAAGGCAAAACGGAAGGAAGTGAAGATACTCAGAGACAGGATTACAGCAACATACCAGGGGTGAACAGTGGTTGCCAATAAGTAGTAAATCCCCAACGCCCACATCAAAGAAGTCATGAGCGTTTTATCATTTTCATTTTTGCGAAGAAAGGAGATAAGCAGCACAGAACCGAGTACGATTAAGGGAGTAATTTTGCCTACTTTTTGGATGATGTTGTAACCGGTTACTTGGTAGCCAATTTCGCGGATGATGTAGTATACACTTGCGTTGAACTCAAAATTTTGAAAGTAAAGGTTAATACTGCTCATGAAGTTTTGGATAAAAGCAGAAGTGATAAAAGGCGCAAACAGAGCTGCGGTAATGGCTCCCGTGATGAGGTAGTAGGGAATAGCTCTTTTCCACCCTAATTTTCGGATAAGTACGGGAAGAAAAATAAGGGGAATAAGTTTAACCGAAATGGATAAAGCCATGAGCAAAGCCGATGCTTGCCACTTGCCCTTTAAGAGTAAATACAACGACCACAACAAAAAGAAAATCATAACCCCTTCAAAATGGAGATTGCCGCTTAACTCAATTAAAATAAACGGATTGAGCATGTATAAGAGTATCTGTTTTGGATTGAGATTGAAGTGTTTCAGCAGCTTTTGCCCGATCCACCACGTTCCTATATCGGCTGCAATAATCAACAATCGCATAACAATGGTACTGCCTAAAAAACTCTTGGAAAAGAGGATGGCAGGAATGAGAAAGCCTAGCTGGTTAATGGGTGGATAGCATGTATAATGACTTGCATTTAGTTCGCCCATCCCCTTATACAATCGTTGCGCTTCGTGAATGATTGATGACTCATCGCCTTGCACAAAGTTTTTGGGTAAAACCAAGTATGGGTTCAGTCCTTCCCATATCATTCTGCCATCCCAAATAAAACGATAAAAATCTTGAGATAAATTGGGAATAGCCGCCACAAAAATGAGACGAGAAAAAAGGGCGACTGCCGAAAGCTGTTTAAAGCTAAATGCGCTGTATTGATACAGGTAGTAAAAGGCTCCAAAAAGAAGGCTATACCCTATAAAAACATGAACAAAATCTTGCCTTTCGGTAAAGTAGGCGAATTGAAAGTAGGTAAGAACGCTTACCGCTAGAACTAAATAAGAGTATACTTTATGCTTAGTGCTTACACTTTGCATGTAATGGATTTATAAAAAACGAAACCAAAACCAAAAAATAGCATTAAGTGAAAGGGCAAGAGGCCATAATCTGTCAATTTAAAAGCACTGAAAATGCCGAAAAGGAAGTAAAGCACCAAAAATCCTTCTACAAAGTTTACCAGCGATAATTTCGTTTGAACGTATTTGTTTTTCTTCCAACCGTCTTTAAGATTCTTGATGTTAAATTTTGGAGTTCGTACAAACGCACTTTTTTTACCTAAATGACCTTCTAAAACGGCTACGGAGTTATGCAGGGAAAAGCCCATGGCAACAGAGAAAAAGAAAAAGAAATCTTTTACATAACTCATAAAACTTTTAATGCTTCGGCCATGAATCCGTTTATAGGCATACCAATAACAAGCAAAAAAGATAAAGGTGCTCAACACAAAAACACTGGTAAATTGAAAGAAAGACTTGTACTCGGGTCTTAAATCTTTGATGTAGAGCATAGGAATACTCAAAATAGCTACCACAAAAATGCTGAGAAACATGCTGCTGTTGAGCAGGTGTATAAAACCGTGGATTCTTGTTTTTAGCGGAGTAGTAGTGGCTTTCATTAAGGTGCGATTCATCTTTCTGAAGTTTTCTGCCCCTCCCTTATTCCATCTAAACTGTTGCGATCTTGCAGCGCTAATAACAACTGGTAGTTCTGCAGGTGTTTCTACATCCTCCAAATACTTAAACTTCCAACCCTTAAGCTGCGAACGGTAGCTTAGATCTAAATCTTCTGTTAGCGTATCACTTTGCCAATTTCCGGCATCTTCAATACAAGATTTTCTCCAAACCCCTGCGGTGCCATTAAAATTGATGAAATGATTTTTAGTGTTTCTACCTACTTGCTCAATGGTAAAATGCGCATCTAAAGCAAAGGCTTGCATTTTGGTTAACAAGGAGTAGTTGCGGTTAATATGTCCCCATCGGGTTTGAACCACACCAATTCCATCATTTTTAAAATGAGGGATGGTTTTAAGTAAAAAGTCCTTTTGTGGTAAAAAGTCGGCATCAAAAATGGCTACAAACTCTCCTTTCGCAATTTTTAAACCTTCTTTTAAAGCTCCAGCTTTAAAACCTACACGGTTCGTTCTTCTGATATGCTCAATATCAAACCCCATCTTTTTTAGCTTTTCTACCTTTTGGGCGGTAAGCTTCACAGATTCATCTGTAGAGTCATCCAAAACTTGAATGTCTAGTTTTTCTTTTGGGTAGTCCAATAAAGCAATGGTATCCAACAATCTTTCTACTACATAGAGTTCGTTAAATACAGGCAGTTGAAGCGTTACAAAAGGAATTTGCTCAGGATCTGAAAAATCAAATTTTGGGCATACATCTTCCTTCTTTTGTGCTTTAATGTAATTGAACAACAGATTTAGCTGAGCTAAACTGTAAAAGAAAATAAGCGATAATGCTAGGGTGTAAACCAGAATTAATGCTATTTCCATTAGCGTAAACTGTATTTAAAGATTAGTGATAATATTTTGTATCCGGCCATAATGGTTCCTTTTACTGTTCCCGAAATCTTAGATACCCCGATCCGATTTCGATAGTGTACAGGAACTTCTGTATAGCGATAATTTTTTTTCAGTGCTTTTATCTGCATTTCTACTGTCCAGCCGTAAGTCTTATCCTGCATGCAAAGTTCCATTAACTTTTCAAACTTTATGGCTCTAAACGGACCTAAATCGGTAAACTTTGCGCCATACAATATGCGCATTAAGAAACTGGCCAACCAATTGCCAAAAACTTGAGGAGGAGTCATGGAGCCTTTTTCACGCCATTTTTTAGTTCTAGCACCAATTACCATATCCATATTTTCATGAATAATGGGAGAGACTACATCTGGTAGTTCATTCGGAAAGTCGGAATAATCGGCATCCATAAAAACAATAACATCAGGAGTTTCCTTCTGTTGAGCTACATGTTCTATTCCTTTCAAGCATGCGTAGCCATATCCTCGGTTGCTTTCATGTAATACCGTTACACCAGCTTTTTCCGCATTAATTGCGGTTTGATCGGTGGAACTGTTATTAACCACAATAATCTCTTCTACCCAATCCTTCGGTATGTCCTTAATTACGTGTGCTATAGAATCCTCTTCATTGAAGGCAGGAATAATCACCTTTATTCTAGTCATCTGCTTTTAATAGGGGTCCGTTATCCAGCACAAAACTAGTGTAGCTTGTCCATTGGTCAACCTTAGTGTCTTGATCAAACTTTTCTACCTTTTTGGGTTTTTCGTTTACATAAACTACCCGGTAGCCATCTTTTACACCCATGTTATACTGGCACCTTTCGGTTATTTTACCAGAATTATCATAATAAACCCACCAGTAATGAGGAGTTCCTTTGGAAAAGGTGCCTTCTTTGAGTTTTTTGCCATTGGCTCGATAAAAAAACCAATACTTAGTTCTTTTATCATTTTCATAATGCCCTTCTGCTTTTAATACTCCGTAGGGGTTATAGTGTTTCCAATATTTCACCTTTTTACCATCCAGCATCCATCCTTCGGCTTTCAACACTTTATTATTGAAGTATTCTGTGTGGTAAGTAAGCTCTCCCTGAGCTACCATAAGCATAGGGAAAAACAGAAGAATGCATGTTTTAAAGAGTGGACGCATATAGAATTCTACTTTTTAAGAAGATCCATTAAGTTGTCTGCGTTTCCAAGTAGGAATGGGTTTTCTTTAATTCTTTCGCCAGCACCATCATTCTCTAATTTTAATACTCCTCTAGGGCAAACCGCAGAACATACGCCACACCCAACACAAGAAGCACGTACAATGTTTTGTCCTTTTTGGGCGTAAGAGCGAACATCTATTCCCATTTCGCAATAGGTAGAGCAGTTTCCGCAAGAGATACATTGCCCTCCATTGGTTGTAATTCTAAACTTTGAAAAAAGACGTTGTTGTAATCCAAGGATAGCAGCCATTGGGCAACCAAACCTGCACCAAACACGACTTCCTAGTAGGGGATAAAACCCAACACCCACAACCCCTGAAAAGGCCGCACCAACAATAAACCCATATGATTTTCTCCACTGGTAACTATCAATAAATAAAACTTGATTGTTATTGGAGAAAAAGTGAAGCGTAATCGTTCCAATTAAAATACCGGCTACAGAAAGAACAATGTATCGAGTGTCTTTATTGAGCTGCCCTTTTTTAAAGATGAAAATTAAAGCAGTGATAGCGGAAAGAAGAATAACCATGCCCCAAGTAAACTGAGAGCGGGTAATAACGCTTGTTGCAGCATTGTTTGTTAAATAAGTGTTTACCACACCTACAGTCATAAGCACGGCAAGCACCAAAACAATGTGAATAGACCAACGCTCAAACTTCCAAGCAGATTCTTTTTTACTGGATAAATGGCGGAAAGGGTCTCCAGCTGTTTCAGCTAAGCCACCACAACCACAAACCCAAGAGCAGTACCATCTTTTGCCATAAAAGTAAGTAAGGATAGGTGAGATAATAAAGATCATGGCGATGCCAAAAATCAACATGAATAAGCCTAGATTCCCACTGCTTAAAAAGCTGCTAATGTTCCACTCATCAAAGAAATAATAGTTGAGCGGCCACATGTTTTTGAAATCGTTATACGGGTAGTTTAAGCGAATTAAAAATTCTGGTAACAAAAAGGCAAAACCCAGTTGGAAGAACATGACGGACAGCGTACGAACCACTTGGTACTTGTTGTGCCTATACTTTAAAATGTACTTATACCCTAGGGCTAAAATGGCTACAGTATAGAGAGTACCATATACAAACCACTGGCTGGCTGGTTGATTTTTGAGTAATTGACTTAAAGGATCAAAAAAGGCAACAAGCCCAGTATTGGCCGCACCATTTTCGCCCAATCCTAAATAGGCGGGAAACCAATACAATAAAACGTAAAAGGCAGTAAGTAGTACGCCTGCTGCCCATCCTAAAATACCAAGAGCAGAAATGGATTTAAACCAAACCCCGTTGTTTTTAATACCTTCTGGTTGAGTGAGGTAGGATCTTCTGGCATAGATGACGGTTCCAACTGTAATAAGACCTAAAGAGAGACTTAGAGCCATACCTGTGCTAGGGAATACCACGCCAGCCCAAGCTATAAAAAGCATGAGTAAGCCCGTCATGCCCAAACCTAAGCCTAACTTTTGGATGGCATCGGTTTTAGCGGGGTGCGGATTGGCTATTGAAAAACTAGGGTTCGATTTTTCCATGGTGCAAATAAGTTTTTAAAATCAGGCAATTGCCATTTTCTGATTGAAGGCTGCTTTTATTTCTTTTTCGTGTTTGGCATAAAATTCAGGATCGAAGTTGGCTTGTGGTAACTCCTTCAATACCTGTTCAACGGTAGCATTTTGCCTCAGCCACTGGTCGCATATTTCATGACGTAGGCGTATGCCAAATACATTAATCCCGATAAGGGTATGATTGTCTTTATGGTAAACGATTCGGATACATTTTTTCCCTTTGTGGTGCTCCCAGTAAAAGTCATCCTCTTCTTCCTTTCGCTTTGCCCAAACCCATCCGTAGGTTTGATATTCAATATCTAGGAATTTGGCGGAGTTGAACCAATGTCCGGGTTGATACTCTATAGGGTTACCGCAAATGGTTTGCGCTACCGTTTCGCCCATCATTCTTCCGGTATACCATACTTGTTCTAGAGCACGTCTAGAACCAATGGCTTCGCGCTGCTCGGCACAATCGCCAATAGCGTATACATGAGGTGCGCTGGTTTCTAATTTGCGATTTACCAGTATACCTCTATTGGATTCTATACCCGCATTTTTTACAAATTCTATATTGGGATGTACACCAACCGTTAAACCAACAAACTCACAATCAATTTGCTCGCCTGTGTTGGTGATAACCGCTTTGGCGCGACCATTTTCATCAGATAAAATCTCTTTTAATTCGGTTTCTAAGCGTAGATCAATGTGGTGCTCCGCAATATGGCGATTGATCATTTTTGCCTCTTCTGTGGGCAGTACGCTGTTCCAAAAGTTGGTTTCACGCACCAGCATGGTAACTTCAATGTTGCGGGTCCTGAACATCTCAGCCATTTCAATACCAATTAAACCTCCACCTACAATAACCGCCCTTTTTGTGGTAGGCGACCATTTCTCCATAGATTCGAGGTCTTGCTTAAAGTATAAGCCCTGCACAGCATCTAGATCCTGACCCGGCCAACCAAACTTATTTGGAGAAGAGCCCGTTGCCAGTATTAAATGATCGTATTTGATATCCATTCCTTTAGCAATACTAATGCTTTGCTCTTGGGTGTTGATGGAAGTAGCTCTGTCCTTTACCAGTTGAATGTCATTCTTATCCCAAAAATGATTTTCGTAGGGTTGGGTGTGCTCAAACTTCATGTGCCCCATGTATACATACATAAGAGCTGTTCTTGAAAAGAAGAAGTCTGTTTCTTCGGAAATAACCGTAATTTTATTTCGGCTTAGTTTACGTACGTGTCGAGCAGCCGTAATACCTGAAATTCCATTACCTATTATAACAACATGTTCCATTGGTGCGGTATCCTTATTATGGTTTTCAAACATATTATTCTAAAACTATTGGAAATGTAATGCAAATAACATTTCGGATTCTTAGCAAACACTTTTTTTGTGTTATAAATTAAACATCCCCTTCACGTTATGAAAACGAGACTTTTAAATATATTCCTAATTGTGTTTGTTGGTCAGATGGCCTTACAGGCGCAATCGGCAAAACTGAATGCCTTCTATAATCAAGCAGATGCTTTGTTTAAAAAACATGTTGCCGATGGAAAGGTAAACTATAAATCTTTGGTGCAAAATCCTACAGAGCTTAACGCGCTCTATGCCTTGGCTGGAGAGATACAAGTGGATAAATCTGATGCTTTAAACTACCAAGCTTTCTGGATAAATGCCTACAATTTAGGAGTTATAAAAGCAGTTGCAGATGCCTATCCTATCGCATCACCAATGGATATTCCTGGGTTTTTCGATAAAAAAGAACACTTTTTTGGAGGTCAAACACTTACACTCAATTATTTGGAGAACACTCTATTGCGCGGCAATTTTGACGAGGCTCGTTATCATTTTGTTTTGGTATGTGGAGCTATAAGCTGTCCGCCCATTGTAAATTTTGCATATACACCTGAAAAGCTGGATGCTCAAATGCAAAAGCAAGCAAAACTGGCCCTGAACAACAACAGCTTTATTCGAGTAAATGCAGAAAAGGAAAAAGTGGAGTTATCTGAAATATTCAAATGGTATAGAGAGGATTTTGCTAAAAATAACAAAGGTTTAATTGAATACATAAATGCGTACCGAATTCGCAAAATCCCTACGGATTATAAGGTTTCGTTTTATGCCTATGATTGGACACTCAACAAAAGCTTAGCTGGAGGACAAGCAAATGCATCTTCAGGAATATTGAATTCTGGACCTAATGATACAGAAGACACCGAAGTTTTTGGCTTGCAAACGTTTACTGCAGGTTCTCTTTTGCCTAAAGGCAGAATGGATTTTACACTTTTCAATACCCTTTACACGGAAAAGGAGAACAATTGGAAAGGTCAGGATTTTACAGGGTATAGAACCACTTTTTTAACCTCCCTTCTTCAATGGACTTATGGTGTAAGTGAAAATGCGCGGGTAAACTTGGGTTTTGATGTATACTTAAGAAGCACGGGTAGAGCGAATGGAGATTCTAGCATAAGCGCTATAGACAGAGCTTTTTTGGCAACAAATACGGATACTACAAGTTTTGGCATAGCCGCTATAGGACCAAGAATAAAGATTGCTCCAATAAAAGGGGTAAATAACTTCTCTATTCAAAGTACTTTTTTGGTGAGCCCAGCAAATGATCCGGAGGGCTTAGGATCTGAACAGCACTGGTTGGAGTGGGATAGATTTATTTGGTGGAACCAATTCTTTTTTGATAAAACTTTAGGTTCTAGAGATCAATTTCAACTGTTTTTAGAGGCGGATGTTCTTTTTAGATTTAAGAGAAGAGAATATCAAACGAGTCATGTAGATATGCCAGCCAGCGTGTTTTTCAGTTACTTCCCAACGGATAAGATTACTGTATATGTAATGTCTCAATATTGGCCTAGGTTTGTTTACGATACGCCTACCACAGATGAGAATTTTAATGATATCCGCACGGATTGGGTAATTGGTTCAAATTATACGGCTTCAGGTATTGGTTTTAAGTATCAGTTTTCTTCGCAACTTAATGTAGAGTTGCTGTACACTGATTTTTGGAGGGGTACAAATAGTGGAGTAGGCCAAACCTTTAACCTAGGGATTAAGTATATAACGCGTTAACCTATTCGAACCATTTTTAAGTATAGGCCGTTATTTCCTAGCGTTCAGGGAGCTATATTTGCTTTTTGAGACTAGAATTGAATTAATTAAGTTTTGCACATGAAATGCTTGTATAACTGCCGATGGTTTCTGTTCTTCTTGTTGGGAATTATGGTTGCATCCTGTTCCACTGATGATGAGGAAACAAAGACAACAACGAATCCACCAGAACCTACGTTTAATAACCTTGCGGAGTTTATAGCGATTCACAGTCCACGGGATTCTGCGGGTTTAATAGCTTGTGCAGCGAGCGATGCAATGGATAGTAGCCTAGTCTCTATATTTTTTCTACCTCCAGATAGTATGAGGGAGCCTAGGTACTTTGAGAATGATAATCTGCCTAGTGATCAAAATGATTTCTCTCAATACACGGAAAGAGATAATCCTATAGAACCTGTTTTTCAGGGCTTTTTAAGGAAAGCGATTAGACAGAATTCAGATGAGGGATGGTCTATCGTAACCGCATTAAGCCCTAAAACCTTTCACCGCTGTAATCCCATACGGTTAAAAAACAATGGAAAGGCTACCGAGTATTCAGATCAAATGACCATCGACTTTATGGATTCAGGCCGCCCAAGATTTGATTGGCAAGATGGTAGAATAAAAGAAAATGTAATTTATTTTCAAGCCATAACGGACGATATGGGAAGGATGGTTTCGGCCACCTATACAACCGATAAATTTTTTAAGTACAACGATTTCAGCAATGTGGTATTAGATGTAAATAGAATGCCTCCACCGCCAGTTCTTAAAAAAGATGAAGATTACAAGATTACTTTAATGGCGGTTAGCTTGGATAACTGGGTGAACCTTGTTATTGAAAAAGAGTTTACGATGCCCTAAATGTCTTTGTTCCGCCTCCTATCACTTATATCACTCTCTTTGTTCAGTCTGTTCTTTTGTAGGGCACAGAACGATACCATTCTTAGCTTAGAAATAAAAGGCTTAGAGTCTACCAGGCTGTCTTTTATTGAAGATATCATTTTGGTACAAGAAGGGCAGGTGTTGGATAGTGTTGCTTTAGAAAATGATATTCAACGATTAATCCACTTACCTTCTATCGCTCACGCCTATTACCAGGTGTTTTTCTCTTATGGAAATCAGTATAGGGTTTTCTATTATGTGGAGGAAAATTTCACTCTTATTCCAGGGGTTAATATTTGGACGGTAGGCGATCGGCTTTGGTATTGGCTGGGGGTAAGCGAATACAATTTGCTGGGGAGAAATATGCTGCTGGACGTTTTTTACCAAAACAATGGCAAACACTCTTATGGTGTTAATTTTAAGGCACCGTATCTCTTTGGTAGTAAGTTCGGAACATCCATGAGCTTTAAGGATCTTATTTCTGATGAGCCCGTTTATTTTGGTGATGTAACTGCGCTGTACGAATATAAAAATCGCTCGGCCGAGCTGTTGGGTTTTTATGAACTCAACTTTCGCAATGTAATACAGGCCGGAGGTTCTTTTTTTAGAGAAGAATATACTTACCTAAGTGGAGGTGAGGAAGTCCCCAACAAGCCCGAGCTGCTCCTGCAAAACAAATGGCTTTTAAAGCTCAATCATGAGCATTACAACCTTCGTCAACATTATCAATACTTTTCGGGTATATCTAATAGCCTTAATGCGCAAGCCGTAGTTACAGCGAACGCGGAGGAAGATCCGTTTTATATTTTTTGGAACGACTTTAAATATTTTGAGCGTATCGGAATGAAGGGAAACTTAGGCGCTCGAGTGAGGCTGGGTTTTTCAACCAATAACAATAGCCCTTTTTCTCCATTTGTGGTAGACAATCATGTAAATGTTAGAGGAGTAGGCGACCGGATTGATAGAGGTACAGGAACCCTACTACTCAATGTGGAGTATAGACATACCTTTTACGACAATTCTTGGGGAGCTGTGCAGGCGGTAGGTTTTACAGATTGTGGAAGCTGGAGAACACCAGGAGGGATTCTTCAAGACTTTACGCAAAACGAAAACATCTTTGTCCATAGTGGCGCTGGTTTTCGGTTTATCCTTAAAAAAGTGTACAACGCTATTGTCCGTATCGACTATGGATATGGGCTCAATAATGAAAGACGAGGCCTTGTTTTAGGCCTCGGTCAATATTTCTAGAAGAACAAGATAGCAGTCTACTTTTGCGTATTTAAACTCCAGTTGTAATCCATATATTCAATCTTAGCATTGGGCTTTATCTTAACCTTAGCGTATTGGTTTAGATAATCGATAAGCGACCCCTTCTTCGTGAAATCTCCTTTAAACCAATCAAATAGCTGTGATATTTGAATTCGATCTGCTTCAATGTTGTTTCTCAAAGGATCATTTACAAAGTTTTTGAAGGCCTTTTCCAATAAAGTATTTACATTTTTTTCGGTAAAAGCGGTATTCAAAATGGGAGGGCAAGAGTAAGATGCACAGTTAATACCTGCGTGTATTCTAGGATCATCGTAGTTTTTTCGTAAAATCTCGTGCTCAATGGCATTTAGAGTGTAGAGCTTTCCTCCAACTGTAGCATAAGGAATTTCCCAAGCCGTTTTTCCATCCTTTTTAATGTCTGTAATGCTCTTTAATGGATAGTGATCCAATATCATTTTAACGGTGTAAGCATTGTATGCATTCATCCAAAAAGCCTTTTGCTTATCTGCACTAAAATGGGTTGGCTTAGTTTCCGCCAAATAAGCTAAATATGTATTGAGCTGGGCTCTATCCGCCTTAATTCCTTTGTAATTTATCCATCCTTTAGCATCCACATGCTTTTGAAGAATTTGATTCCAAGTACTGGTTTGTGCTTGCGTATTTAAACTAAAGGCAAGAATAAATATATATGCGATTGTTTTCATTTTCTAAATTGATTTAATGACAATGGTAAACCATATTATTCGAAAACAAATTAATAAAAGAGCTTTAAGGCCGAATGTTTTTTAGTTGACACTTTCCCTGAATTAAGGATCTTTTATTTGTATTGTTAATTGAATGTAGAATTTAATAGGTAAAAGTGATTAACTTAAAAAACATTCTGTTTGTTGGAGTAAGCGCCCTACTATTGACCTCCTGTATTGGAGATGATATTGTAGAGGACACCATTGAGCCAGAAGTACGGATAACCAATCCGATAGATACCCTAGAACGAAATACATCATACACTTTCTCTGCCTTAGCTTTTGACGATGCAGGTATGCAAATAGATCCCAACCAAGTGCGTTGGAAGAGTTTGGATACCTCTCTAATAGAAATTGACAGTTTAAGTGGTGAAGCATTTGCGAAAAAACTCGGTACAACCGCTATTGAAGCAGACATAACCTATGGGAATGTATTGTACCAAGATGCGGACATAGTGCATGTGGGAAATACAACGGTAGTGCAAACCGTAGCGCGCACGGGAAGCTTAAGAACAACAAGCTCCTATACCCTAAGAGGAGATTTTACACTCATTGAAGAGAATGACGCATTGCAACTGCGTTTGGCTTCAAATTATGCCGCGTCATCAAGCCTTCCCGGACTGTATGTGTACCTCACCAACAACCCCAATACGGTTGTAAATGCTTTAGAGGTGGGTAAAGCCATTTCGTTTTCAGGTGAGCACGTATACAATTTGCCGGCAGGCACCAGCATAAACGATTATCAGTATGTACTATACTTCTGTAAACCATTTAATGTAAAAGTTGGAGATGGAGAATTTGACAATTAAAATGAGATCCCAAAGCCTACCGTTCTTTCTAGTGCTTATAGGAAGTTTATTATTCACTCAAACTGTACAAGCCGGTGGTGGCTGGACAGCCGGAAAGGGTAATGGTTATTATAAGTTATCGCAATGGTGGATTGTTGCAGATCAGCATTTTACAGATGCAGGGCTTATTGATCCTAATGTAACCAGCGGTATTTTTAATACCAGTTTGTATGCAGAATATGGTGTAACCGATCGGTTTACAGGGGTTGTATACTTTCCCTTCTTTAGTAGAGCTACAATGAACAATCAAATCTCAGAAACTACGGGCAATATAATCAGCCAAGGAGATGCGATTAACTCTATTGGCGATACGGATATTGGATTAAAATATGGTATTCTTAAAAACAAAAAAGTGGCCCTTTCAGCAACGCTTAAGCTAGGTTTGCCCATTGGGAATGCCAGTGGTGGTAGAGATGGAAACCTACAAACGGGAGATGGTGAGTTCAATCAAATTTTACAACTGGATGCTGGGGTACCTTTGTCATTAGGCAAAATACCCGCTTACTTTAACACTTATGTAGGTATGAATAACAGGAGTGAGGGTTTCTCAGATGAATTTAGATTTGGCTTGGAAGCGGGTTTAGGCTTATCCAAAGGAAAGTTGTGGTTAATTGGAAGAATTGATGGTGTAGAATCTTTAAAGAATGGCAGTTTAGGAACGGATATAAATAGCACCAGCGTTTTTGCAAATAATAGTGAATTTACAAGTGCTTCGGTTGAAGGAGCTTACTATCTCACCAAAAAGCTAGGTGTGTCTGCTTCCTTTGCTACTGCTTTTAGAGGAGAAATAATTTTTGCAGCACCCTCCTATTCATTAGGGATATTTTTAGATATAAAATAATTAAAACGCTCAAGAAGGAAATCCGATTTCCTTCTGTTTGTTTCAAAATAGGAATCCTTATGCTTTTTGGTTTTAATATTTTGAAAAACAAATCTTTACGTATTGAAAAACACAATTTGTAAATCTTAAGCTACAGAAAGCTCTTACACTTTGATGTACAGTGAGTTATAGTTTGATAAGATTTGTCAGAATACGCTTTCGAATTCCTGAAAAGGGAATGATATTCCATTTTTGAACACTTTTTTTAAAATTAATTTTTCATAAAGGTCTAAATTTCAAGGAATTGGAATTTTTGGAGTCATTGTGAATGGGAGGGGGATAATCACACAAAATTCCCCTACGATGAAAAGATTTATGATGCTTGGGGTTTTGTTGATCTTTTTTAGCGTTTTGGCTTATTTTCAAATGGACAAATTTCATTTTAGTCTCAACTCAAATTTTGGATCAGCGATTCACGGAGCAAATAGTCTAACACCAAATCACGAGGAATTAATAATAGTTAAAAAGACCAAAGCGGTTTCACTAAAGCTCAAATCTTATGCAGGAGATGTAGCCACTATCAAGTTGTTGATTGTTAAAGATGAGGATGGCAATAAGCTTTTACAAAAGTTTGTAGAGAATACACATTGTTCTACCTTTCAACTGGAGGTACCTAAAAAAAGCACTCAGCTAACCGTTAAGTATGGTGATGCAGAAAAATTAGTTGAATTGGAAGATGGAATAGGAGAGATGGAGTTAACCTCTCATAAATCCTAGAAAGGATATTGTGGATTGAGGCGAATGGAAAAAGAGTTGATCAAAGTGTGTTTAATCAACTCTTCTTAGCGTTGTATAAGTTCGCTTTAAAGCTCCCGTAATATCATATCTACTTCATAACCCTTAATGCTCATTTTAGCCAATTGATCTGTGTTTTTGGTTCCTTTTTTTTGCATTTCTAATCTGATAGTTTCCCCTTTTTTTTGTGTTTTTGAAACCTCAAAACGCTTAGGGTTAAAGCTAAAATCAGGATATTTCACTTCGGCTTTAAAATCGTAAGAAGCCTCCTTATTCATATCAAATTCCAACTCCATATATTTTCCGCTTACATCTATATTCTTAAAACCTGCGTCTACTTTGTATAAGCGCACATCACTTTCGTAGCCACGTATCACTAAAGCTTCTTTTAAATCGTCAATTTTAAACTTTGTGTATTTGCAGTTGGAGTGAATTTTCTTCAAACTCTTTGCGGTAACAACATCT
This sequence comes from uncultured Owenweeksia sp., assembly GCA_964485405.1. Lineage (GTDB taxonomy): Bacteria > Bacteroidota > Bacteroidia > Flavobacteriales > Schleiferiaceae > CAKZNE01. The sequence continues at coordinate 67,314 of CAZAJG010000012.1, read as the reverse complement.
TCATAAGAGTTCTTAAACAGAACTTGTATGGCTTTATCTACTTCATAGGTGCTGTATTTGCTGTTGTTAACCTTAATGCTGTCTACAGATGAAATATCGGTATTACTCTCATAAGCTTCTCCTATGGATAAAAAACGAAGGTTACCTAGTTTTAGATCACCATATTTTATATTCGTCTTCAATTCGTCCAAGGCATCCACTTTGAGTTTATCTTCAAAAGAGGTAAGATCTATTTTATCAGCCTTTCCAATGCGTATTCGAGAGTATCTACTATTGAGATTCAGGCTTTTGGTTTCGTTTAAAATCAAGCTACTCTCAAAAAGGGTGATGGCACTTTTTTCCGTACTCGCTATTTCTGCATCACCGTATTTAAGCGTCATACTGGTTTTACCGAGTTTTCCTGCTTTGAGGTCTGAAGAGTAGAGCTCAAAGACACATTCACCAAGTATATCGGTAACCTCCACACTTTTGTATGAATTTTTTAGATTTAAGGAACCGCTTTTAGGCATAAAAATGATGTACTCAATATGATATTGATTGATGGTGATTTTATCGCCATTTTCAAACTCCAATCGAGTCGTTGGTTCGCCAATGCCTAAATTTTTAACGCGGGTTTTGCGTATCTGGAAAGGGCTATTAATATGAACCAAATCCTTTGAAGCGTTCGGTTTAAATGTGGCTCTACTCAAAAATTCATCAATCTTCTCATCGCTTTTAGCCTCTACCTTTATAATCGCTTTAACGTATACTTCGCCTTTATCCCAGCTTTCTATACGCACTTGAGCATCCATAGTTTTTAGGCTTACATGTGCATCTTGAGCACATTTCACACTGTAGGTAAACTCTTTAGTTCTGTCTACTTTGGCCCATAACTGCCCAGCACCAAATAAAAAGGTTAAAAACAATAGGCAAACCCATTTTCTATAATTCAATTGTACGTCTTTCATTTTTCTGTCGTTTTTGGCGTTCTATTCCTACTAAAATCTTTTCCAGTAAGCGAGTTTTCTTTTCGTAATAATCAATTAAAGTTTGCACCAAGCGCTCATTCTCCACTTGAGATATATCGGATTGAAATTCTTGATTCATCTCTTCTAGGATGCCTAATTCGTCAAATAGGAAATCGAGCTGTTCCTCATCAAATTTTTCTTGCTCTATAGCCGCCCATTTTGTGCTAATCTCTTCTTGGTAATTGGTCTCCAACACAGCCAATTCTGGATTGAGTGTTGTCAGGTTTATAGAGCTGTAAGCCGGGAGCTCTTCCATGTTTGTTGAAGCTCGAGAAAAAAAGAAAAAGTATGAGCTTAGGCCTATAATGGGAAGGATCACAGCTGCCCAGTACAACCAACTAGGAGGCCTACTTTTCTTTTTTGCTAAACCACCTCTAATGCCTTCCCAAATAACTTCTTCATCAGGCTTTTCCACATCCAACGCGGAGCGGTTTCGTTTAATCCATTCTTCCAATTTATCCTCTTTCATAATGCATCCTTAAACTTTGTTGTAAGAGTTGTTTTGCCCTTTTGTATTGCGTTTTAGAGGTAGACTCACTGATGTTTAATACGCCAGCAATTTCTTTGTGTCCATAGTCTTCCAAGAGAAATAGAGTGAACACTACGCGGCAACCTTCCGGTAATTCTTTAATTTTATGATGGATGGTTTCCATGGATACACTCGTCCAATCCACCTCTTCCTCTGCAATAGAATCTATTACCTCTAAGGTTTGAAAACGAACTTTATGCTTTCGCAAAAAGCTGAGTGCTTCGTTAATGGCAATTCGCTTTAACCAGCCAGCCAACGCTTTAGGGTTTTCCAGCTTATGGATGTTTCTAAAAGCTTTAATAAAACTCTCTTGTAAAACATCTTCAGCGTCAGCTTCGCTTGCTACCAAACGTATTACAGCATTGTACAGTAAGCCGGAATACTTCCGATACAATCTGAATTGTGCTTTTTCATCTCCTTCTTTGCACTTAAGAATGAGACTTTCCACGTTTACGGTTACCTGTTCCAAACTATTAATCTAGTTCTGCTTCGTTGAAGCTTACAATATAAAGATGCGGTGCTAACACAAAAGTTGGAAGAGCGAGCGGGATTTTTTTAGAAAAATATATTAAATGCTTGAAATTTAGCACTTTATTTTTGGGTTCTGCCTGAACTCCATGCTGGAGTAGTAGTGCCCCAACTTATATCGATTGAGTCTTTTACAACAGTTTTTACACTATCGGGAATAGATTCTAGGTATTCAGTGCCTGGAATTTCTCTACCCATACTTTTGAGAATAATTTTACCGCTTTGAAAAACGCTTACATGAGTGTAGCCAAAAAACTGATGGGATGGATCTAAATGTTTCACATATGGGCTGCCTGCATTTCCCGCTATAATCTGATAGGATAAATCATTAGGTTGCTCTCTGTAGTATTGATGGCTATGAGCGGATAGCATTGCTTCCACTTGATTTTCTTCCATAGCATTCCATAAGATGGTCACCTGAGCAGTGTCTATTGTTTTACCTGGTTTACCTCTCGGTTCATCCACCCAAGCAGGTTTGTGTCCCATCAAGAAGATATGGTGAATATTGGTATCTGCTCTAGCACTTTCAATATCTTGTTTTATCCAATTGGCAGGAACTTGTCCTAGTAAACTGTCTGAGTTGTAGGTGTCTGTATTCATCATTATAAAATGAGTATTCAGATGACTGAAAGAATAGGTTTGCAAGTTTTCCAAACTGTCTGCACCACCAACACGGTTAAGCGTAAGATTAGGAGCAAAGGTGCTCATATACTGCTGCCATATATTGAGCGCAGGCTTAAAAGGAAGCTCACCATTTACGTTTTGGTCGTAATACAGCATTTCGTGATTTCCGGGTACGGCAACCATTTGAATATCTGAATTGGGTATGTCAGAAAAGGAAGAGTCTTGATATTGATTCACCCAATTGTTGAGCTGACTTTTTAGAATAGTGGTGTCGGCATTTAAGCCTAAAACAAGATCGCCAAGAAAAAAGAAAAAGTCGGGCCTGGGCTCTAATTGGCTTACTTCATTAAATGTTCTTTTTAGCTCAGGAAGATTTGCGGTAGAGGCATTGGTGCCTTTATGCAGTGTGTCTTTCCAATCGATTCGATTGCAGCCAACAAAAACAAAGCTATAAAGCAATTCATCGGAGACTGCAGTTGGGGGTTCTTGTGTATTTGTGCTTGGTGAATTCTGCTCACAGCTGAGCAGAACAAGAAAAGAGGCCAGCAAATAGCTAGCATTAAAGAGAGTTTTCATGAAATTGTGATTTGGTAGGAGCTAAATTAGTTTATTCTAATTTTGAGGCTCAAACCTTAGGAATTTAATTTATACTCGACTCATGTCGTCCCAGTATTACGAAGTATTAGGAGTAAGTAAAAAAGCCTCACTAGATCAAATAAAAAAGGCCTACCGGAAAAAGGCGAAGAAGTTCCACCCGGATATTAACAAGGCTGCTGATGCGCATGAACAGTTTGTGCTAATCAATGAAGCCTATGAATATTTAGAAGCCCTACGTAAAGGAAAAATAAGCGGCTCCTCTATTTCATCTCGCAGAAGAAGAACAAGAGCTCAAAAAAGAAGACCACAAAAAACCTACGAGGAGTGGAAACGAGAAGAGCGAGCCAAAGCCCAGGCTAGAGCCAGAGCGTACGCAAAGATGAAGTACGAAGAGTATAAGAAAACAGAGGCGTATAAAACCGCTAGTGCCTTTTACGATCTCACAGATGTTTTATTCTATGTATTATCCTGGCTTATTTTAATTGGTGTGCCTATACTCGGGTATACCTTAAATAAATGGGTAGGTTTTGGAATGGCCTGTTTTTTTGTCTTCGTATCGGTTGGTTTTTGGGGACCAACCATTCAAAACCGTTCGGATATTGAATTTAAAGAGGTGCCGAAAATGATAAGCCATTTAATAGGTGCGCGAATAATCTGGTTGTTTGGTGGGGTGCTTTTGCATTTGTTTATTTTCTTTAAAGTGGGGCTAAATACGCTATTGCCTTTACCCATATTGCTGGGAGCGTTAATAAGCACATCTTTCATCGGGTTTGTGCTTGCTCTAAAAAGAAAGGAGTGGAATCAGTTGAGTAAGTATCTATATGCCTTTGTGGTTTTTCCATCCATATGGAGCGGCTTACTTCTTATTAACTTCATGCTTTCTTCTGATCCTGTGGTGGAGACATACGCTTTTAACCATTATCGGATATCTGATGGTAACCTTGATGGAAGTGGGAAAAGCAACAGTAGCTTTATTCGACTGGAAGAAGGTAAATACGATGACTATCCAGGCGTGCGTTTTTTCTTTAACTATAAAAGTGTTGAGAAAGCGAATAGGATAAGTTACAAGATAGAAGATGGGCTCCTTGGTATACGAGTAGTAAAATCATATCAATTCTCTAGATCGTTAGAATAAATATTCCGCTCATGAACGTTAATATTCCAGGTTTACACAATTCAAATAAAGCGCATTGGCAGAGTGAGTGGGAAAGGCAGTTTCCAGAGCAATTTGTTCGGGTAAATCAACAGAATTGGGATCAACCAGAGCGAAAATCTTGGGTTACGCAAATTGAGGATTTTTTACAAGATTCTGATACAGAAGATTTTGTGTTGGTTGGTCATAGCATTGGCTGTGCAAGCATCCTCCATTGGTGGTGTACGTATCAAAAACCTATTAAAGCCGCTTTTTTGGTTGCTCCGAGTGATCCTGACCCTTCTGATTTTCCGGAATATATTCAAGGATTCTCACCGATGCCTTTATGTAAATTACCATTTCCGAGTATGGTTGTAGCCAGCGAAAATGATCATGTAGTAAACCCCAAAAGAGCGGAGTATTTTGCCAATCAATGGGGGAGTGAATTCAAATTATTGCCCAACGCAGGTCATATTGAACCCATTTCCGGTTTTGGTAAATGGGAACAAGGCTTAGAATGGTTGCAACAGCTGCGGGTGTCGAGTAATTCTAACTCGCTTCCCAAGTAGCACTTTTAAGTTGAGCCATAGCATTCATTATATCTCTTTGGCTTATCTGACCTACCAATTTACCTTCCTTAACTACAGGAAATCGTCTAATCTTAAGCTCTAGAAACTTTTGAGCAGCTTCAAATATACTGGTGTCGGGATGTATGGAAATCACATTCACCGTCATATAATCCTTTACCGTACCGGAAATATTAGGCATATTTAAGTACTTACCTTTTACCACCTCTTTTAGGCAGTCTCCTTCGGAGATTACTCCGATTAGTTTTGCATCTTCACATAGAACCGGACCACCAGAAATATTATGCTTCAGCAGTTTTGTAATAACGTCAAATATGGTGTCTTCTTCTTTAAAGCTAACCAGCTTGGTAGTCATAAAATCAGAAACCTTTAGGGATTCTGCGGAGAGGTTTTTGGTTTGTTTGGTGCGAGCACCTTGAAAGCTCTTTATCATGATATGTTGTTTTATCCGTTATTCTTTATAAGATAGTTTTATTCTGTTAAAAATCAATATTCTGAATGGCTTTTAAGGACACCTGGCTTACATTTTAACACCTAAAAATGGGGGCTTAAGGTTTATCTATCCCAACTTTATGTACCTTCATTTTCTCATCTAACAGCAAGTTATGGTTTTAAGCGTGGGCGCTCTTTTTGAAGATCCTTTTTTTCTGATAAGCCTTTTGAGTGGACTCTCTATTCTTATTGTTTGTTTAATTATGCTCAAATACCCAGCGAAACAAATTAACTCGCTGTACGGATACCGCACTCAAAAATCTATGCAATCCGAAAAGCATTGGGCATTTGCTCAGGAGTATGGAGCTAGAAGAATGTTAGTGTGGAGTACCCTACTTTCTGTAAGTTCCATTCTGGGTCTTTGGATAAACCTTTCGGAAATAGCGGAATCTGGTTTGGCTATACTCTGGATGTTGATTTCCCTTGCAATACCAATATTTCAAACGGAATCTAAACTGAAAAAACTGGAATAAAGATGGATACTTTTTTACGAGAGGCAATACGAGAAGCACAAAAGGGTTTAGAAGAAGGAGGTATCCCCATTGGTTCAGTTTTGGTGCATAAAGGCAAAATTATTGGCCGAGGACACAATCGTAGAATGCAAAATGGAAGTGCTGTGTTACATGGAGAAATGGATGCCTTAGAGAATGCAGGAAGATTGCCAGCTAAGGTTTATAAAGAATCTGTGATCTACACCACTTTGTCCCCTTGTTCTATGTGTAGCGGAGCTATTATGCTTTATGGTATTCCTAAAGTAGTGATAGGTGAAAACAGAACCTTTATGGGCGAGGAGGAGCTACTTAAATCGCGCGGAATAGAAATAGAGGTGGTAGACAATCCAGAATGCAAAAGACTAATGGATGATTTTATTGCTGCCAATCCACAAGAGTGGAATGAAGACATAGGGGAAGAGTAAGCCTTTTAAATCTTACGTAGGTCTTCGGATGGAATCCAACCAATTTTTCCGTCAATAAGCTTGATTTTACTCCAATCGTCTAATTCATCCAGTAAAATTGCCTTAGTTCCTTCGTGTAATATGAAAGCATCTTCAGCTCCTTCGCTGGGTGCACTTTTTACATAACTACTGGTAGCCATGATTATAGCAGGAACATTTTTCTCTAGATAAGAGGTATGTGCATAGGCAAGAGATAAACTCGCAAGACCAATAATTAAACCTACTAAAGCAATAGAAAAACCGGCTTTACGCATAGAGGTAAAGAGATAAAAGTAACAGCCCAACACCAAAACAACAAAAAAGAAAAGACTGATCCAGCCCCATGTATCTGGCTGAAACCACCTTACTAGGCCTAGATACGCGGTTTTTACGAGGGGTTGAGGCACTACTTCAAACTTATCAATAACCGATTTACGCGCTACTTTTAGGTTGTTTTGAATATCTACATCTCTAGGGCTAAGTTGAGCGGCTTTTTCATAATAGAGAATAGAAGCGCCTAGCTCGCCTTTCTTGTAATAAGCGTTACCTAGGTTGTAGTAGGTTGCCACATTTTCAAAACCTTGCTGAACGATGCTGTCGTATAAGTCAATAGCTTTGTCATACTCAGCGGCATCGTAAGCGGCATTGGCTTGCTCAAAAAGTTCGGATTGACCTTTTGACTGCCCAAAAAGGCTTAAACCGATTAGCAGGGTGTAAAAGAACTTTTTCATCCTATTTGCTTTTCAATTTCGGTTATAACAGTTACGGTTTCTTCATAATCCTGCGTAGTGCTTGACTCGCCAGCAATGGCAAACCTCGCCATTTCGGCCCGATTCATCAGATCCAAAGCTTGGTCGATTAACGATTGTTCCACCTGTTTAGATTTTAGTGCCTCTACAATATTGTCTTTACTGATTTTACTTTGAGGAATACTCAGTTTATCTGAAAAATAGCCCCAAATAGCAGAAGATAGAGCCAGGTAAAATGCATCATTTGCATTCGATTCTAGCATCTTTTGCGCTTCCGCAAGATGTTTACGTGCTACTTTACCGGCTTTACCTTGTTTCACTTTTTTCGTGTCCGTATTCCGATTTTTGCTAACCAATGAAAAGCCAATCATGCCCAACGGCAAAATTAAAAGTGTGGTAAGCAAGGCATAGAAAGAGGTAGTTTTAAAGAAACGACTTCCTTTTTCAGTAAAGCTATCTGCCTTGGTTTTTATGTAAAGTATATCGTTTCCGATTAAACTCACACTCTCTTTACTGGCTGTAGGGTTGCCTCCTGTATTGGTTATACTTCCTGGGTTGGCTGCTCCACCAATAACTTCAATTTCAAAAGCTTCGGATGTAATGGTTTTGTACTCTTCTTTTTTTGGATCAAAATAACTAAAACTGATGGGGGCTATTTTGTAAGTCCCATTGTAACGAGGAATAAGGAGATACTCATAAGTTTTACTACCGTTCATACCGGCTGCACTTACATCAACCCTTTCTGTAAATTTAGGATCGTATACTTCAAAGGCAGAAGGAATTTCTGGTTTTGGACTTTCTACAAGTTTGATATTTCCCTTTCCGCTCAGCTTTATTTTTAAGGTTACGGATTCATTTGCATTTACTTGTTCCCTACTTAAGCTTACGTCCATATCAAAGTTACCCACCGCACCATCAAAGCTGCTTGGTTTTCCTTTTTCAGGTAGTGGCTTAATATTTAAAGTGGGGAAAGAAGCTTCTGACGTTTGATTTACCTTTTGCGTCATTCTTCTTCCAAAAATATCACGTCTGTTGGTAGGAACAGAAGTCGGTATTCTTACTTCCAAGTTACCAGGTTTGATTTGGCCACTTTTTTGAGGAATCAAGAGAAGCTGTTCTATGATACCGGTTTGATAGCTCTTATCTCCATAACGCTCGGAAGAGCCATTTCGGGGTTTAAGCTCAATATTTTCTTGGTAGAAGCCTGTATAGGAAGGGCGTTCTAAAACTTCATAACCACCAATATTAACACTGTAATAAAGCTTATAAGAAGCAATAATAGGTTCTCCTTGATAAGCAGTAGACTTATTCACCCGTACTTTCATAAAGGCAGAACTTGCAGCTACGCTGTAGGGATCGTTAGGGTTATTTGGGCGACTAGACTTTTCTGTCACCTCAATAGTAATGGGTTCCGTTTTATAAGTTTTACCTTCTACGTTGATGCTCGCTGAACCTATGGTGTATTTTCCAGGCTTACTCCCACTAAGCACATAGCTAAAACTTAAGTTTTGGCGCATTCCATAATTATCAATGTAGCTGGTAGAGGATTGATTTGGACCGCTGGATACCCTGAGTCCACCAAAATCTGGAGCTTTAAACTGCCTACCGGAGTCATTGATCTTAAACTCAACTGTAAACTGCTCATTTTTGCCAACCTTATAGCGATTTGCCTTCGCTGTAAAGGATACCTGAGCAAAGGAGCATACGCTTGATAAGAGAAAAAACCCTATAAACCAGATTGTTTTTTTCATGCTTACCAATCTTTTTCGGTGGTTATAGGTTGAGTTTTAATTTTCTTCTGATTCATTTTTTTCTGAAGCTCTTGTTCTTTCCGAGATAAGGCCTGGAGCAAACGTTCGGCATCCTCTCTTGAAATCTCTCCTTTTTGAGGTTGAGCATTTTTATTTTTCCCCTGCTCATTATTTTTCTCAGGCTTATTCGAATCTTTTTTGTCCTGATCCTCCTTTCCCTTATCGTCTTTCTCGTCTTTATCTTTTTTAGAATCTTGGTCCTTGTCCTGCTTATCTTTATTCTTATCCTGTTGGTCTTTTTGATCTTTCTTGTCCTGTTTGTCGTCTTTTTTCTGATCCTTATCCTGTTGTTGTTGTTGCTCTTGTTTTTTCTTTTCTTGAATGGATTTGGCTAGGTTATATCGAGTTTGCCCGTCTTTTGGGTTGAGCTTTAAAGCATCTTTGTAGGCGTTTATAGCTTCTTTTAATTTCTCTTGTTTTAAATAAGTATTTCCGAGATTGTGGTAGGCTTCAGCTTTGGTTTTATCGTTTTGAGCGAGATTTAAAGCTTTTTGATAGTGGGCTTCTGCTTCCTCAAATCGATCTTGTTTGTACAACGAGTTCCCCAAATTGTAGGTTCCTTCTATGGGTTTTTCATTTGCCTCAATGGATTTTTTATAAGCCACTTCGGCTTCACTATACTTTCCAGCAGCATAGGCTTCATTCCCTTCTTTTACAACCTCACCATATTTCTTCTGACCGTAAGCGGCTAAAGAAATAAACAACATTAAAAGGTTAGCGATTATCTTCTTCATTTTCAAACAAGTTTAGTTTTTTAAACCATTGTGTTTTTCTTTCCAGGATAAATATATCAACAACCAAAAGAATAAGAGCAAATCCTAAAAACCACTGAAACTGATCTTCGTAATCAGAAAAAATTTGAGTTTCAAATTCTTTCTTTTCCATATCCTGGATGGACTCCATTAAGAAGTCTACAACCTGTTTCGTGTCTATACCATTCAAATACTGACCACCTCCTAGTTCGGCTATATTTCGGAGTACTTCATCTTGGAGTTGAGAAACCACTACTTCTCCAGCTTTATCTCTTTTGTAACCACTGCGATATCCTTTAGAGTTGATGGATGGGATAGGCGCTCCTTGCTTGGTTCCTATGCCAATGGTAAAGATGGAAATGCCATTTTCTTGAGCACGTTCTACAGCCTCGGTGTAGCCTTCTTCATGATCTTCTCCATCGCTCAATAATATGAGTACTCTGTTTTTCTGGTTTACATCATCAAAATAATCGGTAGAGAGATCAATGGCTTCAGCTATGGCCGTGCCCTGTGAAGGGATAATATCCGTATCAATAGATTTTAAAAACAAACGAGCTGCACCGTAATCGGTGGTAATAGGAAGTTGTGGATACGCTTGGCCGGCATAAATGATAATTCCCACCCGGTCGCTTACCAGTTCATCCAGCGTACGTGATATAAGTTGCTTGGCTTTAGCCAGTCGGTTGGGTTGAATATCTTCCGCCAACATACTCTTGCTGATATCCAGAGCGAAAACGATATCTACTCCTTCTCTTTTTACTTTTTGAAGACTTGTTCCCACTTTAGGGTTCACTAAGCCTATTGCCAAAAGTGCTAAGATGAGAAGGGAAAGAATTAGCCGGATAAGAGGTTTATTATTACTCTTTTCAGGAGCGAGTTGTTTGAGCAGCTCTGCATCACCAAAGGCTTTTCGTGCTCTTCTTTTCCAAACCACCATAGTGAAATAGAATAGCAGAACAATGGGCAGTGCAAGTAGGAGATAGAAGTAATATGGATGATCTAATTCATACATCAGATAAAGCTCTTTAATACGGTATATCTCAATAATAACTCCAGGCCAAATAGAATAAAACCAATCAATACAAATCGATCAAATTTTTCATCGTACGAGTAAAACTTCAATTCCTGAAGCTTTGTTTTTTCCAATTTGTCGATTTCAGCATAAATTTCTTTGAGCTTATCGTTGTTGGTTGCTCTAAAGTATAGGCCACCTGTTTGCTCGGCTATATTCTTCAATAAATCTTCATCAATGTTAACCTTCACTCGTTTGTAAATGAATTTTCCGTTGTAATCGATGGCTGTAGGTGTTAGGGCTTTTCCTTTTGTTCCTACGCCAATAGTGTACGTTCTAATGTTGAATTCTTTTGCCAATTGTGCAGCGGTTAACGGATTAATGTTACCAGAATTGTTTTCCCCATCGGTTAAGAGAATAGCCACTTTACTTTTAGCTTTACTATCCTTTAATCGACTTACAGCTGTAGCAAGCCCAGAGCCAATAGCGGTTCCATTGGCCAGTAAACCATACTTGATACTCTCTAGTGAGTTTATCAATACTTTATGGTCGCTAGTAATAGGGGTTTGGGTAAAACTTTCGGCAGCATAAATTACCAAACCAATTCGGTCTCCGGGCCTTTCCTGTACAAACTCAGAAGCTACCTTCTTTGTGGCTTCTAACCGATTTGGTTTAAGGTCTTTGGCTAACATACTGGGCGAAACATCAATCGCTAAGACAATATCTATTCCTTCAGAAGATTTAGTTTTAGATGTTTCCTCGGTTGTTCTTGGGCGCGCCAAACCGAAAATAATGAGGGCTAAGGCTGCAAGTCTGAAAATATCAGGTAAAAACCGCAAAAGAGCTAAACCATTGTTGGTTGACTTAGCCAATACGGATGCACTAGAAAATTGAAGCTCCGCTTGCTTTTTGTTTCGGGTATACCACATCCAGAAACCCAATATCGGAATAAGGAGTAGCAACCAGAAAAATTCGGGATTTTCAAACTGATCCTTCCACATTTTCTTCTGCTTTAGTTTCTTGTTGAGGTTTTGTTATATCTACAAACTGACGAACAAGGGCGAGTGCTCTATGATTCTCTTCTGAGAGTGGTTTAACCTTAGCAAACTTTACCAAGTCACTCGTTCTAAGCATAGGTCTGAGCTCTGCTAGGTGAGAAGAGGGCAGCACTTGGCGCTCCAAGAGTTCAATTACTTCTTCGGCTGTGCTTTCCATGGCCTGAACGTTGAACTGCCTTTCCATGTACATCCTTAAAATATCTGTTAGTTGAGAGTAATAGGCTTTAATCTCTCCTTTTTGCCATAAGCCATCATTCTCCAATTTTTGAAGCCTTTGCATTGCCTCTATATGCGGAGCTAATACAATTTTTGGAGCCTTCATTTCGGGAAGTTTTTTCGCCTTTATGGATCTAGCTATAAAGAATAGGGCTACTGCGAGTAATATTCCACCACCCACAATAAGAATAACGGGCCACCAGTTTGGCGGTACTTCCAAAGGTTTTTTGATATCATACAGCTCCACTTCCTCATCAAATTCAGGAAATCCTATCGCAATACCTATGGCTTCACTTTGTAAGGTGTTTCCACCAAACTGAATGGAGATTGGTGGAATAGCAGAATATCCAGAATCGAAAGAAGTAACTGTAAGCTCTTGTTTTAAAGTCCAATAATCTCCTGTTTTGAGGGTGTCTAGTTTTGAAACATCAATCAGTTCGAAACCCGCCAGCGTATCTGAAAATATGGGCCAAGTATGTTCTATTTGTGCTGGAATCTTAGCATTTAGCGAAAGAGTGATCTGTTCCCCAATTAGGATTTTATTGGTATCCACTTGCGCAGAAAAAGAGTTTTCCTGTGCTTGTGCAAAGAGGCTGAATAAGAACAGTATGAATAAAATCGGTTTTTTCATCAGGCACTTTTTTGTTTAAAATACCCTAATAGTTTTGCAGGATAAGATTCATCAATCCGGATGGATAATTGACCAGCTCCGCTTTTAAGAAAGGATTCTTTGAAATAGCTAAAGCTTCTATGAAAACGATTTTTCAATTCCTTTCTAAGCTTTTTAGAAGAGGTGTTTACCCAATGCGTTTTTTGCGTTTCCAAATCTTTCATAGGCAGTAAACCCAGTTTTGGAAGATCTTCTTCTCGAGGATCAAAAACCCGGATACCCGTAACATCATGTCTTTTTGACATAATCTTTAGCGAGTCGCGATATTGCTCATCCATAAAGTCAGAAAGAACAAAAACGATCGCTCTCTTTTTCTGAATGCTAGAAAAGTATTTAAAAGCTTCGTCCAGGTTGGTTTTATGACTAGTGGGCTCAAACTCTATCAATTCGCGAATGATTCGGAGTGTATGTGTTTTTCCTTTTTTAGGGGGAATAAACAACTCTACTTTATCGCTAAAGAAGATGACGCCTACTTTATCGTTGTTTTGAATGGCAGAAAAGGCAAGTGTAGCACAAATCTCAGTAATCATTTCACGCTTTAGCTGCACCCTAGAACCAAAGGAGCCAGATCCACTTACATCCACCATCAGCATCAAAGTGAGCTCTCTTTCTTCCTCAAAAACTTTAATGTAAGGTTCGTTTAGTCGTGCAGTAACGTTCCAATCGATTGCTCGGATATCATCCCCGTATTCGTACTTGCGTACTTCACTAAAGGCCATACCTCTCCCTTTAAAACTACTGTGGTATTCTCCAGAAAAAAGATGATTGGAGAGTCTTCGAGTTTTAATTTCTATTCTGCGGACTTTTTTGAGAAGATCCTGGGTGTTCATTACCTCAAGTTCAATTTATGGTACTTCTACGTGATCAAGAATCTGACTGATGATGTCCTCACTACTTATGTTCTCCGCTTCCGCTTCGTACGTAATGCCAATTCTGTGACGTAAAATATCTTCAGCCACGGCCCTTACATCTTCAGGGATCACATATCCTCTTCTTTTAATAAAGGCATATACGCGAGCTGCATTAGCCAAATTTATACTTCCTCTAGGTGAAGCCCCAAAACTGATTAAGGACTTTAAAGAAGGCATTCGGTATTCGTCCGGACGCCTAGTGGCAAAAACGATATCTAGAATGTATTTCTCAATCTTTTCATCCATGTAAACGTCTTGAATTACATTTCTGGCCTTCAAGATGGTGTCTGTTCCGATTACAGGCTTAATTTCTGCAAAACCACCTTGAAGATTTTGACGCATAATGAGCCTTTCGTCTTCTAGTTTGGGATACGTGATAACCGTTTTTAACATGAAACGATCGCTTTGTGCTTCCGCTAGCGGATATGTTCCTTCCTGTTCAACAGGGTTTTGCGTAGCCAAAACTAAAAAGGGCTCTGGAAGTTTAAAGGTTTGATTTCCGATGGTGATCTGCCTTTCCTGCATAGCTTCGAGCAAGGCACTTTGCACTTTAGCAGGCGCTCTGTTTATTTCATCTGCTAGAACAAAGTTGGCAAAAATGGGACCTTTTTTTATAGCAAACTCATTCTGTTGCATGTTATAAATCTGGGTTCCCACAATATCAGACGGTAATAAATCGGGGGTAAACTGAACCCGACTAAAATCTGCTGAAATTGCTTTTGCAAGAGAATTAATGGCCAGCGTTTTCGCTAAGCCTGGAACTCCTTCTAGTAAAATGTGGCCGTTTCCTAATAAGCCTAAGAGTAGCCTTTCTAACATTTTCTTTTGCCCTATGATGGATTTATTAATCTCCATCATAAGAAGATCTATGAAGGCACTTTCCTGTTCAATTTTTTCATTGAGCTCCCGAATATCGGAAGCACTCTTGGTTGTCTCCATGATTGTACTGATAACCTTAATTATTTAGTAGCAAATTTTTGACTAGTAAGCCAAAAATAGTGAGTTAATGACGCGAAAATGCTATGAAAATTTTATTCTCCCAGTTAAAGTCTTGTTAAATCTTAACAGGGGTATAGCTTTGCTCTGATTTACCCTGTGATTGACTTAGGCTTGATCTGCCGATTGAGCGGAAAGATTTTCCAAATCTCTATCAAACAAGTATAAACCACCTTTATCAGATCCAATCATATTCATTTTATCCATAATGGTTCTAGCCAAAGCTTCTTCTTCAATCTGCTCGGCCACATACCACTGCATAAAGTTATGGGTAGGATAGTCTTTTTCACTCAAACAAATATCCACTACATTATTGATAGAAGCGGTAACCGAAATTTCGTGATTGAGTAAATTTTTAAAAATGTTTTGCAAGGATTCAAATTCCACTGGGGGTTTCTCTAATGCAGGAACGATGGCATGTCCGCCTCTTTCATTTACAAACTTTACCAGTTTAAGCATATGCATTCTTTCTTCGTCTGCATGTTCATACAGAAAAGCTGCGGTACCGTTTAATCCCTTGGTTTCTGCCCAAGAGGCCATGGCTAAATAAAACTGTGAAGACTCGGCCTCTATCTTGATTTGCTCATTAAGAGCAGTTTCTACTTTTTTACTAAACATATAATGAGTTTTTGTTTATAACACCCTAAACACGGTATGGTTTGCCAAAAGTATAAAAGCTATCACAATGAAAGCGAAGAGAAAAGAAAATGCTAAAAATTGAAACGGGACTTTAGGGAAAAAAGAAAGGGCCCTAACCAAAAGCCCTTTCAGAAACTAACCATTTTTTTACCTAAGTAGAATTAGGTTCTAATGAAAGAAAGGTAATTTGTCGCTAATTAACCTATCCGGGATCAAATATAAAACGATTTTTTTAAATAGAGACACATTAACTAAATGTTAACAGAATTTTTCCCTTCAATAAGCTAAAGAGCTTAATTTTAACTGTCTAAAACATCATAATACTTGATTATGGCTGACGCCTCCATGAGATTGTACCATAGCTTTTTAAGCTCAGACGGTGTTAAAATAAGATGAGTGTCATCCGCATTTGTTGGTAGGATAATTTTTTTTTCGTTGAATTTTGAGGCAACGCTCCATTCGTTCATTTTATCGTCTACAACTTGGCAAAACTTCCTAAATTCATAAGATTCAAGTATCATCAATGTGTGCCCAAATACAAGTTGAACGCGTTTGCATTCGGAGCATCGTATAGCTTGTGCTTTGGAGCTTTGAAAAAGGTATTGTTTGTTACACATTTTGCGCTAAGAGGTTTTGAATTTTTTTACGAAACACAATTAAAGTGGCAGATACATAAAGCTAACGGCCCCTTTTTGCCCTTGGGCGTTGTAGAAACCCGTAAACCTTAGTTTGTAGTCAATACCTTCTAAATCTTTAATAAAATAACTCTTCTTATCTAGAACGGTAAAGGTTGATTGGTCTAAATCAAACCACTTCCAATCGTGACCAATAGTGTTTGTATTTGTTATATAGCTCGATTCAACGATGTAATTTCTGTTTAAGTTGCTGTAGTTTACTGTTTCATCCCTGTAACTCTCTTCATGAAAGTAGGCTTTTGTTTGATAAGGGTTAAGCAGGCAACCGGTAACGGAATAGTCCAGAGTATCAATGCTGTCCGTTAAGCGCTCCATATAGCGGGTAAAGAATAAGTCCCACTCTTCCTTTGCGGGTTCGAGTGTTAAAACTGTGTTTGGATTGGAAGCGGAAACAAAGAGGTTATTGTAGGTTGAATTGATCGGAACGTTTATTTCCGAATTATCGCTGTGATCAAGATCCGATATTTTTATGCGATAAGCGCTGCCATCGAAAGACTGTATTTGGAGAAGCTTAAAACCACGGGATTGGTTGTTTAAATCCCTACCCATATCTATAATAAAAACCTGATTTAAAGGTATGGTGTTTTCAAAATCATATGTAATCCAAGCTTTTTGCTGGTATTTGTTGATCCGCTCAAAATTGAATTCATAATCATCTGGGTTAAAACTGGCGCTAAAATCTGAGCTTCCAGTAGCGGCCACAGACATGAGCAAAGAAGAGTTGGTGAAGATGTTTGGGTTTGTGGCGTCACAAGAAAAACCAAAATCCCAAGCTTCTCTGTTATTTTGAGCCTTTAGCTCTCCGGAGCTCAAATCAAAATACAATTGATTTTGATAATCTTTTCCGGGTTCAGAAACAAGATCTGCCTCTGCAATGCGATTGTATATAAGTTGCCCGTCTAAAATTTCATCTTCTTTGAAGCAAGAGCTAAGGGTATATATAACTAGGGCAAATAATAGTATTTTCTTCATTATAAAGCCAGTTGAAATCGAATAAAAAAGGTACGCCCATATCCAATAGGGAGGCTGCCATTGCCACTGCTATGAATACCTCCACCAGCAAAGTTGGATGTGCCTATGTTTTGTATGTCTAATACATTTTTAACCCCTGTACTCAAGGTTATTTTTTTTTGCCAGAGAGATTTTACCAAGCTTATGTCGCTCATACTAAAGGCATCAAAAGTGGTGGTTATAAGCTCAGATCCAACTTCTACCAGTTGGTTCCTTTTTCCTGTAAATAAAGTGAAAAAGGAAGCTGTAAGTCCCCAGGGTTGGTGCTGATAAGAAACATTAAATCGAGCTTGTGAGAAAAAGTTAAAACCGGAAATGGTATTGCTTATAGCAACACTGTTTAATTCTCCTGCATAGGTGTATCCGGTATTAAGAGTTAAAGATTGTACTCTTACCACCGAATTCAGATTGATGCCTTGGGTTTGGGTACGACCAATATTGATGTTTCTAAATTCTCCTCTAGGGTCAGAATCTGAAGGGTCAACTACAGATACCAATCGGATTTCATCGTAGATGTTGTTGTAATAATAACTGGAGTTTATTTCCAAAGAAGATTCTTTATTGAACGGATGAGTAAATTGAGCACTAAATTGATATTGATCCGAATTCTCTGCTTTTAAATCGGTATTTCCCAAAACGTTATGGTTTTCATCCACAAAGTCGAAATAGAGTTCTTTTAGGGTTGGAGCTCTAAAGCCTTTGCCATAGGAAGCGCGTAGAATAATTTTTTCGAGAGGTTGGTAACGGGCTGCAAGCGATCCGATTAATGGAGTGTTAAAGCGATTGTTATACGCATAACGTAAACCGGGTTTTAGGCTGATTCGGTTTGAGAGTTGATAATCAAAAGAGGTAAAGACAGCAAAGTCGGTAACATCTTGATAGCTGTTTTCAATACGTTTCCCTTCAGAGCTTTCAAAAGTAAACTCCGTTCCTATTTGATAGCTTAGTTTTTTAGGTTGGATTACATCACTAAAAATGATTCGTGAGTTTACTAAATCAAATCGTGTGGTGTCTTGTGTGCTAGGGTCTTCTAAAAAAGACTCCTCTCCGGTGCCCAGATTTTTAAGTAAGCTGTTTTTTCTTCTTTGGTAAAAATTGTAGGCGATGTAAGCTTTGATCTTGGTGTTGGTATTATAGTAGTAATCGGAATAAATGGAATTGTTAAACCGAGTGGTACGATAATAATCATCTAAAGCTGCTGGGTAAACTATAATACCGCTATCTGGAGCTTCGGTACGAAATGGGCTGTTGTAATTGACGTCTCCTAAGTTAATTACCTGTTCATTGAAATAATCACTATTCCATCGCAACAGTACTTTTCCAAATCTCTTTTGGAGATTTAAGGTGGTGAAATACTGTTCTTTCGGATTCCAGCTAGAGCTTCGAAGAGAGGGGTTGGGAGAAAATCCATCAAAAAAGTTGCGGCCGAAGCTCAAAGAGGTTTGAGTATTAAAAAGGTTGAAGCGAATGTTTGCATCCGCGTTGTAGCGACCCACGCTCTCGTAATAAGAGTTTAATGAAGTATTAAAGCTCTGCGTGAATTTCTTTTTGGTTATAAGGTTTATGGTTCCTGCAATAGCATCACTCCCAAACTCTACAGCCATAGGGCCTTCCACTACTTCTACACGTTCAATGTTATTCAAGTTTATCTGACTGATATCAATGTTCCCATCCAGACGACCGATAACAGGCACGCCATCTACTAAAATTTTAATTTTTTGTCCACTTAAACCTTGAAGATTAAGTTGACTGCCCAATATTGGATCTTCACTGATACGAAAATTTAATTCGTTTGAAAGAAGGTCTTTAAGGTTTACAGCCGCTTGATTTTGAATTCTTTGACTGGAAATAACTCGGATAGGTTTTATGGCTTTTTTTTGAGAGGTAGGGGCAATTAAGCCTGTCACTACTACTTCGTCTAAATCTTCCTGATTTTGCTGCATCCGTAAAACAAGCATCTGAGTAGAAGTAGAGACTTGCCGAGAGGTAGAGTGATAGGATAAGTGGGAAACTCTTAGACTACCTGGCGCAACTTTAGAAAAGTATGCGATACCATCTTTCCCACTTACGGCAGTAAGCGTATCGTCATTACCATAAAGTACAACTAGTGCTCTCTCTATGGGTTCATCGTTTGTATCATCCAACAAGCGCACCGATAAAGGTTGCGCTAAAGAAGAAGATATAGCCGAAATGAAAAAAGTGAATATGAAATAGGATATATTCTTCAAGGTAAAAGAAAAACCTCAGAGCAAATTAACGCTCTGAGGTCCAGTTTTTATTTAATCAATAATGATTTTTTGGAAACTTTTAAGTGCTGATCCGTCTACATAAATCATATAAACACCCTTACTCAGCTGAGATACTGAAATAGGATATTCAGAAAGTCCCTGATTGATATAAATGGAACCAGAAGCTACTGTTCTACCACTTTGGTCAGTGATCGTATAGTTTAAGTCCTCATTAATATCTGTCTGTAACGCTAAGTTGATTTGATCCGAAGCTGGATTTGGATAAACCGAAACCAAGTTGGTAGTATACTCTTCGCTCAAACCAATACTATTCCAGTGATTAATATCTTTATTTGGATAAACATAAAGTTCACTTCCACCAAGTTCGTTGATTCTAACTGGGATAGAAGAAAAGCTAGATTGAGCAAACAAAGCGATATCCCAGTCGTGGTCTTGATTGGTGCTTATCTCCATTTTATTTTCTAAAGAATAGTACACCTGATCTACATTCCCTGGATTCATTGTAATAGAATCGGAGTTTCCATTTACAGTAAAGTAAATGTTCCCTAAACCTGATCCGCTATAATCCGTAAAAACCAATTCATTGATGTTGCCATTCTGGTCTTTTACAAAATAAGTTAACGTATCGTGGATTACAATTCCACTAGGCCCAGCGCTTTTCCAATCGTAACCTACACTTGAGATGTCACTTGAAAAAGGAAAATTTAAAGTATCAGAAAGGCTTGCGGAACCTCCAGAAGAGAAAGATACTTTGGATGTTTGCACCCCTCTGTTGGTAAGTAAACCGGTTACAGGATACCAAAAGCCAGGACCGAAACTGATGAAATATTTCGTAAAAACGATGTCCCAATCTGGGCTAGCTGGTTCCAAATCCTTTGCCAAGTCATCGTCTAGCGAATACTGAAAGAAGTTTTTGCTAGAATATGGAGAGCGATCTAGAGTTCGAGTCACTTTCCCCGTGCCATCTAGATTGCTATGACTTACAGTAAAAACACCTGAGGCAAGTTGATCGATAGAAACCGCTTTGTAGTTATCATTTACAGTTTTAATAATGTAAATAGAATCACCCATAATGATATGGGTGCTCTGGTCATAGTTTCCCCAACCAAAATCAGCTGGGTTTGCAGGATCGCGATAAGAGTCAAAAGCTCCTATTTCCCACTCGGTGTAGGAGTTTACTAATGGAGACCAATTGGTCATACCAATCGTGTCAAAGGTTTGTGCCCAAGTCTGAGTGCTAAGAGCAATCATTAAGGAGGCAAATAAGTATATGTTCTTCATGGTTTTTATTTAAAAAAGGGATTATTAATATTTTGCTGATGTTTTAGTGTTGCTAGCAAATTCAGTTTGCTGGTCGGTGAGAAAATCTTTGATAATCTTCTTAATTTTCTTTTGCACTTTTTTTTCTTTAATATCTTCTTGTCCTGCATACGTATCACCTAAAGCAAATAGCTCTTTCCATAGCGTCTTCCCATCTACCTTTTTACTAATGTTTACATAGTCTTGATCAGAAAGAACTTCGTCCCAAACAATCCTTACATGACGCCAGTAAGCCTGATTGTTTTTCCACCAATTTTTTGCAGGATCACATTTGTTATCATCCACTTTAGTATAGGTGTTCATTCCCTTTTCCCAAACCAATACTTCTTCACCTTCTGAGGACCGAATTACCTTGGCGTTATCCAATTCGTGTACATGACCGGTGTTTGTCATTTTATGTTTGTTGGTGCGGAGCATTACATTGTAATCTGACCTTTTGGTGTATTCACGTCTCGGTAAAGGAGCATAGGTTTGGGATTCCCAATAGGTTTTGCCATCCACATGAACCCAATGCGCATTGCCTTGATAGCGAGGACTATCGTCAACTTGATAAACTTTTTGAGTCCAGGTTCCAGTAGCTTTATCTCTAGATAGGGTTTCTCTTTTCCATTCTAATTTTTGCTGATAGGTGAGTAGGTCTGTATTCTCGTACAACCAATCTTGTCGCCAATGTTTAATAATTGTGGTATCGTTTATAACGAGAAGGTGTTGTATCACAATTTTATCAGCCTCTTCTTCGTCCGCAAAAATCCACTCCAAACCATGAGCAGAGTATCTGTCTTGATATTCGTAGTCTTCAACACCTGAGAAAGTTTCGGCATACTCGAAGTCTACTTTGTAACAGCCACACATTTGTTTGATAAAATCCTTTTCTTCGGATTTTTGACTGGTTTGTGCCATGGCGATTAGGCTTATGAAAGAAAGGAGAGATAGAAAGGTTGTTTTCATAGTATTGCTATTTAGACTGAATAAAAATAATTAGAGTCGACAAAGCTAATTTATGAGTCTTTATTAGTAAAGCTTATTTAGATTAAATTAATATTAAATATTTAAAACGTTGTTTTTTAACAGGTTATACTGCCCTTTCGCGAAGAATAACAAAAGTGAGTTAAAGTCGTTATATTTACCACTCCCTCACCACTTTACAAGAATTTAATCAACTGAATCGGTGTTTACTGCATTTAGCTCTCGGGTTTGTTGATTGTAGTTTTAAGCGAATTAGGTGTTCTGCTATGAAGAGAAATATTAAAATTTGGCCCCTTTTATTCTGTGTTGCATTGTTATGTTGGACGTGTTCTAAGGATGAAACGGTAAGTACGGTTCCGTTAGAAACGAATTATATAACGGAGAATGTAATTATTGTGGTTATTGATGGTCCACGATATTCCGAAACATGGGGAGATCCTCAAAAAGAATATGTTCCAAGGTTAAAAAACGAGCTCGCACCGGATGGGGTTATCAATGAGAATTTCCATAACCTTGGTGTTACGCGAACCGTACCAGGACACACTGCCATTTTAACCGGTACTTATGAGGATATCGAAAACTCGGGAAATCAATTTCCATCCAATCCATCCTTGTTGCAACTTTGGTTGGATGAGACCAAATTAGCTCCAGACCATGCTCAAATCTTTAGTTCTAAGAAAAAATTAGATGTACTTGGTAATAGTACGAACTTGGAATGGAGAAATTCTTTTGTGCCCAATATGGATGCTACCGATAGAGACGATTGGATTACCTACCTCGAACTGATTAACGCATTAAAAACGGAGCGCCCAAACCTAGTATTCATGAACTTGAAAGGGCCAGATATCAATGGACACGCCAATAACTGGTCAGGTTATTTGGATGCAATAGAGGAAACGGATAGTTTACTAGCGGAGCTCAAAATTTTTATTGATAATGATCCACACTACAGTGGGAAAACAACCCTGATTATGACCAACGACCATGGTAGACATCTAGACGGTATTCGAAACGGTTTTGTTGATCATGGAGATAATTGTTTAGGGTGTACCCACATTAATTTTTACGGATACGGTCCAGATTTTAAGGCTGGTATTACCATAAATAATGAACGGGAATTGATAGATATTGCTCCAACCGTAGCTCATTTATTAGGCTTTCGGTTTAAAGGAAGTAGGGGCGATATAATGACGGAGTTGTTTAAATAAAAGTACGGAGCATGAGGTGGACTATTATTTTAGGTTTAAGTGTGTTGACTCTTAGCTTACAAGCTCAAGGGTTCAATTATTCGGTAGATGCTCAAACGGAATACAACAAAGTAGAGAGCTTTTTTAGACAAGAGAAACAATTTGGCTTTAGTATGGCCAAGCAAGGCCACCGGATTCGAGTAGCACCTATATTTCAGATTTATACAACCGAGGCAAGGGATAATATTAGAGGGTTTGAATTTACCGGAATCTCCACTTCTTATATATATGAATGTGGCTCCCATGTTTCTTTCCTAAACTTTTTCTTTAAATACGAAGGGACTTATCAATCCTTTGAGAACTCGTGGTCCGCTACCCAGTTTAATCTAAAGTCACAGCAATACCAGAATTACTCTTTTGAGTCTGTTGAATTTTTCTCAGCCCAAACTTTAGGGTATGGATTCTCCGTAAATCTATACAAGGGATTATACATCCAAAATTCCATAGCAGCGGGTATCCGTCTTTCTAAGCTCAAAGGGGAAAATGAATCGGCTAGTGACCCTTCATCTGTGGTTTATGATTTTCGAGGTTATGATGATTTTGGTTTTCATTGGAAAGCAGCTTTTGCCATTGGATATCGCTTTTAGATCCTCAAAATTTGTAAGGATTTTACTTCTTTATCATTTTGTTAAGTTTTTGTGTTAAGCAAAAGTTAGTTCCTCTATCGTGTTGAATTAGAGCAGTTCAACATCACTTCTTCTTCTATTGATATAAACTCAGTGCTGCTTGGCTTAATCTGGAGTTAAAGGATTTAAGTTAAAGACAAACTATCCTTAAATGGTCTTTAAGGGGGGCTTAACATCGTGAGCGGATTTTTGCTTCGCATTAATCCAATACATCAATATCACAATGAAAAAACTTTTACTAAGCTCAGCAGTTGTGCTTGGGGCTATCCATGCTCAAGCGCAGATTGCATTTGATCCTTCTATAGATACGAACTACGTGTCTAACACTATGACTTTACCAGAATCCCCCTTAACCACTCAAGTGTTATTTATTGGTGGTTACCATAAAGTACAAACCCCAGCTACATATGGCAATGCTCCAGGCGAAGCACTAGCTAAGCAATGGCATGACTTTATAGGTTTTACTCCAGATAATTCCGGAAGTGGAGATTTAGGTTGGGTATCTGTGAACCATGAAATGATCGTTCAAAATGATAGCATCGGAGACGGTGGTGGAATGACGGTTTTTAAAGTAAAAAGGGATGCCAATACCGATACACTTCAGATCGTTAATCAAACCTTAACCGATGGTAGAAGTGGAGAATTTTTTGCCGTTGATTTTGTGCATACTACTGGTGAAACCGGTATGAACTGCGGTGGAATAAGTGGTTTTAATGGAAGAATCTGGACCGCTGAAGAATGGTGGAGAGGAGACAATACTACTATTGCTGACAGAGATACATCTGACTTTGTAATTGGTACCGGTACTTTAAATGGCCAATCTGCTACTGCTGGTTTTCCAGGATTTAATGGAGATACCATTAAAAAGTATCAGAATTTCAACTACATGGTAGAAATTGATCCTAAAGAAGCAAAGGCAATCCGTAAGCAATACAACTGGGGTCGTCAAGCTTTTGAAGGAGGAACTTTAATGGCCGATAACAAAACGGTTTACTTAGGTGTAGATGCTACTCCTGGTTTCATTTCTAAGTTTGTGGCCACTACGGCAGGAGATTTCACCTCTGGAAAAACCTATGTATATAAGCATGATGATGCTAATAAGTGGATTGAGATTGATAATACAAATCTTGATAATATGTTGGGATATGCTGACCAAGCTGTTCAGGCAGGAGCAACCATGTATAATCGTTTAGAGTGGGTAACGAACCAAAACGGTAAAGTATACATGACTGAAACGGGTAGAGCAAACCCAGGAAGCCGTTGGAGAGGAGAAGCTGCAGATGGAGCTGTTTACGCACCGCATCACCTGGCACGTGCTGCTGCACAAGGAACTCATCCAGATAGCTCAGACTATGCCGATTATTATGGTCGTATTATAGAATTTGATCCAGCTACAGAAAGTGTGAGTGTGCTATTAGAAGGAGGCCCTGATTTTGCAACTAGCCCAGATAGAGCGAACTATCCAGCTATACACCTTTCTAACCCTGATGGTTTAAGTGCTGCTACTTTAGCGGGTCAAGATTACCTTATTATTTGTGAGGATTTGAACCAAACGGACTTTGGTAGTGTTCCTGCCGGTGTGAGCAACCGTACTTGTGAAATGTTCTTATTGGATATGAGCATCTCAAACCCATCTATTAATGATTTGGTAAGATTGGCTATTGTGCCTCTAGGAGCGGAGATTACTGGAGCGATTGCTACACCCGATGGGAAAACGATTTTAGTAAACTCTCAACATCCAAGTTCTTCAAACCCGTTTCCATATAACAACTCTTTAACGGTTGCCATTACTGGATTCGATAAAAACGATATTGGTGTAGATGAACAAACTTTAACCAGTGGTTTTAGCATTTACCCAAATCCAACCACCCGTCAGTTAAACTTTAGCGAAAAAACAGACGTAGCCATCTACAACAATAACGGACAAAGAATTAGAGTATACCGTGAAGTAGAGCACATTACCGTTTCGGACTTAGCAGCGGGAACATACTATATTCAAAATGCCGCTGGCGATGCACTTAAGTTCATCGTTCAATAAGATTTAAAAGCATCGTTTTTTTAACCTGACCTCATTTATTGAGGTCGGGTTTTTCGTTTTACACCCCTTTTAAGGAGGTGGATTTTAATACTCAAATTCCTTTATTATGAAAAGATCGAGAACAATCTTTGTTGTGTTGTTTGCTATCATTTTCCCCTTATTCTTCCAACTCGCTTTTACCGAAGAGGAGAAACCAATCGAAAAACTTAGAGCCGTAAGCATTGCGCATGCTAAGGCATTAAAAGACCAGATTGATGTTTTAGAACAAACCGCTAAAGCTTTTAATCAAAAAAATTCTTCTGCCTTGCAACTCAGAGAGGCATTGAGAAAAACGCGTTTGCTTTATAAAAGGAATCAATTTTTACTGGAGTATTATTACCCTCAATACATAAAAGGGAATATCAATGGAGCACCATTATACCACTTAAATCCATACACCTCCAGAGCTGAGGTGGAGGAACCAAAAGGACTGCAAAGGTTAGATGAGTTGATTCAAACAGATGATTTGTATAAAGAAAAAGGAAAGGTTGTAGAGCTGGCGCGTAAGTTGAAACAAGATTATAAAAACATATATCTAGATTTTAAAAACCGACCGATAAAGGATACGGAAGTTTTTACGGCTGCCAGGTTGGAAATAATTAGAATATTCACCTTAGGGGTTACGGGCTTTGATACCCCGGGTTCTTTAAATGGGCTGGAAGAGGCCAGGCAGTCTCTGAAAAGCTTGAAAGTTGCTCTAGAGCCTTACTTTGATTATGTAAGAAAAGAGGGTTCTGATGTGCAGCGCGTGCTTTCATCAAGTTTTAATCGAGTAGACACTTACCTACAGGAAAACCCAGATTTTGACACTTTCGATCGACTTTACTTTCTCAAAGAATTTATCAATCCATTATATGCTCAGATTTTAGAATTGCAAAAGACTACTTACATTGAAATGCCTCATGAAGTAAGTTCTTTAAAAAGCCCGATAGACTATTCCGTTGCCAATATTTTTGATGCTGATTTTTTAAACCCATACTATTACTCAAAATTGAACGAAGAAGTGGATAGCAAACCTCTTCAAGAGTTAGGGAAAAGGTTGTTTTACGATAAGCGCCTGAGCAAAAACCAAACGTTTAGCTGTTCCAGTTGTCACAACCCTCAACTCGGATTTTCGGATGGGGTTAAAACACATCAATCTTTTGACGGCAAGAGTAGCTTAAAGCGAAATTCGCCAACCTTATGGAATGCCAGTTATTCCAAACGCTTTTTTACGGACTTAAGAGCGTTCCACTTTGAAGACCAGATTGAGCATGTGATCATCAGTCACAAAGAATTCAATACGAGCTACAAGGATCTCTTTGCATTTTTAAACAATGACCCTGAATACAAAAAGCAATTTCAGACCGTTTTTGGAGCAAAGGAGGAAGTAGCAGATAAAAATTCGTTTTCCTCAGCTCTAGCTTCCTATCTCATTACTTTAAAGTCTTTTAATAGTCCTTTTGACAAATATGTAAGAGGAGAAAAACAGCATATTGAACCTAAAGTGAGAAAAGGTTTTAACCTTTTTATGGGCAAGGCGGCTTGCGGTACGTGTCATTTTGCACCTTCTTTTGCGGGTTTAGTGCCTCCTTTATTTGGAGAGAGCGAGTCTGAAGTGCTTGGTGTGCCAAGAGATAAGGATGAAGAACCAGCTGTGTTGGACGAAGATTTAGGAAGAAGCAAGAATAACTTGCCCAAAGAACAGGTGTGGATTTATGGGCATTCGTTCAAAACGCCAACTGTCAGAAATGCCGAGTTAACAGGCCCCTATTTTCACAATGGAGCATATACCTCTTTAGAAGATGTAGTTGACTTTTACAATCATGGAGGAGGAGTAGGAATGGGGTTGGATGTGCCGAATCAAACGTTGCCTCCTGATTCTTTAAACCTGAAAGAGGAAGAAAAAGCAGCTTTGATTGCATTTATGAAATCTTTAACCGATACATCTGCTTTGGAAATCGCTTATTAATCAAGGCTTTAGCAATAGGTTTTGTAAGGCTTTTTGTTTCCCATAATCAATGGAAACCTTCCAAATCAGAGAATGTTGAAATCAGTTTTTTGTCATAAAAAACTGACTTTTAGCACATTGAATTCGTGGGATGATTTTTGCTAACTGGTAAAGGTTGAAGCACGTTTTGAAGGGGAAATTATTAAATACCGTTTTTCTTTCCTGTTTTTTATTCCTAGCCTATGGACAACCAGAGGCTGAAAAGGGGATACTCGATTTAAGAGGGTTTAACTTTACCGAACAGGAAACTCTACCACTAACGGGGGAATGGGAGTTTTATTGGAATAAACTCTACAGTTCGCAAAGTTTAGAGGCTAAGGAACACGAACTTAAGCCGGATTACATTGATTATCTTACTAGATGGGGAGACCTTCCGGAGATGAAGGATAAAACCCATCAATTTGGCTTTGCTACGCTTCGGTTAAAGCTATTTGTTGATGAAGAAATACCTTCCCTCTCGCTCTACCTTCCAGAGGTATATTCTGCTTTTGATTTATATGTAAATAACGAGGGTTTTGAGGGTAATGGGGTGGTAGGCACTTCAAGAGAAAACAGTAAACCTTATTGGAGGCCCGCGTCTAAAGTAGTAAACCTAAAACCAGGTTTAAATACGTTGGTGGTTCACATGAGTAATTTTCGCCACCATAAAGGCGGAGCTGTGAATCCAATTGTTTTAGGAACCAGCGATTCCATCAATTATTCACGTAATTTTAAAATAAGTAGCATCCTGTTTCTTGCCGGTTGTTTGCTTATCGCAGGAGGCCTGGCGTTTGGTTTTTATTGGTTCAATCCAGCAGATTATACAGGTCTTTTTCTCTTTTTGTTTTGCTGTAGTTACAGTTATCGGGTTTTAGGCACAGAAGAGTATGTTATCCATGCGGTAAATCGAAATATTCCTTGGACGGTAACTTTAAGGCTCGAATACATTTCGTTATATCTAAGTGTAGTGTTTTATACTTATTTCATCAGAAACCTGATTGAGCCAAAAGTTAAGCTTATCGCCTTTCATATTTTAGCAGGCATCAGTGTTATTCTTGCGCTGTTAAGTTTGGTGCTTCCTACAGAAACTTTTACTTCTTTTATAGATCTTTATTTGGCCTTTTTGGGAATAACCATGCTTGTAGTGGGGTTGAGTTATGTGCGAAAGATCAACCTCAAACATAAAACATCATGGGTTACTTTAATAGGAGGTTTAATGTTGGGTGTTGTAGCAGGACAAAAGATTCTTACGCATTTCAATATTTGGAAAGAAAATGAACTGATTTCTACCTTGGGTTATGTCGGTTTTATTTTTAGCCAATCTATAGCAATGACCATTCGTTTTGGTAGAGGTTTTAGAGAACGAAATTTAGCAGCTAGAGCGGCTGCTCGATCAAAAGATCAGTTCTTGAACACCATGAGTCACGAACTACGCACCCCAATGAGTGCTATTTTAGGGATGGCAGATCTTCTTCAACTTTCAAAACTCACACCCGAGCAAAAAGAAAAAATTGATACCATTAAGAATAGTGGCGAATCGCTTCTATCTATCATTAAAGATATTTTAAGCATTACCGAGGCCGATAACAATAGTGTGGTACTCGATCATAAAGCTCTAAGCATAAAGGAGTGTATGAATGGTTCGTACGAACTTGCTTCATTGAACCAAAAAAATGAGGTGAAATATGTGAGTTATATTGATCCGGCCATCCCTCAGGAAATAATGGGAGATGCAGTCCGGTTGAAACAAATAATGGTTCATTTGCTCAACAATGCGTTTAAGTTTACTTCAAAAGGACAAGTGGAATTTAAGGCCCATCTCAAGGAGAAAAAAGAGAAACACCTATGTATTTCTTTTGAGGTAAAAGATACAGGTATAGGAATGAATCGATCTACTATGGGTAAAGTGTTTTCCGCTTTTTCTCAGGAAGACTCTGGTAATTCAAGAAGATACGGTGGTTTGGGAATAGGTTTAACGATTGTAAAGCAGATCGTTGAAAAAATGGGCGGTCGAATAGAGCTGGATAGTGAACTTGGTGTTGGAACTAAAGTAGCATTCCATGTAAATCTAGCTATAGAAGCTGGTCAATCGAAAAAAGAAGAATCTACCCTTAAAGAGATAGACAAAGGCTTAAGAGTACTTTATGCTGAAGATAATCCAGTGAATCAGAAGCTTATGCAGATGATTCTTAAAACAATGGGCATTGAAGCAGATATGGCTGAAAACGGAAGAGAAGCATGGGAGATGGCCAAAGAAAACAATTACCACCTAATTTTGATGGATATCCAAATGCCAGAAATGGATGGTATAGAATCGACCAAAAAAATTATTCAAGATCTAAAAGTACGCCCCATTATTATTGCGGTAACTGCCAATGCTACCATTTCGGATAAAAAACGTTGTTTTGAAGCGGGCATGAATGACTTCTTAACCAAGCCTGTAAAAGCGGATGTTCTGAAAGAGGGCATTAAAAAATGGCAAAATCTGATGGAGAACATAGATGAAAGCAAACCTTCAGGAAAGTATATTCAACTCTCTTCCTAGTCATCTAAAGAACGTAAGCGAGATACAATCCCTGCAAAAAGTAAGTGGTGGGGATATCAACGAAGCTTTTCGTGTTGAAACCAATATCGGTACAATTTTTTTAAAAGTTAACGATGTAGATAAAGAGGATTTCTTCAAAAAAGAGACCTCTGGCTTGAATCATCTCAACGAGAACACCCTATTTAGGGTTCCAAAAGTTTTAGGTTATGGAAAAACGGATAGCTACTCTTTTTTAGCGTTGGAGTGGATCGAAAGAGGAACCGAAAACAGCCAAGAAAAATCTTTCGGACACCTTCTAGCCAAAATGCATCATCAAAGTTCAGATTTTTTTGGATGGGCGGAAAACAATTACATCGGCCTATTACCTCAATTCAATAATCAGAATAGGGATTGGATAGAGTTTTTTGTAACAAAACGACTTGAACCACAATTTAAAAGTGGCTTTGATGCGAGGTGGTTTGATTCCGCGGATGCGAAGAACTTAAATAAACTTTACCGAGAATTACCCAATATTATTCCGGTTGAGAAACCAAGCCTAATTCACGGAGATCTTTGGAGCGGGAATTATATGTTTGATCAAAATGGAGCTTCTGTAATCTATGATCCAGCCCCTTCGTTTTCTCATCGAGAAATGGATATTGGTATGATGCATTTATTTGGAGGCTTTTCAGATAAAGTGTTTGAGGACTATCATGAAGAGTATCCGCTGGAAATAAACTGGAAAAATCGTTTACACATTCATAATCTGTATCCTATACTCGTTCATGTTAACCTGTTTCAAGGTGGCTACATACAGCAGGCAAAGAAAATAATAAAAGACTTTTTGTAGACCGTGTTAAGCTAAAATTAATTCTTTTCCTAAAACGTTTTAGTTTTTCACATCTAAAATGATACATTAGTAGTCTTATTAACTATCAAAATCTTTAACTAACTCACAACAACTATGAAGAAGACAGTGAGTCTTTGGCTATTTGCTATTGCCTTTTTATTGGGGTCATGGCAAAGCTATGGACAGAATTATGTGTTGGATTTCCCCGGATCATCTAGCGATGCAGTCGTTATTCCTGATGATCCCGCATTGGATATTTCAACTGAAGTTACCATGGAAGCATGGATTAATGCAAACAGCTGGAGAACCCAAATTTGGCAAGGTACCATTGTAGGTAAACCAGAAAGTGATGTAACGGGTTACACCATTCGATGCGGTGATAATGGAAATCTACAAATCAACCTCGGAATGGGAGGTGTATGGGTAGATGCTACTTCTACCGGGGGACCGATGCAAACTGGAGTTTGGTATCACGTAGCCGGAACCTTTGATGGAACTACATTACGCGTATTTATAAATGGGGTACAGGTAGGCTCTAATGCAACCTCAGGAACAATCGGCACCAACACTAGGCCTCTAGAAATTGGTCGTTTAGATTGGTTCAACGATCGCTACTTTGACGGTTTAATTGACGAAGTAAGAATTTGGGATAAAGCTCTTTCTGCTTCAACTCTTTCCGCTTGGATGAATGGCGTAACCTCTGCACATCCAAACTACTCCGATTTAGTGGCATACTACAAAATGGATGATAATCTGACGACTACTGTTGTAAAGGATAGTGCAGGTACTCATGATGCCACTATTTTAGGATCTGTTACTTATGTAGGCGCATCTCTAAGTTGTCTTTCCCCTGTTATCCTATCTACAGCGGTTACAGCAACTACAGCAAATGTTAACTGGTCTGGAAACGCAACTCAGTATCAATATGAATATGATACAACTGGTTTTCCTCAAGGAACGGGTACGTTAGTGCTTACAACAGATACTTTTGCCAACCTTACGGGCTTACAGGCCAATACAGGATATGATATTTATGTAAGAGCTATATGTGGACCAAATGATACCTCTAGCTGGGTTCAGATTGGTTTTAACACACCTTGTGTTGCTGTGGTTATTCCTTACTCAGAAGTTTACAGCG
>CAZAJG010000012.1:31403-35388 GCA_964485405.1 uncultured Owenweeksia sp. | reverse complement strand
CTTAATTGCTGGGATTTATCCGGTGGAACTCAGCAGTTTTCTGATGGTGGAGGCTATGCACGAGCGAACTATTGGAGCTGGTCTTCTGGCAACAATGCCTTTATGACTAGCCCATTGATTACCGTTTCTCAAAACGCCAGACTTAAATTCAAATGGTCTCACTTGTACAATGCAACTTATCCTTTAGATGGGATGATCCTAAGAGCACAAGTATCTGGATCTAGTACTTGGGACACCCTTTGGTTAAATGCGGGTTCAACCTTTAACTCAAATGACGGTGCCGGTAACACTTCCCCAGGAAGTTTTGTGGAGGAAATATTTCTTTTAGATTCGGCTACCTACACTGGAAAAGACGTTAGTTTTCAGTTTATAGCCAATTCAGGTTTTGGCCCTGATGCGTTTATTGATGATTTTTTGGTGGAAGCTGTTCCCGCTTGTCAAGAACCCTTAAGCCCAACTTTAATTGCTGCGACAGACTCTAGCATAACCCTGAGTTGGATTAGTAACGTTGACTCTTTTGATGTAGAGTGGGGCCCTGTTGGATTTGGACAAGGTACAGGTACCGGAGGTGGTTTTGGAGATGATACCACTACAATTCCAGGTTTAATGTCTAACACATGTTATGATTTTTATATACGTTCCAACTGCTTGTCTTCAGGTAATGGAAACAGTGTTTGGGTAGGTCCTTACACTTTTTGTACGGACTGTTTACCAGTTACGGCTTTACCCTGGTCAGAAGATTTTGACGTAAACGGTTTAAACTGTTGGACGGTAATAGATCAAGATGGAGATGGACAAATGTGGGTATTGGATACGCTTTCTCAAAATGCCAATTCAGGATCGAATAGTGCCGCAGTAAACTCTCCCTTCTTTGGTGCATCCAATGATTGGTTGATTGCTCCAAGAGTGACTTTAACCGGAAGTGAAAGAATAAGTTACTACGTACGCACACTATCCAATTTTGATGATGTTGAGCTTACAGTTTTACTTTCCACTACAAATGATAGCGTACAAAACTTTACGGATACTCTGGTTCCCCAGACTACTATTTCTGGGAGTACGTATACTCAAACTCAAGCTAACTTAAGCGCTTATACAGGAGATGTTTATATAGCGTTTGCTATTGGCTTACCACAAGGGTTTAATTCAGGTGAGTTAAGGCTAGATGATGTGCTAATAGAAGCATTACCACCTTGTTTGGAGCCAGATAGTTTAAGCCTAGTAATTGCTTCTAGCAACTATGTGGTTGTGGATTGGGCGCCTGGTGGTGGAACTTCTTGGAATGTTGAATATGGTGTTCCTGGTTATACCCCGGGTACAGGAACTACTTTTAACACGAATGTTACTACAGATACAGTTAATGGTCTTTCTCCAGCAACCGACTATGATATATACATACAATCGGATTGTGGTGCAAACGGAACCAGTATTTGGATTGGACCATTAAGTGTACGAACGGCTTGCGTTGTTCAGTCTTTACCATTTCTTGAAGACTTTAATACGGATTTAGGCTGTATGGTTGCTATTGACGGAGGTAACGGTACAGACACATGGGTATGGTCGGCAGCAGGAGGTACAACCACCAATGGCGACTTAGATGGAACTGGCTACGCTATTGTAGATAGTGATGAGTTTGGGAATGGTCAACACATGATTGAGATGCTAAATAGCCCACCTATTGATGCAGGTTCTTTACCTTCTACAAGTAGTTTAGTAGTGGAGTGGGATCAGTTTTACAACCATATTGGAGCAGATTCAGCAGAAGTACAAGTGTTTGACGGTACTAACTGGGTAACTGTTTTAAAAATGCAACAAGACTTTGGTGCATTTGGTGCACCAGATCATAGATTAATTGATGCAACCGCTTATGCAAATGCCAACTTCCAGGTTCGTTTTGTTTACGATGATGCAGATGTTTGGGCTTGGTATTGGGCAGTTGATAACTTCAGTGTTACCGAAGCACTCTGTGGTTTTGCTTCAAATTTAGATACCACTTTTGCTTTACCTACTTCCGTAGGTTTAGATTGGACATCAAATGGAAGTAATTGGAACATTGAATGGGGCCCAACTGGGTTTGTTCAAGGCACAGGTACTGGAGATACAATTCAAAATGTTACCGCTAAGCCTTATGTTTTAACAGGCCTACAACCTTCAACCTGTTACGATTATTACGTTCAGGATACTTGCCCTGGCATAGGAAACGGTATATGGGCAGGCCCGTTTACTTTCTGTACGCCAGCTTCTTGCCCAGCACCAAGCAATTTAGCGGCAAGTAACATAACACTAAACTCTTTTGATATTAGTTGGACAGCCGGAGGTGTAGGCGCAAACTATAATATTGAATATGGCTTAAATGGTTTTAGTCCAGGTTCTGGAACCTTGATTAGTACAACTACAACTACAACCACCATTTCAACCGGTATAACCCCTTCTACTACATACGACATCTATGTACAAGATAGTTGCGGACTGGGAGATGTGAGTTTTTGGATAGGACCAATAACCGTTTCTACTCTATGCGCCACTTTCTTACCACCCTACTTGGAGGATTTTGATGCCAATGGGTTTGTTTCTGGAACGGGGTTCAACAATGCAGGTGATGCCATTAATAGCTGTTGGTTTAGAACGGACAATACTATAGGTGCTAATTTCTTAGGTGCAAGAACTGGAGCAACAGGTTCTGGTGGAACCGGACCATCTGCAGGTATTAATAATACAGGTTATGTGTTTTATGAGGCCTCTGGCTCTTTAGTTGGTGATACGGCTTGGCTAAACACGCCAGTATTTGATCTTTCTGGAACCACAAGCCCATTCTTTAAATACCAGTACCATATGTTTGGAGGGAGTATGGGTGATCTGATTGCTCAAATAGATACGGGTAATGGTTGGATGACTTTAAATACGATTTCCGGTCAACAACAATTAGCAGAAACTGACCCTTGGTTAACAGATTCTATTGACGTTACTACGTATATTGCTTCTTCCGTTCAATTTAGGTTTATTGCTACTAGTGGTGGTGGTTTTGAATCGGATATAGCACTTGAAAATGTTGAAGTAGCCGATGCTTTAGGCGCTAGTTGCCCAGATCCAATTGGTTTAGATACAGCCAATGTCAGTTGTGTTGGTGCGGATTTAATTTGGACAAGCTCTTCTAGTACAATTGCTTCGGTGGTTGAATATGGGCCAGTAGGCTTCACCCCAGCAACTGGAGCAGGTATAACAGTGTCGAATGCCAATAGCCCAGAAACTATCGGTAATCTAACACCTGGTACTGCGTATGAATTCTATGTAGTAGATCTATGTATGGGTGATACAAGTAATATTGTTGGACCTTTTAGTTTCACAACAGCAAGTGGTCCAATAAGTGCAGCATTTACTTTCAGTCAAACAGATACCACTTTGGTTGATGCGGATATGAACTTTGATGGCTCAGCCTCAATCGGAGCAACTTCCTATGCTTGGAATTATGGTGACGGAAATACCGGAACAGGTATGAATCCAACCCATACCTATTCAGCCAATGGAACGTATATGGTTACTCTTGTAATTACAGGTGATTGTGGAATAGACTCTATTTCACAACAAGTGGTAATTGCGGGTATTAGCTTAGCTGAAAACAGATTGGGAAGAAGCTTAGAAGTTTATCCAAATCCAACTACAGCGAAAGTGAATGTTAGCTTTAGTACAATAGGCTCTGATGATGCTAAGGTTTATGTAATGGATCTAAGTGGAAAAGTGATTTTAAGTGTTTCTGAAGCAAACCTAAACGGTAAGTATGAAGGAACAATAGACATCAGTGCACTGGCAAAAGGAACCTATTTAATGAAAATAGAAAGTGGTGATTTAACAACACAAAGAAGAATCATCAAACAATAAAACTAGCTTGTTAATTAATTTTTAGAGAAAATACCTACCGCTAGTTCAAGATCCCTCCAATTTTATTGGAGGGATTTTTTTGTCTGATACAAAGAGATAATTAGTTTAC
>CAZAJG010000012.1:0-31393 GCA_964485405.1 uncultured Owenweeksia sp. | reverse complement strand
ACAGACCAGTCACTAATCATTTTTGAAAAGAGCGACCGTTCCTTTCGCAGAATTAGTAAAACGGACGGACTGAGTGGTGTAGGAATCACTAATGTCAAGTACCATCCGCAACAACAAACACTGGATCTTTTCGCTTAGGCTTTATAATGTACAAACCGGTAAACTCACCAAAGGCGGGTAGAATACCTTGTTTTTCACCAAAATAAAAGCAAGGCAGCCTCAGCGCTTGTCTGGCCTCTCCTTGCAGTCGAACCCCAGGGTGTAGGTGGCCACATAGATTATACAGTGCATGATCTTCTTCCAAGGGCTCATGACTTAACACAAAAGGACCGATTTCCAGAACTTCATTCACCAATTCAAATTGACTTTTAGAGTAGGTGAACTCATGGAATATATCGTGATTTCCTTGAACCAAGGTAAACTCAACTTCACTATGTTTTTGAAGCAGTTTCTTAAAAAGCAACCACTCACTATTCATTTCCGAATGAAAAAGGTCTCCTAAAAAGATTACCCTTTTGGGTCTTGTTTTTTGAATTAAAACATCTAGATCGTTTAGATTCTGGAGCGCAGCGCCATCCGGTATGGAAATCCCAGATTTTCTAAAGTGGGTAACCTTTCCAAAGTGAGTATCTGCAATGAGTAAAATTTGCTTCTCCCTCCAGAAGACCACTTTTTCTGGAAGAAGCTCAAGCGATTGGCCCAAAAACTGGAAGAGAGACATAACTTATTTTATAAACTTTGCTTTACAACGAAAACCTAAGCGTTCTCCGTTATTTAAGTATCTCAAACTATCCAGGCATTCTTTTCCCCAGAAGCCATTGATAGCCAAACCTTCAATATTGGTCATTTCAGCGGCATTGTCGCAAATACCAATAAAGCTCCGCCTATGGTTAAAATCAGTACTGTACAAATCTGCAGCAGGGCTGTTTTGTTTATCCCTAGCTGCCTTGTAGAACTCTTCATAAGAGGGTAAAGAATAAACAATTTCTTTTTTTCTCTTTTTAGAAACACGTTCCGATCGCCACTTACAATAAAACAATACTTGAGGAAAATTCACTCCAACAACCGGGTAGTGCGCATAAATCCCTGGGTTCTCAAAATCGCCTTTGTAGGCAGAAAGCCAAATACCCATATCAGGCATAGCCCTTTGGTAAATTTCTGGTTCTTCCGGATTCTCCTTTTTAAGGTCGTTCATATACTCCAACCAATTTTTGTTGGTCACCTCATTTTTATCTAGAAATACATTGTTGAGGCCCGGTACCTTTACTGTTCCGGAGGGAGCTACACCATCTACGTGACTGGAAATGTGAATGAAAAAGATAAGAAGAGTGCCTATAAACCCGCGCATAATATATAGCTTCAACCAGATTCTTAAAAGTAAAAACCCTGTGGGCATAACACCTACAGGGTTTTAAAACGTTATTAACAGTATACTGAGTATAGCCTTAGGCTATTTTCAATTTTAGTTAGATGCGCCTTTTGTTTCTTTTTCAGCATTTGGAGCTTCCATATCAACAGCAGGGCCATTATTGCTTTTGGCTAAAGTAAGCTCATCAATGATGTTTTGAGCACCTGCATATTTATCTACGATAAAAAGGATATAGCGGGCGTCTACAGAGATGGTACGCTGTAGTTTTTGCTCAAAGAAAATATCACCGCTCATTGCTTCCCAATTTCCATCAAATGCGCAACCGATAAGTTCTCCTTTAGCGTTAATTACCGGACTACCAGAATTACCACCAGTAATGTCGTTATTACTGATAAAGCAAACAGGGAGTTCTCCTTCTTCATTACCATACTGTCCAAAGTCATTTTTCTTGATTGTTTCAATCAACGCAGGCTGAATTTTAAATTCAGAATCGTTTGGATCCTCTTTTTGAAGAATACCTTGAGCGGTGGTATAGTAATCGTAAAAAACACCATCTCTTGGGTAGTAGCTTCCTACAGTACCGTAAGTCATTCTCATCGTACTATTTGCATCAGCAGAATAGTTTTTGTTCGGATTCATTTCACGAACCCCAGCGGTAAACAAACGGTAAGCTTTTTCCAACTTATCTTCTGTTTCAGCATGAGAACTACCAGAGGCAATGTACATTTCATATAGCTCACGACCCGCAATAGCAGCATAATCCTTTTCTAGTTTTTTAGCTTTTGGCTTCTCTAAAAAAGCGGTAACGCCTTCCATACTGGTTAAGAAAGATTTTTCATAGGTTTTATCTGCAAAAGCCATAAAATCACCTTTAAATTTCTTCTCTACCATCTGGAAAAATGCAGGTTGCTGATCCTTTGGAACACTGCCAGAATACATCTGGAAAAGATTTCCGAAAAGTTCTTTATCTAGATTTACGTTGTAGTTTTTGAAATGCTCCTCAGCGGTAGCTAAAATTCTACTTTTTAATGCTTCTACACGTCCTTCTGCTTTAGTCTTAATTTCTTCTTTTTCTTCATCCGTTTCAGCCGCTTTTAAATCAGCCTCCATTTTTTCCTGAGTTTGAAAAATCGCACCCATCAAACGGTCAAAGCGGAAAGCAAATAAGGTTAAATCTGCTCCAGTAAGACCAGCCTCAATAACAAATACATCACTTTCTACATAAGCATCAGATGCTTTGTAAGCCTCTTCAAAAAGATTAAGTGTAGAGCCGTACTTCGCTTTTCTCTTGGGCTTTGCATTTACCCAAGCAGCAAATTGATCTTCAATGGCTTTTTTCTTATCGTAAACTTTGTTGTTTTTAAGCTGCTCTGTTTGACCGATATAGTATTTCCAGTAGTTGGAAACACGAGATTGCTTAGAAGCATATTGGATACGTGTTTTATTGTCAGCCTGCATGTAAGACTTCATGATGTCAAGTTTTACATCACGAATTTTCACAACTGTTGGGTTATACTTTTCAATTGCTTGTTCTACACCATAGCTGCTTAAGTATCTATCTGTACTTCCAGGGTATCCAAAAATCATGGTAAAATCACCTTCTTTAACACCATCTAAAGAAATTGGTAAGTGGTGTTTAGGCGTCATAGGGATATTCTCCTCAGCGTAAGCTGCTGGTTTTCCATCAGGACCGGTATATACTCTAAACATGGAGAAGTCTCCGGTGTGGCGTGGCCAAATCCAGTTGTCTGTATCTCCACCAAACTTACCTACAGAAGAAGGAGGGGCACCTACTAATCTTACATCGTTGTAGGTTTCATAAACAAAAAGATAAAATTCATTTCCATGATAAAAGCTTCTTACGTTAGCAGAATAGCCTTCCTCACCTTCGCTTGCTTTATCAGAAAGTGTTTTAGAAACCTCTCTGATTTTAGCAGCACGATCGGATTCGCTCATATCGTCATTGAGTTCTGCTAAAACCTTTTCAGAAACATCTTCCATTCTCACCAAAAAGCGAACAAAAAGACCTTCGTTTGGCTTTTCCTCGCTATAAGAACGCGCCCAAAAACCATCGGTTAAATAATCGTTTTCAACAGAAGAATGCGTCTGGATAGCGTCATAACCGCAGTGATGATTGGTTAGAATAAGACCATTCTTAGAAATGATTTCTCCAGTACAGAAACCACCAAAAGATACAATCGCATCTTTTAAGCTAGAATTGTTGATGGAGTACAATTGCTCAGGAGTAAGTTGAAGACCTAATTCCTGCATTTCCGCATAGTTGCGGTTCAATAGTAAGGGCAACCACATTCCTTCATTTGCCAATGCTGGCAACGAAAGACTTATCGCCAAGAAAAATGATAATAATCTCTTCATGAGTTACTTGTTTGTGTTTTGTTTCAACTTTAAATTGCCATAGGCTTTCATCACATTAAACTGAAATCAGAGCGTTCAGTTTATACTTTATTGGATAATGAAACACCTATTATGTTTTCGTTATTCTTTGTTGTACAATATTAAGGAATTTAGGTCTTAAAATGTAGCTATTGTCCAGCTATTTAAGACTCTATGGAATAATCAGAAGCCCAAAACAATTTCTTATCCGTTTCGCTTTGTTGATGGTTGATTAAAAATCAAAACCCTATTTCGGTCACCTAACAGATTAATTATCTGTTTAGTTGAGTTGTCATTTTTCCTAGTGCGGAATAATTGAGATTACTATTCCTTAGTAGATAAACAATTAGGCCACCTTAGTAAGCCCTCTCCTTTTTTCCTTCGTAAAAATTCAAAAAAGCTTTATTCACCACGCGCATACCACCAGGGGTAGGGAAGTTTCCTGTAAAATACCAATCTCCTTTGTTGTTTGGGCAAGATTCGTGAAGATCTTCTATGCTTTGATATAAGATCTTTACTTCAGCCTTCATTTCTTTAGGGGTAAGCAATTCGGCAATTTTATCAGAAATCTCTTGAGGTGCAAAAGGAGCATAAATTTCTTTCACAAAATTTTGAACTTCATTATCCGGCAAATCCTTTTGGGCTAAACATTTTTGATACACTTCATCAATAATGTGTTGTTGATCTCTATCCTTTAAAAGCGCTATGGCAGCATTAAAAGCCACAAAGTCTCCTAAAATAGCCATGTTTATACCATAACAATCCGGATAACGGATTTGTGGAGCCGAAGAAACAACGATAATCTTTTTAGGACCTAAGCGATCTAAGATTTTTAAAATACTTTGGCGGAGGGTAGTTCCTCTAACAATACTATCGTCAATAACCACCAAGTTGTCTCCTTCTCTAACCGTTTCATAGGTAATGTCGTAAACATGAGAAACCAGATCGTCCCTACTGCTATCTTCCGTAATAAAGGTTCTCATTTTTACATCCTTCCAGGCGATTTTCTCTACTCGGGGGCGGATGCTTAAAAGCTCCGTAAGTTTTTCAGAATCGAGCTCTCCTTCGTATTTAAGAATCTTATCTCGCTTTACATCGTTCAAATAGCTTTCCATTCCTTTTACCATGCCGTAAAAGGAAATTTCCGCTGTATTGGGGATAAAGGAAAAAACGGTGTGTTTTAAATCCTTATCAACTTCATCCAAAATTGCAGGACATAGGCGCTGCCCCAAGCTAATTCGCTCTCTGTAAATATCTGCATCGTTTCCTCTAGAGAAGTAAATGCGTTCAAAAGAACAAGCATTTCTCTCTAAGGGTTTACGCACTTGAAACAAGCCCGCTTCTCCATTTTTTCGAACGATGAACGCATGACCGGGTGTAATTTCTTTTATTTCCTCAAAAGGAACGTTAAAGGCGGTTTGGATTACGGGCCTTTCTGAAGCGACCACAGCAATTTCATCAACATCGTAATAAAATGCCGGGCGAATTCCTGAAGGATCTCTCAGTACAAATGCATCTCCATGACCCATTAAGCCCGCCATGGCGTAACCACCATCCCATTTCTTCGCACTCTTGCGCAAAATTTTGGGTATGTCTAGTTCTTCAATTATTTTTTCGGTAACCTCTGTTTTAGAGTACCCTTCTTTTTTAAATCTACGGTAGAGCTTTTCATTTTGCTCATCCAAAAAGTGACCTATTTTCTCTAAAATGGTAACGGTATCTGCTTTTTCTTTGGGATGTTGACCTAAAGAAACCAATCGATCAAACAATTGATCTACATTGGTCATGTTAAAGTTACCTGCCAAAATTAGGTTTCGTGTGACCCAGTTGTTTTGGCGTAAAAATGGATGGCATTGTTCCAAAGAGTTTCCTCCGTAGGTTCCGTATCTAAGATGACCTAAGTACAACTCTCCTACATAGGGTAAGTTTTGCTTGAGCCATTCAGGATTTTGTAATCGAGATTTATCTTCTCCTACTCCATCATTTATTCGTTTGTTAACGTGCTGAAAAAGATCCTGAATAGGCGTTTTGTCGTTAGAACGGTGACGGCTGATATAGCGCGTGCCGGGAGGCATATCTAACTTTATGTTGGCTAAACCCGCACCATCTTGTCCTCGATTGTGCTGTTTCTCCATTAAAAGGTACATTTTGTTTACCCCGTACAGAGCTGTACCGTATTTTTTGAGGTAGTAATCAAGAGGCTTTTTTAATCGGATGAGTGCAATTCCGCACTCGTGCTTGATAGCATCACTCATGAACTGTTTCCCTAATGTAGTTAAGTGGCAAATTTAAAGGTTTTCCATCACCTTTTTGTCTACTGTATTACCTTGATCTATGTCAAAGCGACTTTTATCGATATTTAGCCACTCCAAAGTGGAATTGCAAAAAATGTCTTCCACGGTTTGTGGATCTAAATTCATTTCGGTGATAAATTTCCCGATTTCCAAATCTCCCAATGGGAAAGGATAGTCTGAACCTAGCGTAACTTTTTTAGAACCCTGCATATCCAGTATATACTGCAACATTACAGGATCATGCGTAATGCAGTCTACCCAAAAATCGCCCACATAACTTCTGGGATTTATGTTGTTGTGAATAGCCACTAAATCTGGGCGGCAATTGAAGCCGTGTTCTACTCTACCAATGGTAGGTAAAAAAGAACCTCCGGCATGCGAAAAACAAACTCTTAGTTGAGGTAGTTTTTCCAATACACCCCCAAAAATCATAGAGCAAGCGGCTCTTGAAGTTTCTGCAGGCATACCAACCAACCAAGGCAACCAATATTTGCGCATACTTTCCATTCCCATCATATTCCATGGGTGAATCATAATAGCCATATCTAACTCCTGTGCAGCTTCAAAAATGGGAAAGAACTCAGGTTCGCTTAAGTTCATATCATTTATGTTGGAGCCAATTTGAACACCAAGTAAGCCGATTTCTTTGCAACGTTCAAGTTCTTTGATAGCGAGTTCGGCATCCTGCATAGGTAGTGTGCCTAACCCAAGGTAGTTTTGAGGGTACTTCTTGCACAACTCCGCTATATCGTCATTTAAATATTCAGATAAAGCTTTTGTGTCTTTTGCTTTAGCCCAATAGGAAAACATAACCGGGATGGTACACACCACTTGTACTTGAGTGTCAAACTTTTTATAGTCGTTAATGCGCGTTTCTGCATCCCAGCAATTGGCTTCAATTCTTCTAAAGAATTTTTCACCCTGCATCATATTTGCAGTATTATCTGAGTTGTGAACCAAGTGAATAAAGTCTCCATACCCGAATTTATCCGCAAAGTTGGGAAGCTTTTCTGGCAGGATGTGTGTGTGCATGTCTATTTTAAGCATCCAACAAAAATAACCCGTTTATCTGAACTTTTTTACTCAAACAAACGGGTTATGGCTAAGTAGTTTTAAGTGAGTGTGTTATATGGATTTCTTATACATCTTAAAGAAGAAAAAGGGGAGGAAACCAAAGGAAAAAAGTAGGATGCTTAAAGCAAAGGTAATGTCTGCTAAAGGCAGATGCAATAGCCTGAAGGCAACAGATAAACTAAAGGTAAAAGCCGACAGAGTTCCTAGGACGTATTTCATCTTTTCACTCAAAATTTTGTTTGCTTTTAAGCGATAATAATGAATACTTAACAAGGGAAGAAAAATAAAGCCAATGCCAAGAGTTCCTATTATTAGCATCATTCCACCATAAGGCCACCTCAAAGTTTTAAACATGAAACCTATCGCAAACAAGAAACAGAACACGAAACCGAATATGAATAGAATCCTTTTCATGAATTTGATCTTTTTATAGTTTAGTAGGTATATGGTTTCTTTTTGAATTTCATCCAAACCATCTGGGCAAATGTCTTGTTTTGCTCTTTCGAAGGCCTCTGAGAAAGAGAATTTTCGCGACATATAAACTTCAACAGCACAACAAAAGTGATCTAACAAATCCTCCTTGAGGTGTTTAGATTTCAGTGAGCTAAAATCAAGCTCATATGTAATTTGTTCTATCTGTTGCGTAGAAAGTGCCAAACGAGTTTTACTGTTTTAAGAATGAAAAGTTCTCTAGCTTGTTTTTATATAGATTTCCGATACATTTTAAAGAAAAGGAAGGGGAGAAATCCAAAGGTGAAAATGGTTAAGCTCAAAA
Source organism: uncultured Owenweeksia sp. (assembly GCA_964485405.1). GTDB lineage: Bacteria > Bacteroidota > Bacteroidia > Flavobacteriales > Schleiferiaceae > CAKZNE01. The sequence goes on along the minus strand of CAZAJG010000012.1, from coordinate 23,487 downwards.
CAAAAAGGATGTCCGCTCCCATCAGGTGGAAAAATTTAAAAAGGACGGATAAGCTGAACAAAACTCCAGATAACAAACCCATACTATGTCTTAGTTTTTCGCTTAAAACTTTGTTGGTACTCAAGCGCAATTGATGAATGGCTATCATAGGTATAAAAACAAAACCCATTCCCCAGGTTCCGCTCATTAGTAAAACGTTAGCTCCCGGCCAGTGCATGAGCTTGAATAAAAAACCAAGGCTTAATGCCATGGAGAATACTAGGCCGGTAGTGAACATGATCTTTTTCATAATCTTTAATTTTTTAGCATTTAATAGGTAAATGGTCTCTGTTTGAATTTCATCTAATCCATTTGGACAGATGTCATTTTTCGCAAGAATAAAGGCGTCTTCAAAATCTAATCCTTTGTTCGTTCGAATCTCAATAGCACAACAGAAATGGTCCAAGAGATCGTCTTTTAACTCTCGAGATTGAATGGCGCTGTTTTCAATCTCCTTTTCTATAGTTTCAATTTGATGATCAGTCAAAGTCATGAGAGTTGAAAGGTAAAATCAGGGAATAGAACTTTTTTCAGCGTTCGCATAAACTCCTTGAGTTGTTCCGATTCCACTTTTTCCTGTTCTGTTCCTGCGGTGGTTAAATAATAATATTTACGAACACGTTTGCCAATGTGTTGCTCCTCGAATTGCAATAAGCCATCTTTGGTAAGTTTGTGAAGGGCTGGATACAAGGATCCATCTTTCAACAAGATTTTTTCGCCAGATAACTGCTTTACCCGTTGAGCAATCTCGTACCCATACATTTTACCCTCTGTAGCTAGCAGTTTTAATACAATAGCGGTGAGAGTGCCTTTTAATAATTCTCTGTTATGCATAGTTCAAAGATATATAAAATTACAATACATCATAATTCTATGTATTAATAACAATCAAAAACTCATTTTATTTTACGATGTACTAAAAATCAAAGAATTTGATAAACTGGAGAAGATCCCTTAGGCGAAGAATGCTCTAAGTAAAGCGCTCATCGGTTTCCATAACATGTCCGCAATTGCCGCAACTTCTTAACTTTTCGGAGCCGTAATATTCTTTAAAGCGGGGTAAAAAATCTTTTTCAATATTTTCTAGCTTAAAGTAGGTATCGTGCAACTTGTTGTTGCAATTATCGCAAAACCACAACAAGCCATCTGTATGATCTTTTTCGCGCACTCGCTCTACAACCAAGCCAATAGAACCTTCGCTGCGCATCGGGCTGTGTGGGATTTTTGGAGGCAATAGAAACATATCTCCAGGGCCTAGATTAATGTCAACCGCTTTCCCTTCTTCTTGTATTCGAACGGTAATATTCCCTTCTAGCTGATAAAAGAGTTCTTCGGTTTCATTGTAGTGATAGTCTTTTCTAGCGTTTGGCCCTCCTACAATCATTACAATGTAATCTTCACCTGCAGGATAAAGATTTTTATTCCCAACGGGTGGTTTTAAAAGATCTCGATTTTCTTCTATCCATCGATTCAGGTTGAAAGGCTTCGCTATAGACATCTGTTGATTTTAAAAACGAATATAAAAAATGAAAAGCTTCTGGTTCTTTTTTCTGCTTCCAATTTTGGAATCCATACCACTTCCCAATGTCTTAAAAAAATGATGTGTTAGAGAATAGCTCTCCGTATAAGTGATAGGCAAAAATGAATATTTTACTGTAAATCTCAATGTCTTTTTTTTCTAGTTCAAGCACTGAGAATTAACTTAGGACTTTCTTTTCAAGTTGAACAAATTTTTTTGAACGCATATGGAATATAGAAGATTGGGTAAATCAGGCTTAAAAGTGAGCGAATTAAGCTTTGGGTCGTGGATTACGTTTGGGAATCAAATAAAAGGCAATACCTCTGCGGATTTGATGGAGTTGGCCTATGATAATGGCATTAACTTTTTTGATAATGCTGAGGTTTATGCTGAAGGTAGGAGTGAAGAGGTAATGGGGAAAATTTTGAAGGAAAAGGGATGGAGAAGAGATTCGTATATCCTTTCATCAAAAGCATTTTTTGGGATATGGGGAATGAAGGACTCCAAACCTACTCAACAAGGGAACAATAGGAAGCACCTTACCGAAGCCTGTCATCAGGCTTTAGAAAGATTAAAAACCGATTACTTAGATCTGTTTTATTGCCATAGACCAGATAAAGAAACACCCATAGAGGAAACAGTTTGGACGATGCATAACCTAATTACACAAGGTAAAATTCTGTATTGGGGAACAAGCGAATGGAGTGCCCAAGAAATTATGGAAGCGCATATGGTGGCAAAACAAAATAATTTAATCGGACCTACTATGGAGCAACCGCAGTACAATATGCTGTGGCGAGATAAGGTAGAAGTAGAATACGATCAAATCTATAAAACGGTTGGTTTAGGAACTACAATTTGGTCTCCTTTAGCTAGTGGTTTGCTCACCGGAAAATACAATGATGGAATACCAGAGGATGCGCGCTTAAGCAGAGATGAACTTAGCTGGTTAAAGGATAAAAGTGTAGTAGAATCCAATATTCAAAAAATAAAAAAACTAAGTGCTTTTGCAGATAACATGGGAATGAGTTTGGTGCATTTAGCGCTTTGCTGGTGTCTTAAAAATCAAAATGTAAGCACGGTGATTTTAGGAGCTTCAAAGATTAGCCAGTTGGAAGAGAATCTAAAGGCATCTGATTTGAAATCCTCACTTACAAATGAGGTAATGTTAGGTATTGAGGAAATACTGGATAATAAGCCCGCTTTTCCTCCTTTTTAGTAATCCCTTCTTTTTTGAGTTCATATTTCTTTATGAAATGCGAACTCGATTGGAGCAGGGAATGAGATTCATATTTCTTTGTGTAAGAATTAGATTACGATTTTTAAATTTCACTCAAAATATAGGAAAAAACAATGCGTTAAAATTCCATTCGTAAAGCATTTCTGTTAATTTTATAGCCTAGCTATCAGGTTACTACATCTGCTAGTAGATGTTAATGTCAAACAGGAACTGAACGATGAGACTATACATTAATTGCGATAACTGTGCTTGGGAAACACAGTTGCCCAGACGGGCTATGAGTCGAATGCAACTATCTAAAAAAGCGGGCGAAAATCTAGAAATTACTTGCCCAAACTGCGACACTACTAAGGAGTATCATGTAAATTCAATTAAAGCCAAGCAAGATAAAAGGCCTTTACTTGGAAGCGTTTTGGTTTTTATCGGAACATTTTTGCTCTATATGGCACTTAGCTCTTTTCATTTGCTAAGTCCGCAGTATTTGAGAATTATGGGAATGGGAGCCGTAATTGCCTTGCCGATTATCGTGTACCGTAAATATTCTGCAAAAGAAAAGCAGAGTATTTTACGATTCAATCATTACAAGCTGAAAACAAAGGTGAACTCTTAACTTCGAGTGAGTTCTTTAATAATTATACGGTGCTCAGGAAATTGAGCGAGAAGGTCATCTCTTTTGGCCATCTCAAAATCCTCAAAGTCAAAGCCAGGAGATACTGTACACCCCACTAAAGCCCAACCCGTTTTATTGGTGGGTTGAGAGGCAAACCAGGATTCCGCAGGAACGCAAGCTTGAAAAACTTCGCCATTCTCTATGTCTGAGCCTAGTTTAATGCTGTTGTGTTTTCCATCCGGGTGAATAATTTGTACCGTTAACCCATCTCCAGCATAAAAATGCCAAAGCTCGTCTGAAGCAATTTTGTGAAAGGCTGAGAAATTTTCTCCCGTAAGCAGGAAATAAATACCTGTGGAGCAGTTTCTACTTCCTTTAAAACTCTTTGGCAAAGCAGATTGAGGTATAAGGGTATCACTACGATAGGTTTCCTTGAAAAACCCTCCTTCCGGATGAGGTAGTAGCTCCAGCTTTTCTACCCAAAAATTGAAATCCATATTCATGTGGATAAAAGTAAAAGGTATTTTTGAATGGAATTGAGAAATGAGCACACCTTTTAATCTAAATCAAGCGAAAAAATGGTTCGCCAGCCGAGCTTGGAAAGTATTCCCTTTTCAAGAAGAAGCCTGGACGAGTTATAGAGATGGTTACTCAGGGATAGTGAATGCCCCAACTGGAAGTGGGAAAACCTACTCGCTAATGGTTCCGGCTCTTTTATCTGAAAAACAAATTGCGAAAAGAGGGGTGAAGTGGATCTGGATTACGCCTATTAGAGCGCTATCCAAAGAGATTAAACAATCTGCAGAGAAGGCGATTGAAGAAATGGATCTGCCTTGGACGGTAGGCGTGCGAACAGGAGATACCAACACAAAAGAGAGAGCCGCACAGAAAAAGAGTATGCCAGACCTCCTGATCACTACTCCAGAGAGTTTGCATTTACTGCTGGCCTCAAAAGGCTATCCTCAAACTTTTAAAAATCTGGAAGCGGTAATTGTGGATGAGTGGCATGAGTTGTTAGGATCAAAGCGAGCGGTTCAAATGGAGTTGGCCTTATCTCGTTTTAAGGCATTGAAGCCGGATTTGAGAGTGTGGGGAATTTCTGCCACTATAGGAAATATGGAAGAGGCAATGGAGGTTTTATTAGGACCAAGTTTCCCACAAGAGAAAATCAAATTCATCAAAGCAGATATTCGTAAAAAGATTGAGGTTAAATCCGTTCTTCCAAAGGAGGTGGAAACCTTGCCTTGGGCAGGCCATTTGGGTATACGAATGCTCAAAAAGGTCATCCCAATTATTCATAAAAGCAGGAGCACGTTAATCTTTACCAATACAAGATCTCAGGCAGAAATATGGTATCAACGCATTTTAGATATTGCTCCAGAACTGGCAGGCCTTATTGCAATGCATCATGGTTCTATTAGTCGCGATCTTCGATTTTGGGTAGAAGATGCTTTATACACCGGTCAGCTAAAAGTGGTGGTTTGTACCTCTAGTTTAGATCTGGGTGTGGATTTTCATCCCGTTGAGACCATCATTCAAGTGGGCAGCCCAAAGGGCGTAGCGCGTTTTATGCAAAGGGCTGGGCGTAGCGGCCATCAGCCAGGAGCAACCAGTAAAATTTATTTTGTTCCTACACACACCTTAGAACTAGTTGAAGCGTCAGCCTTGCGTCAGGCTATAGCAGAAGATGTGGTAGAGAATAGAGAACCTTATGTCCGCTCGTTTGATGTATTGATTCAGTACATGATTACCTTGGCAGTATCGGAAGGTTTTGATGCACGAACCTTATTAAAAGAAATTCAAGAAACCTTTTCCTACCAATCTGTTTCTGGAGAGGAGTGGCAATGGTGTTTAAACTTTATCACGCAAGGCGGAGAGTCCTTAAGCGGATACAATGAATTTCATAAAGTGGAGCTTGTAGAGGGTTTGTATAAAGTTACTCAACGAAGAACAGCTATGCGACATCGGCTAAGCATGGGAACGATTGTAAGCGACTCCAATATTAAAATCAAATACCAAAGTGGAAAATATTTAGGAACGGTTGAAGAATGGTTTTTAAGTAAAATTAAACCTGGAGAGGTGTTTTGGTTTGCCGGGCAAAATTTAGAGCTTATTGATTTTAGAGGAACTGTAGCTCGTGTTCGAAAAAGCAATCAGAAGAATGGAAAAATACCCAGTTGGCAAGGTGGGAGAATGCCCCTTTCTGCAAAGATGGGGGCTATGTTGCGCAGGAAAATTGAGGAAGCTCATCAAGGAGACTCGAAAGATCCAGAGCTAAAACTGATTAAACCTTTAATAGACCTTCAACAAGAGCGTTCTGCTATTCCTCAACTAAATGAATTTCTTATCGAGAAATTTAAGAGCAAAGAGGGTTACCACGTTTTCTTTTATCCTTTTGAAGGGCGATTGGTGCATGAAGGTATGGCGGCCGTTTTAGCCTATCGAATTTCTCTTTTTAAACCTTTGTCATTTTCCATTGCTATGAATGATTACGGTTTTGAACTCTTGGCAGATTCCGAAATACCAATTGAAGAAGCACTAGATTCTGATATTTTCACACTTACCGATCTACGTGAAGATATTATGCAAAGTATAAATGCTATTGAAATGGCTAAACGTAGATTTAGAGATATTGCTAGTATTTCGGGCTTGGTTTTTACCGGTTTTCCAGGAAAAGAAGTAAAAGACAAGCACATTCAGTCTTCTGCTCAACTTATATTTAAGGTGTTTGAAGATTATGAGGCCGATAACCTTCTGTTGCAGCAGGCGTATGAGGAAGCTCTAGATTTTCAATTGGAAGAAGCGCGTTTACGCTTGGCATTTGAGCGAATCAATCGGCAACAAATTGTGCTGAGTTCTCCAGAAAAGTTGACTCCATTTTCTTTCCCCATTATGGTAGACCGTTTATCGAGAGAAAGGCTAAGTTCCGAAAGTATGGAGAACCGAGTGAAAAAGATGAAGGTGGAGTTTGGAGACTAAAACCTACAATAAATTCCTAGCGATAGACTAAAGGAGCCCAATCGATTTTGAACTTGTGATCCATTGGAAGAATAAACGGTTCTAATTTCTCTAAAACTCGCTTGATATTGATATCTCAGATGATATTCTAACCATTCATGTATAAACTGAACACCAATAGCGCTGTTGAGATTAATCATCATTCTTCGATCCACTCCCGAACGGACAAAATCCGCAGCAGGCCCGAATTCTAGAAAGGGTTTAATCCAGCGGTATTTGTAGTATCTAAACCTGAAATTTGGATTAAGCTGATAAAAGGTATAGGAGAGGTGGTAAGACTCACCAGCTGGGTCAATGAGGTTTTTTACGGATTTTGTTCCAAATCCAATGTCTGTATGAATCTGGAAACTTTGCCGATCGATAAAATTGAAAGAAAGCCCACCGAAGGTGGAGATTACGGATTCTGATACTTCCGATTTTCCTAGCGAGATTCCAACTCTATCTGTATGAAGATGCCCAAAAAATACACCCGCATATCGATAGCTGTATCCAGAGCTGGCTCTTTGACCATTGGTATGAAGTGAAAATAACAGTGCCAAGAACAGAAGCGGTAAAATGAAGAATCTTTTCAATGGATGGATTATCATATTTTATACTGAATGCCTAGGCTCCAAATTTGAAAGGAGGAAGTAAGAAAATCACCATTAGCCCAATCTGAATTTTGGTATTCATAGCTTAGGTTTAAACCTAAGTTTACCCCTATCGCATAATAGCATCCAATGGCGGCATTCAAACTCATAGACTCACGAACTGCATCTTGATATGAATAGTTGAATAAGGTTAAGCCCGGGCCTAACATGAGGTAAGGTTTTAGCTTAAATCTAGTGGTTTGCCACTTTATAAAAGGGTTAAACTGAAAGAGAAAGATTTGCCCTGTTTCATCTCTTAAATTGGCGAAATTAAATTCAATATGAATTTTAAGATTTTTGTCTTGCGAAGGGTTTACGGAAAGCCCATACATTAAATGCGGGGAGCTGGAATTTCGTATTTCATTGGGAATTATTAGTCCCGAATGAATTCCAACATAAGTGTAGTTTTGGGCATTCATTTTCTGGTAAGACAACAGCAAAAGTAGGAATACAGAAAACGATAAAGTAGTTAAAAAACGATGCTTCAAAGTTTGGTTAGGCGTTGGTTTGGTCGATTATTTGGTGTCCAAACTTAGCAAAAAAAATAAAATGTAGCTAGCCGTTCTCTTTTAAGGTCTGGATGTCTTTAATTAACTGATCCACACTCTCCGCAGAAGTACCATCGTAGAAACCGCGAATTCTATTATTCGTATCAACAAGCACAAAATTTTCGGTATGAATAAAATCAGTCTCATCACCGTTTCCACCCTCATCAAAAACCGCAAAGTAGGATTGGCGGGCGAGTTTATATATCTGAGGCTTATCTCCAGTTAAAAGGTGCCATTTATCTTTTATGGCTCCTTGAAGATCTGCATATTCCTTCATTACTGAAATGGAGTCAATTTCGGGCGTTACAGAATGCGAAACAAGCACAATGCTGGTGTCTTCTTTAAAAATCTGTTGCAATCTTCTTTTTTGAATTGCCATATCCTTACAAATTCCGGGACAAGTAGTAAAGAAGAAGTCGGCTATGAATATTTTACCATTTAGGTCATCTAAAGAAAGCGTTTCTCCATATTGGTTGGGGAGTGAAAAATCGAGAACTGTGTGGTCTTTTCCTTTTGCTTGAAGGCTAGAGTCTACTAGTCTTTCGTCTAAATCTGAAGGGTTGTAAATAGGAAGTCTGGGCTTGGGCTTTAAGATGAAATAACTGGTAATAAGACCTCCAATAAAGATCAACATGATTACGGAGATTTTAGCCCAATCGGTTTTATTCATTTTCATAGTACAAAGGTCTGTCACAATGCTTAAAACGAAAAATTTTGGACTAGATTTGTTTGATCAAAAATCGAAAATCATGCGTAAATCATTTTTACTAATACTCAGTTTCAGCTTTTTTGTAATTGCCTGTAATGGCGGAGAAGGAGAGGCTGCTAAAACAGAAACAGAGAGCAGTGCAAATCAGGTAGAAGCTTTAACCAAGGAGGTTATGGACGTACATGATAAAGTGATGCCAAAACTGGGAACGCTGAGAGGGATGATGGGTAAGATTAGTAAGTTAGAAGCTGGTTCTCCAGAAGATTCTGCGAGTTATGTAGATGCTGTCAATCACCTTAAAAAAGCGGACGATGGAATGATGAACTGGATGCATGAGTTTGATGGGGAAAATCTTAGAGGAACTACTTGGACCGAAGAACAAAAGGTTCAATACTTAAACGGTGAGTTGGTGACCATCAATCAGGTAGAGAAAGATACAGAAGAGTCTTTGGCCAAAGCACAAGCCATTCTTGAAGGATTAGAAGAAAGCCCTGAAGCGGGAGAGTAATAAAAACTCCTTTTACTTTTTTTGTTTGTAAATAGGCACAGTAGAGCAAGCCTCTCCAAACATGATGCTTTTTGCATGTGGGCGCAAGCGTGCTGTAAAACTCAGGTAAGCTTGCGATGCAATGGCAAGATCTCCGCATCCTTTTACGATTACCCTTTTATCTTGGTAAGCCGCATAATCAATTTGGTCTAATGCTTCTTCCATCAATAGCATTTCCAAATTCTCGGAAGTGCCTACCATAGCTCTTTTAGCATATGGTTCTAAAGATGCAGCGATAAGCATGTATGCCCATTGTGGTATAATGGCATCTTCAGAGCAAAAAATAGAGACATAGGCGTTTTCATATTGAGACCATTCGTGGTTTTTAACGTGATCTCGAAAATCCTTTTCCTTTAAAATGATTCCTTCATAAAGCCATGGGGCAATGTCTAGTGCTAACCGAGATCCCTTGGGATAAAAGTCCTCTAAGTCTATGTTTATTAAGCCGCTAGAGGCTACTTTATTTACAATTCCTTCTTCAGTCATAGCTTGGAAGTTTAGAGAAAGCCAAGTTCTAGTTTAGCCTCTTCGCTCATAAGGTCCTTAGTCCAAGGTGGATCAAAAGTGATTTCTACTTCTGCATCTCTTACTTCATCAATAGAACGCACTTTTTCCTTTACTTCTTCCGGTAAGCTTTCAGCCACAGGGCAGTTGGGGGAGGTTAGGGTCATCAATATTTTGATGTCGCAATCATCGCTAATATGTACATCATAGATCAATCCAAGCTCGTATATGTCTACGGGTATTTCTGGGTCATAGATGGAACGCAATACATCTACTGCTTTTTCACCTATGGCTTGAAGTTCTGCTTGTGTCTTCATAGTTTCCATAATCATCGGGTTAGTTTGCCTGCATGGCAATAGCGTAAAACTTCATTTGCTTAATCATACTTACCAATCCGTTAGCTCGTGTTGGTGATAAGTGTTCCTTCAAACCAATTTCATCGATAAAGGACATATCCGCATGGGCAATTTCTTCTGGCGATTTATCGGATAAAACACGCACCATAAGACCGATTAAACCTTTGGTTAAGATGGCATCGCTATCAGCGGTGTAGTTTATAGTGTGTCCATCTGTATTCATTTCAGCATGCAGCCATACTCTACTTTGACAACCTTTAATAATGTTATTCTCAGTTTTGTATTGCTCATCAATAAGAGGTAGTGTTTTTCCCAACTCAATAAGGTATTCGTATTTACCCATCCAGTCGTCAAACATGTCAAACTCTTCTATAATTTCTTGTTGAACCTCTTCGATTTTGCTCATAATCATTCCTTATCTTTAAGAGAGCATACTTCTTACCTTATGCAAGGCTTCTACCATTCTGTCAATTTCTTCCTGAGTATTGTAAAAAGCAAAGGAGGCGCGTATAGTTCCAGGAATACCGTAAAAATCCATAATAGGTTGAGTACAGTGATGACCTGTTCTTACAGCAACACCAAGCTTATCCAGAATAACACCGGCATCGTATGGGTGTATATTCTCCAACAAAAAAGAGATTACACTGGCTTTTTCATTGGCCTCGCCAATAAACTGTATACCACCAAAGTCTTGGAGCTTTTGGTTGCCATATTGCAGTAATTCCTGTTCGTAAGCTACAATATTATCCACGCCTATTTCATTCATATAATCTACCGCAGTTCCCAAAGTAATACCTCCTTCTATATTAGGTGTACCCGCTTCAAATTTGTGCGGTAAATCGGCATAGGTTGTTTTCTCGAAAGAAACAGTCTTAATCATTTCTCCACCTCCTTGATAGGGAGGAAGTTCTTCCAATAGATTCTCTTTTCCATATAAAATACCAATTCCTGTTGGACCCAGCATTTTATGTCCGCTAAACACGTAAAAATCTACATTGAGATCAACTACATCTACTTTTAGATGAGGAACGGCTTGAGCACCGTCCAGTAAAACCAAAGCACCAAACTCATGGGCTTTTTTTATAATTTCTTTTACTGGGTTAATGGTTCCCAATGCATTGGAAATATGATTTACGGCTACCAAACGAGTCCTAGAATTTAGGAGTTTGGTGTACTCATCCATTTTTAACTCTCCCTCCTTATTTATCGGAATAACTTTGAGAAGAGCTCCGGTTTGCTCACAAAGCATTTGCCAAGGAACTATGTTGCTATGGTGCTCTAAAGCAGAAATAATAATTTCATCGCCAGACTTTATCAAACCTTTCCCCATCCCAGAGGCTACTAAGTTGATTCCATCGGTTGTTCCTTTGGTGAAAATCACCTCAGAGGTTTTGGATGCATTGATGTGTTTCCGCAATTTTTCGCGGCTTTCTTCAAGAGCATCTGTAGCCAATTGACTCAAGTGATGCACACCGCGATGTACATTACTATTGATTGTTTTATAATAAGTGGAAATCGCATCAATAACCGGTAAAGGTTTTTGACTGGTGGCGGCATTGTCAAAATAAACCAACGGATAACCATTGACTTTTTGGTTGAGAACTGGAAAATCAGCTCTTATTTTTTCAATATTAAATGGGGTAATAGCCACTTCTTCCATTATAGTTCAAAATCAAGATCTACATTGAGTTTGGTAGCAATAAGCTTGTTTAGCTTTTTGCGCAACTCTGTAATTTTCACCTTACGCAGTCCATCGTTTGCAAAAGCATATAGTAATAATGCTTTAGCTTCTTTTTGAGGAATTCCACGGGCTTGCATGTAGAACATCGCATGATCATCCAATTGACCAATAGTACATCCATGAGAACATTGAACATCATCCGCAAAAATCTCCAATTGAGGTTTTGTATCTATCGATGCTTTATCAGTAAGAAGGATATTATTATTCTGCTGGAAGGCATTGGTTTTTTGTGCGTTTGGATGCACCATAACCTTACCGTTAAAAACACCTTTCGCATTACCATCGTAAATGCTTTTATACATTTCATTGGTGTAGCAATTCGGAATTTTATGATCGGCTAGTGTATGATGATCCACAAATTGTCCTTCGCCAATTATGGTGATACCGTCCATATAGGTTTCGGTATGTTCCTCTTGAAGAAGAATGTTGAGGTTGTTGCGAATAAACTTATTCCCGAAGCAAAAAGTGCCAATGTTTACAACACTGTTTTGATACTGCTTAACCGTAGTATTATCTATCAACGATGCGTTTAAGCTGTCGTTTTGAATTTTGTAATAGTTCAAACGCGAATCACGCTCAGCAAAAATCTCTGTTGCGGAGTTGGTAAGAACAGGATGATCGCTAAGCGATTGATGTCTTTCAACAATACTTACTTCCGCATTCTCTTCTACTACAATCAAATTTCTAGGCTGTAGCATCACTTCTTTATCCTGTTTGCTGGTAAAGAATATGAGTTGAACAGGTTTTTCTACCGTTTGTCCTTTCTTAATGCGGATGAAAGCTCCTTCTTTGGCAAAAGCAGTATTTACTGCGGATAAAGCCTCATTGCTAGGCAGGGCTTTATTGAAATACTTTTCGGTGATATCATCGTAACGTTCTAACATGCTAGAAAGCGTGCAGATATCGAATTTTTCGTGGGTGGTTTCACTCAGCCAAGAACTGAAAATACCATCCACAAAAACCAATTTATACGAGTCGATGTCACTTAAGAAATACTTTTTGATATCCTTAAACTCTAAAGCACTACTATCACCTCTACTAAAAATCCGGTAATCAGGCTTGAGAATGGGTTTAAGGTTGGTGTATTTCCACTCTTCATCCCTTTTGGTGGGGAATCCACTTTTTTCAAAAACTTTAAAAGCTTCTTGACGAACTTTATGAACAGGCTTTTTAGCTTGTCCGTTCAGTTCATTTTCAAAAATGATGAAGGAGGATTCTAACTTATCTTTTAACTGTTCCAAAACAGATTCTTTAAGTGAATTATACCGTTTGTGCTTCTTCTTTAATCCAGTCGTATCCTTTGCTCTCTAGTTCTAGAGCTAATTCTTTTCCGCCAGATTTTACAATTCTACCATTGTAGAGTACATGTACATGATCTGGAACGATATAATCCAGTAACCTTTGGTAGTGCGTAATCAGTACTACAGAGTTATCTTCACTTTTAAGTTTATTAACTCCGTTAGCTACAATTCTTAAAGCGTCAATATCCAATCCAGAGTCTGTTTCATCTAAAATGGCCAGCTTGGGCTCCAACATCGCCATTTGGAAAATTTCATTTCGCTTTTTCTCTCCACCGGAAAATCCATCATTCAAGGAGCGGCTTAAAAAACCTTTATCCATTTCCAAAAGGCCCATTTTATCGCGCATCTTCTTCAACATTTCATTTGCCTTCATAGGGTCTAAGCCCTGCGCTTTACGTGTTTCGTTGATGGCTGTTTTCAGGAAGTTGGTAACGGTAACTCCTGGAATTTCAATTGGATATTGAAAAGAAAGAAAAATACCTCTATGGGATCTTTCTTCTGGTGATAGATCTAAAATGTCTTCATCTTCAAAATCAATATGACCTTGAGTCACTTCATACTCCTCACGTCCCGTAATTACTGAAGATAAGGTGCTTTTTCCAGAACCGTTAGGTCCCATAATCGCATGCACTTCACCTTTTTTTACTTCTAGGTTTATACCTTTTAAAATTTCTGTGCCGTCAATTTCGGCATGTAGGTTTGAAATTTTTAACATTTTGTCTTTGTATTGTTTTTTTTGAATTTCCGCTTCAGCTAATTCTAGCCTACGGAACCTTCTAAGCTAATGGCTAATAGTTTCTGTGCTTCAACGGCAAACTCCATGGGGAGTTGGTTCAACACGTCTTTGCAATATCCGTTTACAATAAGGGCAATGGCTTCTTCTTCTCCTATGCCTCGTTGGTTGCAGTAAAAGATTTGATCTTCCCCAATTTTAGAGGTAGTGGCCTCGTGCTCTACCTTGGCAGATTTGTTTTGTGTTTCTATGTAAGGAAAGGTGTGCGACCCGCAGCTGCTTCCCATAAGTAATGAATCACATTGTGAAAAGTTACGTGCATTTTCTGCGCGCGGTCCAATTTTAACCAAGCCCCGGTAACTACCATTACTCTTTCCGGCACAAATTCCTTTACTTATAATGGTGCTTTTAGTATTCTTACCTAAGTGGATCATTTTGGTACCCGTATCCGCCTGCTGAAAATTATTGGTTACCGCTACTGAGTAAAATTCACCAATAGAGTTTTCTCCTTTCAGAATACAGGAAGGATATTTCCAAGTTACAGCAGAACCCGTTTCTACTTGAGTCCAGGAGATTTTTGCATTTCGTTCGCAAATTCCTCTTTTGGTCACAAAGTTAAAAACACCTCCCTTACCATCTTTATCGCCAGGGAACCAGTTTTGAACCGTAGAGTATTTGATTTCAGCACCATCTAAACCCACAAGCTCTACAACGGCAGCATGAAGTTGATTTTCATCGCGTTGAGGTGCGGTACAACCTTCTAAGTAACTCACATAACTCTCTTGATCTGCTATTACCAGAGTTCTTTCAAATTGACCTGTTCCGGCTTCATTAATTCGGAAATAGGTAGATAGTTCCATCGGACATCTTACTCCTTTTGGGATGTAACAAAATGATCCGTCTGTAAAAACAGCAGAGTTTAATGCGGCATAAAAGTTATCAGACTTCGGCACTACTGTGCCCAAATATTTTTTAACCAGTTCAGGATGTTCCTGTATAGCCTCAGAGATGGAACAGAATATAATCCCCAATTCAGCGAGCGTCTCCTTAAAGGTAGTTGCTACAGAAACCGAATCCACTACTACATCCATTGCCACTCCAGAAAGTCGCTTTTGCTCATCCAATGAGATTCCTAACTTTTCAAAAGTTTTAAGGAGTTCAGGATCTACTTCATCCAGGCTATTTAATGTTTTCTTTTTCTTTGGAGCAGAATAATAAGAGATGGCCTGGAAGTCGGGTTTTGGATAATGAATATTTGCCCATTCTGGCTCAATCATCTTCTCCCATTTGCGGAAGGCATCTAATCGCCAATCCAGCATCCATTGTGGCTCATTCTTTTTAGAGGAAATTAAACGAATAACTTCTTCATTAAGTCCAGCAGCTAGCTTGTCAGATTCAATATCGGTGTAAAAACCGTATTTGTATTCTGAGCCGGTAACTTCTTCCAGTAACTGATCTTCGTTCATAAATCGTAAGCTTTTAATCTAAGTTAAACTGCAAAACTTTCTCCACAACCGCACGTTCTTGAAGCGTTGGGATTATTAAAGCTAAATCCTTTTCCATTTAACCCTCCACTGTATTCGAGAGTTGTTCCAACGAGGTACAAAAAGCTCTTTTTATCGATCAGTATACGTACGCCTTTATCTTCAAAGATTTTATCCGTGTCTTTTAACTGGGTATCTAAGTCGAGCTTGTAAGAAAGCCCACTGCAACCTCCGCTGGTTACTCCTACCCGAACATAAGATTCGTTTAAGAGTTGCCCCTCCTCCTTCATTAAGGATTCAATTTTATTTTTTGCTGTGTCTGAAACCTGTATCATTCTTATTTAGAATTAGTTCAAATCAAAGGCAAAAATAGTAAATACCCCGCCATTTAAAGACACTTAATTCTTTAATCCTATTAAGCGATAACTTATCCATTTTATAGTGTAACTCATTAGCTAAGCTAATGTTCGCATTATCCTCTATATTTGTTAGTTACCGGTTTTGTGCCCTTTTTGGATTGGGGTTGTGTTATGAAATTAAACTTTATCAAATACATAGGTATCGCGCTTGGCTTTTTGGTTACAAAGAGTGCTTTGGCTTGCGACCCTGTCGTAAATCTGGGTAGTTTGATTAGTTTTTGTCAAGGAAATTCTATTTCTCTAAATGCCTACAATCCAAACAGTACTTATGTTTGGAGTACAGGAGTAAATACGCCTTCTATAACTGTTTCTTCTTCTGGTATCTATTGGGTTGCGGTAACCAATAATTGTGGAACAACTAGAGATACAGTAGAGATAGTTGTAGATCAGCTGCTAAACTTAAACCTGGGAGGAGATCAAGAAGTTTGTGTGGGTGGTTCTTACATTATACAGCCTCCCTATTCCGTTGCCAACAGTTATTGGTGGCAAGATGGGTCAACGGGTAGCTTTTATCAGGTAACCTCTCCTGGCTTGTACTGGGTGGAAATAACAAATTCTTGCGGTGTTTACCGAGATTCTATTCAAATTACTTATGTAAATCTCCCCAATCTAGACTTAGGACCAGATACTGTTATTTGCAATAACAATCCAATCACTATTTCAGCAGGAAATGTAGGGTATCCAGTAAGATGGAGCACCGGGCAAACTGTAAACTCCATAAACTTTAATTTTTCAGCAACATTCTGGGCAGAAACGCGCAATGCATGCGGTACAATCAGGGATTCAATCTCTGTTTATTATTCTGAACCTCCAAATTTAGGAGATACGGTTTGGCTTTGTAATGGAGGGGTTCTTAAGCTGGATGCTAGCCGCCCTGTAGGTACCTACAACTGGGATAATGGAGCAACTACACCTTTCATTAACGTAACTCAGGCCGGACAATACTGGGTAAAGTATACCAATCCATGTGGGGTGTTTTACGATACGGTGGAAGTGGTTTTAACTGGGCCAGCAAATGTAAATTTAGGGCCAGATACCGCGATTTGTATTGGGCAGTATATCGACCTAAATGCGGGTTACTCAGGAAGCACATATCAATGGTTTAGAAAAGATGCGGCTCAACAGTTTATTTTAATTGACTCTCTTCAAACGTTGCGCATAGATACAACGGGTATTTATGTTGCCGCAGTTGATAACGGTTGCGGCTGGAGATACGATACAATTGATGTGGAAGTATTGGAGATACCAACCCAAGTGTTTGGAGATACAGTAGGTATTTGTCAAGGCTCAACCCGAACGTTGGATGCCGGTTATTGGGGTAAATCTGCCACCTATTTATGGGACGATGGCTCTGCCAATAGAATAAATACACTGAGTACTCCTGGACCGCATTCGGTACTTATTACCAATCCATGTGGTACTTATCTCAATAATTTTTATTTGCGATACGACCAAACTTACTCCATTGATCTTGGTCCGGATGATACGGTTTGTGATACTCAATATATTATAGATTTAAATCTAAATCTTACTCAAACGGATACAATTCTTTGGTCCAACGGGGTAGATAAACCCATTAATACTGTATCGCATACAGGTACATATTGGGTGCGAGTTACCAATGATTGTGGGGTATACACGGATACAATTGAGGTTCTTTTTCTTAACCCTCCAAGTATTAGTTTCGATGATTTTTCAGTATGTGCTGGAGGGGGTCATACGCTCAGTGTTGTCTCTAAGCCAGGAACTTCACATTTATGGAGTACAGGAGATACCACCTCTTCCATTAACATCACACAATCCGGCACTTACTGGGCACGGTCATACAATAAGTGTGATACTGTTTCCGATACAGTGCAGGTGAGTTTTGATCAACCGATCAACTTTAGCTTAGGCCCTGATGTAACGATATGTGAACCGGGTATAGCAGTCCTTTCTGCGGGCAACATAGGGCTTTTAGGAGCGGATTCAGTTCGTTGGAATACTGGATCAAAAAATTCGGTATTAGTCGTTTCTGCTTCTGGAACATACATAGCTAAACTGTATAACAGCTGCGGTATTTTTGCAGATACGGTAAATGTTACGATCAAAAAATTACCCGTATCAAAACTGAGTAACACCGCTTTTTGTGTAGGGGGTGGAGTGGTGCTGGATGCAGATCAAAATGCCCCAAACACTACTTATAACTGGAGTACCGGAGTTAATACTGCGAGTATAAATGTTACCACACCAGGACAGTATTGGGTTGAAATAACCAACGACTGTGGTACGATTGTGGACTCGGTTTATGTGCGAGAAGATTTCCCTTTACCTCAAATTGACTTAGGGAATGATACTGTTTTTTGCCAAGGTGTATTGTGGTTAGATCCAGGTTATGTGGCGGGGGCAACGTACTTATGGCAAAATGGATTTACTTCTCAAGCCTTTGTAGTAGCTCAAAGTGGGGAGTATCATGTTAAAATGGAGAATAGCTGTGGAGCTGTGTACGATACGATTAATGTATTAATAACAGGTCCACCACAACCAACCTTAGGAAGTTTAGTCCACTTTTGTTCGGGCCATAGTTTGGTGTTGAATGCGGAAAATCCAGGTTGCAAATACAAATGGAGCACTGGAGACTCAACTCAACAAATCTTAATCAGCAGTCCGGGAGTATATTCTGTAGAGATTAGCAACGATTGTGGATCTATTACGGATAGTGTTGAAGTACGAATAGAATATCCAATTGAAAATTTAGATTTAGGCCCGGATACCATCATTTGCCTGGGGCAACAACTTATTCTGGACCCCGGTTACTCTGGAGTACGAAGACTGTGGAGTAATGGAATAGGATTGCCTACACTTACGGTAAATCAAACTGGACTTTATTGGGTGGATTTATTCAATTCGTGTGGTGTATTTTCCGATTCTATCTATGTGGAGGTTCAAGGTCTACCTGTTTTTAGCCTTGGTAACGATACAGTGATATGCTCCGTAAATGGGCAACTGGATTTGTATGGCCCTCCAGGAATGATAGATTACGAATGGAGTAATGGAGGTTCAAACCAAAGTACACGATTTACCACGAGTGGCAAACATTGGCTTAAAGTAACCAACAGTTGTTTTTCTTATACCGATACGATTTTGGTGGTAGAAGAATACCCTTTAATACTCAATCTGGGTCCTGATACAGCTGTGTGCGAAACAGAGACTTATATTTTGGATGCTGGAATTTACAATTACCCAGTGTATTGGAACGATCAAAGCATTTCGGCAACTATGGAGGTTAGGGAAACCGGTTGGTATTGGGCTTACTCTCAGAATAGCTG
Organism: uncultured Owenweeksia sp.; assembly: GCA_964485405.1. GTDB lineage: Bacteria > Bacteroidota > Bacteroidia > Flavobacteriales > Schleiferiaceae > CAKZNE01. The sequence goes on along the minus strand of CAZAJG010000012.1, from coordinate 4,782 downwards.
CGGTTTTGTTTCCGATAGTGTATATGTGCAGATAGATACTATTGTAGAGCCTGCTGTTATTGATACCATCCTGTGCGATGAGGATTCACTTACTTTAGACTTAAGTGACTACTTATATGATTTTGTTTGGTTTGATGGTTCAGCGGAAAAGATCAGAACCTTTAGCGAGGAAGGAACCTACCCTATTACATTATTCAATAAATGTGGAGTTTTTGAAAGAGAGTTTGAAGTGATTCTTTCGGATTGCGACTGCCCGATTTATATCGCGAACAGCTTTACTCCAAATGGAGATCAGCTCAATGACGAGTTTAAGGTGATTAACAATTGTTTAATTGAAGATTATTCCATTCAAATCTTCTCTAGATGGGGCGCACGGGTTTTTTACTCTGAAGACCCAGATGCCACTTGGAATGGCGTATTTGATGGGAAGATAATGCCAAGTGGTGTTTACACGTATAAAGTATACTACAAATGGAAAGTATATCAATTGGATAGGCATAAAACACGACATGGCACGATTAATTTGATTCGCTAGCTTTTCCTTATCCCAAAACACAAAAGCTTCGTAGTTTTGCCGCATGGCAGAAAATCAGAACGAAAAGTTTACCCCAGTTACAGAATTAGGTGAATTTGGCTTAATTGAACACATCACCCAAAATTTCCCATTAAGAAATGCTTCCTCTATAAAAGGAATAGGAGACGATGCAGCGGTAATAGAAGTGCTGGATAAGCAAACGGTAATAACCAACGATCTTTTGGTTGAAGGTGTACACTTTGATTTTACTTATGTGCCACCAAAACATCTCGGCTACAAGGCGGTTTCGGTTAACGTTTCTGATATTTATGCTATGAATGCTAAGCCTAAACAAATAGTTGTTGGTTTGGCTTTTTCCAACCGTTTCGGCTTGGAGTTTATTGAAGAGATTTATGAAGGAATACGTTTAGCTTGTGAGGTTTACGAAGTAGATCTTGTAGGTGGAGATACTTCCTCTTCCTACTCAGGAATGACGCTTAGTGTTACCGCAATTGGAGAGGCAGATGAAAAGGATATTGTTTACAGAAATGGAGCCAAGCAAAATGATCTATTGGTGGTTTCTGGAGATTTAGGGGGCGCGTACATGGGTCTTCAGCTTTTAGAGAGAGAGAAGTCGGTTTATGAGGACGATCGTGAAATGCAACCCGATTTAACCGGACACGAATATGTTTTAGAAAGACAACTTAAGCCTGAAGCGCGAAGAGATGTACCCGAAATATTGGAAGCTTTAGGTGTTAAACCCACTTCTATGATTGATATCTCTGATGGATTGAGTTCTGAAGTTATACATCTATGCAAACAATCTAAAACCGGAGTTCGTCTGTATGAAGAAAAGATACCAATAGACCCTACGGTTTATGATTTATGTAGTGAATTTAATCTAACAACTACAACGGTAGCTTTGAATGGAGGGGAAGATTATGAACTGCTTTTCACAATAGACATCCAAGATCACGATAAGATTAAGGCCAACCCCAACTTTACGGTAATCGGACATATAACACAAGAGTCTGAAGGGATAAACCTACTTACACGAGATGATCAGCTTATTAAGCTCAACGCCCAGGGTTGGGATGCGATGTTAAACAAAACGCAACCTTAACCATTAGCTATTTTGGCTTAAGAAGGTTTTAATTCCTTTAAAAAGAGTGTCAAAATCTTCAATATGGCTCATGTGCCCGTTTTCGGTGACTACAGCAACTACTTTTTCAGCTTTTAGCTGCTCTTGCAAATCCTCAAAAATTAAAATGGGATCCCTTTGAGCGGCTATAAATAGAACAGGATAAGGAGAAAAGTGCAATAAAACCTCTCGGTCGTTTCTAACCTTCATTCCCTCAATAGCGGCAATTATCCCTTGTTTAGAAGTTTTTAAGGCTTCCTTTTTTACCTGGTTCAATTCCTTCCGAAATACTTCTCTGTTTTTAGGACGAAACAGGTTTGGGATACTTTTTCGGATATAGCTTTTATGATCGCGTTTAGCCAGTTGTATGGAACGGTTTCGATCGCGTTTTTTCTTATCGCTATCTGCTCTGCTTGTAGAATTCATTAATAGCATCCCTCTTATACAGTCCGGATGTTTTTCAGCCAAAGCTAAAGCCACGTAACCGCCCATAGAATGACCGAGAATAAAAAACTTTTTCAGCTTTAAGTGATCGGTAAGGCTCTTTACAACATCCGCCATTTCCTCCATGGTATGAATGTATCCTATGTTTCCAGAATCTCCATGCCCCGGGAGGTCCAAGCATATTTTCCGGTATTTGGAAGGTAGTTCTTGTTGGAGCTTTCCCCACATGGAGCGATTTTCTAAAAAACCGTGTAGAAAAACAATTGCAGGTCCTTTGCCAACATCCGAATAATGAAAGGGAATGGACCGGTACTCAAATACAGCCATAAAGCTTAGGCATTCATAATTCCCTCAATTTCCTCCACTTCCTTAGGAATGGCCTTGGTTAAATTGAGGTTGTCCTTTTCTCCAATTACAATATCATCTTCTATTCGAATGCCAATACCTTCTTTTGGGATATATATTCCAGGTTCACAGGTAAAAACATTACCCACCTCCATTTTGGTTGTCCAATGTCCAACATCATGCACGTCTAATCCTAAATAGTGCGAGGTTCCATGCATAAAGTACTTTTTATATGCAGGCCACTTAGGGTCTTGATTTTTAACATCCGTTCTATCGATAAGCTTTAAGCCAATCAATTCCTCCGTCATAAGATCTCCAACCTCTTTGTGGTAAGCATGGAGCTGATTGCCAGGACGGAGAAGCTCTAAAGAGGCTTTTTGAACTCTAAGAACCGCATTGTATACATCCTTTTGTCTTTGTGTAAACTTTCCGTTTACAGGAAAAACACGGGTAACATCCGAGGCGTAATTGCCATACCAGCACCCGCAATCAAACAGGATTAACTCACCATCCTTACACACATCGTTATTCTCTATGTAATGTAAAACACAGGCATTATCACCTGAAGCAATAATAGGCTCGTAAGAAAATCCATCTGCTCTGTTTCGCATGTACTCATGGATGAATTCAGCTTCCAGCTCATATTCCATTACACCAGGCTTAATAAAACGCAGTACTCTATTAAAAGCTAAAGCATTAATGTCTGACGCCTTTTGAAGCAAATCGATTTCAACATCAGATTTTACCGACCTAAGATGATGCATGATGGGTTCACTTCTCTCATATTTGTGAAGAGGGTAATTATCTTTACACCATTTTCTAAAACGATCGTCTCGAGTTTCAACTTCAGAGGAGTTTCTTAAATGTTCATTTGAGTTTAGGTAGATATAATCCACCTGACTCATTAAGTTTTTAAAAACAGCTTCAAAATCTTGGAGCCACATTACGGTCGCCACACCAGAGTTTTCAGTAGCTTCCTCTTTACTGAGCTTCGCGCCTTCCCATCGGGCAATAGTTGCGTTGGTCTCTTTTAAGAAAAGAATCTCCCTATGGTTGGGATCAAATGCATCCGGAAATACGAGTAGCTTGCTTTCTTCTTGATCTACACTACTTAGATAAAATAAATCCTTATTCTGAATAAACTTCATCGTTCCGTCTGCATTCGTAGGCATAACATCATTCGCATTGAATACAGCCAGCGCATTTGGTTTTAAATGTTTGATGAAGCGGCTTCTATTGTCTTTGAACAATTGAGGATTTATTTTGTCGTATTTCATAAACGTTACATTTGGCACAAATTTAGAAAAGTAGTGATAGGGTGCACGAAAAAATTGCGCACCTTTATTCATTCTAAATAGATTCTTCTTTTTGATCAAGAACTTTAGGACACTATTTTTGTGACACCTTAAATAAACCTGTTATTGTATGGCATCTAAATCAGGGGTTTTCAATTCTTCCATAGCTCGGAAAATAGCTATGGCGCTTTCAGCCCTTTTTCTTATTGTTTTTTTATTACAGCATTTTACGATTAACTTCACATCTGTTGTAAGTAAGGATACTTTTAATGAGTTATCTCATTTTATGGGAACCAACCCTTTGGTTCAATTCGTCCTTCAACCCGTTCTCATTTTTGGAGTAATGTTTCACTTCATCCTTGGTTTTATTCTAGAACTTAAAAATCGTGGAGCGCGCACAGTGAAGTATGCCATGAATAAAGGAGCTGCAAATTCAAGCTGGACATCTAGAAATATGATTTGGAGTGGTCTTTTTATCCTTTTCTTTTTAGGGTTTCACTTTTACGATTTCTGGATTCCGGAAATGGTGTATAAATATGTAGAGATCAATCCAGAAGATCCTACTCGTTACTACGATGAGGTGCTTCATATGTTTCACTCACCAGGACGTGTGATTGTTTACTGTTTAAGTTTTGTGTTTTTAGCACTCCACTTATTGCATGGCTTTCAGTCTGCATTCCAATCCATTGGTGCACGTCATCCAAAATATAGCCAACTGATTCAAAAATTGGGAAAGATATACTCCTTCGCTATTCCAGCAGGATTCATATTTATCGCCCTTTTTCACTACGTAAACTCTTTGTAAGCTAAAAGTATGGCAACATTAGATTCAAAAATTCCAAAAGGTCCTATTGCAGAAAAATGGACAAACTATAAGAATAAAATTGACTTAGTTAACCCTGCTAACAAAAGGCTTATTGACGTAATTGTAGTAGGTACAGGTTTAGCAGGAGGGTCTGCCGCAGCCACTTTAGCTGAGTTAGGTTATAATGTTAAAGCATTTTGCTTTCAAGATTCACCAAGGAGAGCGCACTCTATTGCAG
>CAZAJG010000011.1:76656-99481 GCA_964485405.1 uncultured Owenweeksia sp. | reverse complement strand
TACAGAGTTCTATCCTGTTTTTGCTCCCAATCCCACTTCAGGCTCTGGTTTCTTACAACTCAGTTTTTTAGAAGATATCCAAATACCACCCGTTTCCGGGCATAATATCGGTTTTATATACGATGTTGATGTTTATGATCTTCAAGGTAACCCTCAAATATCCTTTACTAACCTGCAGTTACAGGAAATAGCGTTAGATATTTCTTCCTTGTCACACGGAACATATGTGGCCAAGATTACGGGTGGAGGAGGAAGCTACAGCAGCGTTTTTATCCACAATTAAGATAATGGCTATTTTTCCTGAAAAATATAGGCTTGCTTTAAACAGCAAGCCTATATAAAGCTCTTTCATACCTTAATTTTATCCGGAGCGTAAAATGCCTCAACTCAAAACATAGTCAACACTCTGCTCCGCCTCTCCAGGCACAGCATAGCGTAACGCAATTTTCCGATCTCCGGTGCGCTCTAAGTAGGCTATGTGTCCAGGTGAAATGGTAATGTTACCTGGGGTTTGTTGTAGATAAATACTGAGTGGCTCGGTGTTTCCGATACCAATTTGATCAAATATAAGATCTAAGGTTGCTGCCCGCCCTGTTCGTAACTGTGCTTTTGGCTCACCATTGAGGATAAAGGTTGCCGTTAAATCAATAGTGTTTGTTGTTGGAACGATGTCTAGATAAACACCCATAGTAAAGTTTTTTAAAGATTAATATATCCGAAATTAGATAAACCATTTGGCTTAAAACCAGGTGTAAATACCTGATTTTAATAAGGTTTAATTCAAGCTGGCATGTAACTTTAAATGATCTTTTAATGTGTAATAAATTGATAATTCAAACATTGCCATCTAAATTAAGCTTCAAATGGCCTCATCTAAACACCGCAATATTTTAAATGAGATGCTTAAATACATTAATATTGCTGCGAAATTTCTTTCACATTGATGCGCAAACTACCGGAATTCATTTACGAGCAACGTTATAAACTCTTTCTTGTATGGCTTGTTCTCTTAGTCCTTTCTGCTTTTTTTCTCAAGCCTCTTAACATTGATGGTTCCTCCAACGAAACCAACATGCAGGATGACCCATATTTTAAGGCTATGGCCAAGATGGATTCACTTTTTGGGAAAGGGCCGGATGTTATTCTTCAAATTACACCAAAACAGGTTTCTCTTCAAGAAGTTCAGCAAGGGCTTGATGCTCTTAAGGATTCATTATCTGTTTATTATGAGCAAGTAGAGGTAGAAAGTATTTTAGATTTTGGAGGAGCCATTCGTAAAGCTCCAGTAAGTAGCTTTTTAAAATGGAGTACTAGCTTACCCATGGCGAAAGATGTTATTAGCACCGATACCTTATCCTTTTTGGCGAGTGTATCTCTTCAAACCCATTCAGATATGGACTTGGAGTATTTAAACACCATTGGAGATTTTCAATTTGCAGGCATAGAAAAGATCTCTTCTTTTAGCTTTTTACAATTAGAAGGTGAAATTAAACTACTGCTGGAGCGCGATTTACTGTTGCTTCCTCTGGTTCTTATTTCCTTCTTTGTGCTTTTCCTACTCTATGTTTATCGATCGTGGCAAAGTGTGGTTATCTGTATTTTAGGAATCTTACCTTCTGTATTTTTTACCTTGGTTTGCTTTTCCTTTTTTGATGCAAAGGTGAACTTGATTACTCTTTTGGCAATACCCATTGTAATTGTATTAAGCATCGCGGATATTGTTCATCTTATCACTGGCTTTTATAGCCCTACTTATCATCAGGAAGAAAAGTCGGTAAAAATTATTCAATCTTTAAAGGCTTACCTCCTACCCTCATTTCTTACTTCTTTAACTACTTGCTTAGCCTTCTATTCATTGGCTTTAAGTCAGTCTGAACACATTCAAAAACTGGGACTCATTGCAGGTACTGCGATAATAGGCAGCTTTTTCTTTACCTACTTATTTATTCCAATCCTGCTCCGGTGGCTTCCGAATAAAAAGCTTAAAGATCATGGGGTTACCAAACTATCTAAACACTTTTCTTCAAACCGAAAACTATACGCTGCGGCTATGACTTTGTGCTTTTTATCTTCTCTATTTTTTGTGAGCGATGTTGAGTTCAAAAGTGATTTTGAAAACTTCTTTCCTAAGAATAGCCCAATGGGTAAAAACTATAAAGAACTCAACACCCATTACAGTTCTCAAGCCAAGCTGAACATCTTGATTGAAAAAAAGGATGAAAAAGCAAGCAGCACCTTAGCCAATACCGTAGATGAAGTAGCAGCTCTGGCCAATGGCGAGGAAAACGTTCTGCAATTGACTTATGCACGTTCTGCGTCAAAAAACAGGATAATGGGAATTTCCCCTTTTAGCTTACAAAGTCTAACTCAAAAATATGATCTCAAAAAGAATTTTATTTCTGAAGATGCGGCTACTGAAAGGATTGAACTGCGCTTTTCTTCTCCAGAAGAGATAAAGAATTTTGAAGATAAAATGAGCGATCAGATCCATAAACTGACTGAGGGTTATCAAGTAGATTATGCCAGTAGTTCGTTGGTAATGGAAGCTGTTGACAAAAACATTGCTTCAGCTTTGATCAAATCCCTCTTGGCCTCTACTTTGCTCATTATCGTTGTTATTTTATTCCTTACTCGATCTATCCCTCAAACCTTTTTTAGCCTTTTAGCCAATCTGGCCCCTTTAAGCGCTATCATTTTAGTTTTGGGTTTGTTTGATTTAAAGCTCAATGTATTAACCGCTATTACTTCTGTGGTTTGTTTAGGTTTAATTGTGGATGATACCATTCATGTTCTGTATCGTAAAGTGCGTTTGAAATCGGATCTTCATGAATTAGGCATCGGAATGTTATCTACGAGCATCTTGTTAACAGGTGGTTTTCTTTCTCTCAACCTAAGCTACTTCGTACCTACGCAAACTTTTGGTAACATCAGTAGTGTTGTTTTCGTTATCACTTTAGTTAGTGATTTAACTCTTTTGCCACTGCTCTTAGATTCCTATCGTAAAAAGAAGGACTTTACTTAAAAAAAAAAGAGCCGCCCGTTGGGGCGACTCCTTTCCATTTTTATGAAGAAAGTTTTTACTTTCTGTACACTATTTTTCTATAGCTAACTTCAGTTTCAGATCTGATGCTTAGGAAGTAAATTCCATCCGCTAGTTGAAGATCTGCAGCACTAAACTCAAGTTTATGCTGTCCTTCATTCATCACTTCGTTAGACAATACACCTACTTCTGTTCCTCTAGAGTCAATCAAGCTAACTGTAACTTGTTGAGCCGCAGAGTTGCTAAAGTTTACGGAGAATACATTGTTAAATGGATTTGGATAAACGGTAGCATCAAAATCATTTAACTCATTTTCGGTAGTAGTACCTTGCTTAGATTTTGGTGTTCCGATACCAATACCAATGCTTTTACATCCGCTGATATTGATCTTTCTACAGAAAGTACTCTGACACTCTTTAACACCATTGTTTGCAATAACTGTTAAACAAACTTGGTAAGAACCATCTGCGCTATAGCTGTGAGAAGGATTAGAAAGTGAAGAAGTAGTTCCATCACCGAAATCCCATTTCCAGTCTGTGATATTGGTACAGTCATTTGTAGAACTTAGATCGTTAAAGAATACCGTACATGGATCTTTAATTCCAAATAGACCTACAAAGTTAGATTCTACTTTACAGTCGCAATCTTTACATTCTCTAATCACTACGGTGTAGCAGATTGTGTTTTTACAAACATCTGTTCCGTTGGTTCCTTCTACCGTTAAGCAAACGGTATACGTACCATTAGCAGCATAAGTATGGGTTGGATCCTCTAAAGTAGAGTTGTTACCATCTCCAAAATCCCAGTAGTACTGAAGTACTGTAGTACACTCATTTACACCTGCGTCTCCATCAAAACGTACATCACAACCGCTTACTTCAAATCTGAAGTCTGGTTTAACGCTACACTCACAGTCTTTGCACTCTTCAATCACCACTTCGTAGCAGATTTTCTCCTTGCAAATATCCGTACCATTTGTTCCTTCTACCGTTAAGCAAACTGTATAAGAACCGTTAGCAGCATAAGTATGGGTTGGGTTCATAGCTGTACTCGTATTTCCGTCACCGAAATCCCAGAAATATGAAGTTACTTGTGTACAGCTGCCTGCACCTGCATCACTTTCAAATTTCACATCACAACGATCGATGTCAAATCTAAAGTCTGGCTTCAACTCACATGGGCAAGTATCACAATCTTGAATATCCACTTTCTTGCAAATGGTATCTGAGCACGTTTCTGCTCCATTTGTAGCGGTAACTACCAAACAAGCTAAATAAGTGCCATTCGCAGCATATGTATGAGTTGGATTAACTCCAGTACCTGTAGCACCATCTCCAAAGTCCCAAGCATAGCTTACTATTGTATTGCAGGTATCTAAACTAGATTGATCCTTAAATTCAACTTTACATTTTTGTATGTCAAAGTCAAAGTCTGCTTTAATATCACATTTACAGCAAACAATAGAGAAGGTGTCAGTAGACATACACCCAGTTGCTAATTCAGTAACCGTAACGGTATATACAGTATTTACAACTCCATTTATTCCACTAGCCATAGATCCAGTACTCCAAAGGAAACTATAACCCGTAGTGCTCAATGGATTTCCATTTTGATCTTCAACAGCTAAGAAGAATGGCTGTCCTGGGTTAGAACATGGGTCACATGTAGTACATAGAGGTACAATCTCTACATCAAGATCACAGCACTCATAGTAGAAAGTATCTGTCCAGCTACAAGCAGAATCGTTAGGATCAGTAACGGTAACAATAGTTTGCTGATTTGGTGAAATCCAACTATAGGCAGCCGTCCATCCTGGGTTATGACTCCAAGTGATGTTATATTGAGTATCATCAATTAACATATTGTTCTCATCCACAATAAAGATTGGGAATTGATCATTTGGAAATTCACATGGGTTACAATCTGTTTCGCTTACAGACTTACCATATTTTGCTTGAATTTGCTCTCTATATTCGGTTAGAACTTCTTGAATCTTACGATCAGCAACTGCACCATCAGCAGAACGTGCACCGGATACTGAAGGTAGACTCCAATAGGTACAGCAATCTAATACTTCAAACTCTGGGCAACATGCCGGATCTGTAATGTAGTCATTATCCGTACCAGGGTTGGTGTTTAGATCCGACTCACTATTGAAGGCACCGTTAATATTGAAAGTAATATTCGCTTGGAAGTCGAAACCTCCAGTATTTCCAAGAAAATCTGCTGGAGAAATATTGAAGCAGAAAGTTTGGTTAACCAAATCAATAGTACCACCTGTAAGGGTATTAATCAATACTCCTCCTTGGTAGATACCTAAAGTAAGATCATGCACCGTAGAAGTAGTACAGTTTAAAGCAGCAAGGTTATAAGTACCACACACTTGAGTAATATCGGAACATGTATCTGTAGGATCAAGATTAATATCTCCTTGATAGTTACAAGAATCAACCGTACAAACATCACAGATATCATCAATGTAAGAGTAACCCCAGTGGGCACCAGCACCACAATCTGCAGTAGAAATTTCCAACGTAATGGTATCACCTATATTTCCTGCAAGCTCTAAAGTTTGGCAGAAGTAAGGCGAATATACTACCAGCCCTTGTCCGGAAATGGTTGTACTTCCAAAAAATGGATTGAATGCATCAGCAAATTCACAAACTTCATCCAATACATTTCCTAATGGATCCAAGGCTCTTGCTTTAAAGAAAGGTTGTCTGTTGTTGTGTCCATTTGGATTTTGCATCACTAGAGAAAACCAAAAACCTAAATCTTCATTAGGCTGAGTTAGAACCACCTTCTTGGTAATCTGATTGATACCGAAAGACACGTTGGTTTGATTAATACGTGCTGCAAACGAACCTGAACGAACTCTAGGTAAAGAAGGAATTAATGGGTCTGGACCTACAGTAACAATTTCACAATTTATTCCAGCACCAGCACTAACCGTTTCGGTAGTTTGTGGTGGCTCAGGGCTAAATAAAATACTAGCCACATCGCAATCTCCAACACTGCTTCCACGAAGTCCTGAGGCTGCACCATAAGAGGTGAAGTCTCCCATTTCAAAATCTCCGTTTAGGCAATTTGCCAAAGCCGCAGGCTGAAATAAAGCTGCTGCTTGTGGGTTTTCTCTTAGGTATAAGTGACGGAAATACTTGCGTCTTACCTGTTGTTTCAATCTCTGCTCCTCTTCTGGAGTAGCTTCCGAATGAAAATCATCATCATGATCATGTTTTAAGAGTTCATCTACAAAAACATTTACCGCTTCGGGTAATTCATCACTAATATGCTCATCAATGTAAGCTTGAATTTTGGCCTCTTCGGCCATCATCGCATTCATTCGTTCTCGTTCTGACGAAAACTCTTGAGCTGTAAGGTTGGTAAAGGCAAAAATGGCAAGGCATAGTAGCCCCCATTTCTGAAAGAAATTTTTCTTCATGAGTAAAGTTGAGTTAAAAGTTTCAGGGCGAATGTACATTTTTCATTGGAAAAAAAACAAGGACCGAAAAAGAAAAAAACTTTTTAAAACACTATTAAACAGACCCTTACACTCTTGATAAAATTGAGGTAGTCATATTTTAGTTGAGAAACTCTTATACCTTTTTCAGAAAAAAAAGCTATATCTGATCATCTATTTTTCAGTCATCTACAATTTAGTTTCCAAAAAAATTACGGAGATAAAACGTGGAAAATTTGATATAAGAAAAAAACAATTCCATTATTTTTTTGAAGTTTTTAATAAAACCCGCGGAATAGATGAAATTAAGCAAGAAAAAAAAACATACATAATCGTGAGACCGATAAAAGCCTTTTAATGCGAACCCTGAAAATGCTTTGTGTAAGCGTTTATTAATTGTTGGCTCATTTTGAAACGTAAAGCTTAGCTTATTTGGGTGCACAACAAAAAAGCCGGTAAAAACCGGCTTTTCCCATTAAAATAAGTGAGTATTTAACTACGTTATTTGCTTCCACTGCACATAACCTTGCAGCACAACACCTTCTCCTTCAAAATAAGTTTGTGCATCTGGATAATAGCTATTATCTACTATACTTGGTACAATGGCTGCTTTAGCCCCAGCATATTCAGACCATTTTACTCCATGAGAAATATCGTAGTCATTAGCAGCTTCCTTTCCAGTAGTGTATAGCTGAGGAGATAAAAAGTCGATATCCTCATTCGCAAAAAAACTATTCATCAAATCAGCAGCATCGCTTATCCCATAGGGCGCAGAATGGCTCACGGTAACCAAAACTTTAAAACCGTTTGATTTGGCCAGAGCAAAGGAAGCTGCAAAATCGTCTGATAATCCACTATCCCCTTCCTCAATATCATAAGCAATGCCATCATAATCGGAAAAATCTCCATTTTGGATTGCTGTATTAATGTCTGAAATACGAGAGGCAGAAAAAGATCCGGCATCATTCCCTCCTCCTAAAGAAATATACTTTGTCCCAACCAATTTACTCAGAATAGATGCACTGTTTTGAAGGGCTTCGGCAGGATCTGTATACCCACTAAAAGCCATGGAAAGGGTAGCTTCTGAAAATGGTTCGCCTGTGGACCATGTCCAATACCAATATCCCATATTTTGGGCTTGAACAACGCCATTACCTCCTCCAGACTCTGTGCTTCCTGGTATGTTTATTACTTGCCCTATTTGCAATTTAGAGGGCTCAACGCTTGGGTTTGCCGCTTCAATATCATTTGTACTTACACCACTTGCATCATTTATGTTATCAGCAATACCACTTAAAGTATCTCCAGAAACCACAGTATATTCCAATACAATATCCGTGCTATTTTGCGGGGACGGGATATTCAAAACCTGACCAATTTGTATTCGATCAGGGTCTACATCTGGATTGGCAGCTGCAATCTGTTGGTAGGTAACTCCCGTTGCTTGATTAATTCCTTCTGCTATAGAAGTATAGGTATCTCCAGAGCGTATGGTGTATTTCAAAACGGTTTGTCCTACACCGGTTGATTTGTTTGACATGAGTAAAAGTTTAAATGTTTTTCAGCCAAAAAATAGGGCTTTTACGGGTTCCAGAACTTTAGTTTTTGTGAAAAGTTGTTTTGCTTAAAAAAGCTCCCCTTATCACAACCATCCTTACCACCTGACTTCGAAAGAGTTGTTTGAATCCACTTAAAAAATAGTCTTTCAACATTTCATTTGTTCCAATTTTGAAAAATTTTGAGAATTTAAAAAAAATCACCTCTTTGGGTGACCTTTTCCCTTTTGCTTCATAAAGCTATGGTAACTCCTTATAAACGGAGTGACCAAATTAGAATCAAACAAATTTTAATTATTTAATTATGAAGTATTTAAAACCAAACCAAGAGTCTCGAAAGGCCTTCCCTTTCGACAAGCAAAATTCCCCAAGGAATTACTTTGTCTTCCTGTTCATTTTAATTTTGGCCGCTTGTAGTGCGCCTAAAATCACCAGTTTTTATCCGGAGCATGGAACTCCAGGTACTGAGGTTACTATTAGAGGTAAGCAAATGATAAAAAGCAACGACCTCTCTCAAACCCGAGTGGAGTTAAACGGTGTTATTCAACCCAATGTAACTGGAACCGCTACAGAGCTCACCTTTACCGTACAAGAAGGAGCTAATACGGGGAAAATAAAAGTTGTTGCAGCCGGTAAATCCAGCACTTCATCCGAGTACTTTGATGTGGTGGACAACTCTACAGATCCTACAGATGAATTTACTTTTGGTGGATTAGAAGTTCAAGCCGCTAAAGTAAGTCCCAGCGGAACAAATCAGGAAATTCTGTTTGGGCTCATGCGCACCAAGTGGGCGCCCAACTCCGGTGGATTCAACAACTTTGATACTGATGTAGACAATGAGTTTAATGAGATGAATGAATTTTGGAAAGAAGCTTCTTATGGAAAAGCTTCCTTTACCAAGAGTTACTTAACCAACTCTATAATTGATCTTCCTAACTCTAAGGAGTACTATTACCATAGAGCTCAACAAAGAAGCTTACTTGGCTCCTTTGTAGATAACAGCATTACTTTCCCAGACCCTAAACAACTAACCGTAGCTTACAATGCTGGAACTTTTCAAGTAAACTTTCCTGCTGAAAACCTTACTCGTGTAGCTATTGTAGATTCTGTAAACAACGCTATGGCTAGAATTACCGGAGGTGTACCCACTTTTGTTTTTGAGATTAATGGGGATCAATTCAGATTTAGATCTACCTTAAACGGAAAGCGAGAAGAGAGATTAGAACTTAGAGGAAATGCTGTCCCTTATCTAGGTTTTGGTTCACAAAATCTATTTGACCTTCCAGCAAATCAATCGCGCAGAATCTTTTTTAGCACCGCTTTAGATGAGTCCAATATTAATTTCCCGAACGATGTTACACTGGAAATCACTACCCTAGGAGAAACAACTCAGGTAAATTTTGCCTCAGGTAGCACCTTGGATATGAATCAAATAGTAACACAAATTCAGGCCGCTTACCCTGGTGAAAATAGACAACAACCTTTTGTAGTGGAACAAATGGTAGATCCACGAGATGCTACCAAACGATTGTTGATCATTAAAACAATTGTAGAAGGAAACGGTGATTTAGGTATGGAAATGACCATAGGTGGAACAGCTGCTCCCATTTTAGGCTTAGATGCTCCGGGGATGCTTCTAAAATATGAACCGGAAACCTTTAGAGGATCAATGGCTATTTCGGATGGTTTTAACGCACATGCTTCGTCCTTACCCGCTGGTACAAGAATGACGGATGTTTTTGGAAACGCTCGAATGTTTGTTTCTGTTTTAGTAGACGATAGCCAGCTTAGAGCCCACTATAGTAGCAACACTTTTAATATTGGAGGAACCAATTTTGAAGTCAGTTATTTTGCTTCTCGATTTACTGATTTAGGTCCATTTGCCCATGAAACCGGACATGCCTTAGGCCTACCTGATTTATACGATGTAACTGGAACCAGACAAGGGCAAGTGCCTAATAACTGGGATATTATGGATTGTAGCCGTTGTGATGTGCATCCCGTACAATGGCTAAAAGCGAGAAGACATAAAGAAGAGGATAAGCGTGGTGAAACATGGACGAGTGGAGCTCGTATACCCAGTGTTAGCCCTCCAACCGGATCAAACTCTAAAACGGTAGAGTACATTTTAAGTCCAGCAGAAAGCCCTTGGATTAGTAGAAATCCTTTTTCTGTCAGTCATCCAGGTATTCAGGTAGTGCATGCTGTTGAATTAGTTCCCACAGACCCTAAAGATGTTTTCTTTTTAGAAAACCGGCAACCAGGTGTTTACCAAGCAGATCATCTTGGCGACACCGTTAATTTTAGTACCGGAATGCCTGGTGAAGGGGTTATTATGTATCAAGCCAGAAGAATATCTACATCCAACTTGATCGAGTTTTTGCCCGTAAGCATCGTTAGTCCGTATGCCAACCCTTTAAACGCGGTGAATGAAATTTACGAGCATCGCATTACCAACTTAAACAAGATTACGGTTGAAGTACTGGATAAAATACAAAATCCGGATGCTTCAGGCGGGCCACAGTCATTTAGTTATCACATTCGCATCACTTGGGGTCAAGGCTCTTTTTACGATCTAGCCATCAGAGAATGGAACCCCAGACCTTGGGAATCGGAAGACATTTGGGTAGATAATCGTGCGCAGAACGATTGGGGTGTTTATACGTATGCCAATGAAGCTGGGGAGCCTCGATTGAATGGGGATAATGTTGCGGTTAACATGCCAAACCGTTTACACGCCAGAATCAGAAATTTAGGGGATATTGATGTAACCCAAGATTTTGATGTAATCTGGAGAATCGCTGTACCACAGCAAGCGGGCGGACCAATTGAAACTGAAATTGGACGTGTTCGCGTTACAGAGGACGTACTCGGAAACAGCTCCATTATTACGCCTCCTTTAGAATGGACTCCTAGATCTAGTAGCGAAGAACACATTTGCATTAAAGCAGAGATTGTTTCCATTCCAGGAGAATTGAACGAAACAGCAAACAATATGGCTCAAGAAAATCTTACTCAATGGTTTTCTGGCGCTTCCAGCCCTTTTGAGCCTATTACGGTAGAATTTGAAACGAAAAACCCATACGACTATAAGAGCGAGATTTTTAGAATTAGTGTGCCCGATGTACCTGCGGGTTGGACGGTAACTGTTGAAGATGTAGAATTTGAGCTTGGCCCGAGCGAAGTAAAGCGCCAAACAGCTACCATTCGTCCTATTCATGGGCATTTCCACAGTACTGGAAAAATTAAAGAAAACGAAGGAATTATTCCTGAGCTTGAGGTGAACATTGAAGCAAAAATGCCCATTGGAGATGTATGGCAAACCTTTGGTGGGGTTACGGCTATTGTGCATCCAGTAAACAATAACTCTACAGTTAGCTTGAGGAAAGAGAATAAAACGCAAAACGATGGTTCTGTAGAAGTATTAGGACAATTGGAAAGTAGAGGTGTACTTTCTCCTGATCTACGCAACCGTAAAATTCAGGTACGCATTCAAAAAGAAAATGATGCGGAAGATCAAGTTTGGTTGCAAACCGAAACCACTAGAGATGCTTCTTTTAGCATTCTAATACCTGCTGAATATTTACGAGAACGTGTTAAGGTGCAAGCTTTCCACAGTGGTGGAAAAGGCTTTAAACCTGCTAGTTCCAATGAGATATTCTTAGGTCAGTAAACCAAGGTTTTCTACTCCGTTGCTCGGGGTTTGGTTGATAAGGGAGGATTTCTGAATAGAAATCCTCCCTTTGATTTTTTAGTCACATTTGTCGAAAAACCAACATCTAGAAAGATGTAGTGATGTAATTTTGCACTCAGCAAAACTTTAAATTCAAATTAAAAAGTAATGGAAACCATTCGTTGCACTGGAGTAGCAGAGCACTTTAACTTTCCTTGGATGTTAGGAATTGAAAACGGGCAGTTCGAAAATGCAGGAATTGATCTAAAGTGGGAAGACAGTGCAGGAGGTACAGGTGCCATGTGCAAAGATCTCCGTGACGGGAAAGTAGACCTTACTGTGATTCTAACAGAAGGCGCAACCACTGATATTTTAAATGGCAATCCGAGTAAAATCGTTTCCTCTTATGTAAATTCTCCCCTTATTTGGGGTGTTCATACATCAGCAAACAGTGCCATTCAAGATGCAGACTCTATTCAAGGTTTCCCTTTCGTAATCAGTCGGTTTAATTCTGGCTCTCACCTTATGGGGCAACTCCATGCTAAAACAAAGGGTTTTACACTAAATAAGAAGGACTTTGTGGTTGCAGGAGGTTTAACTCAGGCGATTGAAGGGTTAAAACAAACACCCAATCAGCTTTTTTTATGGGAGAAGTTTACCACCAAACCTTTTGTAGATAGCGGGGAGTTGAAAATATTGGATGAATGCCCAACGCCTTGGCCAAGTTTTATTATTGTGGTACGAGATGAGTATTTGCAGAGCAACTTCCACACCGTACAAAAGGTTTTAAGTATTGTAGAAGAGAACGCGAAACAACTCAAAGCCAGCGCAGAAACACCTGTTCTTATCGCTCAGCGATATGGTTTAAAATACGAAGATGCCGTAGCTTGGTTCAACGCTTTGGATTGGAGTATCAACTTTGATGTAGACACAAAAATGATAAGCTCTGTAACCCAAAAGCTAGCGGACTTAAACATCATTGATGATGGCCTTAGTCCGGAAGAGGTAAAAGAAAAATTCCTGTTCCAGAAAAGATCTGAAACAGGAATTTTAATGTGATTTGTGAAACTTTACTTAACTCGAAGTAAATTTTATTTAAGCACATTGCCTGCAGGTTCCTCCAAGCAATAAAAACTGTTCTTTTATTTTAAATCCTTTGGGAGCTGTAAAGCTTGGGATGTTTACTTCTTCCAAGCAAAAAGTCTCTCCGCAGTCGTGGCATTTAAAATGAGGATGATCATCTACATGCTGATGATCAATGGAATGATCGTGATCGCATAAAGCATATTTTACAGAAACTTCATCATCCGGCACTTTATGTAAAATTCCCTTTTTCTCAAAGCTATCCAGTATACGGTATAAAGTAACCCTATCCATCTGGCCGCTTAATTTCTGTTGCATTTCACTATGAGAAAAGGCCCGATTATGATTAGAAAACAGTTCCAGAACAGCCATTCTACCGGCTGTTACTCGTAATTTATTATGTTTTAAAATTTCCTTTGCGTTCATTCAACAATTTCCACTTCCTTTTCAAAAACGGTGAGGTTTCCTTCAGAATCCATTACATTTATGATAAAGGCATAATGTCCTGTTTCTGCATCAGCGGGTATGGTGAAGTTCACATTCCCATCTGATTGAAAATCCCAAGTTACATCATTCGTTCCTGTAAGATCAAAATCTTCCTCATAAAGAGCTTCTTCCGCCTTTTTCCCATGGTTATGATCGTGATCTCCTTCTTCTTCTAGAACAATTACGATTTCACTTATATCTGTTTCATCGGTAATAGTACCTGTAACCGAAACCATATCTCCTTTAGCCCACTCTGGCTCAGAAGAAAAGTCAGGAGTTATAATATTGATTACGGGTTGATCATCGCTTATAACACTGAAATCTACCTCAGCAAAATCACCTTCATTTCCTTCAGCATCAATTACACGAAATACAGCATGATAAGGTCCTCCCAAAGCATCCGATGGAACATCCATGTGCGTGTGGATTGTTTGTTGCTTACCGCTCAAATCCATCGTTTTAATCTCTGCCCAATGGATACCGGCCTTTTTCCCGTGAGAATGATCGTCAAAAACGTCATGCACATCAATTTTCAATTCACCTAAAGCTTCATTATCCGTTATTACAGCATCAATATGAATTTCTGCACCTGTATTTACCTCAACATCTTCTGAGGAACCGTTAATGGTTACACCACTAATAACCGGCTTTTGTGTATCTACAGCCGCATCATCATCATCCGAGCAAGAGGAAAACAGAACTACGCTTGCCGCAATCGATAGAGGAAAAATATACTTTTTCATGTTTCTAATTTTTTTCAAATATACACAAATGCAACAATGTTGCAAATGCTAAAATTGAATATTTAGATTTAACACCAAATTCCTCCCTTGCTCGGGAAGGTTCAAAATGCGGTAACGTGATAAATGACTCAGATAAGCCGTATCAAAAACATTAAGCAAACTTGCGCCCAGGCTGCATTTAAAGGTGTTCCAGCTAAAATTGAAACTGCTTCTTACATTAAACAGTTGGTATGCGGGTGTTTCCGGTTCATTTCTATCCGTGCGTTTCTGAGCTGCTGTTATTCTATATTCTAAAGCGAGCCTCCATCCTAACTTTTCTTTATCCTCTTCATACTCCACCGTAAACAGGTTGGATAAGGGTGGCGTAAATGGCAGAGGCAGTCGTGTTTCTAAATTGAGGTTATTCACGTACTCTAAACCACTCGAAAGATGAATGGATTTAATAGGGTGATATTCCGTAAATAATTCAAAACCTGAGTATAAAGCCTCGGTTTCACTGTAGAGATACAACTGCCCTGCATCCGGAAGATCGGAGAAACGCCCCGTAGGTCGTAAATAAATATAGTTGGTGAAATAGTTTAGAAAGGGAGTGAATTTGAGATATAGGTTTTTTTGTTGATAGGTTGATCCTAAATCCAGCTGTATACCTTCTTCAGCATTAAGATTTGGATTTCCCATTTCATGCCTAAATGTACCATGGTGTACCCCATTACTCACCAGTTCGGCAGGCACAGGTACTCGAAAGCTCTTCGCTAAGTTTACTTTAAAATTCCAGTTATCATTGGGGTTAAATGCCAAACCTACGCTAGCCGCATAGTTTAAGAATTGACGACTCAAATTCGGTGCTCTTTGTATCAGCGAGTCTAAATCATTAAAATAAGGTTGAAAATGTTCTTGAGATTCTAACTGAGCATAATTCAAGCGTACTCCCCCATTCCAATTCCATTTACCATCACTGGATTTGCCTTCTGCCAAAGCAAAAATACCAGCCGTGTAAAATGAAAACTCAGGAAGCAAAAACTCCCAACCGCCATTGTTGTTTTTTTGATATTGTTGATCCAAGCCAACGGTATACTTTAAAGACGAAGCAGACCAACTGTAGCGGGAGTTATGACTTAGGGTATGAAGGTCTAAATCAAGTGCCAATGTATTGCCTTCTTCAATTCGGATTAAACCATGAGAATCTGGCCTAGAATGCTCCTCTCTGTCATTGAATTGATAACCAACATTCGTGTTGAGCCAATTATCGCCCAAGCGGAGATTGAGAGCCGCATTTAACTTGGTATGAATTATATTTTGATTGGGTGCTTCAATGTCAGAAACCGATCCGATATCAGCCACATCAAAAGCTCGAGGTATACCAATCGCTCCAGAGTATAAACCTACTTCTTGTTGATACCTACTGGCATTAACTCTTAGATTATAACGGTTTTTATGCAGGCCATAAGAAAGACGATAACTCAGCAACTTTCCAGCTGTATTTTTTAAAGTATTGTCTACAACCGGTAGCACAAAACCATTGTAAGTAAACTCCTCTGCTGGAATTCTAAAATCATCGTAAAACTGATAACTTGCTCTAGCGATTAGAAAATGATCACCCTTTCGGTAACTGAGTTTTAGTGAATTGCCATAGGTGTTGTTGTTGGATTTATACAAGCTGGTGTAACTTCCGTGTGTTCCTTCTTCTGGCACCACATCAGGAAGCAATTTCACCACTCCTCCAATGGCATCCGAGCCATACTGCAAGGCACCCGCCCCTTTTATAATCTCTACTCGGCTCGTATTAAAAGGGTCTATTTCTAAACCATGATCCATTCCCCACTGTTGACCTTCTTGCTTTACTCCATTATCGTAAACCGAAATACGGGTAGCGGTAAAACCCCTTATAATTGGTTTGGCAATACCTACTCCTGTGTTGTAGGCTTCTAGGCCGGGGTTCTTTTTAAGCGCTTCAGCTAAAGAGGATTCGATAGACTTCTCTCCTTCCTCAAAGTTTATATGTTCCACATCCAGAGAGGTATTCTTATCAATGGTCTTTAAGTTGCTTTCTTCAACTAACACCTCTTTTAACTCCAGAAAAGTAGGTTTTAAAATCCGCTCAATGCTCGTATCTCGCAGTAGCTCAAGATCTAGATCGTTTGCCTCAAAACCTAAGGATTGAAAATGCAAATGGTAAGAGCCTGGACTTAAAACCAAATTAAATTGCCCCTTGGCTGAGGTATACGTTTTTTGGCGTGTTTCATGCACTTCAACTTCTACACCAGCAATTGGCAAGCCTGTTTCTGCGTGATATATTACACCCTCTAGCTTGAGCTGAGCAAAACTGGAAAAGAAGAGTAAAAGGACTAAGAATGTGAGGAAATATTTCAACCAATCTATTTTTCGCAACAAAGTTGCATAAAAGAAAATTCTTCACCAATTCTGTATCGATAAAATTGATTTATGTATTTCAGCGGTAATAGATTAACTTTTCACCATGGTTAATAAAGGCAATGCAACAATTGTTTGTGTAAGCTGCAACAATACTTACGCTGGTAACTATTGCAATAACTGTGGCGAAAAGAAGGTAAATCGCAAAGAGCGCACTTTCAAGTATTTTATTGGGCAACTCCTTAATGCGATTACTTTTTCAGATACCAAAATGTTACGAAGTATGTGGTTGCTTCTGTTTAAACCTGGTTTTTTAGCAAAAGAGTACATAGAAGGAAGAAGAACCTTATACACCCGCCCTATTGCTTTGTTCTTTATCATAAACCTAATTTACTTTTTAGCCCAGCCTGTAGATACCTTTTATACTGGGATTGGTTCTCAAACCACACATCAGATGTATAGCTCTTATGCTAAAGAGAAGGTAATAGAGAAGATGAAAAAGGAGGAACTTACGGCAAAAGAAATAACTGCGAAGTACAATAAAGCGGCATTAGATTATTCTAAAACGCTGATCATTTTAATCGTTTTCCTCTTTTCTATTCCTTTAAGCATTCTTTTCTTTAGTAAGAAACAGCTTTACTTTAATCACATTATTTTCTCTTTGGGTTTTACGAGTTTTCTGCTCCTTGGTCCCTTAATCATACTTACCGCCTTAGCTCAAATTCTAAGCTTAGTTTTAACGAGTTTAGGGGTAAACGGCTTTCATTTTGACATTAATGGATCTTTAACTTCTCTTTTTCTTTTATTGCTGATTATTCTGTATTTATCGGTGGGTTTAAAAAGGTTTTATGAGCAAAAGTATATCCTTGTAATTCCCAAGGCTATTGTTTTAGCTTTTTCCTCTATTGCGGTTGTTATCGCTTATCGGTTTCTGATGTTTCTCTTTATTATGCGCATTATTTAAGTATGAAAAAACTGTATTTATGGGCCTTGCTATTTGTATGTGCCTGCTCCAACCCTATTGATGTTTCCATTAAAAATGAACTATCGGTAAGCCTACCTTTAGAGCTTGAGCCCAACCGCTACAATGTTGCTTTTTTAATTATGGATGGCGTATACAATACAGAGCTTACCGCTCCTTTCGACATCTTTCATCATACTCGGTTTAGGGATAGCATAAAACCCATGAATGTTTTTACCGTAGCCAATACCGCTTCTCCCATTCGCACCTTTGAAGGACTAAACATAGTACCGGATTTTAACTACCTCAAAGATTCTATACCCCAGATTGACATACTCGTTATTCCTAGTGCAGAGCATCACCTAGATACAGATCTAGCAGATGAAATGATGCTCAACTTTGTAAAAAAGACTGCGAAAGAAGCTCTGTTTGTGAATTCTCATTGCGATGGAGCTTTTGTTTTAGCCCAATCCGGATTATTAGATGGAATAGAATCCACCACTTTTCCTGCGGATGTAGAAGTTTATCAAAAGAGATACCCCCAATTAAAAGTGCACGAAAATGTTTTGTTTGTGCACGATGGTAAGTTTATTACCTCAGCTGGAGGTGCTAAATCTTTTGAAGCCTCCCTGTATTTATGTCAGTATTTATATGGCCAAAGAGTAGCCAATCAATTGGCGAAAGGTTTAGTTATTGAATGGGATTTAGATGCGTTAGCATATGTTAAAACAGATTCTACAGATATGGGATTACTTGCTAAGTAGTACTTTTAGAGCTGAAACCATAAACTAAAATGAAATGAAGAAATATTACCTTCTTATTCTTTCTCTCTTTTTATCTCTTTCGTATCAAAATACTAAAGCCCAAAGCGAGGTAACTTTTTACACCACTGAAGGCGACTTTGTAATCATGCTGTATGATTCCTTAATGCCCATCACTACAGGCAACTTTATCAGTTTAATCGATAGTAATTTTTACGATGGAATTATTTTTCATCGTGTGATTAGTAACTTTATTATACAAGGTGGAGACCCACTAGGCACAGGCTTTGGCGGACCGGGCTACAGTATTCCCGATGAATTTGATAGCACAGGCCAGTTGAGTAATATTGCTCGAACCATTTCTATGGCGAATAGCGGTCCTAACTCAGGAGGAAGCCAGTTCTTCATCAATATGAGAAGCAATACTTATTTGGATTATGACAAAGCCCCATTTACCTCTAAGCATCCTGTTTTTGGTATAGTTACCACCAACTGGTCTGTAGTTGAAGATATTGCTCAAGTACCGGTGAACGGTAGTGATCGCCCTTTAACAAATGTTGTGATGGACAGCGTAAGAATAACTACAGGTAAAATTGGTTTAAATGAGTTGTTGGCGAATCAACAAATACACATTTACCCAAACCCCGTTTCAGATCAAAGCCATATCTATTTACAAAACCTAAACCCATCCGAAGGCCTACTTAAGATTTACAGCCAAACTGGAGCTTTGGTTTATGAAAAAACACTTTCTCTAAGCAGCGGAAATAACAGCATTTCGCTTCAAGAGTTTAGCCTATTAACCTTAAAATCGGGTCTTTATCAATTGTCGATAGAGGCTGATGGCCAAGTTTTCTCTGGCAAGGTTTTAAGACCTTAATCCCATTTCAAGCACTGAGTTTATCCTTTTTGGATAAGCTCAGTTGCTTTTTCCATCTCCAAATCCTTCTTTTCCATCAAATCTCGGATGGTATACTTAACCGAGTAGTTTGGTAACAAACCTTTGTTTGTAGTCTTCTGTACATCTGATTCTGGGAACTTCTTCCAATATCTTGGAATAGAAATCCGAAAACCAGAATGCGGAAGAAAAATTATTTCCTCTGATCCCGCTGCAAAGCCCTCATAACGGGTCCCCGTTTCATCACCGATCACAATAGCGTTTCCATACTCCTTTAAATATCGAGCCATAACGGAACCCGCTGAATACGTACCACCATTTACCAAAACATATATGGTTCCGGTAAACGCATATTTGCTTTTGGATGGGAGTTTGTAGTTTTTTTCTTTTCCTTTCCAAGAAATCGCGGTTTGGTATATCCCCTTTTTGTCTTGTTGGAGAACAAAAGGAAGAATACCGATTGGAAACTCTTTTCTTCCTCCTGAATTGTCTCTAAGGTCAATAATTAAATGGCGAACTTCCCTTTCCTGATAGTCTTTAAAAATAGACTTAAAGAGTTTAGCTGCTTTTATATCGTGTTTTTCAAGCTTTGCTCGGTTAAACGTTTTTAAGGTGAGTAAAGCGTAACTATCTCCTATAGAATTCTCAAATACTTCCTGTTGGCCTGCCTTCTCTTCTTTTACGGTAGGTGTGGTATTTCTGCTTTTGTAGTTGCGCCCCATTTCGGAACGTGTAATGGCTGAGATTTCTACTTCCTTCTCCTGCTTGGATTCATATCCTTTTAAAATCAATTTGAACTGCTTCGGCTGGCCTAAATACAGATAGTACATCCAATTAAAGCCAGAACCCAACTGTTTCTCCTTATAGGTTTCAATTTGCCCATCCGAAGGGATGTATTGAAACAATTCATTGATCACCTCTGCGGTTGATTTACCATTGATGCTCAAAATCTCATCTCCCTTATGAGCCAAATCAGAGCTGCTGTAGTTGTTCCAGATAAACAAACGCTTGTTGAGCACTTTTACATGCAGCGGTAAGTAGGAGAAGCTATTGTTTAGGAATCCTTTATGTAAGGTATCCTGCCAATTTCCTAAACCAAAATGACCTTCGTTACTCTGACAAACTATTCTGGAAACATTAGCGAAATGATCCAATAGGTTTAGCTCGGATTCCACACTTCCCATTACGGCATTCGCCTCCTTCTCAAAATTTGGATTGTATGCTTCTAAAGCCGGGTTTATTTCTTCTATCTTATCAATTAAATAAGCATAATCCTCCTCAAGCTCCATTACATTAAATGACTGACTGTAAACAAGGTGACTACCTAAACTGATAATGAAAATCAAAAATGGTTTCATACAACTTCGGGTTTGTGAGTTACTTAAAAGCTACCTATTCTATTGTTGCTTATTTACAGCTTCTTTTCTACTAAACCTCTCTCTTAACTCCGTTACAGGCTGTTCAAAAAATCGATATAAGAGATAGGAGAATACAATGGTAAGACCCCAATACAAAATGAGGTTCGTCCCATAAATTTCTTCTTTGGGTGCATTTTCATAACCCAAGGTAATGGAGATTAAGGGAAGGGTAAATTGCCTTACCCATGTTAAGTGCACCAAATACATGGAATAAGAAATTACACTGATAAAGATAAAGCTACTATCCAACCATTTTAAACGGGTGGTTTTTAGTTGAGATAAGAACGGCAATAGGCATAATATGGTGATTGAGTCTAGGTTGTAGAGCAAAGGGAAGTAGGTGTACTTCATGAGCCGAACTCGAACGTAGGAAACAAGCAACACTAAACCAACTGCCAGAAGGTAATACCTTACTTTTTTCCAAAATTTAGGAAAAGTGGAAAATAAAAAAGCTCCTAAAAAGCCAAACATCAAACTATCCAATCGCAACAAAAGGGTTTTACGATACTGCGCCTCTTCTAACCATTCTCCTAAAATCTGCCAATTTTCGAATTTAGCCACTCTTAATAGAAAAGGAACGATTAAAAAAAGCAACACCGCTGCAAGAATGGAAGCATTCTTTTTCCGGGATAGTTTTAAAAATATAAAACTGACTACAGGGAAAAGCAGGTAGAACCATTCTTCTACGGAGAGACTCCATGCTACGGGAAAAAAGTTGGGGTGAGGACCACTTAAGTTCTGGATAAAAAAGAAGTATTTGTAACTAAAGCCATACCAAGGCCAGTCTATTACTGCGGTGAGTATGATTAATACAAACAACATCAAAAAGTAATTGGGCAGTGTTCTAAACCATCTTCTGATCCAGAAATTGATCAGATCTTTAAGCAGGAAATCCGTGTTTCTTATTAACCGAATAAGGATATTGCCAATTAAGAAGCCACTTAAAACAAAAAAGACGGCTACACCGCTAATCTTAAAGATGCGTCCTCTCATATAACCAACTTGCATATCCTCCGGCAACAAGAGTCGCCCGTGCACGTATACAACCAATAAAATGGCCAAGGTTCGTAAAATGTCTAAGCCAACAATGCGTTTTTCGTGTTTACTATGAAAACGGTCTATAACTTTCATTTAGCGGGGTAAGAGGATTGTTTCAAAATCAAACTCAATTAAAGAAATAAGCCATGCGTTTCTGATCGTCCGGCAATCCGATAATATTGTTGATATAGTCCTTTTGAAACTCTAAATCGCCTTTTTTGATGTATCCCTCTCCCATAGGCATACATACGCCCCAAGAGCCTGAGCTTTTACAATCCTTCGTATCCGAGAATTTAACAAGGGTATGATCTTCCGTTACAAGAACACAGTATGCATAGGCCTCAGCTCTTTTTAATACCTCCTTCATATTGGTTTTGGTAACCACCATTTTTTCAGCAAACGAACTATCAGCAGCCTTGGTAAAAGCTTGAATGGGCTTTTTCAAATCCGCATCTTCTAAGCTCTTTGTTTGGATTAAAAAGTTTTGGATGAGCTCTGGAGATTCATTTCCAAGCTCCGTTTCTAAAGGACTTGAGCAACTCCAAACGATAGCCAAAACAAAAAGAAAAAGGCATTTCTTCATGGGTTAGATTTTGATTGAGCCTCCAAAATACTCACCTTTTTTAAACCGCTAAAATCTTATTTTGGCTTAATACTTGAGTACCTTAGGAAAAATAAGCCTTAAAATGAAACCGATATCCTTTTTTCTCCTTTTTTCTGTAGCGTTATCTTCATCCGTAAGGGCTCAATCTGCTGCTGATATTTTAGAAGCATACCCCTTAAATACGGCTTTTAAAATTGAAAATGTTAAAGGTCTTTCGGAACCTAAAAACATGGCTCTTTCTGAAGAGCACAAAAAACTACTATCGCTAGATCAGGTAAAGGAGGTTAAAGATAATCTCATGCTTGCAAAGGTTTATGTTGCTTATAGGTTGCAACTCAAAGAAAGCTTTCAAACTGTAGTATTTCGGATTTGGACAAATCCTAAAAAGCCCACTTCTTTTTTAGTTAATTACAGTCCAGATTTTAAGATTACGGGGACACACCTCACATCCTACTATCATTCGGAAGATGATTTTAAACAAACACGTATTCGATCGAAGGAACTATTCTCAGACACCAAAGTAGGAAATAGAACTTCTCACAGAAGATTTCTCTTTACCGATACGGGTAAAATAGTAGCGCAGCAAGGTAAAAGTAGAGAACAACTAAGAAGAGAAGGTATATATATTCATTCAAGAATGGTGAAAGCTAGAAATGGCTTGATTATAAGAGATAAAGAAGGAAAACGTATTGGAAAGTTTGACTTTGGCGCAGAGGTAGACATTTTAGAATACATAG
>CAZAJG010000011.1:74946-76646 GCA_964485405.1 uncultured Owenweeksia sp. | reverse complement strand
ACATAGGAGACAGCACCAGTTTTTTTGATGAAGGTCGTAGGGTTTCAGGTAGAAAAGCAAAAGTAATTTTAGATTATGATGCTTTTCAGTGTCACCTCCAGGTTCCAAGTTATTCCTACCCTTCAGGCTATGTTTTTGAAGGTTTCTTATTTGTGAATATTGGACAAACCGAAGCTTATGGAGAAGATAGTTATGATTATACGTACAACAAGCCTTATCAATGGGAAAGCCTCTACATAGGTAAAAACTCCGCTTATAAATCCAATATAAACCTGAAAGAGTTCTTGGATATCAAACGCGTAAAACTCTCAGATTATGAATCTAAAATTCAAAAAAGAGAAAGCTTTATAGAGCAACACTACCAAACAAACTCGGAAGATGGGATAAAGTTGAACTTTGACGATGGAAGCTCACGGGTTTTAAAAGATACCGTGTATGAAAACAGGGAGTATTCTCCAACCCAACACTATCAAAAATTTAAGAGTAAGAACTTTGAGGACGCCTATCTCATTCTTAACTCTTTTTTTGAAGATCATCATTTTGATCTTTTGGATAAGAAGAATGGAGATACTATTTTTTCTTTTGAAGAATATCCTTTCCTATCCCCCAACCGTAAGATGGCTATCAGCCTCAAAACACCTTTTACCTACGATGAGGGCACCTCATTAATCGAATTCATTCCTATTAAAAATAATACGTTCAGAGTGTACGCTAAAGTTGAATTCATCAATTGGAATTTACCAAATGACAAAAGTGTTTATTGGCTCTCTGATAATGAGTTTATACTTAAAGTAAAAGAAGTTGAAGATGCTTTTTCCAATGAGGAAAATGCTCAATTCTATTATCTCAAAATTAAATTCAAAAACTTATAGCTTTTACTGCAACTGCCCGTTGAGAAATACCCCTATACATATGATTTTTAGTAAACTACAATCTTAGAACTGCCCTTAGAATTCGTGTTCAAATCTTTCCATTTGATGATGTAAAGCCCTCTCCCTAAACCTTCTATATTCACTTTAGAGTTCTCCATATTTCCTTCTTTGATTAGTTTTTGGTTCACATTGTACAACTCGTAGGAAAAAGAACCATTTAAGCTGAAGTTTAAGCTGCCATATGAGCTTTCAACAGGGTTAGGATAAAAACTCTCTTTAGTATGGTTCTCGTTTTCCGCTATGTGCGTTTGAGTTTTAAATCTCTCTTCCTCAATCTCAATAATGGGTTCTTCAGGATCTGTTTTTCCATGCATCTCCTCTGCGCAGCTGGATAGAGAAATGTAGTGTAACTCATAGTCTATCCCATTTTTGTAGTAAATACGTTCAGCGTAGTTACTGTAATCAATGTCTGAACCCATAGCTACCCGAGTACATGAAGGCATTCTAAAATCCTGACTCCAGTTACCATGTTGATCGAGCTCAAAACGTATTAAATCTCTATTGTCTGAAACATAAACCAAAGCATCGCCTTTAGCATCCAGACCGGTTCGATTGTTACTAGACTCAGCCAATGGTGCAGAACCAAGAGTGGAGTGAATATGAGAAGGCCCATCAAGAATATGTATTTTTTTATCTGATCCAACATAAAAAAGTCGCCCATTATCATAGGTCATTTCCGTACCGGGACTAGTTGTTGGTATACCTGGTAAAACTGTAGGAAGCCAGCTCCAACTAGCTCCATCCCATTTCATTTCTACAATACGGTAA
>CAZAJG010000011.1:17378-74936 GCA_964485405.1 uncultured Owenweeksia sp. | reverse complement strand
AAAGAGCATCAACGTAAAACAAATTGTTATAATCTCCTTTCACAAAGTCAGAGTTTTCAACGGCCTTGGGAGCATTTACATTTAATGGGCCATGTTGCCATGTGCTCCCAAAAACATTGCTCAGATTGCCCTCATCATCAATATAAAAAACCTTACCATCAGTTCCTGCTTCAATATGAGAATCTGAACGAACATTAAGATTTCCATTAATTAAATAGTATACATACCTATCCTGCGGATCCCAAAAAGTGTAATAAATCTTATTATCCGCTCCGACCACATAAATAAGTCCATTTTCATGTTCAATATTAGTGCTTTGTCTAACCGGTTGTCTGTTTCCAAAAAAGTCCTGAGCAAATTCATGTGTAAATAATGAATTCCCATAAGTATTATACATCGAGTTCTGCGTTCCTAAATTTGCATCATCATACTCTACAATGTAAAACTCCTGATCACCACCAATATGAAAAATACCGCCTGATACTTCTAAATCTGGACTTAATCGATAAGCAACAATATCCTTTTGCGTCCATCTACTAAAATGACTTGGGCAAATGTTACTGACTAGTAAAATATAATCAGTACATACAATGGATCCATTTTTCTTCAATTCAACATTCACTTGAATTCCTGAACACGTAATATCATCCTTTAGCTTTCCCCGCAAATTTAATGTCATGCCATTGTTTACGGTTAACAGTTGAGGTGAGTTAAAATAGGCTGAACCATTTACTGAAAAGGTAAGCCATTCTACACTCGTACTCGAACTGCTTATATCTACCGTATAAACGTCATTTTGTACATCAAATACGAATCTATCTTCAGTAGATTTAAACGTATTTCCTCCAAACTGATAGTCAGAAAGAACAAAGTCTCTTTTTAGCGCGTAATGGGTATCAAAAACACATTGAGCTGTGAGGTTTTGATTAAAAAAACAGAAAAAAACAATTAGAAAAGAATAGAAACGCATGATGTATTTTATTTCAAAAAGGGTTAGTAAAAATTAAGTAACACCCAAAGATGTTGCATTCAATTGTTTTTCCCTAGACGGTATATACAAGATGTTTGTTTGAGTATATGAACGTACACTCTAAACACATAAAGCTGTTCAGAGGCCATACAGATTAAAATAGGACACCAAAAGATGGAGATCTTTGTGCAAGATGTTTTAAATAGCTACTCTTAGCTCCGTCTGTTTACTGGAAAATTGAGGTTTTAACCATTTAATGAATAATGAGCTTTTTACTGTCTAATAGCACTCCACCCCGAAATAGGCTATAATAGTGAATACCCGCTCTACCTCGATGCTGGTAGTTGACTTTCTGATTTCCGATTTGGGCCTTTACTGTTAAACGCTTAATCTCTTTACCTGAGTTATCTACAACTACAATATAAGTGTCTTCCCATTCAGACAAATCCTTTACAACAACTGTAAAAACAGTTTCTTTTGTGAAAGGATTGGGCGAAGCATCTAAAAGCTCAAGAACGCTTATGCTTTTTTGATATTCCGGTAAATCCACCAGATTACAATTTACCGCATATGGAAAATCATCTACCGTTCCCGGGGGCGTATTGGCATCTGATATTTTCCGTTGTTCCGTTGAAAAGGGGCTCATAATCTTGTAATCATCCAAACCAGCTACACTTACAAAATAAGTCCCATTAGCTTGCTGATTGGGAATTACAAAGGAAGTGCCTGTAAATCGATATACTTCATCAAAATCAGCCCCACTAATTCCTCTCACACCTACTCTAAACTCAGATAAAAGAGTTTGCGAAGTAATTTCTACCCTTAATCCAGTTGGCTCATCATGTAAGATAAACGTTGGTGTTTCAGGCCCTAATGCCAAGAGTGTTGCTGTAACTCCATTGATTATCGTATTTCTAGCCAAGTAATTAAAATCTACATAAAAGCTATCAACTTCCAGATCACCATCTGTATCCACACCCAAAATATCATCAGAAGTATGTTGTCTATCCGTATAGCTAGAGTCAGGCGCTCCATCTCCATGTTCATTAGCCGAAGAGAAACGCACATTTCTAAATCCTCTTTCTCTAAACGGGATATGATCTCCTCCTCGGCCTCCTCTATCTTCAGAGTTCATCACGTTTATGCTCATTGGAAAACGAAGCTGGCCGTTCATTTTTTCCTCATAAAATATTTTAATAGTGCGCGCAAATGTGCGGTAAGGGCCATTGAGAGCTGCGCTGGAGAATAAACGCACATTTAAACTATCAATATCTCCTTCTACTGGGCAGCTTGGTGGTGAAGAACGCGTTCCGCAAATCACTCCTCCAATTACATCATTGTTTTGAACCGCCTTAAGGTTAATGCTATTGTCTTCGCAATACTGCGCCATGGCGTGTGCTCCTAGCAAACCTTGCTCCTCGCCTACTGTGAGCATAAATACAATGGTAGCATCAAAAGTGTACCTACTCATTACTCTTGCCAACTCTAAAACTAAGGCCGACCCACTGGCATTATCTTCCATTCCTTTAGCTTCACAAACTATATCGCATCCTTGATCGCAACGACTATCTAAATGTGCTTCTATAATAATTACGGGTTTGTTGATGCTATCTCTACCGGGTAAAACACCCATAATATTCTTAAGTCCAAAGCCATCACCACACGATCCACCCAGCCAATCGAAGGAAAGATAAGCCGGCCTTAACCTATTTTCATTTCGTGAACTAATACTTTTAAACTTCTGAAGCGCCCATCGCCTTGCACCGCCTATCCCACTATCTTGAGAAACAGTATCAGAATAGGTGTGTCTGGTATGAAACCGATCCATATCCAAGAGATAGGATTTGAGCGAATCTGGTGAAATCAGATTTCTCAATTCACATAAAATCTGATCATGCTCATCCAATACTTGAGCAGCCTGATATTGTGATGGAGAATAATTACCAGTAAGAATATTATGAACCTCGCTGTTTGATACTTGGATATTCGTTTGACCGAAACTGGTAAAACCAAAGAATAGAAATACAATAGCTAAGGGTAAAGAAACTCTCATAATAAGGAATTTCCTGAAAGATAAGTAAATCGCATTTAGTTGAACGTATAAAGCTCACCTTGAACGTGGTACTGAAAGAAGAAAAACTACTTCACAGTTATACGGATAAGATAAATGAAAAGTCGCTTTCCATCTAGCTTAAAGGGGCCTTCACAGCTTGTAGTAAAATGTCTACCTCCTGTAGTAAAACTAATCTGTCAGAAAAGTCTTAATTCTACACAAATCTAAACCACCTCCAGATACATTTGTATTAAATCCAAATGATATGAAAGCTTTTTTGATTGACAACAATCCTCTAACACATCTTACACTCTTATCGATGCGTTTTAGTGGCTCTTTTGAGTTAAGACACTCTCCATGTACAAGAAGAGCCTTGAAAAAGTTGAAATCAGAAAAATACGATTGGGTTATTTGCTCATGTGATGGTTTGAACTTGGGAGATGGCGAGGATTTAATCAAAACCTTAGAAGAAAAAAATCTGGGTTTAATCTTTCTCAGTAAAAATGAGTCTTTGTTAGAAAATGCACGGAAGACTTTCACCAACCCTATTTTTTATTTTCTAAATCAAAACGCCTCCAACGTTTACCGACAAATCCAGCAAATCTTTGAACTATCAACGGACCTAAAAAATGTTGTATAATTTAATCTTCTTTAAGGAGCTTTTGCAACGACAACAAATGCAAATAATACGCTAAAGGCACCAAAACACCCGGTAAAAACACAATTGGAAATTCTGCCACTATGGTGTTTGCCGGATCATTCATAAAAACGCGCAAAGGTGTAGGGGTAGACAATAAGGCAATCGTAACAATATTCACTAAGAGTGCTAAGCCTAAAAAGTTCCAAACCATCATCGCCTTTTTATTCAATTTTCCTTTACGTAAAAACAAAACTGCAGCAATTGGTGCACTCAGTCCTACCAAAATATCATGATTCCTACCCTCAAAAGTCATTTGTATAGGGGCAATTTCCGCTAAAAACAACAACCAAAGAAAAATCTCTACAACTACTCTAAAACTTTGTAAATAAGTTAACCAGCTTAACGGTATTTCCTTTAAGATCAGTTTTACGGTTTTGTTCCTCCATAAAAAAATAAAGGTTATTAGTGGAATGAGTATCACTACTGCAAATTTGGGAGGCATAGAGTCAAAATCTGTGGTAAAGCCGGTAAGAGATAATATAGATAGTAAGGCTATCCATATTCCTATTCCCAGGTAATAGTTTCGCATCACCTGTATGCGAATAGCCAAAAAGTGACGCTTTAATACTTGGTTTAATCCAAAACCAACCAACCCAACGGAGAGAAGAGTGAGAACAACGAAACCTATTTGAGTGATTTTTAAATAAGGCATTTTGATAAATTTTCAATCAAAGTAAAGCACCTCAATTAAAACAAGGATAACCAAAATTGCTAATTTGAAAAATACAGATGAGAAGGGGCCTTGCCAAAGGTATTGCTGAATGCTCGGGTTAAAGAGCTAGAGTTTTCGAATCCTACTGCCAGAGCTATCTGATAAACGGTATACTTATTCTCTTTTAACAATTGCCAAGCTTTATCCAAACGAATTTGTTTGATGTATTGATAAGGAGAAAGCTTGAAGGCTTGCTTAAACAATCTCAAAAAATGGAATTTTGAAAGACAGCAAAGCTGAGCAAGTTTTTCAAGCTTTAAGGGCTGTCCATAATTGCTATGAATGCAATCTATTGCGATATACAACCTACGCATCAATTCTAAGCGGGTAGCCTGTTTTGAGCTTTCAAGAAAACCTGAGCGTATACACTCCTTGTTGGCTTGTGTATAAAAGTGGGTGAACGTTTCAAAAAGCAATTCTTCCTTTAACTCTTGTTCAACTTCCATTTCATAAACCCTTTTAAGTTTTGAGATAATAGCATTGGTCTTTTTACTTTTAAAAAACGAACGAAACGGAAGCTCAGAGGTATTCTCTTCACCAAAAGGATTGTCCAATAAATTTTGATCGTTGTTCTGAAGGTAGTAAACCGCCTTCTCCGTAAAACGCGTCCCAAAATGTAAGTTAAAAGTCTCTGTTGTTTCTTCTTTCGATTTTATACATAAATCGTAGAGTTGACCCGAGTTGGTAAAAGCGTAGGAGCTATCGTTTAACTCGATTTCACGCTTGCCTACTTTTAACTTACTAGCCCCTTTTAAATTGATAAATACAGAAAAAGGTCCTTCTATTTCACCTCTCTCAATAGCGTTAACCCTAGTGTTTAAAATCACGCTGGGCCATCCTTTGTGGGGTAACTTACTATTGTCCCAACTTCTTTGATTTTGAAAGTTGAGCTTTATTTGGCGCTTTAACCAATTTATATCCGGAAACTCATGTAGGATCATCTTCCTTTCTTACTTAACCGCTACGGCTGAAATCTCAACGTTTACATTTTTCGGTAAACAAGCTACTTGTACCGTTTCTCTTGCTGGGGCGTCTTCATTAAAATACTTAGCATATACTGCATTGATCTCTCCAAACTGGTTCATATCATTAATAAAAATGGAGCATTTGGCAATGTTATCGTAGTTCATACCTGCCGCGTTCAGAACTGCACCCAAGTTTTTCATTACCCACTCTGTTTCTAATTCAATGTTTTGCGTGTGCAATTCACCTGTTTTTGGGTCCAATGCAATTTGGCCAGAAACATATAAGGTATCACCTGCTAGCACAGCTTGATTATAAGGACCTATTGGAGCAGGTGCATTTTCAGTTTTTATAATAGTTTTCATACGAGAATAATTTTGCATTTTCGCCCTCTAAAGTATTAATTGTTGAAGGTATTATTACTAGATAACTACGATTCTTTCACCCATAATTTACAGCACTACCTAGAGCAGTTGGTTGATGTAGTAGATGTAAAAAGGAATGATGCCATTGATGTGCAAGAAATTGAGTCTTACTCTCACATCGTTATTTCTCCTGGGCCAGGACTTCCGGCAGAGGCAGGTGTAAGCTTAAAGCTCATTGAAAAGTATCATCTTTCTAAACCTATTTTAGGCGTTTGCTTGGGTTTTCAAGCCCTAGGAATCTCTTTTGGCGGAGAACTATACAATCAAAACCATGTTGCACATGGTATTAAACGAAAAGTTTATAAAACAGGTAATGACTCTTGGTTACTGAAAGACTTACCTCAACAATTCGATACGGGTTTGTACCATTCTTGGGCTTTAAAGACAGTAAACTTAGATCCTTCCTTTCGGGTAAGCTCTAAAAATGTGAAGGATGTAATTATGAGTATCGAGCATAAAACTCTACCGCTTGCTGGTGTTCAATTCCACCCTGAATCTATTATGAGTGAATATGGCCTAAAGCTTCTTGAAAACTGGTTAGAATTTTCTTTAAAGCCAAAGTAATAGGCTTCATTCCATTCACCGAGAGTGTTTGTTTACCTGTCAAAGTC
Source organism: uncultured Owenweeksia sp. (assembly GCA_964485405.1). Classification (GTDB taxonomy): domain Bacteria; phylum Bacteroidota; class Bacteroidia; order Flavobacteriales; family Schleiferiaceae; genus CAKZNE01. Next base: position 68,502 of record CAZAJG010000011.1, on the reverse strand, counting down.
TCCCACCCCTCTTCTTCGTTCGTACTTGAGATCACTTAACATATCAGACCGTACTCGTATGGTAAGGTTATAAGATTGTTGAAACCCAAATGGAATCCAATTGCAACTAATCTCCCAGCAGTGTAGGTTCCTAAAAAAGTTAAACGATGTGGCGGTCACATCTTTAGCTGTAAAGTCATAACCGGTTCTAAAACCAATCTTCCAATTTTCGGTGAGTTGAATATCTCCAGATACATCAACAGATTGAAAAACGGTAGTTTCTAAACCGGAATAGGTTTTACGGAGATTGTAATTTAAGGTCAAACTCCATTGCTCTTTAAACTCAAAAGTAGTTCGAGGGTCGTAGTAATCGGGATCTCCCTCTGTTATTCCTATACCTTCTACACCAGTCCCATCTTCATTTTCACCCTCATTTTGATTTTCTTGCTGGTTTTGCTTTTTCTGTTTCCCTTTTTTTCGAAAACTATTCGGGTTTAGGGAAAGTCCACTCGTAAAGGTTTGGTTGGTAGGTCTAAGCCACATACCATTTACCTCTTGGGCTGATTTATTTACTCTTTCACCAAGTTCTTCATCGTAGCCATAAAAATCAAAGTTGGCCGTATAGTTCATGTTTACCAACCCGTTAAGCGCAGAAGATGAAGTTGTAAATCGTAACGGTTGCCACTTAAACTCATCAGCCGCCATATTGTAAGAAGTATTTAAGCTAAAGCGTTCAAGAAGCTTAATCTTTTTTAAACCAGAGCTATCCTGTTTGGAACGGACTTTGGTTTCCAGAGTGTTTAGTAAAGCGAAGGTTACACTACCCTGCCTACCCGATGGAGCTGAACCGTATAACTGTCCAGTGTATCTATCAAAACGATCCGTGTTGCCCATTGTGTCAGACTGAACCTCTTGATAATATCCCCAAAAATCCTCTGAAAAATCAGGTCTGTAGCTTAAACCGATTGTAGGTGTAACTACATGGCGAAGGGCTTGAACATACCCTTTATAGCGAAAAGTACCATACAACTTAGTAGATAAGTTAGCAGAAGCGTTAAAGCTTCTATTGGCAAAAAAGCCATCCACCGTATCTTGAACAACAGAGTTCGTAGAGTCCACAAAACGATAATCTCTTCGTCTTAAATACCAACGTTCTGTGTAGTTGATGCTAGGGTTAAAAACGAAATTATCAAATACCCTATAGTTGGCAGAGATGGGAATCACGTGGCTCACACCGTTTCTTGCATTGTCAAGCAAAACCTCTTCGGTAAAAAACTGACTATTTAAGGTTGTATTTACTTCATTAGAAGTATTCCCGGTATAGGTTAATCCAATTTCTTCATACCATTTCCTCCTTCCAACTGCCTTTTTTCGTTTAAAAGGGAACTGCCTATTTACAGCGAATGTGGCACGAGGTAAAGTAATCGTTAACTGCTCATTAGCATTGTTTTGAAAATGCCTAGCCGATACGGTTAAGTTATAAGGCTTACCCGGCCAAGTTTTGGTAAAACTAACACTGGAGGTTAATTGATTGGTTAAAATATCCTGAGTGTTGGTACTCGTTACTTGATAAAAACTGGAAGATGCAATGTTTACATCCGCATTAAATCTAAATGTAGGATTTGCTTTTGGGTCCTGATTATGTACCCAACGAATGGCAAAATCACTTCTATTATCAAAGGCACCACTATTAAACTCGGCAAACTCTTCTCGTCCAAACCGGATCAGGTTGTAGCTTAAGTTCAAATTTCCAGAATAGGCATATCGCTTTTTATATTTTGTTTGCGCTCGTAAACCCCATCCTCCTTGAGTATAAATATCACCTCTCAGGGTTACATCAAAAAATTCGCTTGCTGCCCAGTAATAACCTCCTTCTTTTAGAAAGTATCCTCTAAAAGGGGAGCTTCCATAGGTAGGTATCAATATTCCAGATTTTCTCTTTTCCGTAGTTGGAAAGAATCCAAAAGGAACCATTAAAATTGTTGGTACATCTACAATCTCCAAATAGGCAAACTTGGTAACTACCTTTTCTCCCGGAATAACCTTGGCTTTTGTGGTTCTAATCCGGTAATGCGGATGCTCATGACTACAAGTAGTATAAGAAGCGTTCTTTACATAAATTACTTTATCTCCAGTCTTTTTAATATCCTCACCATGTAAAAAGCCCTCCCCCTCTTTGGTAATCACTTTTTTAATTTTCGCTTTTTTGGTGCTGAAGTTGTAATACATCTCATCCGAACGATAAGATTTACCTGCTTCAGTAAATATTGGCTTTTGCACCACCTTTCCTGTTGAATCCTCTAAACCTTTAGCATATAGGGTACTGGTGTTAAAATCAATTCTAATGTAACCCGCTTTCAAGGTTATATCTTGATACTTTACATACGCTTCATTAAACATCTCAACGGCTCCAGTTACCGGATCAACTGGAATACTATCTGTTGCTGTATAATCTACATCGTCTTGTAAAAAGCCTTCTTTTTCTATAGGGGTAGAATAAACCGAGTCGGTACTCAAGTTTATTTTATCCACTTTTTTTAGTCCAGAATCTGCTGGATTGGCATTTGTAACGCTATCTATTGCGGTAGCTAAACTATCTGTTGGGTTTATTTGAGCCCTCGCAGGTACAATGTAACCAACAGTTAACGTTAATAAAATAATGATGTGAAGCCTCAATTTGCGCAATATCACGTATAAATTTGCCTTATTAATTAGGCATGCATTTTGAACGCCCAAAGCTAATCAAAAATCGATCCATTGAAGATTAATCACGCTATTACTGGCATATTTGTTATCGTTTTTAGTTTAAGCCTATCCACCTTTTCTTTTGCTCAAAAGGGAGATGGTGTGCATACTGTAGTTATAGACGCTGGTCATGGCGGTCGTGATCCTGGTAATTTGGGAACAAGGCGTTATAAAACCAAAGAAAAGGATATTGCCCTAGCCGTATCCTTAAAGGTAGGTAAGTACATAGAAGAGAACTACCCAGATGTTAAAGTGGTATATACTCGAAAAACAGACATCAGTGTAGAATTGGAAAAGCGGGCAGAGATTGCAAACGAAGCCGAGGCAGATGTTTTCATCTCTATCCATTGCGATTCTTTTACTAAAAGTTCAGTAACGGGAACCACGACTATTGTTCTAGGAAAATCGCACAACGATGAAAACATGCGTGTAGCGATTCGTGAAAACTCGGTAATCCTTTTAGAAGAAAATTATGAAGAAACCTATCAAGGTTTTGATCCACGAAGGCCAGAAACACTTATCGCTTTAACGTTATACCAAAGTGCTTTTTTAGATCAAAGTATCTCCCTTGCTCAAAAAATTCAAAATCAGTTTAGAGAAAGAGTAAAGCGTAAGGACAGAGGTGTAAAACAACAGCCTTTGTATGTAACCAGCCGTACATCCATGCCCGCTGTTTTAGTAGAATTGGGTTTTTTAACCAATCCTACGGAAGAGGATTTTCTTAATTCTGAAAAGGGACAAACATATATGGCGTCTGCTATTTACCGAGCTTTTAAAGAGTATAAGGAAGAACGCGATGCCTTTGCAGAATTAACAGGTGCAGCTCCTAAAAAGGTTCCAGATCCTATCGTTAATCAAGAAAAGCCTAAAGAAGTAAAGGCTCCTATTGAAACGCCTAAGCCCGTAGAAGAATCTAATCCAGAATCTTTACCAGAAGTATATTACACCGTTCAAATTATGACTAGTGCGTTAAAGAAAGATTTAAGTGCAAAAAACTTTAAAGGACTTGAAGGTGTTACGTATTACGAAGATGGAGGTTTCTATAAATACATATTTGGAAAAGCATCTAGTCTTAAAGAAGTAAATGATTTAAAAATCAAGGCGAAAGAGTCTGGCTTTAAGGATGCCTTTGTAATTGCACTCAAAGAAGGTAACCGGATAGCTTTAGATGAAGCTCGGCAATTACTACAATAAAATTTTTCATCTTTGCTGAACGCTACAAAATTTTGAAACTTTCATTGTGAGTAAAGAGTTTAAAGTCGGTTTAATTTCCATTTTAGCATTGCTTCTATTTTATTGGGGAGTTAACTTTATGAAAGGTCAAAGCCTTTTTGATTCCTCGAGAAGTTTTTATGCCGTTTACGATCATGTAGATGGTTTATCCGTTTCTAGACCCGTTACTATAAATGGATTTAAAATAGGTTATGTGGATAAGATTGCTCTACATCCAAATGGCTCCGGAAAGTTAATCGTGAGCATGAGCATCACGGATAATTTTGCAATTGCTAAAAATTCTATTGCGAAAATAGAAAGTGAAGATATACTAGGAGGCCGAGTAGTATCCTTACAATTGGGAAATTCTTTAGACTTGGCTAAAAGTGGAGATACCTTACAAGCAGAAATTCAGCTTACAATAGGAGAGGAAGTAAATAGACAAGTAGCACCGTTAAAGGATAAAGCCGAAAAAATGATTGGTTCCATCGATACGGTCTTAACCTTGATGTCGGGTTTTTTAGACGATCAAACTCAAGATAATTTTGCCGAGGCTTTTAGCAGCATTAAAAGAAGCTTTGAAAAACTTGAAGAGACGATTACGGTTGTAAACCAGACGGTAGGCAAAACTCAGGGTGATTTTGAATCTATTATGAAAAACGTAGCTTCCATAACCGAGAATTTAAAAAATAATGGAGAAGAACTAGATGGTATTTTCTCTAACCTTGAAGCTATTTCGGATTCACTCTCTAAGGTGCAGTTTTCAGAAACTTTTGCCAGCCTTAAAAACTCATTAGAAACTACGGAGAGTGTGCTTAAAAAAATCAATGAAGGAGATGGCTCCATGGCACAATTGATCAATAACCCGGAACTGTATGAGCAGTTGGAACAATCATCGCTTCAATTGAATAAGCTCCTGAAAGATATTCGTTATAATCCAAATCGGTATATTCATTTTTCTGTTTTTGGAAGCAGTAAAACATATACAGAAGAGGAAATAGAAGAAATGGAAAACGCTGCTAAAGAAGATGAGTAGCATTCTTTTAACTAATTGACTTACAACTATGCATTTTGGTATCCAAAATATCCTTTTCATTTTGGTGTTTGGAGCAGCAATCTATTTGTTCTCTAAAAAATTTGGCACCATCTGGAGAAACATCAAATTAGGTAAGGATAAAAATCGCTCCGACCGTTCAAAAGAACGATGGGCCCTTACGGCAAAAGTGGCTATGGGGCAAAGTAAGATGGTAAAACGAAAAACCTTTGCCGGTATCATGCACGTTTTGGTGTACGTAGGTTTTATTCTCATCAATATTGAAGTTCTTGAAATTGTTATTGATGGAATTTTTGGAACACATCGGATTTTTGCAGAGCCGTTAGGTCCTATTTATGATGCCGCTATAAACTTCTTTGAGATACTTGCTGTATTGGTAATCTTGGCATGTGTTGTTTTCCTATGGAGAAGAAATGTGAATGTGGTTTCTCGCTTTAAAGAATTGAAAGGATGGGCTAAAACAGATGGTAACAACATTCTGGTAATTGAGATTGTGCTGATGATGGCCTTACTAATTATAGGTGCCGCAGAGGCCAATATGGAAGATGCAGTAGCTGGTCCTTGGATAATTAGCAGCTTATTGGCTCCTCTATTTTCTGGGTTTTCGCAAGAAGGACTCCATATCGTTGAGCGAATTGCTTGGTGGGCCCATATTGTAGGGATCTTGGCTTTTTTAAACTACCTACCCTACTCCAAGCACTTTCATGTTATTATGGCTTTTCCAAATGTTTGGCTTTCCAATCTCAACAATAAAGGGCAGTTTACCAACCTAGAAAGTGTTAAGAAAGAAGTAGAAATGATGATGGATCCTGCTGCAGATCCATATGCGGCTCCTCCAGCTGATGCTCCCCCACCTGAAAGGTTTGGTGCAAAAGATGTTACCGATTTGAACTGGGTTCAGCTTATGAATTCCTACGCATGTACAGAGTGTGGTAGATGTACAGATGCTTGCCCGGCTAACATTACCGGTAAAAAACTATCTCCCCGTAAAATCATGATGGATACACGTGATAGACTTGAAGAAGTGGGTAGTAATGTGGATTTGAACAAAGGGACTTTTAAAGAAGATGGCAAATCACTTTTAGACGATTACATTACACGGGAAGAACTTTGGGCTTGCACCAGTTGCAATGCTTGTACAGAAGCTTGCCCCGTTAATATTGACCCTCTTTCTATTATTGTAGATATGAGAAGATATTTGGTTATGGAAGAATCTTCTGCTGACCAAGCGGTGAACATGATGATGACGAATATTGAAAACAATGGTGCGCCATGGGCTTACCCTCAAGCGGATAGAGGAAACTGGAGAGACGATGTTTAACAAAAACACCCCTAACAGCCAATTAAAAGCAGCTGAACTTGACGGCAAAGCAATTAGCCCAATACTGCCAGAAGAAGTGAAAAACTATCTGATTGATATTGATGGTACGATATGCGATGATATCCCAAATGAGGAACCCGAACGCATGGCTACAGCTGAAGTTTACCCGGATGCCCGCATCACTTTAAATAGGTGGTTTGACGAAGGTGATAAAATTACCTTTTTCACCTCTAGAACTGAGGAACATCGGGGAGTTACCGAAGAATGGTTGAAAAAACATGACTTTAAATATCATGGTTTACTCATGGGTAAGCCCCGCGGTGGAAACTATCATTGGATTGATAATCATTTGGTAAGAGCTACCCGTTACAAAGGGAAATTTACAAATCTTGTGGATAAAGAAGTGACTATACAAGTATTTAAGCCCTGATGAAGTATTGGTCAATAATCATATTGGTTTTTCTTGTATTCTGGTCGTGCGATCGGGATGATGATGATTTTATACGTTTACCATCCAATCCCACTACAACGGCCCTACTTCCCAATTTTTCTGGAAGACAGTACTTTACAACCAACCTCGGAGATACGATAAGATTATGGTCTATTTCATCAAGTAGTAGCTATACTAAAATTGACGATCAGGTTAGTCTATCAGGATCAACCGATTTGGATTTTGTAGAAGTACAGAATATCTCCCGTGTAGTAGGGAATGATACCCTTGGGTTTCGCTTCAACTTTTTCTTACAAACCTCTTATGAAGAAGAAAGTATCACCCAAGCAAAAGATGAATTAACGGTAAAGTATCAAGATCAGTTGCAAAATACAGATGTTGGTCTTAAGGTTATTTATATAGACACTTTAGCCTGTGCATCAAACTACTGTAATTACACGGATACATTACAATTTTACAATCGGGAGTTCTTAGGGGTTTTTCACACCTCTGATCCTACAACAAATTATACGCTGTATTTAAACTCTACCTATGGGTTAATAGGGTTTAGAGACAGTGCAAACACTATTTACGAATTGATACCTTAAAACTATGGAAGCGGAAAAAATTGTAGTTCCTACTATGGCAGAAATGATGGCAGCTGGTAAAAAACCAGAAGTGTTGTTTTGGGTTGGATGTGCTGGAAGTTTTGATGATAGAGCCAAAAAAATCACGAAAGCATTTGTTAAAATTTTAAATAAGGCGGGAATAGAGTTTGCCGTTTTAGGAGCGGAAGAGAGCTGTACAGGCGATCCGGCAAAAAGAGCAGGAAATGAATTCCTCTTTATGATGCAAGCCATGCAAAACATTGAGGTACTTAAAGCTTATGAAATCACTGATATTGTAACTACCTGCCCACACTGTTTTAACACACTTAAAAACGAGTATCCTGAATTAGGTGGTAGCTTTAGAGTATCTCACCATACAAGTTTCATCAATAAATTATTAAAAGACGGCAAACTAAGTATTGAAGGCGGTAAGTTTAAAGGCAAACGCATTACATTCCACGATCCTTGTTACTTAGGTAGAGCGAATGATATTTATGAAGCGCCAAGAGAACTGATTCAAAAATTAGATGCAGAACTTGTGGAGATGCGCAGATGCAAAAGCAACGGACTTTGCTGTGGTGCTGGTGGTGCTCAAATGTTTAAAGAACCTGAAAAAGGAAATAAAGACATCAACATAGAAAGAACAGAGGAAGCTTTAGAGGTTAAACCCGATATTGTGGCTGCAGCTTGTCCTTTTTGCAATACTATGATGACCGATGGTGTTAAGAACAGCGAAAGAGAAGGTTCTTTACCCGTAATGGATTTAGCAGAGTTAATCACAAGCGCTAACGATCTGTAAATAAAAAATTTAACACTATTTCTTTTGTGTCTATCAAGTTCAGCTCAATCGAGCAGCACGGTATAGTACCATTACCATTTTATCGTATTTACGCTAAACCTTCCTGATCTAGGAGGCTTAAATTCTATATAAAAAATAGCATGCGCCCTGAATCAGAGCACATGACAATCCCATATATTTTTTGTAAGTTTATTACTACTTTTCACTTATACAGGCCTTAAGCTTATCGTTTGTCCTGTATTGATGTTTAAGTTCCTAAACCAAATAACGTTATGACTAAAGAGCGATTTAAGCTATTATCTTCCGTTAGCACCTTTAATGTTTTTCGCTCCGCTCCATTCGGAATCGCCTTGCATGAGATGATTTTTGATGGAGATGATCAACCTCAGGACTATCGGTTTTTAGAAGTGAATCCCGCTTTTGAAAGAATTACGCAATTAAAGGTAACCGACTTAAAAGGAAAACTCGTTACTGAAACCATTCCAGGCATAGATCATGAACTCATTAACCTTTATGGCGACTTGGTAAAAACGGGAAAATCACAAACCTACATTCGCTACTCAAACCGTTTGCAACGTTACTTGGAGATTAAAGCCTTTACCCCTGGCAAAAACCTCTTTATAACTATAGTAGATGATGTAACCGATAGTACTTTAAAGGACAAGGCGTTAAAGGAAAGTGAATCTAAATTTCGAACCCTTCATACGAATATGACGCAAGGAGTGGTTTACCAAGATCAAAACGGTGTAATACTATCTGCCAATCCTTCTGCTTGTAAAATATTAGGATTAACCTTAGATCAAATGCAAGGTCGATCATCTATTGATCCCTCTTGGCGTGCTGTTGACAAAAATGGGGATGACTTTCCTGGAGAACGGCACCCAGCCATACAAGCACTTAAAAGTGGTAAAACCATAAAGGATGTTGTAATGGGTGTTCACCATGCCAAAGAGGAAAAACTTGTATGGATTCATGTAACCGCAGTACCTTTATTTAGAGGAAATACAGAAAAACCCTTTCAAGTGTTTACCACTTTTGAAGATATTACCGATAGAAGGAAAACACAAATGGCCTTGGTACAATCTGAAAAGGATAAAGAAGAGGCTCTAGAAGAGAGTAGAATTAAGTCCAGCTTTCTTGCCAATATGAGTCACGAAATACGAACTCCGCTAAACGGCATTGTGGGTATGATTGATTTGATGAGCCAATCCCAAAATCTCTCTGACGAACATAGAGATAAGGTTGAAATTATCAAGCAATCCTCGTCCACCTTACTATCCATAATCAATGATATCTTAGACCTCTCCAAACTACAAGCGGGAAAATTTGAACTAAAAGAAGAGGCTACTTCCATCAATGGCATGGGCGAGCAACTCAAAAAGCTCTTTTCCGTTCAAGCTGAAAACAAAAACATTTCCTTAAACTTTTTTCCACTTGAAAAGGATCTAAGCTTATTATTAGATTCCAAAGTAAAACAATTACTGGCCAACTTCATTGGCAACGCGATTAAGTTTACGGACCAAGGAGGCGTTAACTTTAAGGTACAGTTGGAAACACTAAACAACTTTGAGGCTATCGTAAACTTTGAAGTTGAAGATACTGGCATTGGTATTGGCCCCGAGCATGAACATGAGATTTTTGCAGAGTTTAAACAAATAAATGATAGTTTAAACAAAGAGCATAGAGGTAGTGGTCTCGGTTTAGCCATTTGTAAGCAATTGGCAGAATTGATGGGCGGTGAAATCGGTATGACTAGTAAGCTAGGTACAGGCAGTCTATTTTGGTTTAAGCTTAAAGCTAAAAGAGTCCGTTCGCATGTAGATGAACCTATCCACAAAGGTGGTTTGCAAAAAGCTATAGAAAAGGTGAACCCGCTCAACCTAGATGTTTTGGTAGTAGACGATAATGAGATCAACTTGAAAGTAGCGGAGTTAATGCTCCAGAAAATGAAATGTAGGGTGAGTAAGGCGGTAGATGGGTTTTCTGCCATTGAAGCTTGTGAAAATGAGCGTTTTGATTTGATTCTTATGGATGTACAAATGCCTAAGATGAACGGTATTGAAGCCACAAAAAAAATTAAAGAGATGCTCATAACAAGCGCACCACCAATAATCGGCCTTAGTGCCAATGCTTTAAAAGGCGATGCAGAGCGGTTTATTAATGAAGGCATGGACGATTATCTTTCAAAACCGGTAACTTTAACGGATCTCAAAAACAAAATCCTCCATTGGTTTCCTGAAAAGAAGTAGTGGACGCGTAAGCACATCAAAATGTAAATTATGACGGTAAATAGAGCAGTAGGTCTACTCTGCTTGCGCCTTTTATTAGGCGTAATCTTTTTTATGCAAGGCTTTGGAAAGGTATTTAGCTGGGGCGTTGAGCAAGTGTATCAAAGTAGTTTTGCTATATCTTCCTATCAAAACTTCCCAGATTGGTTGTTATCAGCCGTTGCTTATTACACTTCTTATGTGGAGTTGATAGCTGGTTTTCTTCTCCTCATAGGATGGTGGAGAGATTATTCGCTTTACGCACTAGCTTCTGTCCTAATTATAGTTAGCTTCGGACATGGCTGGGCTTCTCCTATCTGGGATTTACAACATGTTTTATTTAGAGCCCTACTCTTAGTTTCGCTCTTATTACTCCCAAAAAGTTGGGATAAATGGACCTTAGAAGCGCTTCTAAACAAAAAGGAAGCATAACGCTTATCTATTTACGAGGCTGTAAAATTTATAGGGATTAATCTAGAGGTTAGGCATTGAGCCGTATTTTTACAGGGTAAAAGCAGCTAACTATGTACGTAAATTTTGATCAGTTACCAGACTCGGCCCGAGTATGGATTTTCCAAAGTGCTCAAGAATTAACTCCTGAACAGGAAAATGCGGTTCGCGGAATTTTGCAGCAATTCTTAACCAACTGGCAAGCGCACGGTCATGATCTTATAGCGTCTTTTGCTATTGAGCATAAAAGGTTTCTTATCATTACTTTAGATGAAAACAGTTATCAAGCTACGGGTTGTAGTATTGATAAGCTTACTCATTTGATTTTAGCTATAGAAAAAGAGCTCTCCATATCCTTAATGGATCGCATGCAGATTAGTTACGTGGGCGATCAGGGTGTAGTTGAAAGTTTACCCATGAATCGCTTTAAGGAAGAGTTGAAAAATCAACTTACAGCAGATACTTTAGTATTTAATAACTTAATAGAAACTAAAGGCCAGTTGAAGCAAGAATGGCAAGTGCCGGTTAAAGATAGCTGGCATAAAAGGTTTTTAGCTTAAATGGGTTAGTTTGTTTCTTATACATAAAAACAACCATTTGTTTAACTAAGTGTCAAAAGCAAAATCCCGTTATCATGAATCAAACTTCGATACAGGCGTTTTTTTACTCCATGGTATTGTGCCTACTGTTCCCTTTTGCTTACGCTCAACAAAATGTTGAAGCCATTTTAATGGATGCGCAAACCAAGGAAACAATTCCATACGCCAGCATACACATCGTAAATCAGAAAAAGGGGACATTTACGGATAGACAAGGATTCTTTCAATTGCAAAACATCTCTCCAAAAGATAGTGTGGTTATCTCGTTTATCGGTTATCACCCGCTGGTCTTAAAACCCAATACACACTTCAATAAGGATACCCTATTCCTAAAAAGAAAAGTGGAAAAGCTCCAAGAAGTTCTCATTCTTTCCGATAACACCTTGCTTTATCGCCTTTTGGATAAAAGTAAAAAAACACAGAGCCGAAAACTACGAAAAGCCAAAACCTACTTCTCATTAGAAACCTATACAGGCAATAAAAAGGTAGAGCTTTTAGAATGCTACTATAATGGAGAGTTTAGAGGTTATGATGTACAAGATCTTCAACTTAAAAATGGAAGGATTGCTTTAGCAGAATTCGACAATCGCTTTTTTGTTTCTACTGAAACGTCAGTGGCGCTCAACAAGTACAGCACTTTTAAAAACAATATCTACTTTCCGGATAGCCCATTGAGATACAGTAAGCGAAAAATGAAAAAGCGGTTTCACTTAGACCTTATTTCTCAGTATAAAGGAGACGAAAACCAGGTGATGTATGTGATCGACTTTACCCCAAAATCAGAAGACTCTTTACGGTTTTCGGGTACAGTTTGGTTAGACTCCAGCAGCAGTCAAATTCATAAAATCGCTTATCGTACAAAAAACGCTGGGATTTATCCTTTCGACCCTATTTGGGATAAGGACTCTTTAATACAAGTAGACTTAGAAATATCTAAAACCTTTGAAAACCTAGCCGGTGAAATGTTTGTAAAGTCTATTGATTTTGATTACAGTTTGTACTATCAAGACAGACATAAAAATCGGTACAGCACCTCTACCAAAGCCGTATTATATGCTTACAATTATGAGGAATTGTTTACTCAACCTGTTTTCAATTTTGAAAAGGCAAGACACAGCGACTATTTAAGAATTAACGCTTCACCTTACAACCACTTCTTTTGGAAAAATACACAAGAGTTTTTATCCGCCAGCAGTAAAAAGCAAAATGAGATTTTTCTACAGGAAAAAGCTGCCCTCAATGGCGAAAGCCTTTTTCAATCCAATGCGTATTTTAAAAAAGGTTTTATCAAACACACCTATACTCCATGGAACAAGGATCGAATAGAGTTTGCCAATGGCACACCAGAAAACATGATCCATTTACCAACTCGGGGTAAAACACCTTCAGAGCGCTATAAATTTGTTGTTCAAATGTATATGGACATCAACCAAATAGGAGATTCTGTTCATTTACTTACCCAAACCATTTTTGATCCTTACAAGAGTTTTTATTACTTCCCTAAAACCAAAACCGGAACGGCTTTCATCAATATGTATTTCGATTTAATGGAAATTGAAAGGCAGAAATTTGAGAAAGAGATTCGAGCAAAATCCTTAACCGTAAAAGAGATACAAACCGCTTACGAACGTAAATTGGTAGACTTAGAAAGTTTAAGCAAAAGGTTTTTTAAAGATGTAAAACGAGGGCAAGACATGATTGGAATGGTGAAATGGAACACCTATATCATAGAGCACTTAAACATCGATAATTTAGATCTATTTGAACTACACAGCACCAACGAGTTAAGCACCAGTATTAGCCCGCTATAATATTTATTTCGGTTGAGGTTTAGCCGATTGAATAACCTCCATAAATTGAGCATGTATGGCAGAAGATGTAGCGGCTATCTCTCCGCCAAAAACATAATCATCTCCATTCGTATAATCACAAACCTTACCTCCGGCTTCCTTTACAATTAAAGCTCCTGCCGCAACATCCCAAGGGCTCAAGCCATATTCAAAGAAACCATCAAAGCGACCACAAGCTACGTAAGCCAAATCCGTTGCAGCAGAGCCAAGTCTACGTACACCTCGCGTTTTTTCCATGAATATATTCAGGACGTTTAAGAATTCATCCATCCGATTAAAGTTGTAGTAAGGAAAGCCTGTAGCCATTAAAGTATCACCGAGCTCTGAAGTTGATTTAACAGAAATGGGATGACCGTTTAGAAAAGCACCCCCTTCCTTCCAAGCACTAAAGCACTCGTTTTGACCAATTTCCAATACTATGCCTATCACCAATTCCTTTTCACGCATTAAGGCAACGCTGATAGCGAAAATGGGGATTCCATGTAAAAAGTTTGTCGTACCATCCAAAGGGTCTACCACCCAATTGTAAAGTTCTCCCTGGGTTGATTCGGTACCTTCTTCCGCAATAAAACCCGCTTGAGGTAATGCGGCTTTTAAACCTTTTACCAGCTGTTCTTCGGCCTGCTTATCCACAAAGCTCACCAAACTGTTTAAACTTTTAGTTTCAACATCCCTTTGTTGAACTTGATTTCGATGATCGTTGATAAAAACAGCAACCGTTTTGCAAATTTCTTCAACCTCTTTGCAGATTTGAGCGTAGTTTACTTCCATAAGAATTAGAGCTTAGGCGAATTGAGGTTCATTCATTTTCTCTTCAAAAAGCACGGTACCATCTTCGTCAATCTCTTTGAGTATTACTCTCTTTTTGGTATTTACAAGTTCGGGATTCCAAAGCGCCTTCACTTTCACATAGTTTTCGGTAAAACCTGTAATGTAACCATCCTTAAAATTGGCTTCAAAAAGCACTTCTTTTTCCTCCCCAAGTTGAGATTCGTAAAAGCTTCTTCTCTTTTTTGCGGATAGTACACGAAGCATCTTACTTCTTTTTTTACGCAAGCCATAATCGATGGCTCCCTCTATGTTTACCGCTTCTGTATTGTCTCTCTCGCTATAGGTGAAAACATGGAGGTAACTGATATCCAAATCATTTAGGAAGTTATAGGTTTCCAAAAAGTGCTCTTCCGTTTCTCCAGGAAAACCGGTTATTACATCTACGCCTATGCAGCAATGCGGCATTACATTTCTAATTTGGGCTACTCGCTCGGCATAAAGTTCTTTACGATAACGTCTTTTCATCATCCCTAATATTTCATTGGAACCAGATTGAAGAGGAATATGGAAATGCGGTACAAAACGCTTGGATTGAGACACAAAATCTATGGTTTCATTTTTGAGTAGATTGGGCTCAATCGAAGAAATACGAAAGCGATCGATCCCTTCAACTTCGTCTAACTCTTGAACGAGTTCTAAAAAGGTATGCTCGTGCTTTTTATTCCCGAACTCACCCTTTCCATAATCACCAATGTTAACACCCGTTAATACAATTTCCTTAGCACCTTCGCCAACAATTTTATGGGCATTCGCAATTACATTTTCTAGCGTGTCGCTTCTAGAAATACCTCGAGCTAATGGAATGGTGCAATAGGTACACTTGTAATCACATCCATCTTGTACTTTTAAAAAGGCCCGTGTTCTATCGCCTATGGAGTAAGATCCAACGTAAAAGTCCGCTTCGTTAATTTCACACGAATGAACTTCACCTAGATCTTTTTTAGTTAAATCGCTTAGGTAATCTGTAATTTTAAACTTTTCTGTTGCACCTAAAACCAGGTCAACACCGTCAATTTGAGAAATCTCTTCGGGTTTAAGCTGAGCATAACAACCCACGATAACCACAAAGGCCTCTGCATTTTTGCTTAAGGCCTTTTTCACCCACTGCTTGCATTCTTTATCTGCATTATGCGTAACGGAACAAGTATTAATCACATACACATCTGCTCGTTGATCGAACTCAACCTGCTCGTATCCGCTCTTACCGAAATCTCTTGCTATAGTGGAAGTTTCAGAAAAATTAAGCTTACAGCCCAATGTATGAAACGCCACCTTTCTCCCATTCATTTCCATGTGGCAAAGATAGAATTAGTTGCTTGGATTTAATAAGGAGAAAATTGGGAATTTTATCTATTCCTCCCCTTTGGCAAAAGCTACAATTTCTTCATCCGTAGGCTTCGTTCTTGATCCATAATGAGCTACCCATTGGCCGTTCTCATCTATCAAAAATTTGTTAAAGTTCCAGCTTACTTTAACATCTTCCTTTCCATTCTCTTCTTTGTGCGTAAGCCATTTGTATATCGGATGTTGATCATCACCTTTAACAGGAGTTTTTGCCATCATCGGAAACGTAACACCAAAATTCTTTTTACAAAAATCCGCTATCTCTTCATTTTTTCCTGGTTCTTGTTTGCCAAAATCGTTCGAAGGAAAACCGATTACCACAAAGTTTTTGTCCTTGTACATATCGTACAATTCTTGAAGCTGCTCATATTGAGAAGTAAAGCCACATTTACTTGCTGTATTTACAATAAGCACTCGTTTCCCTTTAAGCTCAGAGAAGTTGAAAGATTCACCCGATAAGGTTTCAGAGGAGAATTGATGCAGATTTTTCATTTCCAGAACTAATTTGAAAGAGTTGAGCACCATAAACGTGATGGCAACAATAGATAGAAGGGCTAATTTTTTCATGATATCAAATTATGACAGTAAATCGTGAATAAAGGTAATCTCATTTCGCGCTTAAAGTTCGTAATCCTTCATTGTTTTTAACGATTCTAAATTAAAATAGATCGATTGTAAGGAATGGTAGACCTCCCTTCCTGAACTATTTTTGTCAGATGCTTCTGCAAATCAGTGAAATCATAAAGTTGAATTTTAAACTAGAGTGGCGCAAACGTCAAAGTGTGCTCTCCGTTTTACTTTATGTGCTTACTACCACCTACTTGGGTTATTTGGTATTTAACAACACCATAACCCCAGAAACTTGGAATGCTCTTTTTTGGATTGTTCTTGTTTTTGCGGCTATTCAAGCTGCTTTTAGGAGCTTTCAAAACGAAGCAGACAAAAGATTCCTCCTCTACTTTACGCTAGTAAAGCCTCAAGCTTTGATCTTGGGTAAAATTGCCTACAACTTTGTATACCTCTTCACCATTGGTTTATTCACTTTTCTTCTTTTCAATTTTTTACTCGGAGATATTGTGCATAACCCATGGGCCTTTATTGTATTGTTATGGGTTGGATGTGCTGGCTTTGCCGGCATCTTAACTTTTGTTGCTGGTATTTCCGCGAAAGCAGGCGATAACCCAGCACTACCCGCCATATTAAGCATCCCCTTATTATATCCTCAAGTGTTGGCTTTGAGTAAAACAAGTATTCGTGCCGTAACCGGATTTTCTTGGTCGGTTAATGCGCCTACTTTATTGATTTTACTAATGCTAGCCTTGGTTTCAGTACTATTGTCCTATATGTTATTTGCCTACCTTTGGCGTGATTAAAATGTTAGAATGAAAAAACATTGGTGGAAAGCTCTGGGTGTATTATTGGTTTTTTACACCATCATTCAAGGTTTTTTAGGAGGTGTTCCTAAAATGGATATCCTAAACGAATCCATCCGTTCTCTATACTTCCACGTACCCATGTGGTTTGCGATGATTATTTTAATGGGAACTTCTTTGGTTTACAGCATTAAACATCTGAGAGATCAAACGCAAGAGTCAGACATGAAAGCCAAAGAATTTGCGCTTACTGGAATGGTTCTGGCAACAGCTGGTCTTATTACCGGAATGGTATGGGCACGTTTTACATGGGGTGCTTTTTGGGTAAACGACCCTAAGCTCAATGGAACAGCGGTTACCATACTCATATACATGGCCTACTTTGTGCTAAGAGGCTCCGTTGATGATGAACAAAAGAAAGGTCGTTTAGCAGCGGTTTATAATATTTTCGCCTTTGTTATGATGTTCGTTTTTATTGGTATACTACCACGTATGACCGATAGTTTGCATCCTGGTAATGGAGGTAATCCTGGTTTTGGAGGTTATGACCTTGACAGCAGAATGCGCGCTGTATTTTACCCAGCTATTATTGGCTGGACCCTTGTTGGAGTTTGGATCACCAACTTAAAGGTGCGTTACTATAAACTCCTTTGGAAAAAAGAAGACGTTGAAAACAATAACTCATTTGGAAAAGAATAATCAGATGATTAAAAGACTTAAATATTCCATTACCGCTTTAATGCTGTTTTTAAGCTTGGGTTTATTTGCACAAAGACCTGAGGTTGAGATGGCAGATGTAATGCGAAGCAATGGAAAAATATATGTTGTAGTAGCTATCCTAGCCATAATTTTCGCAGTAATAACCATCTACTTGGTGAGTATAGATAGGAAAATTGGAAAACTGGAAAAAGATTCTGAGAAATGAAAAGAACACACATCGCCATCATCATAGTTATTGCTTTAGCCATTGGAGCCATTATGGTAACCATCAATGATGCATCAACTTATGTAGGGTTTGCAGAAGCAAAAGCCAATCCTAAAACAAAATATACCGTAATCGGCTACTTAGATGAAGAGGCTAGCATGCACTTTGACGCGCGCGCTGGAGTATTCACTTTTGGTGCTATTGATAAGGATGGAGAAAAACACACCGTAAACTATCATCAACCCAAACCTCAAGATTTTGAAAGAAGTGAGGAAATTACGATGAAAGGATTTGTAAACGACAGTGTTTTTATAGCGGAAGAAATATTGATGAAGTGCCCTTCCAAATACAATGAAACAAACGAAATAAGCGGTTACGAAACTTACGAATAAATGGAATACATAGGAGAACACGTGCTCCCCGGCTTGGCTGGGCGCTTTTTTGTAAGTCTATCATTTGCCGCTGCTATTATCAGCGCTGTTTCTTACTTCTTATATCATCGAACACAAGAAAGTGGATATAAAAGGATTGCTCGTTATTCCTTTCTAGCACATGCTTTTGGTGTTTTCGCTATTGTTGGTACTCTATTTTACCTCATGCTCAATCATTATTTTGAGTACGATTATATTTGGAAACACTCCTCTTTAGATCTTCCTGGTAGATACATTTTTAGCGCCTTTTGGGAAGGTCAAGAAGGAAGCTTTATCCTGTGGATGTTCTGGCATGCGGTATTGGGTCTAATTCTAATGTACACTTCCAAAAAACTGGAAGCCGCCTCTATGATCACCTTTTCTCTTGTACAGGCCTTCTTAGCCTCTATGATCCTCGGCATTTATATTGGCGATGTTAATATTGGAAGCAGTCCATTTGTATTGATGCGGAATGCACGAGAAAACATTGGTTTACCCTGGACTGAAGTTCTTGATTATCTCAATAAATTCCCCATTTTCATGGACGGTAGTGGTTTAAATCCGCTATTGCAAAACTATTGGATGACCATCCACCCGCCTACCTTGTTTTTAGGTTTTGCTTCTGCCCTACCTCCTTTTGCATTAGCCATGGGTGCGCTATTTACAAGAGATTATAGCAATTGGGTAAAACCGGCTATTCCGTGGGCTTATTTCAGTGTAATGATATTTGGTACAGGAATTTTAATGGGTGGTGCTTGGGCTTATGAAGCACTTAGTTTTGGTGGTTTCTGGGCATGGGATCCCGTAGAAAATTCCTCTCTTGTGCCTTGGCTTACCATGGTGGGTAGTGCACACTTGCTATTGATGTATCGCAACAGGAAAACAGGCTTATCTGCAGCCTTCTTCATGACCATTTTCACCTTTATGTTGGTTCTATATTCCACCTTTCTTACCCGAAGCGGAATATTAGGAGACACCTCGGTTCATGCCTTTGTTGATCTTGGCCTAAGCGGCCAACTGCTCATTTATCTGTTGTTTTTCACCGTTATTTCTTATGGACTGTTTTTTGCTAGATGGAAGCATTTGCCAAAAAGTAAAACGGATGATGAATTGAGCTCCAGAGAGTTCTGGATGTTTATTGGAAGTTTAGTCTTAATGATCTCCGCCTTCCAAATTATATTCAGCACCTCCATTCCGGTTATCAACGCACTTATTGGTCCAGATGGATTAGTTCCGATGCGTTCAGAGAAAATGGCTCCGCCTTTGGATGCCATTCAGCACTACAATTTATGGCAGATTCCATTTTCCATTGTGATCACCTTTTTAATTGGATTTGCTCAATTCCTGAATTATAAAAAAACGTCATCCAAGTTATTTTGGAAGCGAATTACGCGTTCGGTTATCATTTCTGTAGTAGCCACGCTAGCGGTAGCTTATGCTTTTGATTTTTGGAAACAGCCACTTTATTTAACCCTCTTATTTACAGGTCTTTTTGCAGCTATTAGCAACCTTGATTATTGGCTTATTGTAGGCAAAGGAAACTTTAAATTAAGTGGCAGTTCTATAGCACATGTAGGTTTTGCTCTCGTTATGGTAGGGTCTTTACTTTCTAATGCTAAAAAAGAAATTATAAGCAATACCAATGTTTTCCTTTCGGAGGACTTACCCTCTAGTGAAAATGCCCTTCTAGAATTAGGAGACACCACGGCACTTTCCAATTACCAAATTGTATTCAATGGGATGCGTGAGGAGAAGGACAAGCAGTTTTACGATGTGAGTTATTACAGTAAAACAGAAAACGGTTTACAGAAAGAGTTTGATTTAAGTCCATTCCTACAGATGTCTGACAATATGGGCCCTACGCCCAATCCAGATACGGAACACTTTTGGGAAAAGGATATTTATACACACGTAACTTACTCCTCTTATTTAGATCCTCAAACCGGTGACGGTTATGCTAGTGAGATGGAAATTATGATGCAAGAAGGAGATACCGCCATCTATCAGCGTCATTTTGTGATTATGGATAGTGTGAAAGTAAAGGTTGCTTTTAACCAAGAAACCCAAGAATTAGCCCGTTTGCGATTAACCGCTAAACTGAGAATCATTAATGTTTTAGGAGAAGAGTACGTTGCACGTCCCGTTTACCTTTTAGAAGGAAACTCCTTATCGCATGAAGATGCTATTCTGGAAGCCCAAAAATTCAAGTTCCGATTATCGGATATAGATAGAGAGGACACAAATAGTAAAAGATTTAAGATTACTGCTTGGACAGAAGTTGATCCCAATGAAAAACCTTTCATCATTATGAAAGCGATCGTTTTTCCAATGATCAATGTGCTTTGGATTGGATGTGTTTTGATGGCTATTGGAAGCGGTATTGCGGTTTGGCAGCGTATAAAAAAAGCTTAACCTAAACTTCGTCTTTTTTCTTAGCTAGGTGATTGTAGTCCTTAACCAAGGTTTGCAGTAATGCTACAGGTTCTATTTTCTCTTTAATCTTTAGGATTTCTCTGGCCTTTATTGCTAAGTCATTAACCACTTTACGATTCTTGGTGTTCTTGTAGCTATCCAATACATTTTTAATGATGTATATATCTCTATCGCTTAGATCCAAAGCATTGGCAAAAACCGGCTGGTAATTAACCTCTGTTTTTCTTAAGATCGTATCATCCAAAGAAAGTGGTCTGGTATTTCTTACCACAACTGTATTCGCTACCAAATCACCTACTCTTTGATTTTTTTTGGTTAGCAACATAAATAGTATCCCTACAACGGGCATAGGAAAAATCATGAAAAAGTAAATCAATCCTATAATGTACTCCGCTACCTCAGAGTTGGAGCTTTTGGGTATAAAAAAAATGAATAGAAAGCCCAGCTTAATATCAATGGTGCGCAATAGCCACCTCAAAGTAATATCTCCTAAAGTAGCAGCCGATCCATCTATATGCATTACCCGCATTTTTACAAAGTACTTACCTACGGTTTTACCGTTCCAAAAGTATTCGCACAAAGGCAAATAAAAAGTAATCGGTACGGCTAAAACAAAAAAGGGGAAAAGCCTGAATTCTTCAAAAAGACGAACACTAAAAAGATGAATAAGTACTATATTGGCTAAGATTACATAAAGAGTCATTACAACCACATCAATAACACCCGCAAAGAGTCGATGTCCTGCATTGGCTAGAGGTAATTCTAATAAAACGTTTTGGGCTGTATGTACTTTTAATTCCGAGATAAAACTTGTAATATAACGGCCAAGATAATCAACTCAATGAGAGAAGCGTCATTTTTAGCTAAGAATGAAAAAAAGTGGAGAAAGGTAGAGCAGATACTCGATAAAAAGAGCCAGTTACACCCGGATGAATCTGCTGATCTTTTTGTAGAATTAACCGATGACCTCAGCTATTCCAGAACTTTTTATCCTAAAAGTATTGCTACAAGATATTTGAATCTTTTAACCGCTGGTATCTACCAAAAAATCAATCGGAAAAAAAGAGAAAAATGGTCTCGTTTACTCTCCTTTTGGAGGTATGAAGTACCCATTGCCATGGGCAGAAACCAAAGAAAGCTAATTTACGCATTCAGCTTTTTCCTTTTGGCCGTAATTATCGGTGTTGTATCTACCCATTATGACGATACGTTTGCTAGAGTGGTGCTTGGAGATGAGTATGTGGATATGACCTTGAAAAACATCGAAGAAGGCGACCCCATGGCCGTTTACAAGGATTCTAATTCTCATGGAATGTTTTTAGGCATCACTACCAACAATATTCGTGTGGCCTCTTATACACTCATAGCGGGTATACTGTTTAGTTTAGGCACCTACTATTTTCTATTTGTAAATGGTGTAATGCTTGGCTGTTTCCAATACTTCTTTTTGCAAAAAGGTCTTTTTTGGGATTCCTTTCTTACCATATGGATTCATGGAACAATAGAAATTTCTTGCATTGTTATGGCGGGGGCTGCAGGAATTACTTTGGGCAACAGCCTATTGTTTCCGGGAACTTTGCCTCGAAAAAATTCGTTGATTAAAGGAGGTAAACAAGCCTTAAAAATGAGTGTAGGTATTGTGCCTCTTATCATACTAGCCGGATTTTTAGAAAGCTTCATTACGCGCTTAACAGAATCTCCTTTGTTTTTCAGAGCAGGTATCATTGGTGCGTCTTTTCTCTTTATCGTATGGTACTTTGTGTATTACCCTCATCAACTCCTAAAAAAACGATTCCTTGAAAGCTAAACTGTCGTTGCTACTTATTATCCTGCAACTTTTGCTGGTTTCTTGCGACTCTAATGAAGCAAAGAACAATGGAAAAAGGGAGTTTGACCAAGAACAAATAGATAGGCTCAATCAATCTAACCGTTACGATTACGACAAAACCATAAAGCGCAAAGACAACCCTATACTCAGTTTTTTTGGTCAGATATTAGCCTTTATAGCACGCCTTTTCACCTTTTCTGTTAGTTATATAGTTATTGGGGGCCTCCTTATTCTGATAGTTTGGCTGATTGTGAAAAACACAAGGGCTCCGGTTTTAAGTGTTGCCACGGATAAAGGCGATGTGCGGCTTATCTCCGAAGAACAATTGGAAAACACTAATTATCTGCCATTGCTGGAAATGGCCCTAAAGGAAAATAACTATCGATTAGCCATCCGGTTCTCTTTTATTCTTGCCCTACAGAACCTTCAAAAAAAAGGGGAAATTCAATGGGAAAAGGAGAAAACAAATCATCAATACTTAATGGAGTTACCTTTAGGGTTGCAAAAGCCTTTTTCGGCACTTACTCGAATCTATGAATACGTTTGGTATGGTGAGGCTGAAGCCAATGAAACCTTGTACAAAAGGATTCAGCAACATCTATTTCAACTCAAAAAGAACAAAGCCGCATGATAAAGAAAATTCTTCTTTTTTGTGGTATTGCTGTTTTACTCACTCTTTTTGGGGCCATAATATATTCCGCTGCACAGCCTAAACCCTTTCGTTGGGTGCAATCCAATAGTTTTCACGACTCACAACCCTATGGCGCTTCTGTGTTTGGAAAGCAGCTGGAGAACTTTTTCCCGGAGAAAAACGTTCGCAACCTTATCGTTTCAGATCTGGAGCATTATTATCCTTTTATAAATCAATCGGAAACAGACCCTTACTTCGGAGGCGAATTACCTCAAGTTTACTTGGAAGACTCTATTGAAGATGCCTTATATGCTTTAGAGGATTATGAGGTTAAAAGATTCAATTTAATTGGTTTTTATTCAAGCTTCTATATGACTCCAAAGAGCAAAAGAGCTTTTTGGATGCATATTTATCAAGGCAATCATGCGCTTATTTTAGCCGATAAGATGGAAAAAGATATCCAGGATTTCTTAGACATTGAGGTCAATTTTAGACTCACTTCTATCTTATATGATAAAAATGTGGATAGCCTCTTTACCATTCAAACACCAGACGGCCAACTTACAGCGCTAAAGCCTTTTGACAGTTTTACCAAAATTGATTCTTTACCAGAAAATGCCGAAGTGATTGCCCAAAACCAATATGGTGATGTTGTGGGTGTAAGCATTCCGGTTGGCGAAGGAAAGGTGACCTATTTTTCACTTCCTGTTGCTTTCGCCAACTATAATCTTTTAAAGAGAGGTACAGCAGTAACCGAAACCATTCTAAAGCAATTGCCTGTTGAAGACAGCTATTATTTTTCATTCATTCACGACTCCCAATCTACTAATAGAAACACACCTTCTATACTGAGTTTCATACATTCCAACAAAGCTTTGAGTTGGGCCTTTTATACCTTGCTCTTTTCCATATTCTTATTCATGCTTTTTCAGATTAGAAGAAAGCAACGCATTATCCCAGTGATCAACTCACCTCAGAACATGAGTTTAAAATTTACGGAGACATTGGGAAATCTGTATCTCATGCACAACAACCATAGGGATGTAGCTTTAAAAAAGATGAACTATTTTTTGGCTCATATCCGCCAAGAGTATAATCTCGACTCTACTGTTGTGAACGATGATTTTTATAAAAGACTACATCTTAAAACAGGAATAGCCGAAAAAGTAATTAAACGGCTCTTTCTACAATATTTTTACATCAAGGCCAGGCATGAAATAACTCAAGAAGAATTCTTGAAATTTTGTGCGCTTTTACAACATTTTAAAAAGTAAACTCAAATGGACGAAAATCAATCCTTACCACCAGAGGCGAACGAACAACCCAAAGCGCCTGAAAATAATGCAACAGAGGAGCGTAACGAAGATTCTCCTTCTGTTGATCAAGCTGCGGCTCAAAATGCAGAGGAAACTCCTCCTATAGACTTACCCATGCAGAACGACCTAGCTCCATTAGCGAATATGGTGCATTTGGTTAAGCGCGAAATCGGCAAAAAACTAGTTGGTCAAAGTGAGTTGGTGGAGCTCATATTAGCAGGAATACTTTCGGGCGGACATCTGCTTATAGAAGGTGTTCCGGGTATTGCTAAAACTTATACAGCTAAGCTCATATCTAAAGTACTAGATGCCCCTTTTTCTCGTATTCAATTTACACCGGATTTAATGCCTTCAGATGTTACGGGTACGAATATCTTTAACATGAAAGATTCCTCTTTTGAGTTTAGAAAAGGTCCGATTTTTAGCGGTGTGGTGCTTATTGACGAAATCAATCGTGCACCCGCAAAAACCCAAGCGGCTCTTTTTGAATGTATGGAAGAGAATCAAGTTACGGTAGACGGTGTAAGCTATCCCTTGGAATTTCCTTTTATTGTTTTAGCCACTCAAAACCCAGTGGAGCATGAAGGAACATACAAACTCCCTGAAGCGCAATTGGACCGTTTCCTTTTTAAGATAGATGTAGATTACCCAAGCTTGGAGGAGGAAATTGAAATTTTACAAGGTGTTTCTGATCAACGCATTAAAAACCAATTCGATGATGTAGAAAAGATTATTAGTACAAAAGAGCTTAAAAAGCTACGCACTCTGGTTCAAAAAGTTCGAGTTGAGCCTAATTTGCTGAAGTACATAGCATCGTTAGTAGGCAATACGCGTGAAAATGCACAGCTCTATCTAGGGGCATCGCCAAGAGCCTCTATAGGAATACTGAATGCATCTAAAGCCTTAGCCGCCATAAAAGGACGAGATTTTATCACTCCAGATGATATTAGACAAGCTACATATCCAGTTTTGAGTCATAGAGTGGTGCTTACCCCTGAGAAAGAAATGGAGGGAATACAAACTAAAGAAGTGATTAAAGATATAATTGAGCAAATTGAAGTTCCTCGATAAGTATATACCCGATGTGTTTTTAAACAATCGCCTTTTATATGCTGTATTAGGGGTTGTCTTTATTTTTTGTTTAGGTTTCCCCTATCCATACTTTATTCCTGTGGGTCAAATTTTACTTCTTTCCATTGGTGTATTGGTTCTAATAGATGCTTTACTTCTATTCTCTGCTAAACGTCCTATTGCAGCAAAACGCATAATAGAAAACAAACTCTCAAATGGCGATTATAACCCCGTTATTCTTCAGCTTAAAGGGAAACTAGCTTTTAGTTCTCGTTTAGAAGTTATAGATGAATTTCCGGTTCAATTGCAATTGCGCGATAAGGCTTTTGAACTGGATAAAACGCCTAGAATATTTGAGAAAGAAGTGCTGTATGAGATAAGACCGGTTCAAAGAGGTGTATATCAATTTGGGCATCTTCACATCTTCATTTCTACCCCGCTTCAACTTTTAAAAAGGCGTTTAAGTATTGATTTATCTCAAGAGGTAAAAGTATACCCGTCCTTTATTCAATACCGCAAATATTCCTTTCTAGCAATAAGCAATAGACTCTCTGAGGAAGGGGTGAAAAAAGTACGCCACATTGGACAAAGTAAAGAGTTTGAGCAGATAAAAGATTATGTACTGGGCGATGATTACCGAAAAATTAACTGGAGAGCTACGGCCCGAAGAAATGAACTGATGGTCAATCAGCATCAAGAAGAAAAGTCGCAAAATGTTTACTGTTTAGTGGATAAAGGCAGGATGATGCAAATGCCCTTCAATGGAATGAATTTGATTGATTATGCCATCAACTCTACACTTGTACTATTAGGTATTGCTCAAGCGCGAGGCGATAAAGCTGGGATGATTACTTTTTCGGATAAAATTGGAAGTTTTATTCCTGCCAAAGGCATTCGCACGCAAATGGGGTTAATTTCAGAAGCTCTTTACAATCAGCAGGTAAGAATGAAAGAGCCTGATTATTTACGATTGTACAAAAACATAAGAGTACAAATTAAAAAGCGCAGTTTACTGATTCTTTTCACCAATTTCGACTCCATGATTAGCTTGCAAAACCAACTGCATTATTTAAAGGCTATCGCTAAAAATCACGTTTTGTGCACCGTTATATTTGACAATTCTGAGGTAAACGAACGGGCCAATAGTAAAACCAGTGGGTTAAAATCATTATACGATCAAACCATGGCCGAAAAACTTCAACACGATAAAAAGCTAATCGTTAAGGAGCTAAATAAAAATGGTATTTACAGTATTCTTACGGAACCGCAAGATCTTACCATAAATACCATTAATAAATATCTAGAACTGAAAGCTAGAGGCGTACTTTAGTTATCGTATTCTTTTTCTGTATTGGAGTCATTTTGGCCTCCACCAAATTCATCAATTTCATCTTCCACCGAGTGTAGATAAGGAGTGAAAATCTTATCGTAAGCAGAAAACATGATGCAATAAAATAAAGGACCTGCTACTAAGACTCCTAAACCACAAGTAAATACAACCCCCAATCCTAAAAGGATCCCTATAGCAATCATCATTATAACATAGTTGAAAAACTTTTTACCAACAACCTTTCTACTCAATTCCATTGCCTCCCAAAAGCCAAGTTTACCATCTACAATTAGAGGTACAACAAAAAGATAGGAGAGACCCAAATAAAAGCTGGCAAAAATAACCAGTAGAAAAACCCACCAACTTGCCGCCATATTTTGAGCCATTTGAAACCCTATTTCTTGCCCTATTTCCTGTTGATCGAAAGGTCCTGCGCCTAACATCTCTGCAAAGAGTTCAAAAGGAATAATGAACCCGAATAACAGGAACATTAACGGGGCAAAAAACAAGAATAAAACTATGTTATGTAGAATAAGGGGTCCCGCATAATTGAAGCCTTTAAAAAAGTCTCCAAACTCCTCGTGTCCTTTTGTTAGCTGTCGGCAAAAAACATACATCCCTGCATACAGAAGAATTTGAATAAAATTAGAAATGAAATTTATAAAAGGAATAAAGGATAATATCATTATACCTATAAAAGACAGGATGAAGAACCCTATAAAACTACCCGCTCCTTTGGAGAACAGTTTCCAGCCATCACTGATGTATTCTCCCATATTAAAACGATACCCATCTTTGAGTATCTGATTGTAATCATTCATAATTAAAGTTTGGTTTTTATTGATTTTAAGTATTTGCGAAAGTCGTAAAATATCCAACTCGGAATGAACACCAACCAGCCAAATAACAACTTGTTATGGCCATACGCTTCTGCAACATCCCCTTTTAACAGATCTATACAAGCGTGATTCATTCCACACCCGAAACATTTCCATCCGGTAAAGCTACTTATTGGGCATGAGGGTAAACCTACCGCATACCCTACTGCATTAATTACGAGTAAAAGAAAGTAGCTGGCAAGAGAAAGGTAAATGATCCAGTTCTTTTTGAGGTATGTTAAAATGGTTTTCAAGGATAGTCCCGTTGTTGGCCTGAAATTAATAAATCAAAATGACTTTGAAACAGATGGCTTGGAAGATCAACGCTTGAAGTAACAGAACTAGCTTGGAAACAGACTTTTACGAGACTAATTTTTAGAAGTATCCCGTATTAAAGTCACAGCAGCTTTTAGCTTCACCTTCTCATCGCATTGTAAAATATAGTAGTAGGTTCCATCGGGTAATTCATCTCCACCAAAGTCTAAGCCTGTCCAATCGTTTTTATAAACGTCTTCTTGCCACACTTCTACCCCCCAACGATTTAAAATAGAAATGGCACAATTATCTGGATTGAACTCTGCTAAATTGAATACATCATTTACCCCATCCTTATTGGGTGTGAAAAAGTTGATAGGCGCACTTAACGCTTCATTCCTCGGAACAATTAAATACAAAGAATCAATACTGCTACACCCATCTACACTCCAACCTTTTACATAAACTTTGAGTGAGTCTCTACTATCCATCCGAACAGATGTTTTTGCTGTAATTCTACTGCTAAATTCTGTCCCATTCTCCGCATACCAATAATATCGTACCGCACCACTCGCCTCTAAATCAGCAACCTCTCCGGGCTTTAGATCTATTTGGTCTGGTCCTGCCTCTAAAACCTGAGCCAGGTCCTTTATTTCTAAGATCTGGGTATGCTCTTGCCGACATGAATCATATAAAACAGCAAATTGTACGTTGTAAAACCCTGGCTGAGACCAACTCACCATTGGTGGGTTTTTAGACTTTGCACTTGGCGGATTCGCAAGCGGACCAAATTCCCACTCAAACTTTACATCACTGGGATAATAGCCAATTGGAGCAAACGAAACTTCATTGTTTTCAAAGCACACATTTCCATCCCAAATAAAGGCTGGAACTACTCGCTCCCGAACTGGAAAGTCAACCACTAGAGTATCGCTACAATAAGGATTATTCGGTTCGGTTATTAATGTTACAGGATAAACTCCTGGAATTGGATAGGTATACTGGGGCGTTGTTGATGTGGACGTATCTAGAGTGCTTGAAGGGTCACCAAAATCCCATTTTAGGTCAGAAGCGTTTACACTTTGATCCAAAAAATCAATAGTTAATCCGTTACACAGCATCAATGGATCTTCTGCTGGTGTAAGCATATCACTGCGAGTAACTAAACAACTAACTGCATGAAATTGATAGTCAATCAAAAAAGTACTCAGTAACACTCCATCTCGATACTCTTTTACGCAAATCCCTAATATGTATTGACCTATTTGACTAGGTGTACCGTAGAAATGTCCACTATCTGGATCTAGGTAAAGTTGAGCCGATACGGGGAGCGGATTTTGAGCTGTATATGTGCCATTAAATGGTACGGACTTATACGGTGGTGGACAGGCTGGGGAAGGAACCAAAGCTAAAGTAGGGCAAGCAGTTGTAGAACCTGTTAATCCTCCTCCTGCAAATACATTACAAAGCTCAAACACCAACGAATCTCCATCGGGGTCAGAAATGTTTAGCTTTCGATCTAATGGCCCTTCAACGCAAATTACATTGGGAATAATCTCATTAAGTTGAGGAGAACTGTTGCAAAGTGTGTCGTGTGGTGGTACTTGAATGGTAAATGTGCTCCCATAATTTTGAGGCCCAGAAACGTTGCTTATCGATGGGTTTCTGCAACACAACTGGTAAGAAAGGGTGTAACCTTCAGGTGTAGGAGGTAAACCGATAGTATCTCGATATATGGCATAATCTGTACAAATACTTGGTGGAGCAATAGCACATGGGTGATCGGTTAAGTCTTCACCAAACCTTAGGCTTGCACCTCTCCACATTGTGGATTGTCTGATGAATTGTCCGTTACCATCGTAAATAGCAATACTTGCGGCAGGGGTAAAACTCAAAGAACTGTTTGCACAATCCTTATACATATACATTTTAATCTCATAGGAGTTAAACCCTATACAACGGTAGCTGAGATGGCCTCCACTAATGTGATTGGCTATCAATTGTGAGTGAGCGCACAAGAACAAAACACTTAAGAGTGTCCTAGTGAAGGATATGGAGATGGTTTTCTTTATGGTTTAAAACAATTTTCTGATTTACATCAGATCCTATTTTATAAACGATCAAATTACGTCTTTCATCAAAAAAACACTATTCCTAATAGGTCAAACCCAACTTTAAATGAGTGTACGGTGTCTATTTAAGGTTTTAATCTCTTCCTCGAATTATGGTTACCGCAGATCGGTATCGAACTTCATTACCACAACGTAAAATATAATAGTAGGTACCATCGGGTAATTCGTTTCCTCCAAAATCTATTCCATTCCAATCGTTTTGATAGCTGTTAGCCGACCATACTTCTGTACCCCACCTATTCATTATGCTAATAAAACAGTCGTTGTTCGGGTTAAGTATTTTAAGATCAAATTGCTCATTGAGTCCATCTCCATTTGGGGAAATAAAGTTAATCGGACCTTCTATATCGCCATCCAAAACAATTACCGTTAACGAATCTAAACCTTCGCAACCAAAGCGATCCTTTACTCGAACATAAAATATAATGGTATCTCTCTCCTCTAGCCGAGCAGAAGTAGATTGCGTTACTCTACTGCTCAACTCTACACCAGTATTGGCATACCAGTAATACTCAATACCGTCTGATGCTTGTAATTCAACGGTTTCTCCTTTGCTTATGGTTTGATCTGGACCCGCATCTATCGTAGCGGTTAGGTTACTGATGTCCAATGAGTCAATCTTTATCCAAGTGCAGTTTATCGTTGAAACGGTTAGCGTAATATACTTTTTACCTGGCGTGAGCCATTGGATCGGAGGTGGGTTTCGCCCAGTAAAAGAAGGAATATTTGCAAAACCGAAATTCCAATTAAATACTGCATCCGCTGGATAGGCTCCATTGGTTGAAAAAAGAACATTTTGAGCTTCAAAACACGTTTGTCCGGTAAAGGTAAACTGAGGATCAATAGGGTTTTCTATATCAAACTCTACTACCACCGTATCGCTGCATTCTGTATAAGGTTCAGCTATCAATGTAACACTATAGGTACCAGGGGTGGAGTATGTATACGTTGGCGCAGCGGTAATCGCAGAATCTGCAAGTGTTCCAGGATCTCCAAAGTTCCACAAAAAGGTATTGGCGTTTGTGCTTTCCGATTGAAACTGAACGGTTAAACCATCACAAAGAATAGTGGGTTCCTCTATAGGAGTAACCATATCGCTCACTACCTTTTGTATACAGCTCGTAACTATAAATTGATAATCTAGACGAACCGTGCTCAAAAGCACACCATTTCGGTATTCGCTCGCACAAATACCTACCACATATCTACCCAGTTGATCTGGTGTTCCAGTAATAATTGCCGTTTGAGGATCTATAGCAAATGCAGGGTTTGCCGAAAGCGGTGATGTACTCGTAAAAGGAGGAGAAAATGGAATTACGTTGTAAGGAGGAGGACAAGCAGGAGCAGGTGTAACTGCAGTGGTTGCGCAACCTGCATTTTGACCGGTGTTTCTTCCTCCCGCAAAAATATCACAAAGCTCAATGTGGAGCGAATCTCCATCTGGGTCTTGAACATTTAAAGCCAAATTTAAAGGCGAATTAACACACAATACAATAGGAGCTGTTCCTACAAATTGAGGCGAGCTATTACACGCAACATCATTGCTTGGAATATTAACCGTGTAAGTGTTTCCATAATCATCGGGCGTTGGAATATTCTGGATAGCCGCATTTCTACAGCAACGTTGCCACGACAGCGTATACCCACCAACGATTGGAGGTAAATTATCCGTTACTATATATTCTGCGTACTCTGTACACAAACCTGTAGGGGCCGTTACACAAGGATTACCTACTGAATCCGTTGAGATGCTAATTACTGGACCTTGATTGGCCGAAAGTTCTTTGATTAGATTGTTGGAAGCATCGTACACAGCAATAGACACCGAAGCATCAAAAGCTGCGCCTCCACCCGCACAGTCGCGGTAAATTCTCAACTTTATCTCATAGTCGTTATTGCCTAAGCAGGTATATGAGATTTCTCCACCTACCAAATGCGCGGCTTGTGACGAAAAAAAGAATACGGAAAAAAGGATTAAACTTAAGGCCCTCAAAGAGCACCTACTTTTTAAGTCTAACCAAATGTTTTGGGAATATTGGTTCACAATTGAGATAGATATTTTGATAGATTTCTTTCTTCATCTGGCCGAAGCCAAAAAACAAGCTTTCAATATACAAAGTTTGACTAAACTTAATGGAACATACTATTTAACGCTTTGTCTATGTGAACTCATTCACTTTTCTATTTTTGAAGAATGAATACGCCATTACGTATAGGGATTGTTGGAATGGGTCGTGTGGGACGTTATTTAGCATCGCAATTCAAAAAAGCGAAGCTTGAGGTGCATTGCTTTAGCCAAAAAGAGGAAAGTGGATTTATCTCTTTAAACGCCTATTCTCATTACATAAACACCTTAGATGTTGTACTGCTATGTGTTCCAGATACGGCTGTTTTTGAGGTAAGCTCTCGTTTAGAAGCGTCAACAAATTTGATTGCTCATGTTTCGGGAACTACCTCCATACAGGCTTTGGATTTGAAACATAACCAACGTGGTATATTTTATCCGCTCATGAGTTTAACGCAAGGAAGTGCTGTAAATGTTGAAACCATCCCTTTTTGCTTAGAGGCAAATACGGAAAATGCCTTGGCAATTTTGCGAAAACTGGCTAACACTTTAGGTGTTAGAACCCATGTTATAAATTCAGAACAGCGAAAAAAACTACATTTAGCGGCTGTTTTATCTCAAAATTTTTCAAATCTGTTGTTTCAAAAGGCTTATGAAGTTATGACGGAGGCTCAGTTGCCTTTTGATTTACTTAAGCCTTTACTGCTTCAAGCGGTAGAAAGATTGGGTAACGATGCACCTTTAAAATTTCAAACCGGACCAGCAATTCGAAAAGACCAAAACACTATTGATAGTCATTTAGCCAGCCTAAAAGACTCCAATACACAAGAAATTTACAAACTGATTACGCGAAGTATACAGGAGAATGAAAAAGAATTATAAAGAATTACTCAACCATATTAAAGCCTTTGTTTTTGACATTGATGGCGTATTTACAGATGGTACGTTTCAGATATCTGCTGATGGTAAACAAGTACGTACCTTAAATGGTAAAGACAGTTATGCTGTACAGTTAGCCGTAAAAAAAGGATATAAAGTAGCCATCATTACCGGAGGCAAAGCTGAAGGAGTTAAAGAATCGTTGCAAAGAGCTGGGGTTACAGACATTTACATTAGTGCGGGTTATAAGATGGATGCATGGGAGGATTTTCTATCTATTTATGCGGATGACTTTAAATCTGAAGAAATCATGTATATGGGCGATGATATACCCGATTTTATGGTGATGCAAAAAGCAGGTGTAGCTTGTGCTCCATCCAATGCCGCTCCAGAAATCAAACAGATCTCTCACTATGTGTCTCCCTATTCTGGTGGACAAGGTTGTGTACGCGATATTATAGAACAGACGTTAAAGGTTCAGAGCAATTGGATGCTGGAAGGAGATTTTACCTGGTAAACTATGATGGATATTCTAAAACTGATTCGGTGGCCAAATCTACTCATGATTGCAACGGTGCAATACATGATTCGTTTCTCTATCATTGAGAGCCTAAATGTGCCTCACGCCCTGGATCACCTGTATTACTTTTTTGGTGTTTTATGCAGCATGAGCTTAGCAGCAGGAGGATATATAATTAATGATCTTAATGACTTGGAAGCGGATGAAATAAACAAACCAGGCCGCGTTACTATCGGTAAGAAAATAGGCATTACCTCTGCCCGTCAATTGTATTTTGGCCTTTCCTTGTTAGCCATATTTTCGGGCTATTTAGTTTCTAAGGCAGCGGGTATGATCAGCTTAACCTTACTCCCTGTATTGGCCATTGCTTTGTTGTACTTCTACGCCATTCAGTTAAAAAAGATTGCTGTAGTCGGGAACCTAGTGGTCTCATTACTCACTGCGCTACCCATACTATTAGTTACTCTTTTCGATCTTATTCCTGTTATTGATATAGACAATCAAGACACTATACGCAGCGTAACGCAAGTAATAGCCGCTTACGGAGGTTTTGCTTTTGTATTGAATTGGATTAGAGAAATGGTGAAAGATGCGGAAGACTACAGAGGAGATAAAAAACAAGGATATAAAACTTTAGCGGTATTGCTTGGAAACGATCAAATCCGATATGTGATTTTAATATTGAGCTTGGCACTGATTAGCTTTACGGGATTTTACAATGCTTACCTCTTTCACAACGATATGCTATCTGCTATTTACGTATTAGTGTTTGTAAACGTGCCTCTAATCTATTTCTTGGTCTTAATTTTTAAAGCTAAAAGGCCGCTTGATTTTAAAAGAGCCAGTGGGCTTATAAAAATCATCATGCTTGCCGGAATGCTCTCCATGGTGGTGTTTACCCTATCCTTAAAGATGAACTGGTAATGAAGGTTATACCAGACGGAAAAAAGCTTATCCTCGCTTCAAAATCACCCAGGCGCCAGCAGCTTTTAAGCGACTTAGGGCTCGATTTTGAAGTGCGTACACAGTCTGTAGATGAGGATTACTCTAAAGATTTAAAAGGCGCACAAATTGCACGTTTTCTGGCCGAAAAAAAAGCGCAAGCTTTAATAAAAACGTTAGATGATGATGAAATCCTTCTAACCTCTGACACCGTAGTTTGGTGTAAGGGAGAATCTTTAGAAAAAGCGAAAGATGCACAAGAAGCAACAAGCATGTTGAAGACGCTTTCGGGCCACAAACATGAAGTGATTACGGGTGTGTGTTTATGGTCTAAAAACAAACAACTCACCTTTAGCGATACCGTTGTTGTTCACTTTAAAGAGTTGAACGCATCTCAGATTGATTACTATGTAAAAACCTATAAACCTTTTGATAAAGCTGGGGCTTATGGCATTCAAGAATGGATTGGTATGGTAGCCATAAAATCCATTACGGGTTCGTATTTTACAGTAATGGGTTTACCTACACACCTAATTATGGAAAAATTACCCTTATTTTAGGGCGTTTCAAATCATACTTCCCCTTGGGAAGCTTCATAAAGTCATTATTTAATGGATAAACCTCAAAGCCTTGGCATAGCCCTTACCCCTGTTATTTTTCTAATTGGTTTATTGAGTATTAATGTTTGGGTTTTTGGTGATGACGCCCTTTCTGGCTCCAATCAGTTTATCCTACTTATTGCTGGAGCTATTGCTGCCATAATGGGAATTTCTAGAGGTTTTAGTTTTGAGCAAATTCTATCGGGTGTTGAAAAAAGCGTAACCAGCACTACCAATGCAATTTTGATTTTATTGATGATTGGGGCTTTAGCCGGAGCTTGGATGATTAGTGGAATAGTGCCCGCTATGATCTATTATGGTTTGCAAATATTAAAGCCTGAAATATTTTTACCTGCAGCAGCCATTATATGTGCTTTAGTAAGTGTAGCCACAGGAAGCAGTTGGAGTACTACGGCTACGGTAGGTATTGCTTTAATTGGAATAGCTAAAGCCATTGGTGTTCCAGATGCTATTGCAGCAGGCGCTATCATATCTGGAGCTTACTTTGGGGATAAAATCTCACCTCTATCTGACACCACAAACCTAGCACCTGCTATGGCTGGAACAGATTTGTTTACCCACATTAAGTATATGCTTTATACTACTGTTCCTTCCTTTACAATTGCTTTGATCCTTTTTATCATCATCGGATTAAATATAGATACAGGCGGTGAAGTATCAGACTTGCAACCCATTTTAACCGAACTGGACAGCATTTTTAATCTTACACCTTGGTTGTTCTTGGTGCCTGCCTTGGTTATCTTTCTAATTATAAAAAAAATGCCTGCTCTACCGGCCATTCTCATTGGAACTTTAGCTGGTGCGCTGTTTGCTTTTATTTTCCAAGGCGATGTTTTAGCACAAGTAAGTGGTGTAGCAGAAATGACTTGGAAAGAATATTACAAAGTAATTCTTAATGCTTTAACCGTTGACACTCAGTTTGAGGCTTCTCATCCTATTTTGGCCGAACTCCTTTCTTCCGGTGGTATGAAAGGAATGTTAGGTACCATTTGGCTGATTTTATCGGCTATGGTTTTTGGTGGAGTAATGGAAGCCTGTGGCTTTTTAGAAACCATAAGTAAAGCTCTGCTTAAAATGGCAAACAGCACTGCCTCTTTAATTGCGACTACCGCTGGCACTTGCCTAACTGTAAATGCTACAGCATCCGATCAATATTTAGCCATTGTAGTGCCTGGAAAAATGTATGCAGATGCTTACCGAAAAAGAGGCTTAGCGCCCGAAAATCTTAGTCGCACATTGGAAGATAGCGG
The DNA here is from genome assembly GCA_964485405.1 of uncultured Owenweeksia sp. Lineage (GTDB taxonomy): Bacteria > Bacteroidota > Bacteroidia > Flavobacteriales > Schleiferiaceae > CAKZNE01. The sequence goes on along the minus strand of CAZAJG010000011.1, from coordinate 32,155 downwards.
AACCGTTACTTCGGTATTGATTCCTTGGAATACCTGTGGAGCTTACCAAAGTAATATACTAGGAGTAAGCACAGGCGCTTATATCTGGTATGCCTTTTTCAATTTACTAAGCCCTATTATGACCGTACTGGTGGCGGTCCTCAATTTTAAAATCCGAAAATTGAAGGATAAGATAGTTTCGTAGTATGCCGTTAACCGATACGATATTGATGGTGGAGCCTACTCATTTTGGTTTCAATGCACAAACCGCGGCTTCAAATTCTTTTCAAAAGGAACTCAAGCACGAGCAAACCTCTTCTATTCAGGAAAAGGCACTTTTGGAGTTCCATAATTGTGTGAAAAAATTAAAAGCAGCAGGTATTCAGCTTATTGTTGTTTCAGATGAGGTAAGTTCTAACTCCCCAGATTCTATTTTTCCAAACAACTGGTTCAGTACACACCGGAGCAAAGAACTGTTTCTATACCCCATGCTTGCTGAGAATAGGAGAATGGAAAGAAGTCCTTTTACCATAGAGCTATTACAAAATAGCTTTGGCTTTAAGCCCGTAGACCTAAGTTTTTATGAAACACAGGATACGCCTAAGTTTCTCGAAGGGACTGGGTCTATGGTTTTAGATAGATCAAACCAATTGGCTTATGCCGCATTATCTCCTAGAACAAACGAGACGGTGCTATTGGACTTTTGCAAACACATGGATTATTCACCGATCACATTTGAAGCAACGGGCCCTACAGGAGAAGCGATTTATCACACCAATGTAATGATGAGCATGGGTATGAACTACTGTATTATTGCTTTAGAATCCATAGTAGAAAAGGATCGGACTCGAGTTATAGATCACTTATTAAAAACGGATAAAGAAATAGTAGAGATCAGTCTACCACAAACCTATCAGCATTTTGCAGGGAATATGATCCAGTTAAAAAATGAGCAGTCTCAAACCCTACTGGTTTTATCCGAATCTGCTTACCATAGCTTAAAACCCAACCAGCTTGAAATCTTAAAGAAACACAACGACCGTATTTTACCACTATCCATCCCAACCATAGAAAAACATGGTGGTGGAAGCATAAGGTGTATGATTGCTGAGATTTTTAAACCTTATTAGAGGCTATTCTTTTTCAAAACCTTTTGATGGAAGGCATCGTTAACTCTCAAGGTATATAAGCCGGCATCAAGTGTACTAACATCTAAGGTATACGCTCGCATATACTTGTCTAAATACACCTCTAAAATTTGCTTTCCACTTATATCCAACAACTCCACTTTTTCAAGGTCAAACTCCTCCGATTGAATGTTTATTTCATCTGTACTGGGGTTGGGAAAGAAGTCAAGGTGAGTTCCGGCCGTCTCTAACTCTTCTATCCCTATCCCAAAAGTGCTACATACCGCATCTGGGCCATTGGCATAATCTCCGTCAAAGTAGGCCAAGTAAGCGAGTGCATTCCCATTGGATGTAGCAGCATTTTCAAAGCTTACAAATAGAGTGTCTTTCGCAAATCCGAAACTATTTGGATTTTCACTGAAAGTACTTGGTGTACCGCACCACACATGCCCATCCCAAGCAGCTAAATAAGGTATGGCAGCATCGCTAAACGTAAATGTTTGATTATCGCTCTCCAGCATACAATACATCAAACCATTATGACTGAAAAGATCCGTTGGGTGCTCGCTTAAGCCGGTACCAATAGCATTCCATTCACTACCGTCCCAACGAGCAATATAATTGCCTGGGTTGTTTCGGTTGGTGATTTGATCAAACGTACCGATCATATAATACTCTTGATTGAGTACTTCAAAATCAACAACTTTGCTATCTGCTAAAACACCATCTCCATAAGATACCCAATCAATCCCATCGTGTCCGAGTATTCCTTGAAATTGATTCATACCCTGAATCTGATTGTTAAAGGACCAATTGTGATTGTTCAGCATCAAAATATGTCCGTTCTCTAAAATTTCGATTCTTCTGTACTTCCCGAATTCAGGCCATCTATCCGTTGGAGAGAAAGGAAATATCTGCCCCCATTTCTTCCCACCATTTGTACTAATAGCTATTTTTGATGTATAGTTCCCTGTGCCCCAGTATAGAATGCTATCGCCTTTAGAGCTAATGCTTCCCTCATAATAGTAATCATTACTTGCTGTACCCCATAAACTATCATTAAACCACTTAAGAAAATGTGTATCAGGAAGGGTATCTGTAGAGTAATCGAGCTCAACACCTCTAAAACGCCCCAATAAACACAAGGTATCCTCCTGCATGGTAATATCCGCAACCACACTGGTTTCGTCTACCGAAAAGGGTAAAGAAATCCACTTGCCTCCTTCTCGGTAGGCAACACATCTTTTTAACGTATCTGAATCTAGATACTTGCCGAAAATCCAATCTCGCCCGACAATATTATGCTTGAATTTTATGTCAAAATGATCAGGTCCTTGAGCATTCTGATTAAGGAGCAAACCCTCCATAGCCGGCTTCCATTGCTGCGCTTGTATGCCATGAACGATGGTCATAAAAAATAGGATGGAAAAGGATTTCCGTAGAAAAGGTGTCATTTGGTAGAGATTTGGTTAACAATAAAAAAGGAACGCCAAAACGTTCCTTTTCTTATTCAGTATAAAATTAAAATCTACTTTATTGCTTCACCCACTTCTGAGTATTGAGCACTTCTCCTCGATACGAAAGTTGAATTAGATAAGTGCCTGTATTAAGCTGAGAAACATCGAGCGAAACTGTTTTTTTGTCGTAATCCACTTCTTCTGTTTCCAATACTACTCTACCGCTAAGGTCAAGTACTTTCGCCATTATATTGGCTGAAACATTTTGATCAAACTCCAAATGCAGATCGCTCGTAGCCGGATTTGGATATATGTCAAAAGTATTTAAGCTAACACCCCACTCTCCTGTGCTAAACGATTGACTGATCATAAACGCTTCGCTTTTTGTGTACATCAAATCATCGTTTGTATACACGTTTATGTCCCAATTTCCTTGGGTGGTTCCCACAGGGATAAGTATATCAGCCGAAAAAGTATTGGAATTGATAACCTGGATATTGCCTACCGTAGTAATCATTTCTCCGTTTAAGGTTAACCAAGCGCTATGGATGCCATTGGCTTGTGTTTTAAAGCTTGCTCCAGGAATGGTGATTACCGTATTATTAATTGTCCCTCCAGGTTTACCTCCAGATGGGTTCACACTGATGAGCAGTGTATTGGTACCTGGAACTACAAGAAATGCGTTTTGCTCGTAATGCGAAGATCCTTTGGATACGAATAGATCATATACGCCTAAAGGTGCCCAAGAAGGTATGTTAACCTGAGCCGAAATGTTGTTTTGATTGAGCACCGTCATGGTAGCTTGCGAAAAGGTAAAAGAACCTTGTGTAAAGCTTAAGGTACCGGAGGCCTGAGCGTTAAAACTTGTGTTTTGACCAGAAATGATAACGGGTAGCGTTTGGCCGCGATTACCATTGTTTGGTGTAATGGATAAATTTTGTGCTTGGGAAAAGCTAAAGCTTAAAACTAAAGCTAAGGCATAGAGTAATTTTTGATTCATCTTCCGAAGAGATTTAAAGTGTTACTATTTGGTAGATGTAAATTTAGTCAATTGGTTGCGTTAAAGCAAAATCGCTTTCTCTACAAAAACACTTAATCACCTCAAATAAAGCCTCTTATACTCTTTTGCCTTTTCTGGAGAAATTTCTGAGCTCTCAAACTGAAGATGCTCAATTCTGTTTTTTATGAGCTCTTTATACAGCGAAATGGTGTTCCAACTGTTCTTTTCAAATACTTTTAAAAAATCCTCGTCTTTCATATTCCGTAAAGATTTTTTCAATATTTCATCCTGCATTTCTTCTACTAGATTTTGATTTGCTGTTCTTAAAACGGTAAGTAAATATTGCTTAAAAACTGAATCATCATAAATGAAATTGTTTTGATAGCGTACTAATGTTTCATAGGCTTTTAGGACATTATTCTGATTGAAGTATAAAGCGGCTAGGTTTAGTGCTCCATCCTCAAATTTAGGCGAGATATCAAGGGCTCTTTGGTAATAGAAAATCGACTCTTCGGTTTTATGGAGGAGTTGATACAAGCTCGCCAAATTATTGATTATATGGATGTTGTTGGGATGTAGCCGATATGCTTTTTGAAAACTTTCCAAAGCTCTGTCCTTTTCTTCAAGATTTAGCAGAGCCAAACCTTCATAAAAACAAATGGGTATAGATGTGGGATCAATTTGGTAAAAGAAAGCGGCCCGTGCCTCTTGCGAGAATGCTTTTACGTGTTTCCAATCCTTGAGCTCTTTGGCCTGCCAAATTCTTTTGCTGATTACTTCTCCCTTCCACTTTTGAAAACCTATAACGCTTCCTAGAATGGATATAGCCACCATTAAAACTGGAATGAAGACAGGGACACTATTTAACTTAATCTTATCTCTATCGCCTATTTTAAAACGAGTTGCTGCGATTAAAGCAAAACTAGCATACAGCAAAGCGGAGTGTATAATTCTTTCTTTTGGAAAGCTAAAGTTTGCCACGCAGATATACCCCACCACAACGAGCAACAGCATCTTCAGTAATAGTTTATCCTTTTGGTTTAGTGTTTTTTGTTTTAAACCGTTTATACCTAAATATAGAATGACTAAAAACATGAGTACATAACTCATCACACCCCATATTCCATTTTCGGTATATACCCACACAAAGTCATTATGTGGCCGTTGAAATTGTACCCAACCTTGCCGCGCTCGCCAAATATCAGATCCGTATTTTGGGAATTGAAATCTCCAATTTCCTGGGCCTACCCCCACTATTTCATTATCCAAAGCCATTCTCATACTTCCTTTCCAAAGTAAGAGGCGCTCTTTTACAGTAAAGGAAGCCGCACTTGCACGTTCCATTTGAGGAGCTAATACTAATGAGTGGGATGGAGTTTTATTGGACTGAGTTGTGTGCCAAAACATGAGGCAAACGGACAGCATTATAGCAGATAAAACAACGATTCGTTTGGGTATCCTAATAGCCGCATTTCTATAGCGTTCAAACCCATATAGGAGAGCTAAACTCGTCAACATAAAAATGAAGCCCAACCAACTGCTTCGAGCTTCTAACAAACAAATAAAACCTATGGAGCTAATGGCATTTAATAGGGCCAGATACTTCCATAACTTTGTATCTGATTTAAAACTGTAAAGGTTAAAAGGCAACCACAAAAGGAGGGCGGCACTAAGTAGATTTTTATGGCCCATATTGGCGGTTAGACCTAATGGATCGTCTTTAAAAATATTGTGATGAGTCGTCCATTGAAACAACTGAACTATGGCAATTGCAACGCTTATAAAACAACCTACACTCAGGGCTCGAATAAACACTTTAACAAGCCGATCGGATTGCCGAAATACTACAAAAAGCAAGCCCAACAAACCGATAAACAAAAAATCTTTTATCCAAAATGTAAGGGACTCTGCATAGTTACCAGCCCACACCATGCTTATTGCTCCAGATAGTAGGAATGTATAAAAAGGCCAAGTGTATATGGACTTAAAAAAGCGGACGTCTCCTTTCTTAAAAGTTTTGTAGGAAAGCAAGTAGCCGATGCCTAACAAAACAGAAAACAACGTAAGCCGAGGCATTAAAACCGGATCAAGGCTAGTGAATGAATAGATAGAAACTAGAGCTATTACCGAAACAAAAATGACGATAGTGCTAAGTCTCTTCATAGGATTTACAAATGATTTGGTTGGCTTATTTTTTATAAATCTAGAACTTATTTAAAGATACCCTATTGAATAGCTAAGTATACTTAATTTCCTGAGCTAACAATCAGTTTTTTACTTACCACGCCTTTAGGAAAGGCAATACGAACGGTATAAAGTCCTGCCGCTAAAGAAACTATGGAAAATGAAGTTTTCCCTGTGGCATCTGCGGTTAAGCTTCGCACCAATGTTCCGTTGGCATTGTAAATCTTTATATCCGCATTGGGCGGTGTATCTTCAATACTCAATAAATCATAAGTAGGATTTGGAAAAAGGGAAAAAGTAGAAGTTACCGGTGTTTTCGGAGAAGCGAATAGACTCAACTTTTTTCGATGAATGTTTCCTCTGTAATCCATCAGATATACATAGTTGGAAGTAATAGTTAGCGCCATGAGGTAACTTTCAAAAAAGGCCTCTGGCTCCCACGTTTTTCCTTGATCATGCGAAATATAAACCTTCCCAAAAAAACTTTTCATGGTCATAAGATAATCACCATTTGGAAGTACAATAACATCTTTCATCTCCCCAATAAGCCCTACATTACCAATAGAATCCCATTCCGATCCGCCATCTATGCTTCGGTATAGTGTTGGTACATTTAAGTTATTTGCTGCAAAGAATGTATCATTACCTAGTTTTGAAAAGGTAGAAAGGCTGTGTTCTATGTTATAGTAGGGAACTTGGCAGCAATTACTAGGAAACTCCCCTCTTACTTGCCAACTTTGTCCTCTATCTAAAGTTTGATATAAAACTAGAGGGGCATCTACACCATCCGTACTATCTTTATACCCACTTTTATAGGCTTCATCAGCGCTTTGAAACCAGAGCTGTGGCGCCATTTTATCGGTCAGCGTTTTTTGATGATTCCAACTCAAGCCTCCATCATCCGTCCAAAATACATGCTGAGCAGTATCTCTCCCTCTATAGCTACAAAGAAGTGTCCCTTTTTGGCTGTTCTCAAAATGAAGGTGCATATTGGTGAAATAAGAACGTTCTCGAAGTAAAGCAGAATCTAAAATTTCATGATCCATCCTTTCAGGAGAACGTTCCTCCCATGATTCTCCTCCATTTGTGGATCTGAAGCAGCGTACGTAGGATTTATACTCTCCTTTGTATCCAAATATTCCTGTAAAAACAAGGGTGCTCGAATCGATCTCATCTCCACCCACAGTCATCCACAATGTATCTTTATTCAATGCATGTACATCATAGGCATACTCATCATCCGAATCTGCGAATGCGTTAATATCCGGAAGCTCTATTTTTTCCCAACTATCTCCAGCATTGGTCGTTTGCCAAAAACTTGAAGCTCTTCTGCCTTTGACATATCCATGCAAGCTATCGTTAAAATGTATTTCATTAAAAAGTCCCGGTACGGTAACCTCTGTACTCGACCAATCTTCCCTATTATCAACCAAGCTCGCTGAATTGCATGAAGCAGAAGTAGGCTTGATATTCCACCTATCCCAAGCGTTGTATAAAGTTTCATCTGCAGCAATTTGCAGTTTTTTGGCTGTACTATCCGTTAAATTATTGGGTTTCCAAATACCGGTTAAACCATCTTGAAAGATACTTTGGTAGAATACACAAGCTACTAAATAGGTTCCAGCAACGGATGGATGACTCCCATCTGCTGTGTACAATTCAATTTCTGGATGTTGAGTAACCACTTTTCTCCACGCCTCCCCGGCAGGAGCTATTTGTGCGTCCAATATCTCAGCCAATTGACCGTAATTTTGTGTGAGATTGTCTTGCATCTCCTGATAGTTATTTCCAAAATTGCCAGGAGGTTGAAATATGGAATGTCCTTCTTTTCTTCCCCAGGTGAGGTAGAACATAGTTTTATGACAGGTGTCCAGTCGCTTAGAGCGGTTGTTCAGAAAATCACCTGCTCCAAAGCTGCGGTGAAAATATTTGGCAAAACCATTTTCACGATCTGCCAGCATCACACTTTGATCTTGAAGAATTAGATACTCATAATCAAAAGAATCTATCAAGGTTACGGATTGAGAAGAAGTGTAACTGTGAGAGCCTAACCCTGCTCCTCCTGGTGTGTTAGATGCGTAGGTAAATTGATTCCCTTTGGAAACGGCTATCTTTTTTACCATTAAAGGTAAATCGTTGGCATAGGTGTAGCTGTTTCCCAAAAAAAGGGCCTTTTTATGAATTTGAGCCTTTCCTAAGCCCGACCATAAAAGGATTAATAGCAATGCTACTTTGCGCTTCATAGGATTAGTAAAAAGAGTATTTGAGCCGTATAAAGGTAATATTTTGGAAATTTTAAGCATCCACATCTTACTATGATGCATAAATTGTAAAAAGGTGGCCTGTTGAATTAAAATTTCATTAAAAAAGAAATAAAAAAAAGGCACGCACTAAAAAGTGCGTGCCTTACCATAAATTGTTAATTATTGTTATCGTTTTACAACATCAAAAGGTGTTAGAGTGCTTTTGATGACCCTTAATTCAACAATAGTTTTTCACGAACCGAAACTGCACCTGCCTGACCAACTAAAGAATAAATTCCTTTTGGAAGATCATTTAAGTCCAACTCTGTTTCACCGGCTGGGCTAAAGATGGATTGATCTAAAGAGCGTACCAATTGTCCGGCACCATTGTATAGGAATAAGGTAAATGCTTGGTCCTTCACTTCCATACCCAAACTAATGTTTACTATACCTGTAGAAGGGTTAGGATAAATGTTTAGTTCAGAAGCGTTATCGCTAAAAGAAGCGTTTGTTTTTCCTCTAGTCTCTCCCAAAGAAGCAGGACTGGTTATGTAGCATACTTCCGTCCATGAAGTCCAGTAAGTAAAGAATCCATTGTTAATAAACGCTCTAGAACGGATAGAATAGGTTGTATTTGAAGTCCATCCTGGAACATCTGTGATGAGGATAGAATTGTTATTAGAACTTACGATTTGTGCCATACCTGCGGACCAGTTAATTACCTCAAATTGGTAATTTGCGGCAAAAGGAACCGGGTTTGTAATTGGATCAGCTGTGCTGGATAACCTTCTAGAACATCCGTCATCGTAATATTCTACACTTATGTTTGGAGATCCTCCTCCCCAATGACCTAAAACGTAGGGAGCCATGGTTTGAGGATGAAAATGAAGATCACCAACCTGACGGTTCATGAAAACAGGAGAACCTACATTATTCCAAGTACTACCATTGTATTTTTTTACGGAAAGAGAAAGGCCTCCAGGTTGTGAGCTTCCTTCTCTAAAAAGAACATAAGGTTCGCCTGTAATAGGATGAAAATCGAAATCAAAGGGTTGACCAACTACTACGGGATGAACTGCTCCAGTAAATATATCCGCTCCCAGTTGGTTCCAATTTGTTCCATCATAATTAGCTAATTTGAAAGCATAGGCGGTTGTATTTGAATTGAATTCACCATAAAAAATACTCACATTATTGGTAGCCGGATTAAAACCGAGTGTAGGAGGAAAATTATATCCATCGCTCGTAACGGGTCCTCCGCCTAATGATTGCCATCCCATCCATGTAGAATAAAGATCCGTTTGATCTACATATACATGATCTCCCGCACTATTGTAAATACTACGAGCCACATAAATTGTGTTTCCATTTATAAGTATACTCGGGCGAGCAAATGCAGTACCAGAATACAATGATCCACGCTGTTGCCAAACTTGGTAATAATCAGATTGCATCATGTGGGTTGTTCCTCCATTTTCGTAGGCTATCACTATAGTATTGTGTCCCCATACACCGTTAGAGTATAATAGACCACTTCTTATATCCATTGCTATCTCGCTTGCAATGGGTGGTGTATAACTTGAACCGCCACGAAGTGTCCAACTGGATGAACCTGCTTCTTTTTGGATAACCTTGAGCTCACCACCACCAAAGCCTTGCACATTGCTATGATCGATATAAGCCATATACATGGATCCATCATCGGCAATTTTAAGATTTACTTTAGAAGCCTCTCCAGTAGTGATATTCTGAGTATCGTACACCCAAGAGTTGCCATCCAAACGCATTAAATCTATTTTGTGTCCGTTACTCGCTCGGGTTACTGCTAAATACACTATGCCCGTTTCAGGATGAATCGCAATTCGATCCTGATTAAAACCACTAGCTGGAATAGCCGCTGATTGGTTTGGTAAATTGTTAAACCCAGCTAAATTCCACTGAGCAGTTGAGCTGATTACCACTCCTAAAAGAAGCAGTAACGAAAGTTTGATTTTTTTCATGAAGATTGTTAATTATGATATTTATGAATTCTAAATGTAGAAGCCATAAAAGGTCTTCATGTGTTATTTTTCACGAAGCGATAGAAAAACTTCATAAAGCAGAAGAATCGTTTCATCAGACGAAAGAGCAGGTTTACTTAGCCGTCTATAAATTTGCGATTTTCTGGTAATTGAGTCTAAGAAAAAGTGTTTCTGCGGTTCAGAATTTATCTGTTGGACATTCTACCACTCAATCGATTCTTTTCATCATTCTTCTTCAATCACTTGAATGGCTTTCTCTAAAAACTCATCCTTTCCAGTTTTTAAGCCAGCTATAGTTTTGTTTACATAAATATCGGGCAACACACCAATAGCATGATGTTGAGAACCATCGTGTTTTACCACTTTCATCCCTGTCCAGCTCATCCCGTATTTTCCGAGTATCATAAAAGGATTGATGTTTCCATTAGCGCCTGCTGTAGGTTGTCCTACAATGGTTGCTAGCTTGTAACCTTTTATAAATCCCATAAAACTTTCGGCATAACTTATGGCACTGCCATCCATTATAAACACTACCTTCTTATCTCCTAAATAAGGTTTTTTAGCTCTTAGTCCCCAGCCAATTTTTTCGTATCCAATCCTGTTTTCTTGGTCTGGATAAATGGTTTGAGGAACTCGCATCCAAGCCATAGAAGTATCATCTTCTCTTAGCAAATGAGAAATTAAATCGTGGTTGCTGTTGGGGTAGCCTCTTAAATCACAAATAATACCCTTGGCGCTTTCAAGTTGAGACATAAGTGCCTTGATCGTATCCATATTTACAACATCTAAGTTCAGATATACAATGTTGTTTTCTAAAACTTTATATGCATTTTCTTGAATGGGTATCCCTCTTTTGGTGTATTTATACTCTCTATCTCGTTTTAGAGATATGCTTTTATTGTTCACCTCTAACAAAAGCTCACTATCCTTAGCTCCAAATAGGCTCATTTTGCAGGCTCTGTAGTTTAACCAACCTTTAGTCCCCGCTGAGATTCTTGAGTTAAATGCCTTGAAGTAATCTTCTGGACTTTGATTATTTACTTTGGTGATTACATCTCCAACCTTAAGGTTTACACTTTCATCTTTAACTTTAGTTATCACTAAATTATCTTCTATCCATTCCCAATGAATGGGTGGAACAAAAGGCTCCATACTTCCACCTCTAACTCTAATATGCCCATCTTTTAGTGGAGACGTAAACCTTTGAAGTGTAATGAGATGATCATTATCCGTTTGATCTTTAAAACTCCTTTTTAAAGCCGTTTCAAACTCTTTATTCCAGTCCACATCTACCTCCTGAAAGTAAGGGTAAAAGTGTTGGAATACATTGTAAGTATTAATCACATTACCCAACCTCATATATAAATTCGTTGGGCTATCATTCACTTTTTTTAGGCTATTATTTAAGGAAGCTAAAGAAGTGCTCTTAGGATAACTACCATCTTTATTGGTATATAAACTCAATGGGATTTGGCAGAAAATATCATCTCCTATTTCTCTTTCAATACATTCTCCAAATCTTGGACTACCTTCAAATAAGGCTTCTCCTTTTTCGGTGCTAAATTTTCCCTCATAATTTATTACCGCGCAGCTTTTTCCTTCTTTTGGATCAATTTCAGAAGTTTTAAAAGTGTAACCTCTATTTCTTCCGTACCATTTGCCCTTCCCAGGTTTTTCATTGATTTGACCCTCTTCAAAACCACTGTTTTCAAGAGGTATTTCTATCCATTCGTCCTTGTCTTTGTAAAAAAGTTGAACATCGTCTACGTAAAACGATCCTTTCCCACTCAAAAAAGCACCTACAACCATTTTTGCGGCATTCACATCTACGTTTCCTTCAATTTCGTAAAACTTCCACTCGTTGCTTACAACTGGGTTGTTTCCCATATTTTCGAAAAAGCCTACCGATTTATCTGTTTTATCTACTCTTAGCCATAAATGCCCGGTGCCTTTAGAACCTTCCTTTAACTTAGCCCAAGCCGTATATTTAATGTCCTTTCCTTTGTATTTTTCTGGATCAATAGCTCTAAGAAGGTTACCAAAATTGTCCGTTTCATTAACCTCTGATTCTGTGTTTACACGTACACTTCTGTAAGTACCATTTTGACTATTCATGCCTATAGAAACTCCTTTATGCTGCCAATAGGTGGGCTCATACCCATCTATCTTTAAAGGTGTTATGGATTGCATATTAAACGCTTGTTGCTTTTCTGAGAAGACTATACTTGGCGCAATGGGTTTGAAAAGGCGGTTAAGAGTATTTACAACTTCGCTTTTGCTATTGCAGTTTTCAATTTGCTCCGCCCCATAAGCCGCAAAGCTGTTCCAATCTATTTCTGAAGCTTCATCAGAAGGATGAAAATACTTTACATAGCCGTAAACTTGAGCAAAGGTTTTTAAGTTGTCGATTTTGTCGTCTTGACCTTTACAGGTAAGACTCATGGAGAAAATTGCTCCTAAAAGCAAAATAGTTTTTTTCATGGTTTCAGTTCGTTGATAAGGTTTGGTGTTATGAGTTCGTTAAGCTCAAAACTAAAAGCCTAAACGCATTTAGTAGGCGAATCGTATTATTCTTCAATAAAACAGAAAAAAAAGATAGAATTACATCTGCGATTCAAAGTTCAGTATCAACAATAACACACATTTCTTTAATCATCATCCTTTAGGGCGGGCGATTGTCCGCTTACCCTAAATGCCTAGAGAAATACCTTATACTGAGCTCAGCTAGTTCTCTGCTTCTTGGATCATTTCCATGTTTACACTAGCTCCTGCAACATTTCCAGCATATACGGCTTGGGCTACCGACCTAATAAAAGTAGTATTATCACCACAGGCATAAACGCCCGGAACGGATGTGTTCTGAAATAATTCTACCGTTATAAAGCCCTGATCGTTGAGTTCGCACCCCAGTTCCTTCGGAATATTAGAATGCTGTTTGAAAGGAAGCCTGGAATACATAGCCTTAAGAGGGATAGACGAACCATCTTTAAAGCGTAATTTTTCCATGTATCCTTTGCTGTGTTGGATTGAACTTAATGGCTTTTCCACAATGGAAACACTCCGTTTTTTGAGACTATTTAATTGTTCAGAAGTGAGTTCAGATTGTCCATTCGTAAATAAGATAAGTTCGTTCGTCCAATTGGATATAAGTTTAACCATTTCATAAGCTGTATCGCCCTTGGCTAAAATTCCCGTTTTAAGCTTTTGCACCTCATAACCATGGCAGTAAGGGCAATGAATAGCGCTTATACCCCAGCACTCGGCAAAACCATCAATTTTAGGGAGAATATCTTTGATTCCAGTAGCGAAAATGAGTTTTTTCGCACGAAAGGAGGTTCCTGATTGAGTCGTAATTTCAAAACCATTTTTTGTTTTAACACCTCTCTGAGCAGTAGCTGTTAAAAATTGAACCATAGGATATTCCAAAACTTGCTTTTTTGCCTTTTCGAAGATGGCAAAGGGTTTCTCTCCATCTTGGGTTAGGAAATTATGAGAGTGTGGCGTCTGTTTGTTGCAGGGATTGCCTCCATCTATTATTAAAACCTTTCTTAACGACCTCCCTAAAGCCATTGCTGCTGAAAGTCCCGAATAACTACCTCCCACTATTATAACATCAAAATTTCTATCTTCTCTCATATCATTTATTGTTTTAAAGACCGATAAGGGCAACGGAAGCGTGATCGCTGTTGCTACATTTAGGCCTTGTTTAATGAACTTTCTTCTGTTTACCATCGTTTTTTTCAAGTCAAACATTCATAGCAAAATGTCTCATTATTGAGACATCTTGTGGCAAATTTTTTTAGACGCTTATTCCATTAATGAATGATTTCCATGCAAAATCTCTTATACCTCGTTTATTTGAATGGTTTGCATAATTGGCGTTAACCGTACTTATAATAATTCCAGTGTGTAAGTTTTGAATCCATTCTACCGTCATCCCTTTATCTATAATTCCTTTTTTCTGTAAATCTTTTACAATTTCATTAAAACTATTATAGATGTAATCATATTCAGCGCAGTCTTTATTTTCTTTGGAATGATTGTGATTTTCATGTTGGTGCAGCTTATAAAAAAAGGAATACTTAGCCCCACAATCAATGCCTGCATTTAACATATTTTGTAGTTGGGTTAAAGCATCATCCGAACTCTGTATTGCTTGGATCATAGCTCTCTTGCAACTTACTTCCATTTTTCGTTCGCAGGTTCTAACAAGCTCCAATCTATCTTTAAAATACCGATGTAGAGTGCGTCTGGTAATATTTGCACTATCCGCTACTTTTTGAAGTGGTGCTGAAGAATCTGTATTGAAAACTTCAATCGCTGCCTCTACTATACGCTCTTTAGTTGCTGATAACATGTTCTGCAAAGATAGATTCTTTCTTCAAATGTCACAAAAAAGTGACATTTAACTTTTATGTTAGAGTCTGTCAAAAGAAATATCAATCCTTATGCCCCGGTGTTACTGTCGGCCTTGAACCGTTTAACTATTGAATTTAACACACAAGAGGGTTACAATTATGGAGTAATATTATACAATGCTGCGGGTCACCTAGTTCAGCAGTTTACTCAACTTAAAACGGGTAGAGTAATCTTTGAACTAGATAATCAAACCAGTGGTATGTATTACGATCAAGTATTAGAAAGTGGCAAAAGCATTTATTCCGGTAAAGTTTTAATGGAGTAAATGAGATAGATCAGTCTTAATGGAAAAGTACTCCGTTCAAAAAAGTATCCGCGTAGTATACATGGGGAAAAAGCCCATTTGG
>CAZAJG010000011.1:7439-17368 GCA_964485405.1 uncultured Owenweeksia sp. | reverse complement strand
TGGTAAATATTTCGATACGCCCCGGTAGAGGGTATAAACTCACGGCTGAATAGATTTTTACGATTCGTTAGGTTTTGAAAATCAACGGCAAACTCAACGTATAACTTACGGTAATTGATGCGGTAATAAATTTTCAAGTCGGATCTAAAATAGGTTGGAAGGCGTTCTTCAAAAGCTCTGGCTTCGTCAAAAACTACCTCACCTTGGGCTACAGAAGCCTGCTCATCAACCGGTAAAAACGGTCTACCTCCAGCATAGGTTAACTTAAAATCTGCGCCCACGGCAATCTTGCTATTGATCCAGTGCTCATAACCGCCCATGGCATTCAGAATATAGTTCAGGTTAAAAGCCGTGCTTCGCCAAGGGCCATCTACAGCTTGATATTCGGATTGAAAGAGACTACTATTCAACATCAGGTAATAATTCTTAGACAGAAACTTCTCCAAGGTTATTTCCAAGCCATAGTTGCGGCCTCTTCCTTCATTTACCAAGCTATCCACTAGAGGTATAAAAAAATCGGCTCCTACATTGAGCATAGAGAAAGTAGAGTTTGGGTTCTGCGCAACCGGTACATTATTCAAATTTTGCCAATAGGCCTCCGTTTTTAGTCGCCAATCTTGGCCAAGAATATAATCGTAACCCAGTACAAAATGATGAGCTCCTGAAAAATCAAGGTCTTTGTTCGTAAGCTCTGTACGGCCTGCCGTAGTGGTTTGCACAAAGTACACATTGCGCGGCTGCATTTGGTTGTGCTTACCGTATGAAAAGGACAGAAACTGATTCTCTTTCAGAGCATATTGCAAGCCAAATCTAGGTTCTACAGCAAAGGATTCATTTAAAAACAAATACTGCGCATGCAGTCCAACTCTTCCTTTTAATCGAGGGGTAAACTTATACTCCTGCTCCACATACAAACGCAGTAGATTCAAATAGTCCTGGCTATTTATTAAAGTTTGGAAAGAATCGGTTACAAAAACGCCTGCTTGTTGGTAGTTTATGGAATAGGTATCCCACCTTACACCCGCTTTGAGTGCTCCCCGTTTATTGGTAAAATGGTTGATTTCAGAGAAAAACGAGTACTTAGACTCTGTAGAACCTTCTCCATAGGTGGCTGCAGAAACATCGGTGGCGTAATTAAACGTATCAATTTCGGTGCTTACCTCGTTGGTAAGAAAGGAAAGGCCTGTTTTGAGTAAGGTGCTTTTTCCTATACGATATTTGGTATTCAACCCCAGAATGGCAATGTCTGAGCCCGTTCTTATATGCTGTCCATTTGGGCCTACCCGATCCTCTTCTTCCAAACTATGATCATCAATATCAATAAAACTGGTGCCCCATAATCCAAGTAATGATACGTTGAACTTCTCCGATACCGGTATATCTACTTTAGCGGTAAAGTCTTGATACTGTGGAAGCACTCCAAAGTCGATCCCTAGTTTGTCCATTACATCTAAAAAAGAATAGCGGTAAGTGGCGGAGTAAGTGGATTTATTTCTTCTGCTAATCGGGCCTTCTGCTCCACCCTCAAAACCATTCCATCCCGTTTGTAAACGGAACTGATGTCTTTCTGGGTTAGGTTTTCTTAACTTGAGGTCAAACACCCCGGCCAAAGCATTACCATATTCAGATGGGAAAGCTCCGGTTAGAAAATCGGAATTATCTAGTAGGTTGATGTTGAGCAGAGTTACCGTATTCCCAGTTAGTCCTATACCGCCATAGTGGTTTGGATTGGGGATTTCAATATCATCCAGACGCCATTGCAAACCGGTTGGTGAGTTTCCACGAATGATGATATCGTTACGATCATCCCGTGCAGGAACCACTCCTGCATAACTACGCACCATACGAGCAGGATCCCCTAAAGTGCCCGCATATCGATACGCTTCATCTAGCGAAAAACTTCTTCCACTGGTATAAATTGCTTCATTGATAGGTTTCGCTTTTTCGTGATGCGCTTTTATTTCTACCTCATCCAATTCCGAGACTTGTGGCTCTAGC
Organism: uncultured Owenweeksia sp.; assembly: GCA_964485405.1. Lineage (GTDB taxonomy): Bacteria > Bacteroidota > Bacteroidia > Flavobacteriales > Schleiferiaceae > CAKZNE01. The sequence continues at coordinate 15,370 of CAZAJG010000011.1, read as the reverse complement.
TTTATCTCCAAATAGGGCTGCTGACCCGTATTTAGGAGTAGTGGCATTTTTTGAGTTTCATATCCGATAAAGGAGACCATTAACTCCTGCCTGCCAATGGCCGCTTTTATGGTAAAATACCCACTTACATCCGAAACGGTACCCAACGCCCTTTCCCCCAATAATACCAAATTCGCTCCTGGTAAAGGCAAACCTGTTTGCTTATCCAGCACTACTCCTTTCAACAATTGCGAAAAACCTTCGGATGAATTTTCCTCCTCTATGGTGATTACAACGTAGTTTTTAACCTTTTTGAATTGAAATTGTTGTTCAACAGAAAGTACTTGCAACAGAGAGTCTAACGGATAAATTCCCGCTTCTATTTGGGGCCTTATATCTAATTCAATATCATCTTCCGAAACAATGAACAGATAAGAAGACTGAGACTCCATAGCTTCAAACAGTTTACGTAAGCTTTGTGATTCTTCTACTTTTATATTTTGAGCATAGAGTGGCGTATAAGCCAATACTGCTATACAAAACAACAAAGCATACCCCTTGATGCTATACTTTTTAATACAGTCGTATACCGTAAGGCTATTCATTTTCTCCAGCTTTATGGATTAGGTAGGCAGATTCCCCCATTTTTTTGACTTCTAAACCTTTGGTAGCCGATATGGCATCTAAGAAAGTGTGAACGTCTGCGCTCCCGAGCTGACCGCTGACGGTATAGGCTTTGAAGGAAGCGTTTTCAAAAGAGAGTGCTATGCCATAATTCCGTTTTAAAACTCGAGCTAATTGTGCGAAGGAGGTTTTACTCAAAACCAAATTATTGGATCGCCACCCTAACACCTGAGCGGTTTGAAAAGACCGAACCCGCAGTCCGTTATTTTTCAGAACAAAAGAGGCCTGCTCACTTGGTGTAAGTGTATCGGTTTGGTTAAAACCATCTACCTCAACCGATCCCTCTACAAGTGAAACATAAACAGCCGAGTCTTCTGGATAAGCATTCACGTTAAACTGGGTACCTAATGCAGTCGTTTTAGTACCGTTCGCGTAGACTACAAAAGGGTGCGCCTTATCCTTGGCCACCTTAAAGAAGGCTTCACCTGTTAGTTCGATTTTCCGTTCTCGTCCCCACCAAGCACTATACCTTAATGAGCTACCACCATTGAGTTGAGCCTGCGTACCATCGTGTAAAGTGACGCTTATGTTTTCACCATAGGCTGTGGTAATGGTTTCGGTGTTTTGAAACACATACCAACCGGAATAGCTCATACCAACCAGCAGAAGTACAGCTGCCGCTACCTTTAACCAGCTAAAGCGTTTTACAGCGGGTGGTTCCACCCTGGAGAGCAATTCGCGGTAGATTGCCGCTTTCTCTGAATCGGATGAAAAAACTGTATTCTGATTTTTTTCGAGAAAGTGTTGCTCAAATTGCTCAATTTGATTTTTTTCGGCCAGATTAGTTTCACCTTTTAAGTGTTTGGCTAATAGTTTTTGAAATTCTTCTGCGGTCATTTTTAACTGTTTACAATAGGTAATACCACAAAACACGTTTCACACGTAAGCGATCTTATTTTTTTTTAAGATTTTGGTATTTGATTAGCCTTGCTCAGTTTTTCAATGCCTCGTTCTGGTATTTAAAAATGATGCAACTCTAACGCAACTAGTGGCAACCTTCTTACCATTTTAACTCACTTCAAATTACTTTAGAAATATGAGTACAAAGGCAAGAGGCCCCAACTTCTCTCTCAAAAACTTTAAGGCATGCGAGATATGGGTTTCCACCGTTCGTTGGGAAATGTTGAGCTTTGCTGCTATTTCCTTGTTGCTCAGATCATCGTAGCGACTGAGCCGAAACACTTCTTTACGTTTGGGCGGTAGTTTTTCTACCCAACGGTCGATAGTCTCTTCCAGTTCTTTTTGCTCGAGTATAGCATCTGACGCGTGCTCATGGGGTAAGTTGGCTAAATAGGTTTCTTGCTCGGTTAGTAGCTTACCATCTCTCAGTTCTTTGTAAACACGAAACTTCACCGCTTGCATGAGGTAAGCTTTTATATTTTCATTATTGACGGCTTGTCGTCTTTCCCAAAGACTCAGCCAAACATCCTGCAACATATCCTTGGACTTGTCGGAATCCTTGATGAGGCTTTGTGCAAACACATACATAGAATCCCAATAGCGGTTAAAAAGTATATAATAAGCCTCCCGATTGTTTGACCTTATACGGTCTACCAGTTCTTTATCGCTTACGTTTATGGGATCCACCTGTTGATTTTACTAATCTCAAAGGGTGCAAAGTAAAAATAAAATAAGACGATAGGAGTTTTCCCAATGCTCAGCTTATGGTTGTGGAGAATTTCAAAGTTCTTAAACTGGGTGAGAAGGCCATCCACAATTCATTAAGCATCTAAAAATCACCCGGGCAAGGCGGGTTAAATCTTTACTTTTTTAGTTTAAAAAAAAAGAACTGGCTCACTTTGCATGAATAATATCTAACCCATTGATAAATTAAAAAAGCCCGCACCCACCGATGTAAGTACAGGCCTTTCATCAAGAAATAGTTAATTAATTAACCTTACTTAAGTTTAAAGTATAACTCAAATCTGCTCCTTTTATCTTCACAATGTAGTATCCAACTTGCCAATCGTTTGTAGCAATTTCAAGATTATCACCAATAACTTTTTTTCTTTGGATTAATATGCCTTTCATGTCCAAAACCTCTACTTCCCACTTACCTTTTAGCGGGAGCTCTACGTAAGCAAGGTCACTCGATGGGTTTGGATACAATTTAGTATTCGAGAGGTAATAATCCACTAAACCAATAGTATTAATTATTATTTCCTGACAAGTGGTATCGGTTCCACAGCTATCCGTCATTGATAAACAAACTTTAAAATTACCATTAGTAGTATAAGTGTGGATTGGATTTTGAGCAGACGAGGAGTTACCATCACCAAAATCCCAGTTCCAAAGTACTATGTTAGTGGGAGAGATAGACTGATCGGAAAAAATAGCTTCACCGGGTTGAACCCCATATGAAAAATTAAAACTTGCATCTGTACCTGGACACGTAGCGTCAATAGTATCTGTAAAAGTGCTGCTGCCACAAAAGTTTTCAATATATAAAGTAACTATATAAACACCCTTTTGAGCATAGGTATGATATGGCCAATAATCATTACTAAAATTACCATCACCAAAATCCCAAAAAATAGAGTCGGCATCAAACGGTCCGAAGCCTGGAACCATGGCATAGCCAAGAGCAGAGTCTTTTGGGTAAAAGAAGGCCGTTAATAGAAAACTATTGGATACCTGTATTCGGATAGAGTCTATACTTTCCGTAAAACCATCTGTTACAGAAAAGTAATAAGTAGTATCTTGATACGGGAATGTAGTTGGCACTCTAGACGTAGTATCGTTAATGGTAAACTTACCATTTGTCCATCTGTAAGTATAAGCTCCAGTTCCCCCGATCACTTTACCTTCTAGTACTAATGAGTCTCCTTGGCAAACTGTAACGGTATCAGGTAAATCAATAAAAGCTTGAGTATTTGGCTTTAAAGCAACAGATACAAGATATGAGTCATAACCAGAAGACAAGTTTAACCGTGGTAATAACACCAAAGAGTCAAAAATAGCTTGACTACGGTTACTACTTAGGCTATTAAATGAGCCTCCCACTAAAGCAAAGTCTCCCTCAAGACTTACACCACTAACAATAGGGTTATAAATAGAATCTACCTTATTGTACCATACGAGAGTACCTGAATCATCAAGTTTGGCTATAAATAAAGATTCGTAAGGTGCTGCGTTAAGCGCAACTCCATCAAAGTTTAGGTTTGGGCTTATAACTCTTGCGAATAGTAAAGTTTCCCCTAATTTGTTTACATCTACAGCTGCCAAGCTCTGCAAGTCTAAAACTTGATAGTTATTTTCTTGATTCGTGTTTGTTGTCCATACTGTTGTATTACTTGCGTAGTCATACTTTGAAACAAAAATTTTATTATCTATACTTAAGCCTGATAGGTAGAGCGTATCTTTTTCAACTTTTAAATCTGTAAGTTTACCGCTTATGCTTTGCACACTCCATGAAGGACTAAAGCGCTTAAATTCAACGATATTTGTATTGATATTAGAACCAACTAACCGAAAAGAAAAGTAAATATTAGAATCAGCAGCTTCCATATTTAGGCTGTAGCTAGAAAGAGGAAGCCCACTATTATTATAGGTAATAGAGCCAATTAAACTACCTGAGCTCGTATTAAACTTGAGAAAAAAGTTCCCTCCTAAAGGATCATTTAAACCACCTACTTGCATCGTATCATCATGCGCAAATGAATATAGCTCTGCGCCATCTGGGCTCAGAGCCATTTCCATAGTTTCTGCAGCAGTTCCATTATAACCAGAGTTAAATTTTCTAACCCACTGTGCTTTTCCCATTGAGTCCAGTTTAGCTATAAACGAGAAAAACTTAGGATTACTCACATCACCTGCAACAATTCCATCTGAAATGCTCATTGTATCAAGGTAAGTTGTACCTCGTGAGCGTCCCTGGATGTAAACTGAACCTAAAGAATCTACGTCTAAATGGGTTAAATTAGTTCCGAACTCTGTAATGGTACTTTGAGGAACAGAGCTCCATACATTCCTTACCCAGTCCACTGTTCCATCTTTTTGATATCTAATAATGAGGTTTGCATTCCTAAATTTTGAATTTAATTGGGACGCATCGTACGATGAAAAGCCTTGACCGTTTATAAAGCTTGAGTCATTATATGAAACCAAACTATAGTAAGCTCCACTTCCATCTCCTTTTACGTCTATTGTCCTCGTTGACCCATTTGTCTGAACATGGCTACCCCAATTAAATTTCTGTGCATTTGTCGTAAAGCATAGTATTGCACTAGCTAATGACATTGTTAGCATTTTTTTCATTCTTGATGATTTTTTAATAATGCGAACAAACCTCTTGTAACAAAGCTAACTGTGCCCTATCCGGGAAGGGTAGTTTTGGCACTACCCAGGCGGGTAGTTTTTTAAAAAAGCCTTATAATTAAGCGCTTATGACTTATCGATCACAAAGTTTAAAATCTCTTTTCTGTTTTTAACTCCGATCTTTTCGTAAATATTCTTTAGGTGAAACTTAACAGTATTAATAGAAATATGAATCTCATCTGCAATTTCTTGGTTCTTTAAATCTTCCAGTGTTAGATGTAGAACTTCAAATTCTCTTTCCGAAAGAGGGTTTTCTAGTTTGCCATTGAGCGCTTCTAGGGTTAGCTTCAATCCTTTTGGTTTATTGTCAATAATAGCTTTAATTTTCGCCTTTAGTTCTTCTACTTCACTATTTAAAAGTTTCTTGCTCATCTTAACATTTCTCCGGTATGAATAAAAGCCAATACCGCCTGCCAGCAATGCCAAAAGAATAAAACCAAATAATGACTTGAGTTCTAACTCTTTTTGAGTCAGTTTTTGCTCATTCAGGTCGTTTTCTAGCTTTAAATACTCTATCTCTTTTTCTTTCTCTCGGTTTTGATATTTGGCCTCAACCTCTCTAATCTGTTTTTTATTTGTTTCATCAACCAGCTTATCTTTTTGTTTTATGTACGAACTCAAATGAAGGCTAGCTTTTTTATAATTCCTGAGCTCGTAGTAGGAGTTCCCTAAAACACGGTTAATCTCTAGGGCTCTATCGTTATTATTTTTGTCGGTTAACAAATCATTTGCTTTTTCCCCAAATTGAACGGCTTTTATAAAGTTTTCTAGTTTAAAATAGGTCTTAGCCTGATAACCATAGTTTCTTATTTTCTCATTAATTAGGCTTGTGCTCTCTATCATAGAGTCTGCTTTAGCATAATAATATAAAGCTTTCCCATACTCCTTTTTGTCATCCATTATTTGCCCATGTATCATAAATGCTAGAGCCTTTATAGGTAGGTATCTAATCTTATAAACGGTAGATGTATCAATCTTTGATAGGAAATAAATAGCGCTATCAGGCTGTTCCATTTTACGGTGTAGTCCTGCTTTATTTAGTAAAACATTACCGGTTTTAAAATCTATAGATCGAAAAACCTGAAGGCTTCTGTTGTAGTACTGCATAGCTTTTTGGTACTCTCCGAGATGATCTGAGCTGTACAAGTTCGCAATGTTGGTATAGGTTTTACCAACACCTTCCATATCACCTAGCATATCAAAGATATTAACGGCTTTTAAATAATACTGAACCCCCTCCAGCGGCTTATCGGTTTTAACACTTAAACTACCCAAACTCAAATAGGCATCAGCCACCCAGGATGAGTCTTGATTTTGAGAGTGCTTTAGTACTTCATTATAGTAGAATTTAGCTGAATCTATATTTGAATATCTCTTATGTAGGTTTCCCAAAATGAGTATTGAATTGTATAGTGACCTTTTATTGATCTCATTAGCTTGTGCTAATGATCTCGAAAATCTGGCTGCCCAAAGTGCCTGTTCCTTATTTTTAGGTCCAAGCCTTCTTCCAAGCAATCTTAATTCTCTTACCTGCTGCTCCACAGGCATCTCAATAAGCTGGCTTCTGATTTTTTTGATATAGGCTGAATCTGGTTGCCCCGCTAAATCAACGTTTACGACTAAAACAATTACTAAAAAGAATACCGATATATACCTCATACTGGCCAAATATATTAATTGAGTATTCATGTGCAAACGCAAGAAATGCCACTTACTCATTTTTTTGCAAACCGAGTAAGTAATGCTGTTAGTTATGAGGTTAAGGCAGTAAGGTAGCGTTTCACTCCGTTAACACTTCTAACACATATCTTGTTAGGGGGAAGATTTTCCCTAAAACCCTTTTACATTTAATTGCACTTTCCATTATCCCATGGCAATAAAAAATATTTATCCAATAAATTGAACCTTTCAGATTTTTCAGTGTACAACTAGTACAACCTCGATTCTAAGGGAAAATTTTTCCTTGGCCAATGGTTTTAAATAAATCCTATAGAGATGAAATATTCGTTTTTTCTAGCTTTTTTACTATCCACCCTATTATCCTTTGCTCAATCAAAACTATCCAACTCAGAAGAGGATTGTGAATTTACGCTTCCTTGGACATGTGATGAATGTACTTTTAATTGGACAGGAGAATGTTTAAATAACTTACCCGAAGGCAATGGAGTTTTAACTGTTTTCCACGGATCCGATGAAATAATGAGATATGAGGGTGAAATGGAAGACGGAACTTTTAACGGAGAAGGTTACTACAAAGATGGAATGAACGAAGTGGAAGGTATGTTTGAAAATGGAAATTTCATTGATGACAATCCCTATACACTTCAACGAAATGCAATAATTGATACTATTTCTTTTAACGACACAAAGGATTGGGAACTAAAATCACAATTTACCAAGCAAATGGACAACCTGCATTTTACTTTTCCTGCCAAAGGATATGGCTACAAAAATCGGGATAGACTACTTAAGGAATGTGTGGACGCTTTTAATGCAAATTGCAAGATTATTAATGACCCTGACTATACTGAGTTTACCCAAATAATATTCGTGGATTCTAAAAAAGAAATGTTATTGCATTCCGGTCTATACATTAAAGGTGGGGCTGCCAATATTTTTAGAAGAACTGTACACATGGTCGTTTTCGATAATGGAAATGAAAGTGAAAAGAGAACTAACCCTCCAATAGAACATGAAATAATGCACATGGTTTCCATGACAGCATGGGGGGTGCCCCCACTCAATGTTATCTGGTTAAATGAAGGCTTAGCCACCTATGCCGGAAAAAATTGCTCGGGATATACCGTTTCAGAGTTATACCGGTTTTTTCTAGAAAAAAAGATGCTGGTTTCCATGGATTCCCTGTCCAAAAATTTCTATCAAATTGAGGAAATGATCGGCTATCATCAATCCGCCTGATGCCTGCATTTTGGCGATCGGTGGAATACAAG
>CAZAJG010000011.1:0-7429 GCA_964485405.1 uncultured Owenweeksia sp. | reverse complement strand
TATCATCAATCCGCCTGCATTGTAGAATATTTAATTGAGAACTATGGAATAGAAAAATTGGAGGCCTTATGGAAAAATGGACTTACAAGTTTTGAAAACATCTACGGCCTTTCCTTTACTCAATTGGAAATTAACCTAAACAAACATATACTGAAGAAACATCCAGTTATACCAGGAATTGATTGGGTAGTTTTTAGGGAAGGTTGCAAATAGGAAATTACATGAAAAAAATAGCTTTATATCTCTTAATAATAGGCTTCGCACCAAGTTTACTCTCTCAGAGAATTACGGAAAAAGTAAAATATTCTGATTCTGGAAAACTGATTAAGCCAAGCTTATTTGCAAATCTTGGCGAGTCTTGTTCTACTCCAGATGGTATGGCCCTAGATAATAAAGGCCATCTTTTTTTAGCGGTTACCAATTATGATTCCTTCGAAAAATATGGTAGTAAAATTTTAACCTTCACCAAAAACGATAAGCCAGTAACTTGGTATGACGAGCTACCCCTCCACCCTGTAACCAAAAGGGTTCATCCCATGGGAATTGAATTTGGAGAAGATGGAAATCTTTATATCGCAGATAATCAAAGTTTCACAGGACAGGTAAACCAATCTAGAATACTTAGGGTAATTGTTGAAAATGGACAACCAATAAGATCAGAGGTTTTGGTTGAAGGATTGAATTTTGCCAATGGGATAAGAATCAACAATAATGGAATTTATGTTACCGATTTTAGCCTTGCTAATTCTATAGAAAGTGGTGTTTATGCTTTTGGTTTGAAAGAGATTAACCAATGTAAAATAGTTTTGAATGACTCATTAAAATCCAAATACCTAGTGAAAAAATTCCCGGCAGGTATAGATGGAATTGCATTCGACAAGGATGGAAATTTATATGTGGGTCATTTTAATTCTGGTACTATAACCAAAATTAAGTTATCAAATAAAGGAATAGTCCAATCTCAAAAGGTGCTTTTTGATTCCGAAAAATTAAACTGCGTAGATGGCATGTATTATGACCAAACACGGAATTCCATTTTTTTCGCAAACCTATCCAACAATAGTGTTCATCAACTGGATTTGAACAGCAATACAATCCATTTGATTTGGATAAATGAAAATTCAAATGGTGCTGATGGATTACTAGACAATCCTTGTGAAACCATTATTTACAATGGAGATTTGATAGTGGTAAGTTTTGATACTTTTAAAGGTGTAAAAAACCTTGAAGTTGATGAGTTTAATACAATGTCAAGAATTAGATTAAGTAAATAGTTGGGCATGCAACAAAAAGTTGGAGAGTAAGAAAAGCTACGCGGCTATTTGTGGATTATATATTTCAAATTCATTAATAGTCTTAAATTTTATGTCCGAATAAAGGTACTAACTCCACACCAACATCATTTACATATCCGTACAATCCTGTCGGATCAAAGGTAGATACCGCGTTATTCCCCATCCCCACATAAGGGCTATGATATTGCCTCATCGGATCAGGACTCAACCATCTACCTATCCTTGCGTCATAGTTTCTATACTGAAACTCATTCCAGTTGGTCGCATCGTTCTTTCTGCTGTAATCTCCACTATACCCATATTCATCATCCGTGGCAGAAGTTATGAACTCCTTAATTCCCTTTTCATTAGTTACTTCAATTTGGCTCGCTGTTTCATAATCACCTTCCAAAAAATAAATCTCATCTACTCCTTCCTTTTTAGCCTCGCTAGCAAGCCCCTGAATGGACGTGGCAATCTTGTACCAAACTCGACCGCCCATTTCAAACGAGTCTGCCGTGACGTTATTCATCCAGAAAATTGGTAAACACTTTTTTTATACCTCCTGCTGCATTGGTATTAATCTTAATCCCGTTTGTTACAAAGGTAGAGGTGGTATTGGGCGCCCAGTAAGAAATCCAATAATCCTAGCTGCTTTGAAAAATATCTCTAAACAAAATTGAACTGGCCAAAATGCTAGGTGCTCAAAGGACCAAAATCATCTTCAAGTCTTTTCATATAGCTACTATTATTATTGTCATGATCCTTCCATAACAAAACATTTTTTTCTACTTCTCCGTATCTAAGTAGAGAAACCTGAAATCTACCCGTCTTCTGGTCGAAACTATCAAGATTAAGCATATAAACATATTCTAAAAACATGTTATTGTCTACAAAATTAGGCTGGATGGCCGCGTTTGCTCCTGTCAAACTTGCAGCTACGCTGGGGTATAAAAGAATATCGGTACGAAAATTATGATCAGCGTATAAACCTAGATGAGCCAATACAGCTGTTAATTCAAAATTAGATTCTGAAACGAAAAGGTTGTGTAAATACTCAAAAATAACCTTTGTGCCTTTTATCTGCGAGTCACTTAACTCTCCATTTAAACTTTTTTTTAACTGTTCTTCGAAGGGTGATGATAATAAGTGTAGAGAGTTTTTCTTTGGTAAATTTAAAAGAGTAAAATACTGAATGATTATTCGCCAGTCATTCCTATGGACGCCCCACTTCCCAATGCAGAATCTCTGCGTTCGCTTTTTACATGAATAATATGCTTCAAGTAGAGATGTAGCAGCGTTCAACGAGCAGTAAAAAACCGGATGGTCAGGAAAATGGCATCTTCCCGGCTTTGTGGTTACACAAATGGGAGAATAACTATATTCGCTTATTGCATCACTATTTACAATTTCATCCATTGGACGTGTTCTGAACAATGGTAAATTGAGTTCTGATGCTTGACTTGGTAGAAATACACTGAGCCAGCCCTTAAAAGCAGAGTGCATTTCTTTTCTAACCCTTTCGCTATAATCGGCAACACTTTCACTATTTTGTCGACTAGCCCATTTCTTACTTCCGAGGTTTCTTATTATTTCCTTCGCTTCTTCCAAAGTTGGGAATTGGGATAATTCATCTTTACTCATCATTGAGAAAATTAAAGATATTTTGGCTTCATGTTTTTAAAGATATTGATAATACATTTGTGATCAATGGTTATGATATGAAAGCTATTGAACTTGTAAAAGGAGATATTACTAAAATTCAAGTAGATGCTATTGTAAATGCTGCCAACACTTCACTTTTAGGTGGTGGTGGTGTAGATGGAGCAATATATAGAGCCGGTGGAAAATCAATCTTGGAAGAATGCCAAAAGATCAGAAATAAACAAGGAGGCTGTAAGGTAGGAGAGGCAGTTATAACTACTGCTGGAAACCTTTCAGCAAAATTTGTAATCCATACAGTTGGTCCGGTTTGGAACGGTGGAAAAAATGATGAAGAAAAATTGCTTGCTTCTGCCTATACAAATAGTCTAAGGTTGGCAAAGGATAATAAAATCAGGTCAATCGCTTTTCCTAATATCAGTACCGGTATTTACAAGTTTCCAAAGGAAAATGCTGCTTCTATTGCAATAGCTACCGTGAGAAAGTTCTTAGAAGAGGTAAACTTCGACAAAGTACTGTTCGTCTGCTTTGATATGGAAAACTACCATCTCTACAAAAGACTGTTAAAAATATAGAACCTCTTCAATTGAGGCTCTATATTCATGAATAAGACTTTCATTACAAGGTTAAGATAGTTCCTTTAGCTTCTTTAAAGCCTTATTCTTTTCATCTTCTTGATGTGGCTCTAATAGAATATTTATCAACTGTTTATCGTTTTTGTAATCATATAGATCAACACCTAGCCAACCCTGACCCCAAAAATCAATTCCACCTCCTTTTTCCGAAGATTCCAATATTACTTGGTTGAGAGACCCAAAATCTCCTTCTTCAAAAAACCTGTAGGTAATCTGATAATCTTTAAAATTATTAACTAACTCTTTTTTGAACCAGTCGATATTTTTCTCTTCACTCATAGCTAATTTTTAAATTCCAGAATTTTGGATAGGTCTTTAAATTCAGGAAGAAACTCACCTCCCTGTTTTTGCAAAATATGTCTTTGACTAGCTTTAGCATTTGGCCCTAAAACTTTAAACCAGTTTGATTGCCCTCCCTTTAGTAAGCTACTTTTTGGAACGCTAAACTCAACATAAACTGATCCTTTCGTTGCTCCTTTAAAAGCCGTTGAACCTCCTATCGAAACAAATGTTTGGCCTCCAGCACCCTCTACCATTCTACCTGTTTTTTTCATAGTTTCATACTCGGTTTTTGACATCCACCTACCGACTCTTTTCAGTCCTTCTTTTCCTCCAGTTTTAATTAGTGAAAGCCCTCCAAAGGAGACCGTAGGGATGCCGCACGAGTCGCTCGTGTGGTTTATCTATACAATACCAATACTACGCAGCACACGCGACAGGAGTCGTGCGGCAGCGGAGGCTCCTAGGGTAGTCGAATTAATATTTCTTGGTATTATACGCGCCAATCTATTCGGTACAGAATTGTTAACTCTAGCTATACTAACAGCCTCAGAAAAACCGAGTGCTTCAATCCCCAAACTCATCACTGGACCAGAGGAATAAATTGGGTTCAATCCTGAGCTTGATCAGCGGTGGCGAGTAAACACTACCAACTTATAACTCATCTTCCTTAGGTGGTCTAACTTGCTTCTTAAATTGCAAATCTATTACTCCAATCTTTTTAAAGTTTTTTCGGGCTTCGTTAAGACTAATCTCATTTGCTCCTCCTTTGTAATCAGAGTCATTTAATTGAATACCATCATCCTCCCAGAAACACACTGGACAGGTTTGAAAGGTGTTGTCTGGTTCTTCATTTAAGGTGTAGTACATACAGCAAGGACATTGATATTTACCATGCTTGTTTTGCTTAGTTTCCATATTTTTCAACTTGTTTTAAGTAGTAATTCAAACCTTGTTTTGGTCTGAAAAAAGTTTGAATACTACCATTAGGATGAATACTTAAAAATTCTCCGGTCTGAGTATTAAACCTAAAGCCACAGCCTTGTCTGGAGGCGAGGTATTCTATTCTACATCCTCTTCGTTACCGCCACTTAAAAGAAAATATTGATCACATTCTTCTGAAGAACAACCATATAGATCTCTGCCATTAGGCGTTTCTAAGTAAAACGTTGAACCAGCATTGATTTCATAAGAGTAGGTTGCTCCTTCTATCTCTATTTCTCCTTCAAAGTTGCATGGCAACTCGTAATAAAAATGATGCTTTTCAGTTTCATCTATTTTCTTTGAAAGCTTTATTATTTCCACAACATCCTTTTTAGATAAATCCCAGGAGTCACATTTTTCAACGAACTCCGAGCCATCATTATTGGATACTTTCTTGATAGATACTACTTCATGAGTTCCCTGTTGAGCAGAGGAGCCTACAATGCTAATTAGCATTATGCTTAAAATGATTGTTTTCATTATTTCAATTGATCTTTAATTGCGTCACATACGGTTTGTCCTACCAGGTAAACTCAAAAAGAGAAATAGCCACAGCCTGAGAAAAACCGAGAGTTTTTATTCCCAAATTCATCACTGGGCAAGATTTGTTTATAAAGCAGATTTGGATCTTGAATAAAAAGATTTTTATAAACTAACTTTAACTCGATGTGTAATTTCATCTACTGTTCCAAGTCCATTGAAGGTTAAGACATTCGTTTTTGATTTCATGTACTCAATTGCAGGTCTTGTTACATCTTCAAAAATTTCAATCCTTTTTGTGTGAATTTTAGGGTCCTTATCATCTTTTCGATTAGATGTTTCCGCTCTCTTATTCGCTCGTTTCAAAAGCTCAGATTTCGGAACATCAATGTTTAAAACTTTGCCAATTTCCATTTGTTTTGAATTCAGAAGTTCGAGCAAGTCGTTTACTTGGGGTTTAGTTCTTGGATATCCATCTAGGATTATTCCTTTCTTCGTTTGATTTTCATCAAGTATTTGACTGAAAAGGTTTTTCATAATTGAATCAGGAACCAACTCTCCTTTTTCTTCATATTCCGACATCACTTTCCCAATTTCAGTTTCATTCTTTTTTTCTAACCTACATCTATCTCCAGTTGATACGTGTTCAAAATTTAGTTGCGTCTTTAATACTTCACATTGTGTTCCTTTTCCGGAATATGGAGGTCCCGTTATAATCAATATTTCCATTTCCGCTCGTTTGTTTTTCTCTTTTATCAACGTGTCTAAATTATGTTTTCATCACTATTCTGTAACACCTATACATTCCAAAAGCGTTTTAAGCCTTTTTAAGGCTGTGAAATTGGAGTTGGTGGGGTGTTTTGTAAAGTAGACACGCACTAAAAGTGCATACCATTTCAATGATAATCAATTACTTAATCTTCAAATAATATCCTATCACTATTTTGTAACATTACCCTACCAACAGGCATTCCTTTAAAAAATTCTTGAAGTAGCTCGTAGCTCTTTCCAAATTTATTGAATGCTTGGGGATTGGACTTCAATTCTAAGATAAGATTTTCTCCTTGTTTGCTCATCACGATCCGCTTAAATGCTTATTAATATCTCTTAATAGTTGATGTTCATCAGCGCATCGGTTGACAAAAACATTTTCGACTCAGATGTTATCTCTATTTGCGCTAGGGCTTCATTATTTAGAAAATGTAGATAAAACGTTACATCCTCTTCCTGCCAATACTTTCTAACAAATACTTCTTTCATGTCCTAATTCTTTAAGCTTCTCGAAAAAATCGTTATCAGAGGTGTTAATTTCCCAGAAAGAAGAGTCTATCAACATTATACTATATCTGCAGTTTGATTGAATCTCCACATCAGTCTCATAACGTTTTAATTTAGTCTTGTTGCTATCGCCAATAATCATTATTTCAATAATCTGATGAGCTGAATCTGCTAAGTCTCGTAACTGGTCAAGGGTAATAGAATAACCATTTTCAGACAAATTTACCACTACTTCGAAATCAAGTATATTCATTGATCCATCGTAGCCATTAACTTCTAGACTTAAAACTTTCCAGTAAGAGTCCCTTTTTGGATTCAAACAATCAAGAATATCGTTCAAAGTAATTGACAGAACTCCATTTGCTTGATTTATTAATTCAATCTTATTCATAACACAATTTTCACTTTATAATAATGGTTCAGGAGCACCTCTCATTGGAGTTCCTCCAGTACTATTAGGAACGTATGGATGTTGATGAGGGTTTGGATGCATTGCAGGTCGACCGTGATTTGTAAAATCAATATCCTTTACGGGATTTCCATTTGCATCAAACTCTCTTCCTTGCCTGTATCTACCATTTCTTCCGTTTCGTATTCCGAGCTGTGTATGAGCCCCACTAGCCTCGGCATCAGGTTTTCTCTTTTATCAACGTGTCTAAATTATGTTTTCATCACTATTCTGTAACACCTATACATTCCAAAAGCGTTTTAAGCCTTTTTAAGGCTGTGAAATTGGAGTTGGTGGGGTGTTTTGTAAAGTAGACACGCACTAAAAGTGCATACCATTTCAATGATAATCAATTACTTAATCTTCAAATAATATCCTATCACTATTTT
>CAZAJG010000010.1:36084-103462 GCA_964485405.1 uncultured Owenweeksia sp. | reverse complement strand
CCTTTCTACAGTGATAGTAATAAAGCCGTCCTCCGTTACCTCTGGAGCCAGAGCCAGTAATGTTTTCCCCGCATTTTCGGCAAACTAATAGCCCACGTAGGGGCAACTCATGAGCATTTTTGTTCTTCGGTTGAATGTGTTGGATTTTCTTTCCGTTCAATACATTTTGTACTTGAATAAACAAGGTGTTATCAATCAATGGCTCGTGAATCCCCTTGACCCATTCCTCTACTTCGTCTTTCCAGGCTGGAACAAAGATTTGTCCGGTATAGACTTTATTGCGAATGAGATTATGAAATTGATTCAGACTGCAGCGCATACCTTTGGTTTTCATTTTGAACCATACTTCTTTGATAGCATAACTACCAGAAGCGAGGAGTGTAAATGACTCTTTTACCAAGGGAGCTTCTTTTTGATTCGGAATGATGATAGCTTTTAACTCCTCATCTCGCCTGTTCATGTAGCCAAAGGGGGCAGGTTGGGTAAACCGACCAGATTTTCTGGCTCTCCGTTGACCGCTTATCACATTTAACGCCCTTCGGTCATTTTCTACCTCTGGAGAAGCGAGGTAAAAGGCCAACATCATTTTGTTCTCTGGTACGCTCAAGTCGAGCGGCTGATCAATGGCTTGTGGTTCCAGATGGAGTTGGTTGAGCCGTTTTATCATAGCGTAATCGTCCCCTGCGTTGCGACTATACCTCGACCAGTTCACGAACAAAAGGAGATCAATCTGGCGTTTATTTTGTTTTGCAAAATCCAAGAGTCTTTTAAACGCGGGACGATCAAAGGTTTTGGCTGAATGGTCATCCTGAAAATGAGCCATAACTTTGATTTCGTTTTTGGTACAATAATCTCTGAGTCTGATTTCCTGATCGGATAAGGAATGTCCTCTGGCTTGATCATCAGAACTCACGCGGGTGTATATAATGGCAGTTTTCAAAAGGCTTAATTTTTTGGAACTTTTTTGTGTTGAAATGGTAGAGCGGAAGAAAAAGACAATTGAAAATTGATCTTTTTCTTCCGCTCGCTTTTTATTATCGTTTAATGCTTAGTTCTCTGGTCGATTTGGCTAGTTGTCCAAGTAAGATTTCTTTTCCAGTTTGGCAACCATCTTTTAAACCCGATAAAAGATATTGAGCATTATTGGGGTCATGACGGCAAACTTCATAGAACATTTGTTCATTAATGGATTCTGCAAGTTTTCCAATTTTAACTCCCAAATGGTTAAGTTCATATTTTTTCTCTTCGAGTGTGCACTCATTCTCCAAAATTTCCCTAATTTTTTGAGTAAATGAAAGTTTCATAAGTTTATTTCGTTAACGATTAATACTTAACTCGTGAAAATCCTTGCGGTGTTCCTGGAGCAAGTTTCGTTTCCAGAGCCCTAAACCTTTGGCATAACCTCGGCAAATGGCTTTGAGAAAATAATCTGCTTGCTTGGGGGCAGAGAGTTTGATTTCGCCTTTGAGTTTTTCCATGGGAATAGGCTCGTTTTTTTCTCCCAGTTCCAATCCTATTTTATTGAGTTTATGGTAGGTCGATTCTTCATACATATAATTGCGCAAGGCGGCACGAATCCGTGCCCAATAGGTATTGCTCATGATTCTAATTTTATCGGGTTATTTCTAAACTTCTTTTTGGGGTTCGGTGTTGCTCTAATATTTTTTTGCGATAATTTTTGAGGCCTTGTAGATGTCCTCGTTTGAGAGCATCTACAAAGAGTTCTTGTTTTTCGGGTTGGTATTGATTGATCAAGTCAACTGCGCGATTGGTCGGTAATGCTTTCCCACTAAGGCCAATCGAATTTCCATATATATGAAGGGCTTCATACTTCTGGAAATCCGTTCGTTTTTCATTCATGATTTCCACTATTCTTTTAAATTCTGACATGATTCAAATTTTAGCGTTCACGTTGGAGTTGTGGTTGTCGTTGACGGAATTGTGCCAATACTTTTCTGCGATGTTCTTTGAGTCCTTGCTCAAATCCTTGATCAAGTATGACCTCTTTTTTATACTCAGCTGGGTTTTGTCCCGTCTTGAAATGCTCACTCAGTTTCGGAGCAATATCTTTACCTTGGATTCCAAGCCGTTGAGCCTGTTCTCGTAAATCCTTGTCTTTGAGGCCGATTTTAAGCCATTGAGCCCAGAGCGGTTGTTCTGTTTTTGGATGGAGTCGCATTAATTTTGGTTTCATAGTTTTAGCGTTCAAGTTGTTGAGCTTTTCTTTCGAGATTTTTTTGATCGTGTTGGAGACGAATACGACTGAGTTCTCTGCTTTTCCGATCCCGTAAACCATCATTGTAGCCGTCTAGAAAATTTTGAACGCAGTTAAACGCTTCATGAGATGGATTGCTCCGTAAGAAATAGTGATAGATCTCTTTTTGAGGAAATTCAATTTTGTTCTGGGAAATATCCCAGCCGAGTGAAAACAAACTTTTTTCCCGCATTTTTTTTAAATGCGGTTCTTTCGTGTCTTTCATGATCCGATCTACCGCTTTCATGGCTTCGTCTTTGTTCGTCATACTCTTATCGTTTGATCGTTAATTTTTGCTCTCTCTGTGTTCGAAGATTTGCCAACCGTTCCTTTCTGCGATAATACTCGGGTGGAACTCGATTGTGTCCAGGTTTATGACCGGAGCCATGACAATACATGCAACGACCTTGTTTTTGGCTACAATGAGTACAAGTACCAATTTCCTGCATGTTTCCATACATGTCTTCACGGTAGACAATTCCTCTCCCCTCACAAACATCACAAGTGCCTGAGCCTTTGCACATGCTGCACTGGGGAACTTCGTGATTTTTCGGAACTACTGACATGGAGTTTTTTAAGTTTCTAAAAATTCTAAATTCAATCAAATATAACGAAAAAGTTCTAAAAAATAATACTTTAGTACTTTTAAAAAATCCCGTGTATTTTTGAACCTATGGCACAAAGCGAAGGAGAATACCGGGAAATTGTCCGGCAAAATCTGCGTAGGCTGCGCAAAAGTTTTGGCTTGACGCAAGCACAGGTAGCCGATCAGTTGGGGATGAAACAAACCCAAATTGCCAAACTGGAAAATCAGGATTTTGATCCAGGGATTGGTGTGTTGACTCGATTATGCGGAGTGTATGGTGTATCAATGGGTGATCTATTTCGCAATCCTGACCCGACCAATTTGCCAGCCGATCAATTAGTCAAACGGATTTTTGAGATGGAACCCTTACAGCGAGAACCATTGCTCAAGGTGATTGAAGGGTATCTAAAAAATTATGAATCCGAATTGGAAGCCTTGCCTGATCGTGAACAACGGTTGAAAATCTTACAGGATATCAGAAAAGATTAAGAATAATTAATCCTTACAAGTGCCAACTTTCAAGAAGCTAAAGAATTAAATGAGTTATCTAAACCTGTTAATCTCTGGATTTTCAGGTTTCTAAATAACAATATATCTCTAGGAGAAAATAAATATAAAGTCTAACCTTACATTCACAGACATCCATTTTGATTCTTACTTTTTTTAAAGAGAGTGATGAACAATTTCTTCCTAAAAAGAAAACATTTTCTTTTTGAGATAATACCATTCGCTGTTTTTGATCTATTATCACTGATGTACTGTTTATTTAATGATTCTTTTAGATTTCTTAGCTCATTTGGAGTAATGCCGTGCTTTTTTAAATAGAAAAAATATCGATTCAATGCCTTAAAGAATTCTTCAAAATCTTCATACAAACCCAAGCTACTTTTATAATAGTTCAAGGCTTTTTCGAAGTTACCCAAAGAAAACTCACTACTGGCGAGGCACATATTTGCTATTTTAGACATCCTATTTAATAGAAGAGTGGCCTCACAAGCTGTCTTACATTCCATAAATTGACCGCTCTTGAATAATGTTATGCTCTGACCCTCCCAAGCATCTAAGTAACTTGAATTAAGTTCAGTAGCTTTTTTATAAGATTCTAGAGCCAAGTCATATTCCAAAATATCTTCATGAAATAAACCCTTGTTAAACCAAGTAGTAGGGAAATTGGGGTCGAGATCAGCAGCTTTCTCAAAAGCCTTTCTCGCAAGGCCAAAACTTTTCCCTTCTCTTTTCATGGTTATAGCTTTTACAAGCCAATAGATGGAATTATCGGGCTCGATTGACGTAGCAGCATCAAAAGAATCTAAAGCAGCATAATATATCTTTTTATCCAAGTTGAGCATACCTCTTTCATACCAAGCATCTGCACAATATGGATCAATAGTTGTAGCGATATCATAGGCATTTAATGCTTCTTCAAATTCATTTTGCTTTCTGTGGATATTTCCTTTTTTGACCCAAATCATGACGGAGCTTGGATTTAATTCTATTGCTTTTTCAAAAGCGGATAAGGCAAGGTTTATCTCGCCTTTTTTAGAGTGTAACTCACCTTTAATATGCCATAAATCTAAAGTGTTTGGGTCTATTTGATCGGCCTTTTCAATACAATTTTGTACGCTATCATAATCTTCAATTCTCAAATAATATGAGGCCAAAACGATCCAAATTTCTTGATAATCTGATTCAATACTTGCAGCTATTTTGATTGATTTGAGAGCATTACGAATATCATTATTATGCGTGTGTAACAATCCTCTAAACAACCAATTACCAATCTCTTTAGGATCAATTTTCACAGCTGCGTTCGAGGCCTTCCATGCATTATCTAACTCCCGGTTTTGAAAAAAAATGAAACCAAGGTCATTGAGTTGTTTGGAATCTGATAATTTAAAGCGATTCCAGTCATTCTCTGATTGATGTATGTATTTTAAAAAGCGATGATAAGGGAATGCTTTGGAAAATTTTTCGGCCGTATTAAACTTGTTTATACCATTAACTAGTGAACGAAGCTTTTTCATTTGATTCTCATCTAAGGATGAGAGAAAGGACTGGATACGTATGGAGTATTTAAATTTAATGCATTCGTAAGGAACACTTGATTCTAGTTCTTCTAACCTTTTTTTCTCACCTCTAAAATGAACTTTGAGTTCGTTTAATCTAGCTTTGGAAAGGCTCCTTATTTGGAAAAATAATTGAACTTGTTTGTAGCGATTCAAATAAATAAAACTATTAATAAGTTGAAAAAAGTCATGGATACTGTTACTTGAGGATTTAAGTACATTGTTTTCTACAGAAATGTATGAGGCTTTTGGACTAAAAGGTTCAAACCATTGATATGAATATTTTAATTTCAATTTTTCTAGAAAAAAATCGAGTTCCTCATTTTTTTGCAAAATGTTGTATGATTCAAAATTAGAAGTTAAAAAATCAAAGGTCTCAAAAATACCAGCTTCCAATCCTTTGATATTTTTCAGTTTATTGTGAATAAGACTGGTTGTTTGCTTAAAAGGGCTAATTCCATCCAGTTTCGGTAAATTAATTGAGGCCAATAAGGCTATTGTAAGTCCAATAATAGCTCGCTCAGAGACTATAGTTTCATGAGTAAATTGCGCTAATTCGCAGAGATACCTGACTTTGAACCTATCCCAACTGTTAAGCAATGATAGGCTAATGGCGTCAGCAAGAATAGCCCTATAAGTCCAGTCATATGCAGGGTCAATTTCTCTGTCAACGATACTATCAATTTCCATTCGATGATGTGGCTGTAATTTTTGCACTTCACATAATTCATCGAAAAGATCATTGATTAGATCGTCTGGCCGATTTTGGGATTTGTGTTCTAAAGATTCTATTTTGACATTAACCCATTTAGTTAGTCTTTGGTTAAATTCGAGTTCGGATTTTTTAATAATATATTCGGGACTAAAAAGCCTAGATATTGATTCGTTAATCGAATTCAATTCTTCAGAGTGACTGAAATGATTTGTTGAGTTCCTGTTATTTCCATCTAAATCTTTGTTTGATGCTTGATCATTCTTATCCTGAATTATGGATTTTGACTTTTCTTGAATATTAAAGTGGTAATTTTTCCCATCAAGCCACCCCTCAAAACCTAGAAAAACTGCCATTGCGTCAAAACGTATGCTGATATTTATTTGAGAATCTTTTTCAAATTTTGTATCTAAAAATGATGTAATTATACCAATGCTGGGCACGCATTGATTAACTTTAATATCACCTTTTAAACAGTCTATGTAATCTTTATGGAGAAATTTAGCCTTTAAAGAGTCGACTGTACCATCGAATTGATCAACAAGATTTTGGAGATTTGTTTCAATAGTCTTATGGATATGATTTGCCACCGTAGACTTGTTTCCCTGATTGGAGACTTCATCTTGAACGGCTGTTTGTAACAGAATAACATAGTCATAAAATGACTTTTCATTTGACATACCTGAGGAGTTTTCTAGAGTGTTTCAGTAAATATAATGAACAAGCTAGATAGATTGGTCTACGTTCCCAACCGCCTATCCGGTTTATGTTTGTTTGACGGTGAGGCCACAATTAGCCAAGAAGCGTTTGAAGTAATTGGAGAAAGAGGTGTCACGGAGATTCGAAATAAAATTTTTGAAGTAATAATGCACAAAAAGGCAATATTTGGAAATGCTTCATTAGATTATTTTGGGTTGTATCATGAGCAATTATTCTATGACCTTACTACACGAACTCTTTTGAAGGTCAATCAATCTCAAGACCATACATATGGATCAATCAAACGTCCCAATGTGGACTATCATGTTTCAAAGCATTTATATGATGGTGAGGTTTTGAAATACAGAAAGTTGAGAGACGTGACGGCCAAAAACATTATCCGTGGTGGACATGTTATTACTGAGGATTTCTTTAGTCCAGATCGATAGGGATCATGTAAGTCTAAAAATCGGTAAAAAATCCCTGAAAAATCAAGATAAAATCGCTAGGAATCACGTCTAGAGGATGATACGTTTGTACCAAGATCGAATGAGGTGCACCGTTTTCGATTTCATTTTAAATAATAATTAAAAAACAAAATGAGATGGGAAATTCTTATTCAGTGCGATGGAATCGCGACCGTTACCGCATGGCACACGTGCCAAAACACGAACTCCACCTGGGGAAATATGTCCTGCGCGCAGATGAGGCAATAGCAAGGTTTTTAGTATTGGACTCAGAAATCAAATGGGATTCCCCTTTATTTATAACTCAAGATTATAATAAGGCCAAGGAGTTCATGGAAAATCTAGCCAAAAAAGATGAGCAAAAACGAAAAACGAACTGTCATCTCGCCATTATTCACGGCCTAGCATAAATCACAATTGAAATCAAAATCCGCTTTCCCTAGCAATTTGGCGAGGGAAAGCTTCACAAACTTCAAAACAACGCTATGAAGATTATAGACTTTTTCACGGGAAAGCAACGCAACCGCTTTTCCAAAAAACAACCCCTAGTAGTGGTTACTACCTATAAAGATCCAGAAATTGAAAAATCAGTAAAAAATTTAGATACTGAGTTAAACAAAAGCAGTACGGATGAGGGGGAGAAACTTGCTCGTCAAAATTTGCCTTTGGAAACGGACGAGGTTTGCACTCCGCATGAAGATTCGATGGCACGTAAATGTCAAGATGTTATAGAAAAAAACAAATCCATTCTGGGCGGGAAACTCACTTCGCAAAGCGAAGAAATCAAACACACGGAAAGCGAAATTGACCGCTTAGGAATCGTTACTGATTCGAGAACCCAGATTAAAATTGATAAAATTCGGGATGAAGAAACCGAAGCATCCCAAAAACGAGAAGAAGCGCATCAGTCGCAATACGATAACATTCAGCAGCAAATCACCGCGAAAGAAAGTGAGCAAAATAATGCCCAACAGAATTTGCAAAATGTGAGCAAGGATGCCTCTTATGGTTTTTCAAAAGCGGCCTATTTTGCCATTCTATTTGTTATTTTTGTAGGAGAAATCCCGCTTAATTTTTCTCTTTTCTTGAGCCTTGGGCACAATCTGATTTTGACCGCTTTGATTACAGTCGGTTTGAGTGCGGCTATGTGTGTGCTTGCGCACTACGTGGGAATTTTTGCCAAACAAAGCGTCAATCGATGGAATACAATCATGGCTCTAGTCGGCTCGCATGTATTGGTGTTAGCTTTGTTCTATTTCACTTCTAAAATGCGCGCAGGTGAAGAAAATATCATTTTACTAGGATTTTTTGGGGCTATGAACTATCTCTTGTGGTTAGCGGCTCTGATAACCTCTTTTTTCTTTCATCCAAAAAATAAAGAAGCCGTTCAGGAACGCAAACGACTGTTGCGCGCTCAAAGGCAATGCCGGAAAGAAATCAAACAACTGCACCAGCAACTCCAAAAACTGCAACTGGAACACGAAGCCGAAAACAAAAGGCTCTCAGAAGCTCACAGTGCCCGTATTGAACAAGCAGAATATGATATGCACCCGCTTTTGGGGGAGTTGACTTACAAACGCGATCTCTATGAAAGTTTGTACAACTATTCTGCAGCCATAGAAAACCGTATTGTGGCTATTTACGAGGCCAATATTCACCGTTTCCGCCAAGCAAATTATCGTCATCGCACTTCAGGAAGACCGCAGTATTGGTCAAACCCATTACCGCCTTTGAAACTCTACTTTCAAAAGCCAATTCCACAAAAGGTTTCACCACAATCCAAAACGACTCCTCAAAAGAACGGCCAAGCCAACAAACTGGCCAAAGCGGGCGCCGCTCTCCTTTTGGCCTTGAGTCTGAGTTTGACGGGTTGCTATAAAAGCAAGGTCAATCCTATGAAAAGTCAAAAGGTTAGTGTGTTGATTGACGTCACTGAAAGTGTTCACTACACCCCAGCCGAAATATCGGCAGGGATCATAGCCATGCTCAACACCGATCGTCAATTACTCGATCCACCGCAAAAGATTGTGGAAATTATTGTCTTACGCGATATCAGTCTCACGAGACGGTATATAACCACGTGGAAACGTAGTCATATGCTGACCAACCCCAATGAAAAAGCAGAGAAAAAACAAGCCTTTCAACACGCGATTGACAGTTTGATTCTGCACGCCATCAGCGATCACAACAGTGCATATCAGCAGTCTCGTTTGTACTATCCGATTTGCCGATTGCTCCAAGAAATAGCTGCGGATACCAATAGTGAACATCAAGTCTTAATTCTGAGTGATTTGTTGGAAAATGATGTGCGTACTTTTTCTGTCTATAGCGCGCAAGGTGAACAAGACCTGAAACAGAACCCGCAGAAAATCCGGGAAATATTGAAAAAGGATTGTGCTTTACCGGATGTATCAAATATCCCGATCACAATTGTCCATGAGCCTCAAACGGACACGGATGAATGGGTACGGATCAGCCAAAATATCTACCGTGAACTCTTGGAAGAAAAAGGCGCTCAACTCACTATCAAAGCCAATCTTTAAATCTTGAGATATGATCGATATTCAACTTCCTTTAGAAGCGATTGACCCCAAACATCAAGAAATTTTGGATGATTTTCAATTACTCAAAAGTATTTGGTTGGTGCGTGATAAACACGATCCTTTTTCGAAACGATGGTTACGCGTGGATAAAAAAGCCAGCCAGAAACAAGAACGGATCAATAAAAAACTGGTGAAGTACGGTTTGTATTGGCCGCTGTGGGCAGTAGACCTCCACTTTGAAATGCTTCGTACTCACATTTAAACCGATTCCTTTCAGTCATGATTCCAATAGACAAATGTTTGACGATTCTTAATAAAGGCGAACGGCAATATAGTCGTGAAGAAGCGGAACAAATCAGATCATGGTTGTATCAGATTGGACGCTTGCAAGTAGATGCCTTTTTACAGGCTTGTCCAACGCAATAAATCGCAAAAAAAAAAGCAGAAAAATTTGGTCAGAATCAGTGAGCTGTGTTAAAACAGCTCACCCTTCGCCCTCTTCAAACATGAAGAGAGTACGTTTTTCTCATCTCATTTTTTGCATGCTCTTTTTGATAAGTCTCATTCTTTTAATACTCATTTTCACTATGAATATCTTAAATTTTTTAACCCAGAAACCCCTGTATGGGAATCGTTTAATGAGTTGGACACAACACAAGCGCCTGCTCAAAAAACAACCGTGGTGGAGCCGCGTTAAATGGTTGCGCTGGTTCCGCTATTTTTTGCCCTGGCATCGCGGCTTTGTGGTCAATGGTCGGGACCACCTTTCGCTCAATAAAAGCTACTCCAATATGCTCGTAGTAGGACGGACCGGATCAGGGAAATCGGTCAACAGTGTAATCCCAAATTTGCTACGCCTACAGGGTCATAGTGCGGTGGTGGTCGATCCGGGTGAGCTCTTTGAAAAAACCAGTGGTTACCTCGCCTCGCAAGGCTACGATATCCGTGTTTTAAATCTGGGAAATCCTGAGCAATCGGATTGTATCAACCCGCTGGATTATGTTGAGGACAAAACTGATATAGACAAAGTTATTAGCATGATTGTGCGTAATTCTCTAGGTCTGGGAGGTGATAATGCGGCTTTTTGGAATATTAGTGCGGGCTCCTCGATGAAACCTCTGCTTAAAATGGTCGTTAATCAACCCGATGAAGCTTGTCGAAACTTGGCGAACCTCAGGCACTTGCTGATGTCGTTTGGCGAAGACGGAGAACGCCTGTCAGAGCTGGCCGTTGACTATCTTGACCTCCGATCTTTTGACGAATATGTGAGCTTTTTAAAATCAAGCCCATCTCTTCGGAAAAATATCCTCACTACGGCTGCTGCGGCCACCGCTATCTTTGCTGATCCGGCTGTTGCCAAACTCACTGCGCGCTCCACGTTCCACTTTCGACAGCTCCGGGAGAAACCGACCATACTTTATATCAAGACTCCACCCGAGGAACTTGCCCATTATAAGCACCTCATTATGTTGATTTATCATTTCCTTTTCAAAGAGGCCATGAAAACACCTTCCCGTGGTGATTTGAGTATCATGTTTTTGTTAGAAGAATTCGCCAATTCTGGCATAGCCGAATTGCCTGAATTTGTGAATATCATTACGACTTGTCGGAAGAAAAGAGCGTTTATGATGTTGGTCGTTCAGGATATCCAGCAGATGAATATGCTCCTTGGTCAAGCCAAAACCACATCCATCATATCTGGAGGAATTGACAGTGTTTTGTACTTACCCAAACAATCCCTCGAAACCGCTCAACACCTTGAACGCCTAATTGGAGATACCCATCGTACCTATACCGATCATAAAGGGGAACTTCAAGAGTCTATTCGACCTGTACTTTCTGCTCAGGAAATTACCCAACTCCCACTCAATACCGCTCTGTTTCATCACGGTAATTATCCCGTTGGCGTACTCCAAATGTTTCCATATCTCTACAGCTTTTGGCTGAGACGGAGAAGCCACATAAAACCTGTAGAAGTAGTCAATGAAGACTATGACAACGAACTCGAATATATCTCATTACCGCTGATCGATCAGAGAAAACCTGAACCAGTACCAGCGGAAGTAATGGAGGAGGATTTGTAATCCTCTTTCCACCCCGCTTGCGGGGGCAAGATTGCATTGGCTCCGTATGTTCATCCGGATCAATGCGAATCTTGCCAAAGGGGGCGTTGCCCGCCTTTGGAATCCCCCTGCAAATACACAGCAAAATTTTGATTAAAAATATTACCTCATGGCACAAACATTTACCCGCAAAGAAATTCTTTTTACCCCTGAAGATGTGGCTCTCATCCAGCATGCTGCGAAGCAACATCAGGAGAGCTTTGGCGGCTTTGTGAAAAAGGCTATTCAAGCCTATCTGAAGCGTTTGTATATCGTTCCTGATGAAGAGCAGCTCCAAAGCCTCGAATTGTCCTTAAAACGCATTGGAACGAATGTAAATCAGATCGCTTTTGTCGTCAACCGTAGCCGAAGTGTTGAAAGCCGGCAACTAGCCGAATTACAAAAACAAATGGCGGCTTTAGAAACGGCCCTGAGCGAGTTTCTGCACAAACCCGATAATCTCAATGAGCTAGTTCGGGAAGCACTAAAAACTCACCCGAATTATCGCGTGATCCTGATGGAAATTCTTACCCAATCCCTTACATGATTATTAAGTCCAAAACCTATCGCTACAAACCCAATCTTTATAAAAAGTTAATCGACTACACTTTTTCCGATAAAGGCCGGGCACAGGAGGAAAAAGCCTGGTCGTTTTTCCACAATTTATCCACCTTTACTCCTGATGGCATTGAAACCGCTTTTGAGGAAAACAACACCTTTCGCAAAAAGAGGGTGAATGGTATTGCCCTCCGACATCTGATATTAAGTTTTTCCCCGGATGATACTCCGTATCTCACTCCTGAAATTATCCAAGATTTGGTGGAAAAGTTCTTGGAGTTGCGGGGCGAAAAAGGGATTGTGATTGGGCGGCTCCATGAACATGACAAGCATATTCATGTGCATTTGCTCATTTCTGGGAATCAGTACCGTTCACCCAAGTCTACATGCATGAGCAAAAAAGATTTTTTGGATGTACACCGAGAACTCGAAATCTACCAGAAACGAACCTATCCGCAACTCAAACACAGTTTGGTCAAAATAGAGAAGCGCCCGCGTGATCCTGAGCGAATCAAACCACTTTCTGAACTGGAATTGAAAATGAAAGAACGACTCGGAAAAAAATTGACCAAAAAAGAACGGTTTCGACAGCGGATTAAAACGTTTTTGGATCAAGCCAAGTCCACGGTAGAATTGTATGATCTACTCGAAAAAAATGGCTTTGAATTGTACCAGTATCGGAAGCGTATCAATGGGATTCTCAAAGATGGTATCAAGTTTCGGTTTACTACCCTTGGGATTAAACCAAGTATAATTCGTGAGCTGGATCGAGAACGGACCAAGCGTTTGTCAGTCTTGCAAGCGACTAGAATAAGTATGAATCGGAAGGATATACAGAGGTAAAAAAAATCAATATTTTTTTATTTGCCATATCATATGCTTTTCAATTAATATGCCTTTGCCTCTACGTCTTCATGAATAAGATCTCTATTTTTTGGGTGTGTTGTACACAGAAACGGGCAGTGTTCTGTTCTAGTGTACAGTACCCTTGGGATATTGACGACTAGAGGCAACAGTAACACTGTCCTTTTTTAAAATGAATAATCCCAAGGAGTTATTGGCCACCATTATTCCATTAGTATGTCGGCTTGATCATTTGTTAAAAACAGATAAACCTCGGCAAAACCGAGTAGCTCGGGCATATGAATGGCTTATCCGTCTAGAATCCACATTGGAGAATGAATAATCACTAAATTTGTAGGCATAATTAAAAGATCGACTTATAAGAGAAATTCTTAAAAACATATAAAGATAAAGCGTTGCTTATTCTTTCTTTTAACAGAAAATCGCCAGTTTACTATTAGAGAAGAAGGAAATCGAATGGTAATGCACCTTTTTGAAGGTGTGTTCTCTTTGTTGATTTTGGTCTTCTCTGGGTCTGGCGATCCATCTGTTTACTGAATGAAAGCAGAGGTTCACGCCTTCTCTATTTATTCACTCATCTTGTCGAGCCTCCAAGAAGAACATTTTAGAAGTATCATGAAAACAAAATCATGTAAAACAGGAAATCGCCAGCTCCTTAAATCTCAAATTATCGCTCTCATTTTTATGATGGCAACTTTTCCTTCTTATGGACAAAGTAGCAAATCCAAAATTGTGGACTATGCGAATGTAGATTATTCCCAAGCCTCAAATATTCTTGATCCCGACACATTAACCCAGGATAGACGAGCAATATTTTTTCATTTTGTAAAACTGACTCACGATGAAACCAAGAATTTAGAACCTCTAAAAATCAAAGCCGAATTTGCCAAGCTAGGAATCAAAACCACTGATCGAACTAGGTTTGTAGCTGCCTACTCTTTTTATTCATCGTCAATGACCAACCACAAAAAATCATGCGAACAATGGGAATCGTTCAAAGATTTAGCCCCAAAATAGTGTATTGAATTTCCGATTAATACGTGGTATAATTTCTCGATGAGAAGTTTAAAAAAAATCCCCGCTATGAAACCATCCGCAGACTCATTAGAATCTGCGGATTCCTCTCCTACGGGTTTTGAACACTTAAGTAATAAAGCACAACAACGATTACAGCAAAAGCGAAGCCATCAAAGAATTGAACTTCAAGAAAAGCAATTGGCAGAAATTCAACTGGAAAATGAGCTTTATCAATTTGTTTCAAACCAAAATTTGAATGAATTTTTGAAGCAAAATTTTCCTGGTAATGCCAAGGCCAGAAGAATTGCAGAGGAATACTCAGCTACCAATAAAACCTTTGGTGTAGATGTAAAACGAGAAGAACTAAAAGAACACATACTCAAAAACTTGAATGAGAACAAGGAACTTTCAATTGCAGAACAAATTAAAAAAACCAAAGAACGGCTAACCAATCAAGGCAAATCCTCAGTTGAAATTCTTCAAACTCTCATTTTCAATTTGAAAATGAGAAAGCTGTAAGTATATGGGTGAAAAATTGGCGGAATTTTTTGGCTTTACACCAACTCACCCAACGAAAACCAACAGCGGAACGGCAAGCCATCCAAAACATTATTGGTCAAGCTGATTTCAGTGATTCCAAGGCTTTTCAATCGGCTTTAGTCACTATTTCCAAAAATGCTAGCATTTCCGAGCAAACGAAACTGGAAATTTCTCAGCAATTTGATGGAGCCGATATTTTTACCGTTCGCCAAATGGACAGACAGCTCAAACGAGTAAAAACCTACCGAAAAAAAATCGAAAAACAAATCACTACGAAATCGAAATTCAAAGAGTCTATAGATGGAAAAATTGACCGGTTAAAGGCTCAACTTGAAAACTTATCGCTTGATGACCCGAAGCGAACGAAGCTAGAAGCCCAACTTAAAGAGCAAAAAGCCGCTTTACAAAGAACCAAGACTGAAATCCAGCAATTACAGGCGAAAAAATCCCCAGAAATTGCTTTCCCTTTGCGTAATGGATTTATAGCTCAACTCAACGCAGACGGCAGCCGAAGCGTGAAAATTTCTGCTGAAAATTTCACGGTGCGTATTCCGCACAATATTTTGCCTTTTAGCGGAGGAAAAGATTTACGAATTATCAATATTGCTTTTTCTTATCTAGCCTTGCGAACGCAGGATATAGCTGATGAGATCTTTAAACCTGCTTTGCTCAATAACGCTATTCCAAACAAAGACCAACGCGATACTGGCCACTTGATTTTATCCACTTTAGGAATCGCTGATACTCAAATAGTATCAGAATTGCAGATCAAACAGGTGCAAACTGATTTAGCTCGTTTGACGGATTCAGAGTATGGTAAATCTGGACGAGAATACTTGATTGATCTGGGTATATATGATGGAATTGAAGAAACTCTCAATATGGAGCAGTTCACCACAGCATTAACCTTTATTCGGCAAAACCGTCAGCTAAGAAGCGAGGAGTTTTATTCGGCTTTAAAAGAGTTTCTGACTACCAATGAGAAAAAGTAATCGTTTCCAAAAGGGTCGCTGTATTCACATTCTCAAAAAAATCGCTGATATTTTTTGAAAAAGCGAACCGCTCCAGAGCGTTAGGAAGAGATTTCAGCAGCGCCCAGGCTTCATACTTCTGGCCTGACCACTTCTAAAAACCCTTCCGAGAAACACATAACTCCGAAACTACGGATTACTCAAAATGAAATTTTCCTGAAGTTCATAGCGATAAAAACCTTGGTCAAAACGTGAACTTATGGTAAATGCTTCTCGCTTTACTCACCAAAGACAAAAACCCCCGTTGCAGCGGAGGTTTTTTCATTGTGCCCCCTTTACGTCATCCAACGTAGTATTTCAAAAGACACACCTTTTTGATATCGAAAAAAACTGACCTGTCAAGGACGAGGCGCAATACTGAGTTGAAAAAGCGGCTATTTTTTTATCCCCTCTTTTATGACCGAGTGCCCTAAAAACTGCCATTGTGTAAAAACCACTAAATACATCTTTGATACTATTTCCAAAATAGAGCTAGATAAAGGTGCAACTGCAATTTTAGAACATATCACCTCTCCCATGAAATATGCGCTTATTCGCGCTTATGAAAAAGATCCTGCTTGTTTGCAAGGATCACCAGAAGCTATTGCCTTTCTCTACTTAGTTGAGCCGGAAGGGAAACACGCGGATGAAGATGGTTTATGTCCCTAATGATTTTTGTGTGGGAGCCGATTTTCAACTCCCACCAAAAGCCTATTTGGAATTTCAAGAATATTATCAACGAATAACTGGAGAAAAGTTATCTGGTGAAAAACTAACTGAAGAAGCCCGAACTTGTTTAATGCTGTTTGTGATTGTTTGTGGAATCAGGGTTTTTGATTGATAACCAAGAGCAATTATAGTATCATCCTTTTGTCATTATCCCCTCCTTGCATGAAGCTCGATTCCCCACGGTTACGATTTGCTATTTATGCGCGAAAATCCTCGGAACAGGATGATCGTCAGGTACTATCTATTGAATCCCAACTTGATGAATTGGAGAATTTAAAGCAGCATGAAGATATTCAAATCGTACAGGTGATTACCGATTCAGCTTCGGCCTTTAAAGCCAATAATCGAACAGGGTTCAAAGAGCTGTTAGCCTTGATTCATTCAGGGGAAATTCAAGGGGTTTTGGTTTGGAAGGAAAATCGCTTAGCTCGTAATATGCTTGAAGGTGGGCAACTGATCCACCTTCTTCAAATTGGTAAAATTCAGCAGTTATGGACGCCTTTTTGTCGTTATGATCCAACCAGTAATGTACTTCCCCTGACGATTGCTTTTGGTATGGCCAATCAGTATAGCAAGGATTTATCAGACACCATCAGTCGAGGTATGAGAGCAAAAGCCAAGGATGGTGGGTATTGCAGTATGGCTCCAATTGGATTTAGAAATAATAAACTGGAAAAAACGGTAGAAAAAGACAACCACTACTTCGATAAAATGAGGCAATATGCTAGAATATACCTGACAGGAAACTATTCCCTGGCCGATGTTTGTAGAATAGCTGATATGGAGAGTTTTAGAACTCCTAAGAAAGGGAAAATAGGAGGAAGGAAACTCACCACATCTACTTTACACAGATTATTTACGAATCCTTTTATTGCAGGAAAAGTTCTTAGTGGTGAACAATGGATAGAAGGGAACCATCCAGCAATGATAAGCTGGAAAGATTTTTTGAGAATCCAAGAACTTTTAGGACGCCAGGGTAGGTTGAAATTTTCGATTCAGAGGGAAACATTTTGGCTTCGTGGTTTGTTGAGTTGCGGAAAATGTGGTCGCTCAATTACGGCAGAAAAAAAGAGAAAATATTTTTGTCCAAAGTGCAAAAAAGCCTGCACTAGAAAAACACCACATGATTGCCCTAGATGCGGAAAGACTATTTCTAAAGCTATAATTGAGAATGGAAGCCAATACATCTACTACCATTGCACTCAGCCAAAAATTTGCAAGCAAGGATGTTCTCACCAACATGTTTTACAAGAACAAATCGAGACAGAACTTCAAAAGCTAAAACTGGAGGAACAGCTTAAAGGATGGGCACAGCAATGGTCAACCTATGTGATTGACCATTTTGATGATCGCTTTGAGAAAGAAATAGAGTGCCTAGCCATTAAAAGTAAACAAGTTGAAAAACGGCTTCAAAACCTATTAGCTATGCGATTGGATGATGAAATTAGTGCTGAGGAGTATAAAAGACAGAAGCTACAGTTTGAATCCGAATTAAATCAGATTAAGTCTGAGCAGAAAGAGGCTGGGTTGCCAAAAGACCTTTGGAGAAAGAAAGTATTTCGATCCATCCAAGAGCAAATAAATCTTACTTGTAGGCTCGAAGAAATAGAGGTAAAAGAGCGAAAGTTCTATCTGCAAAAAATATTCTCGAACCCTACTTTAAAAGACGGGAAACTTAGTCTCCATGCTGCCAGGCGGTATCATTTACTAAATGAGGCTAGACAAGCTGCAAATGGTATTCTCGAACCGCCAGAAACCCTGATTGATAAAGGGCAAATCAAAGACTTTGATAGACAATATCCTATGTGGAGCTCCTATGTCAATGATCATCGAACCGATAGGCAGACTGTTAAGAAGATAATTTGAAAGTTCGACTATATAGTGTCGCTCCATTCACATCTTCAAAAAATCGGAGAGTTTTTTGAAAATACGAACCCGCTCCAAATGGACGAAAGAGATTTCCCAAAAATCGGAGTTTTGTTTTACGGGTTTGATGTTTTGGGAAAACCCTTTCCTGAGTATTTATTTCAAGATTTAAAAACTGAGAAGGATGTGTTAGTGGACGTTATATTCCACATTTAGAAAGAGCAAGACTTTCTCCGTTTTCCAGAATCAAAGTAATTTTACTCTTTTCATTCAAAGATTCAATTCGAGATTTAATACTCTCTTCCACCTTCTTGCTTTCTTCATCGGTTTCTAAAAATGGTGGTGGATGAAAAAGAGCCGTTGAGTGGTAAACTATAGCTTTTGTATTATTTATAAACTTAACTTTTAGATTCGATTGATCTTCTGTTACTCCATCATACTCAAATATAACTTTGGCTACATCAGCTTGTTTTAGAAAGTCAATCCCTTGCTTATTCAAGGTTAAGGAGTGTTGGACTTTATCAAGGCCGACAGCCTTGTTTTCAATTAGCTTAGAATTCTCAATACATATAATCTTTTCTTCCTGTGAACAGGAGAAAAGAAATATGGTAAAGACCAATGATAGAGAGATCTTAGTAATGTCTTTTAATATATTCTTCACGACTAATTGGGTTTAGTTTAATCTTTGGGAAAAATTTAGGTTGTTGTAAAGCAGGAACGATCCACTCATATTTACCGTATGCTCCGTAAATATGCGCTTTCCAGTTGGTTGACGTGTTTTGCCATGAACTTGTCCGAATCTGATGCTTTACTGCATCTTGTTCCCATTTCCAGAAGTCTTGGGTTCTGTTATATTCACCATATTTAATCCAGTTTTTCCCGTGCGAATAGGTTTCGTGTTCGTGAAAATTTATGGCATCACTGTTATTTCTGATCGAGCCACCAATTGTCGATTTATCAAAATTTACAGTAACTACTCCATCAATATAATCAGTGCTCAACTCATCATCGCCATTTGAGATATTCATATTATACTCAAAATTAATGGAGTTATCCGTTTGAGTGCCATAGTGTCTCATTACTTTTTCAGCAGCTTCGTCACTTATTAGAGCACCCTGGGTGTGATAATTTTCTAAATTTCCACTTTCCCAATCTTTCTTTGAAATAAATCGAATTTCATCTGTGCCTCCGGCTCCAAGGTATTCTCCAGTCTCTTCATCATGGTACGGTACAACATCCAGTCTTCCATCTGGATCAATTCTCATAATTGGGTTATTCTGTACAAAATTATAAGGTGATAACCATTCTCGCATATGAGAAAGTGGATCAGGCGACAACCAACGACTGACCAATTCAGGCTCTAAATTTTGTTCATTATATATAGTGTCAATTTTAACTAATCCAACAATTTGCTGGCTTTGAGTATTAAACCAAACAGATCCAATTCTCACAATTGTATCAAGGTCAAAAAATTCCTGATATTTTCCTTGACTCAAGGTGGCAATTTTTGGAGTGTAACCTAGTTTTTCAAAAGGGTTGTGTTTGTAGTCTTGAGCGTTTACGGATAGACCAAGAAGAATGGTTAATAGGCAGAATAATTGTTTCATAGCGACTAGTTTCTGGTTTTAAAATTAGTAATCTTTTTGTTTTCGTATTTCTCTCGTTCCTTACGGAGAGAAACAAGCCAGTCCACATACATTTGTTCGGGCATGGATCGATATCCAAGTGTATGAATTTGACCGTACAACTGATTCATTTCTGTGAATAAGGCTTTACCCTCAGGGTAGCCTAAAACTTCATTTGGATTATCAGTGAAATATTTGTCCATCAAGCTATCAAATTGTTGCTTTTTCGTTTCTGCTTTCAGAAGCAGGGCTGAGATGCAATTTGGATAGTATGTAAGAGCAGTTTCGCAGCATTGTAGCACAAACTCTGGATTAGCAAACATGCCTGTTTTTCGTTGGTAGCCTTTGGCGAGATCGACCAAGCACAATGCCACAGCTTGCTTATCTGTTAGGGCTTCCAGATAAAGTTTGTTGACAATAGCGTTGAGATGTACATAGCCAGAGGCCATGAGCCACGAATCCATCGGGAAAATCCCACTAGTGAGTTCAGTGTTATACCGGCCATTGGCTTGATTCTTTTGTTTGATGTAGATATGATTTGGAGCTAATGCTAAACTAGCTGAAGTACCAAGTTCATCCGCCAGAATTTTGTAGAGATATGGTAATGAATGGCAATTTCCAGTTTTGGTATTTAGCAGTTTGCTGACAAACATTTGTGTCCAACTTTTTTGCCCCCAGATGTCGTTGAAATCATAAGTGTAGGGTGTGTGATGAGCAATTTTACCTGAATCCAATTGTATCGGAAGTGTATCGGTTAAAACATGAAAAATTGCGGCTGATTTTTGTACCTTTTCTTTGTCTGGTAAATTGTAAATCAGTTCACGTGAGGCGATGAAGTTATGACACAATTGAGCCAGTAGTCCAATTCGTTCATCAAACCATGATCTATCCAGGTTACCCAGATAATAGGCATTTTCTACCGTAAATACTGCTTCTTTAAAATTAATGTCCAGAGAATCCGTCAACATTACGCTGAGTTTGGTGTAAGCAACTTTATATTCCAACTCAGCAGGCATTTGCGCTTGAGTATTGATGCTTATCAATAGCGTTATGGCAAAAATCCATTGTTTCATCGAGCGGGGTTTTGCTTGGATTCCAATCGAATTCTCATATTATCACTTTGTTGTTTTTGCTTGGCCTCGTTTAAGGATTCAAGCCATTCTTGATACATTTCTTGAGGCATAGGCTCATAGCCTAGATTGTCCACGACCTCATATTGCTTCATTTGTTCTTGGTAGAGTGCTGTAGCTTTTGGGTATTGCTTAACTTTCTGGAAGTTTTCACGGTTTAAACCCAATTGTTTGGCTACATACATAAAACGAATAGTGAGATAATCCGCTTTAACCATTTGAGCAAAAATATTATTCGGATCAAGCTGTATGGCTTGGTCAATCACCTGTTCTACAAACGAATCGTAACCAAATTTTCTGGAATAACCTTTAGCTAAGTCAACCAGTATTTGGGCTCGTAGTTGGCTGTCTGTAAGAGGTTGCATATAGACTTTGTTTTGTAGGGCTTCAGCCTTGATATAGCCTGATTGCAGAATAAAGGCATCGGTCGTCAGCATTCCATTGGTCAATTCCACATTCACCCATTTGCCTTTGTCGTCTGGAAATTTGATATATGAGTGATTGGGCGAGAAAGCCAAACGGGCTTCAGCTTCAATTTCTTCTGCTAAAATTAAATAGAGCATGGGGAGCGAATGACATTGACCTTTGTTGGTTTCTAGTAATTTGGTGACAAACATATTTGTCCAATCGTTCCGTCCCATGAAGTCATCAAATTCATATTGAAACGGCAGATGTTCCAGATTTTGTGATTCAATCCTGAGCGTGTCGGAAAAGAAGCGCAGCAAGGTCAAATTCTTCGCTAAATTACTTTCAGGGTTATAGCCAAAATCCTGTATTTTTTGTCTAAGAAAATTCCCTGTTTGTTGCACTACTTTTTCAAATTCCTCATAGTTTCCTTGATTTTCAAAAAAGGCATTTTCGACTATAAAATTGGCTTGTTTGATGGAGAATGCAGTATCCCCCATTTTCTGAAGTTCCGCAAAAGCAGTTTGATAGTATTTTGTAGCCGAGAGATGGGATTGCGAGGGGAGTTCGTATTGAATTGCTTTACTCATGTCGGCAATGTCTTGCCTCATTTCCTGCATGATTTGTGCTCGTTGCCGCTGTCGTCTCATATTGTTTTGATGGACAGCGGTAGGATTAGGGGACGCTGGTTTGGGATTTTGAGTTTGATATTTTGGTGACAAGACTTGGACCGGAGAGCTCGGGGTAGAAGGTTTTGGAATTTGAGGCGATTGAAATTGTCCCCAACTGATGAGCGGGGTCAGTAGCAATATAAGCGGAAGTAGAGCAGCCGTTATTTTCATGAGTTTCAAATGTTGTGTAGAGGTGCTTACTTCGTTTAGGGAGTGAAATTTCGCCTAAAACGATGACAAATATAGAAAAGGTTTGAGTCTTAGATGTTTTTGATTTTCGAATATTTTTGTTGTCATTTTTTACGGTAAAAATTCGCTAGAAATTACAAGTTAAATGAATGTTTAAAACGTTCAATCTTAAATTAGTTTTAGTTAAGAGCTGAAATAATTTACCTTTGGTGCAAATGGAGCACTTCGAGTAAAACTCTACATCCCGAATTACTCTCTTGAAATTGTTTACAACTAGCATTTTGTATCTGGATGTCAAAAAGAATTGATTACATAATTGATGAAATCATAGACCAATACCTGTACGCAGATGACTCTGACCGTCCGTGGATAATTGGTTTTAGCGGAGGAAAGGACTCAACTGTTTTATTGCAGCTTGTTTGGAAAGCACTTGAAAAAGTAAAAGAATTCTCAGGAATTGTGAGAAGAGATATTTACGTAATATGTAATGATACACAAGTTGAAAATCCGATCATTACGAACTATGTCAACAAGGTCTTAAAAAAAATTGAAGAAGCGGCAAGAGATCAGGATATGCCCATTTATGTCAAAAAAACAATACCTCGACTTGAGGATTCTTTTTGGGTTAATTTGATAGGTCGAGGCTATCCAGCTCCCAACAATTCCTTTAGATGGTGTACTGAAAGGTTAAAAGTGAAACCTACATCACGTTTTGTTTTGGAACAGCTAGATATTAGAGGAGAAGCTATTATTTTGATCGGAACACGGTCGGATGAAAGTGCTACCAGAGCAAAATCTATTCAGAAACATTCCATTAAAGGTAAACGCCTTACTAAGCATCCAAATCATCAAAATACGTTTGTTTATGCTCCAATTAAACACTTAATGCTTGAAGAGGTGTGGTACACTATCAATACTATGCCATCCCCTTGGGGGGCTAGCAACGAGGAACTCTTTCAAATTTATGCGGATGCAAGTGCAGATGATTATGAATGCCCTACTATGGTGACAAACAAAAATCATTCTTCTTGTGGTCAAAGCCGTTTTGGATGTTGGGTTTGTACTGTGGTTCGAGAAGATAAATCAATGTCAGCATTGATTGACAATGGAGCTAGTTGGTTGGCACCATTGCTAAAGTATAGAAATGCGATTGTTGCGGAAAGAAATTTGGTTGAAAACCGAATGGATGAAAGAAGAAATGGTCAGAAGGTTGAACCAGGGAAGGGAGCTTATAAAAAGGAGTATCGAGCTAGTTTACTAAAACGTTTGCTTGAAACTCAAGTAGAAATACAACAAGCATTTCCAGAAATTGAATTGATTACAAATCAAGAGCTGGTGGCTATACAGGTAAATTGGTATCGGGATTTATTCTTTAAAAATAAAGTTTCAGATATTTATAATGCTGTCTATAACAGAGAGATCGATATGCAAGAGCACAATGAAAACTTGAAGAAAGAAGAAGAACTTCTTAAAAAAGTATGTAAAAAGAACGAACGTTTTGAGCTAATCCAAGATCATTTAGCCCTTCTTAAAAATAAAGCTCTTTTGACACGTAAAAGAGGATTGAAAGAAGATTTAGAAAAACGCATTGAGGAATATATAAAAAAGGGGTAGATAATTATGTTCATAAAAGAAATTGAACTCAATAATTTTAGAATTTATAAAGGAAGTAACCCCGTTCAACTCTTACCCGATGGTGATAAGAATATTATTGTCATAAGTGGGAAAAATGGCTTTGGAAAGACTACGTTCTTGATGTCCCTAGTTTGGTGCCTTTATGGTCGTCAAATGGAGAAGGTAGATGAGCTTTATAAGAAAGAAATTGAGGATAAAGGGAATTATGGAAAATATATCGGAAATAGTCTGAATAGATTGGCCGAATCTAAGGGAGAAACGAAATTTTCGGTTTCCGTAACGTTTACTGATGTTAGGGTTCCCGATATTACCTGCGATGAGATAACTATCCGAAGATCTTTCGATACAAAAACCGGAACCAAAGACGAACTGGAAATATTGATTGATGGACTTCCAAATGAAGTTATTCAAGACTTGTCAGTGAATAATCAGGATGGAGGGGAAGTCTTTATTCGAGAGTTTATTCTCCCCTTGGAAATAGCTAAGTTTTTCTTTTTCGATGCGGAAAAAATTGTTTCTCTTGCCGAGGTGAATTCTATAGAACAGCGAAAAGCTTTAGGTACTGCATATTCTCAAGTTTTAGGTATTCATAAATACGAAGAGCTAAAGGATCAGTTACTTAATATTCAGGACGATTATAGGAAGAAGGCAGCAAAGCCAGAAGATAGAAAGGCGTTTGTAAAGGTAGAGGCTGAAATTGACCAAGTAGAAATAGACGTTGAAGCTGCTAATCAGGAAATAGAAGAAACAAACCAATTAAAAATTGAGAGTAAATACGAATCTGATCAAATTCAAAGAACTCTAATTCGAGAAGGGAATTATATGTCCGTTGAGCAGGTAAGTGAATTGAAAGAAAGTGAATCAAACCTTGAGAGGGGGATGAGTGTGTTTCAAAATGATTTGAAAGCATTATTTGATCTAATTCCATTTGGATTAGCTGGAGAAACTCTGATGGATGTTTCCAAACAAGTTTCAGATGAGCGATTAAGAGCTCAAAATCAGTACAAAGAAGAGGATGTTGAAAACAAAGCAGATCATTTTTTGAATGATCTTGATAAAGTGAAAAACGAGTCAAATGTAGTTGTAGATACTAAGGTGAGACGATTTTATGAGGACAAGATTCGTGAATTGATAAAGAAACATTTTTATTCTGATATAGCTGATTTACCAGCTAATTTTCAACCTCTTCACGACTTTTCGGATATGCAATCCAATGAGCTGAATGGTATTATTCAGAATTTGCAGCACTCTTTTAAAGAAGATTTTAAACGAATAAACCAAGAATATACATCAGCAAAATCCGAGATTGAAAGTATAAGGAGAAAACTACGCGATGCTGAGAAAAATTCTGAAGATTCTTTTGTGACACAGCAACGGATGAGGAAAAAGTCTTTGGATGAACAAATTAGTAAAGCAGATCAGGATATAGGGCGATTAGAGGAGCGTAAGGATTCTCTGAAAGCAGATTTGAAAGCTCATAAACAGCGACAAGAAGAGCTGCGAAAAAGACTGGATGTATCGGATGACAACAAGGCTAAAAATCAAATTATTGAAGGAGAAATCAAGGATTTAAAAAAATTCATCACTCAGTTCAAGGAAACCAAAAAGAAATCTTTGGAGGAAAAAATAAAATCAGGCTTGAATACTTTGATGCATAAGAGAGATTTTATTCATAGGGTTGAGGTAGATATAAGTATTTCTGGAGAAGATGTAGAAATTAGTCTTTTTACCAAGGTGGGTGGAAAGGAACAAAAAGTGGATAAAGGATCTTTATCAATGGGTGAACGACAAATGTATTCATCAGCATTATTGAGTTCTCTTGTAGATGAATCGAACATTGATTTCCCAGTTTTCATTGACAGTCCAATGCAAAAATTTGATCAGGAACATGCGGAGAACATTATTAATCATTTTTATCCAACAGTGTCTAATCAAGTAGTATTGTTCCCACTAATTCATAAGGAGCTCACAGAAGACGAATATGATTTGATGAAGGCTGGGGTGAGTAAAAGTTATTTGATAAACAATCTCAGTAATGATAGTTCAACTTTCTTGGAAGTTGAGCCAGATGCACTAATACAAAAATATGACGAGCTCTATGTGGCAGCAGATTAACATACATACTTCAAAAGCAAACAAAGAGGTTGTTCAAAAGCTATCACGAAAAATTTTAGGTGGAGCGGCAGAAAATGTCATCGCTAGAATAGCTTTAGGATATTCGTTGCAGACAGGTAGAAAATTTACTAGTGGTGAGTTTAAAATGTACGATTCCGGAGGGAAGGAATATAAAGAGCATATACTTTTTGATGCAAAATATCGCGATTATTTTGTTGCTCTTATTTGTCAGCATTATGAAGTGCATAAAACTAATGACAATATCCCTAGGTACATAAAGTTGCATATTGATCATGGTTTAGAGTCCATAAATCAGCTTTTTGAGAGTAATCCGAAGTATACCATTTTTGATTTTCTCACCGATCATCTTGAAAATGGTATTGCCAACCTAGAACATGTTGAAGTAAGTCTTGATGCGGTAAAGAATCTAAGTCAGAAAATTCAGAAAGGCTATTTTGCTTCTCCGATTGAAATCGAAGTCGGAAAGGAAATTGGAGACGAGAAGGTTCCTATTCATCTAAAACTTAATAATACAGATAGTTATAATAACTGTCATGTGGCGGTTGCTGGAAATTCAGGCACAGGGAAAACTCAGTTTGCGCTAGAATTACTTTCGCAGTTTAGCAAAAAATCAAATGGGCAGGTTAATTTTATTTACCTAGATTTTAAAGGGCTTAAGGATGATGATTTAAAATATTATGAACCTTTTTTTCAAGCAACAAAAGCGAAGTTTGTGGATGCACCACAAACTCCTTTTCCACTGAATCCGCTGACCTTTATCGATAATGTGAATGATAAGAACAAATTGATGGGAATCAATAAGTTCGTAGATATTATCGCTAAATATGCCCATATTGGAAAGAAACAAGAACAAAGTTTGAAGGATGCTACAAAAGAAGCGTTTCTCGAAAAGAAAAGTGGCGAGTATCCAACCATAAATGATGTAAATGAAAAGTTGTTGGAACTTTACGGAGACAAGCGGGATACTCTAACAGAAGTACTGGAAGGTTTAAGTGAATTGGATGTTTTTGATAAAAAGCCAAAAGGTAATTTCCTTAACCAAAATTATTATCTCTCACTTTCGGGTGATTTGCCCAATTCTGTGCGTTTTACATCTATTTTTCTTATCATTAATTATATCTATAACACTTTCATGAACATGGAGAATACCAAGGTCGAAAATGACTTCAAGGGTATGCGATATGTTCTTCTGATTGATGAGGCTCATGTCATTTTTAAAGAAAAAAAATCGCAAGATTTATTGGAGAAGATATTGAGAGAGATACGCTCCAAGGGTGTTTCAGTAGTATTGTTATCACAGGGTGTTGAGGAGTTTAATCAACCGAGTTTTGACTTTTCCAGTATGTGTGAGATTGCGTTTTTGTTGGATATAAAGAACAAAGGAAATGTCAAAATGATCAATAAATTTTTGGGACTTGGTGAAGCAGAAGGGAAAAAAGTAGCACGCAGTATGGAACGTATTCAAAAGGGACAGGCCATTTCCAATATTAAAGAATTTGACAGTGGGCGTTTGTTTGAGTTGCAGCAATTCAAGGATAGTTAAAGAACATTATGGAAAGTACCGTAAAATATATTGATGTTGACAATTTGGTGTTGGACGACCAAAATCCTAGGTTACCGACACATTTGAGGGGCGCTGCTGAGGAGAAGTTAATAGAATATATGCTACTCGAAGCTTCAACAATCGAATTGATGCAAGCAATTGGTGAAAACGACTTTTTTGCAGGGGAACTGTTGCTTGTTGTACCTACCGATAGTGATAAGTTTAGAGTGGTGGAAGGAAACAGGAGAACTACCGCAGTTAAACTTTTGCGTAATCCTGCACTTGCAAAGGTTCAGACCAAAAAAGTCCAACAGGTTTATGCTGGTGCAAACCATCATCCTGATAATATACCTTGTTTGGTCTTTAGCCAAGAGGAAGATATTCATAAATATCTCGGATATCGGCATATTACTGGAGTAGAACCATGGAATCTGAGACAAAAGGCTCGTTACCTAAGTTCTCTTAAGAATAACTTGTTTACTACCGAAAATATAGATACAGCCAGTCGCGAGTTAGCCAAAATGATAGGAAGTCGAAGGGATTATGTTAAACGGCTTTTAGTGGGGTTTGATATATATGAAAAAATCGAAGATCAAGGATTTTTCAAGATAAGAGGGTTGGATGAAGCAACTTTTTATTTTGGTTACATAGCTGATAGTCTGCGATGGGCAAACATTGTTGATTTTCTGGGGGTTGATTTTGATCAAGATATACCGCTTGAAGAGTTGGTAGTTGAAAACCTGAAGAAATGGACAAAATGGTTGTTCGAAAAGTATGGAGATGGTGGGAAAACTAAGCTGAAAGGTAAAAGTGGGGATTTAAGTAAACTCAATGCCATATTGGCAAATCCTATTGCTTTAAAGGCTTTCGATGAAGAGAATGATAGTTTAGACAAAGCTTATGAATTAACCGAAGACATTAATCAGTTAATAGAAACATCAATTGGTAAAGCTTTGAACGAATTGGAACTGGCAGATGGGCTTACTCATAAAGCAAGTTCCTTTTATACAAGTTTAGAGGATGATTTGAGACAGCTTATTAAGTTAGCTAGGAAGATTAAGCAAGCTAAAGACGATTTTATTAATAATGAATTTGAAGAAGATGAGTTTGGAGGATAAGATAACGAAGCAATTCACTAAATTCTATCTGAAGCCACGACAACATCCAGATAAGCTGATTCATTTATATGCTGATTATGTTGAACTCGTGGCTTTAATATATAATGGGGATTTTGCTACATCTGCAAATATTGCAAAGCGATATAAAGTAGA
This sequence comes from uncultured Owenweeksia sp., assembly GCA_964485405.1. Lineage (GTDB taxonomy): Bacteria > Bacteroidota > Bacteroidia > Flavobacteriales > Schleiferiaceae > CAKZNE01. Next base: position 74,844 of record CAZAJG010000010.1, on the reverse strand, counting down.
GAATATAGAACTAACAGAGAAAGAGATCAAGAAAGGCGATGAAATTGGTTCCAGCAAGGCAGAAACAGATGATAGTGTGGAATTATTTATTGACTCCATTTTTAGTGTCATAGAAGATAGAACGACTGCATATGGTGAATTTTATCCTTTTGAAGTGTTGACAAAAGGAGTAAAGCTTAGAGCGGACGTTGAAGAGAATGAGAAAATGAAAGTTTACTTAGCCCTTCTGCTTTCATCAAATCTCAATTACTTTGATCAGTTTGAACCTGAGCTAACAGCCGAATTTGAAGAAATTTCGTTTAGAGCCCTTTGTAATTATTTACCTCAAACACCTAAATCAATAATTAAACAGTTTGGAAAAAATTCAGATTATTCAGGTAAAGCGGAAAAGAAAATAAAAGACCTCGCTAGTGACCTGAATATCATGATAAATGAGGATGAGATTTCCGGAGTAGTGGAGGGTAATCAGGAAAGGGGACTTGATGTGATTGGTTGGGTGCCATTCAATGATAGGATACCTAACATGCTAGTAGTAATTGTACAGTGTGCCTGTGGAAAAGAATGGTACAAGAAACAGAATGAGACTGAGCGTTACGAAAATTATTACAGGTTCTATCGTTTAAAACCAATCCACACTATGTTCATTCCATATGCTCTTGCAAAGAATGAGCGGGAATTTTATCAACGAGATGAGTTAGCCCCAGATAAATTGTTATTTGAGCGAGGGCGTATTCTTCAATTTTTACAAGACACTTCTTTCATCAATTCTCTCGATACTAAAAGAATTGTAGATAGTTGCATTTCTTTTGAAGAGGATATTGTTTAGTAAGTCTTGTTTTTCATTAACTTATTTCTGAAATAAAAAACTATTAATTTAAATTTATTTGAATGTAAGTTCTTGAGTATAAGAGGGCAAATTTAGCAGTTGGTTCAAGAAAGATTCAAAATGGTAAACCATTTTGGATTATTGATGAGAAATAATGAGCAATACTAAAAAGTACACAAGTTGACTGTGTACTTTTTTTATCTAAAACGCTTTTCTTTATCAAGGTTAAATCTTGTTACAATCCATTTTTGTAAGCCTACTTTTATCTTGTCTTTTAGGCTCGTTCAATCAACCCACTTCGGTATTAGAATCAACTTAATACACCCTTAAAAACTTGGTGATTTTCACTATTAACATGAGTTTAAAGCTAGCTCAGCTTTTTAAAGATAATTTCCATTCCATTATGATAGATCTAGGTATTTAGAAAATAAACTGATCTTTTGACTAACTTAGGTGTGTTTATATACACTTATCAGACAATGTGAAATTATGGCTAGAGAAATTAATATTTAGGAAGGATCATAAAAAATCAAATACGCCATTCTCAGAATCTTTATTTAGGTTTTGAGACAAATTGACGTTATTAATACTTAAGAAAAATAATGGAAAACATATTAAACACTAGAAGAAAGAGAATGTACTTTTATATACTTTCAATTGCACTTTTACTACTGTTTTTAGTTGTGAGATATTCTGTTCTCAAAAGTCAAAACTCAATTGATACTAGCTCAGAATTCATAATCATTTCAGGAAAAATAATTGAAAGTTTTTTTGTTTCTCTATTAACTACAGTTGGTTTGACCTTTCTTTATTTCAATATTACTCCTAATGATGATAAAAGAATAATAAAATTAGTTAGCAAAACCTATCGGATTGAAAAAGAGTTTCACAAAGCCAGAAAGAATGCTGACTATTGGAGATTTAATGGTGGAGTCGGAAGATACACTAGAACAAAAACTCTTCCCGAATTGTACAAAATTGCTAAAAAGAAAAAAGAAAAAATCGATATCAAAATTGTTATCATGGATCCAAATAAAAAGGAACTTTGTGAGAAATATGCTAATTACAAAAGAAGTTTTGATTCGGAAAATAAATTTAATTGGACAAAAGAATCAACCAGAGTTAATTTATACGCGACAATTCTAAAGTCTGCTCAATACGAAAATCAAAGTAATTTTTTAAATATAGAGATCTATATTAAGAATCATTTTTCATTAATGAGAACGGAACTAACTCAGAATAAAGTGATAATAACTAAGGAAGATCCATCAATTCCAGTTGTTTCATTGAAGAAAAAATCTTATTTGTACTCTCCATATAAAGAAGATTTCAATCAAGCAATTATACAATCTGAATTTGTAGAAATTACAAAAGATTCAAACTTGAATAAATCCATTGAAGAAATAAGCTTTACAGATGCAAAGACTTTCTTTAGCAATTTATCCATTGCTCCGCCAGCTGATGATGAAATCAAAGAGGTTCTTATTATTCTAAAAAATGATTTTAATCCTTTCCCTTCTTCATTCAAATCATTAATATCTTAAACCTTGAAAACCTATCTAGAGAAATTTAAGTATGCTGACAAGAATTTCAAAGACACGCAAAATTCTTTGAGTATTCTATCTACAAGTTTTTCCTTAAAATGTTTAGTTGAAGAAATAAATGAAAATGAAAATTGGTTATCACTTATAAGTAAGGTCTCTTATTCTCATGATAACGGTTTTGATAAATTTTCGATATATAGAGGTTCAAACATTAGAATTAGGCTTCATATATATTGGATAACCAACAGAGTTAAAAACCCGAATATTCATGACCATAGATGGAATTTTTCTTCCTTAATACTTAGAGGTGGTTATTTAAGCGAAACATACAAACTAAATAATACTGGGATTGATAAATTCCTCTATCATTACTATTCAGAAGCTAGCGAAAAGTCAAATTATGAATTAGAGTATATAAAGCCTGTAAAACTTGCTTTAACAGACACAAAACAATATTTGAAAAATGATATTAATCACGGTAATGCAGGTGAAATTCACAAGATTTTATTAAACAAAAATGAGATTACCGTCTCCTTATTTATAACGTCAAATTATGAAAATGACTATGCGAGAGTATTTACAAATGACATGAAATTAAGGGGAGAAAAATATAAAGCAAGAAAATTGTCCAAAAAATCACTTGTACAAAAACTAAAAGCCATTTTATAAATGAAAATTGTTCAGCTCAATGAATTTGATTTATGGAAAAAGTTAAGTGTGTCCGCTTGGAAGGCTCGTGATAATGCTAAATTGATAAATTTGAATAGCACTAAAGTTGGAGTTAGTATAATGTCTTCCAGTGGGGAAGTGTTCTCAGGTTGCAACGCACAACATGAATTTAGAAGTCATGATATTCATGCAGAAATTTGTGCAATTAGTAATATGTATGCAAACTCTGACTCGAAAATTTCAGAAATATTAGTGGTGTCTGAAAGAGATTTTTTGACACCATGTGGTAGTTGCCTTGATTGGATTATAAGATTTTCTTTGACAAAAACGAAAATTGGAATTCAATCAAGTAAAAAAGGTGAAATTAGAATATTCGACTTAAACGAACTAATGCCTTTTACCCAAAATAACTATTCTAACGGACTTGCTAAACATAGCTAAAATATGTACTCTGGGAGGGTTATGTTTATTTGCAAAAAAAAAAAACTACTAAATTTTATCACAACCCATTTTTTGTAAAATTTTCAAATTTAGATAATAACTCCCAAAACTGGTTCGACTTTGACCCAGTTGCTCTCGCTCGATTTTTTAATCTCTTTTCCAGTCTGCGTTTTGGGCAGGTTCGATCGATACAGTTTGTTATAAAATCCGATTAAATTTGCCAATCAAAAAAATGGTAAATTTTTAGCATTCATGAGGTTTTTAGGTTGTAATTTCTATATTCTTTTTGAGAGATACAAGTGCTGGAAAAACAAACATGCCTTTTGACTAACTTAAGCGTGTTTTATATACATTGTCGGTAATTAAATTGAGCTAAATGAGTGAAATAAAAGCCAAATCAATTTTGAGGTTAAACAATACAGACCTAAATCAATATAAATTGCATTTAGCTTGTTGGAATCAATACGAACAACCACTAAATGTCTATCTAAACGATTGGAGTAATTGGATTGACTGGAATCAATGGCGTGGCGGAAAAAATGATTTTAATAGAAAATATATTTTCAGCCTAATTCAATTTTATCATGAACCAAATAAATGGTTGTTTGGCGGAATTTTTGAAGTTGTTGAAAGATTTGATAATTGGCAGGAAACGGAAGTTGGGTATAAAGTAGAATTATGTGATTTACATAACGACTTAGTAGGTAGGCTGTTAATAGACTTCAATCGTTATCGAGGAATGAGAGGGCGTTCATTTAAACTTGAAGGGTATTATGATGACTTTAAAATATCCCAGATCTTAAAAAGACCCTATGATGGAATAATCTTCCCAGGCTACGAAAACATTAACATAGACTTCCCAGAACTAGAATCAATATTCAAATTTCAAAAGAATGACTGGAAGACTGCCCTACAGAATGTAAAAGGAGTTTATGTAATATCTGATAAATCAAATGGCAAAAAATATGTTGGTTCGGCTTATGGAGATTTTGGAATATGGTCGCGTTGGGCGGTCTATGCAGGAACTGGACATGGATTTAATAACGAACTAACCAAGATAATTTCAAAAAATGGAATTGGCTATGCTCGCAAAAATTTTAGATTTTGCTTACTTGAATATAAACCAGTTAAAACAGATGATTCGACAATTATATACAGAGAATCTTTTTGGAAAGAAGCACTACTTTCAAGAACTGATTTTGGATACAATAAAAACTAAAAAATACAACCGTCAGCATGATGTATAGTAAATAGGACGTTTCTTAGTTACGAAAGTTTACTACTATTTGCAACACCGCCAAATCGTTAATTTGGCTCAGTGCAAATTCGAAAGCTTATTACTTTCTACTGCAGTACATGCTTTATACTAAACGATCAGCACTAAATGAAAAAGATTCGATACATATTGACAATTATTGTAATTATCTTTTCCCTGTTTTCAGTGATTACAATATTGATTTGTTTATCTGAAACTGTAATTCTGCCGATTTCATTTGACAGAAAAGGGTTTATAAATTTGTTTAATCACTTTTCAGATTTTAAAAACCTGTATGCCACTACAGTTGCTCTTGTTTCAGTCTACTATTGGATTTATCAAATGGACAATATCGAAAAGACGAATGAACGGATTGAAATCGAAATCTTGGACAAGAAAAAACAAAACTCAGTTGAAGAATCAAGATATTTTCATGTCAAGATCCAACCGATTGTTGGCGAATTCTATGATTTTATCTCAGAAACCGACCAAACTTTATTTGATTATGAATGGGATTATACTGAATTTACGGATGAAAGTGTTAATCGACAAAATCCTGACTGGGAAATCAGTTTTGAAAAGATTAGAGAACAAATCCAGAATCAAGTAAATCCTGTCAATTTTCAGCTTGACTCTTTAGCTGCAAACATATTACATGGAAATATTGATAAAGAGACAATTTTTAAATTAATTGGAAAACCTTTTTGCACTCAGATTAAAGTGATGTATCCATTTATTGCTGGATACAGAGGAGAAAAGAGAAAAATGGATTACTTTAATAATATTGTTGAATTATTTAATGAGTGGGAACCAAGGATAAAAGAATAAATACCTTGCCTAATAATATGTAAAGTAATAGCGATTTTCGGTAGAAGATGGTCTTACCAACCTCGCAAATCTGCTGGTTTGACTATCTAATAAAGGTGCACCTTTGGCTACTTTGTAACTTGATACAAAACTGCTATTGAGTCTGCTGCTACTCATATATTCAACGTTACAAGTCAAAATTTTATCATAATTCATTTTTCGTAAAGGATTCAATTTCAGTCAATAACTCCTGAAATTGGTTCGACTTTAATCCAGTTGCCCTCACGGAGGAGTATTGAGTGTGAGTTTTGAGTAATGAGATCGTCTCAATACTCACACTCCTCACTCACACTAAAATACCGTATCGCAACAGAAACAACTAAACTTTGATGATAAGGGAGTTAGAGTAAGAAAAACGGAACTCTAAAAGCACTCAGCTGACTCAATACTCACCCTTATAATAGGTCTCTTTTATGTTTGTAATGAGTTCCTTTTTTGATCATTGCAAATAATCCAATATGTCTCACAGCGGTATCGAAAATCTTTTTCCCAGCCTACGTTTTAGGCTGGTTCGATCAATTCAGTTTGGTGTTTAAAGTGGTTAAAATTCAATGACTTTCTCTAGGTTTAAGCTGTCTGATTTTTTAGTAAGAGGCCATAACTATTAACAACCCATTCGTGGGAAATAAAATAGTTTCTCGAAGTTCTGGATTTTTAAAAATCATAAATTGCTAATTCTTAAAATGTTTTTGGTTTATGCATTCCGATTTAGAATTAAACACCATATACAATGAAAATTGTTTAGACACAATGAGAAGTATGCCTAACAATTTTATTGACTTAACGATTACTTCACCGCCTTATGATGATTTGAGAACATATAATAATTATATCAAAAGTGGGGAAGCAAAAAATAATGGGTATTCATTCTCTTTTGAGCCGATTGCAAAGGAACTTTACCGAATAACCAAAGAAGGGGGAGTTGTGATTTGGGTTGTTGGAGATTCTACAATTGCAGGAAACGAAACGGGAAATTCTTTTAGGCAGGCTTTGTTTTTTAAAGAGTGTGGGTTCAACCTTTTTGATACTATGATTTACTCCAAGCCGCCAAGAGGGGCTTGCGGAAACAATCAAACTTATTGGCAGACTTTTGAATATATGTTTGTCTTGTCAAAAGGGAAACCTAAAACTCTAAACTTGATAAAGGATCGGCAAAATAAAGAGTCACGAAATGGGGATACGGGAACAAAACGCCTTAAAAATGGGGAGCTACTTCAGGTTAAGAGAGGTGGTTATGGAGAATATGGTCGTAGAACTAATATATGGGAATATAGAATAGGGAAAGGACATTCAACTAATGATCAAATTGCTCATCAGCACCCTGCAATTTTTCCTGAAAACTTAGCTCTTGATCATATTTATTCATGGAGCAAAGTTGGTGATCTTGTATATGACCCAATGATGGGAAGCGGAACTGTAGCAAAGATGTGCCTATTAGAAGATCGAAATTTTATAGGGAGCGAAATTAATCCTGATTATTGCCAAATAGCTGAGCAAAGAATTTCAAAATATCGCCCAAATACCAAAGAAGTGGATTATGTCAGAGCCGCAATCTAAAGTATGTCGTGAGTGTAAAGTTGAAAAGGACATTGAGGCTTTTGCCCCGAATCAGTTTGGAAAAAATAATCGTGTACTAAGAAGACCCGTTTGTAGAGAATGTTATTCTAAAAAAGTAAAAGCTAATCAAAAACTTAAGCGTGAATTTCTGGCAAAAAATCCACGGCCGGAAATTGGCGAAACTTTTGACTGTCCAATTTGTTTAAAACGAATAATAAGGGAGCATAGTAATGATGTCGTTCTAGATCATAGTCATGAAGATGGAAGTATTCGAGGTTGGTTATGTAGTAGTTGCAACACTAGTTTAGGGAAATTTAACGATGATCCAGAAGTATTGAAAAGAGCGATTAATTGGATTGAAGATCATAAAAAGAGGTAATCTAAATCCCAAAGGGATCTGTTGTTGTAAACCCTAAAATCAAGATTCAGTTCTTGTGACTAAAGATTAAAGTCTTGAAAATAATGGATTCATGAATTGTTCTGTTTCGATCAATAACTTCCAAAACTCCAATTAAAACTCTGAGAGAGATAATTGTATTTTGAGGGTATTATATACCATGGAGTATTTTCTTGACAAGACAATCAGGAAGTTCGTTACAAAATCAAAGTAGTAAATAGTGATGGAACAAGAATAACTGTTAAAACTTCTGTAGTTTGATATTTACGCAGACGAATTCCATTTGAATTTGCCTCCTTAGTTTTAGGATATGATGTGAAAGCTTGGCATGATGTACTTTCAAAGACATAGTTATCAATAAAAAATAATAACTTTTTGTAACAAGGTGCATAGCGCCCCCTTTAGGCTATGTCTCATACATAGAACGTTATTTAAAACCAAAATTTTGTTACAACGTATTTTTTGTAAATCATTCAATTTCAATTAGTAAACCCCAAAATTGGTTCGGCTTTGATCCAGTTGCCCTCACGGAGGAGTATTGAGTGTGAGTTTTGAGTAATGAGATCGTCTCAATACTCACACTCCTCACTCACGCTGATCTAATTGCTTTTATGCTTGTACCAAAGACCCTCTTGTGGATCATTTAAAATAATCCAGTATGTCTCACTGGTAGTATTGATTGTGAGTTTTGAGTAATGAGATCGCCTCAATACCTACACTCTCACTCACACTGATCTAATTGCTTTTATGCTTGTTCCAGAGACCCTTTTTAGGATCATGCAATAATCTAGTATGTCTCACTTAGAGTTTTCATTATCCCGAATTTAACTTAAATTTGATCTATTAACCAATAGTCAATGTTTTAGCTAAGAGCAATTTCAATACTTTGAATTTATTTTAGAATCTTTAGGGTACAGGTATTATAAAAATAAACACACCTTTTTGTTAATTGAAGAGCGTCTCAACATACCATTTGCTTTAAGGCCTAAGTATGCATCCAAACAAAACATTGGGAACCTTAAGAATAAATAACAAGATGAAATACATTGTTTACTTTGGTGTTTTTGTGACGCTTCTTTTAAGTTGTAGTAAAGAGCCAAGCCACACTATTCCCTCTGGAACTGGAGAAGCCTCACCTCTTTTGGTGAGGTTTAGCGATCCAAGCCACACTATTAATACGCGTACTATCCTAAACCCACAACCTACAAACGTTAGGGCATACACGAGTGGGAAAAGAATCGAATATGATTTTTATATTGATGGTTCCATTTATCCATGGTTGAGGGTAGAAATTTCAGATTATTATATAAACAAACATAGAGGAACGGATACAGTTTACAGTGTCAGAATCAACATTGAGGAGGCACTAACCAAAAATCAAAAAGATGGTTTTATTACTACATTCAAAAATAGTGGTTTAGTTACATTCCCTGAGTTTGATTCTACTTTCCAACTGTCGTATGATTCTCCAATCATCTCCCCCTTTTCTGATACACTGCATTCGGAGGTGTTTGAAGGGCCAGATACGCGGTTTTTTTCTCCAGAAGATTCTATAGATCTTAAGGATGCAACTTTACAATGGTCAGCCGAGGCGGATAATAACAATATCTTATCACATTTTGTGGACCATGGCTTTTATCCTCATCGAAACCATCTTTTCCAATTAAGAAGTGAAAATGACTCAAATCTGTATTCTTTACATCATGATTACCACCATGGAACTATGGGTGATGGGAAAAAGATTTTTGTATTTAGGTGGTTAAATAGTTCACAAAGGGACTATTACTATCATGGATGGATGGAGTTTAGCTTAACGCAGAATCGAGAATTCACCATCCACAAAGTGGTCTTCCAGATTGATTAGACTGGATCTTTTATCTTAAAGGAAATGGCCACTGGATATTCTTCCTGTCCTAAATAAATTTTTGGTGATAGTAGTCTACTAAGTTATTGAAAATGAAAAAAAGAGCCACAGAAATTAAATCTGAAGCTCTTTTCCTAGTGAGATGAAAGTAGTGGAACTACTAATTCTTAACTATCTTTTCGGTATATGTTTTTTCATTCTTTTTGACATTTAAAAAGTAAATGCCATTCGGTTGATGAGATAAATCAATCATAATCTCAGCTTCTTTAATATCGGATCTTTTATAAACTACAGAACCTAGGCTATTGGTAATGATTAAGTGGTTTACGACTTCATCTTTGCCAGTTTGTAAGTAAAATTTACCAGTAGTAGGATTTGGAAAAATAGTACTAGTTGTTTTCGCATCTGTATCATCAGTAGGTGAACCATTCATAACACCCGAGTTTTTTGCTTTTCTACGAGGATCCATGGTGTTGGCTCTGTATTTATTGGCACAAAAATGCTTGATTTGGTCACCAGATTGTGGATGAATAGAATAGTCAAATTCAAAGCCGTTTACACCTGTAATCTCTAACAAAACATTGGGCCCTATAACCGCATTGTTTCTAACGTTAACAGAACCACTGGCGGTAAGGCTTGCGGTAACCAAGGAGGTTGAAGTTCCTATGTTTCCTTTAACATATAGTTTATCAAGTGCATGAACAGTTGTGTTCGTTCCGTATACGGCTCCATCAACCAATCTTTTTGCATCTGGAAAGTCACCTGCATTAATTCGCCCTGAAAGATCCGTAGCGGGTGGAGTGCGTAAATGATCCGTATCATAAGTTGCAATTTGGAACGATCTATTTATTTTTCCATGGTTGTTTTTTTGGAAAGTATTGTCGAACATCAATCTCAGATAAACATAGGTTTCGGTATAATAGTCTCCAATATTAGCCGGTAGATCTATGGGTATGTATAGATCATCTAAATTACTGATGGGATAAAAATCAGAAACAACCTCATCCGGATAATGCTTAGTTCCTGTTCGATCGGTTCTAACATATTTTACAACATAGGCTCCATAGATTCTGGTTTTATCAAGATCAATCTCGGAGGCAGGATTAAGAGCATATTTTAAAGGCTCCTTTAAGGTGTAATAGTGCGTTCTTACGCCTGCTTCTGTTGAAGTCGGTGTCTCCGTTATCCTTACTTTTCCTGTTACTTTAGGCTTCTCAAGTACCGCTGCAATCCCCATCTGTTCATTGTAAAGGGGGTACTTCCACCATTCAAGGCTTGGTTCCAACGATTTTGAGCTACCAGGTGCTACAAGATTAATACCTCCAATACTAATAGGAGTGGTATTGCTGTAGGTTCCGCGTAATAACATCTCTCCTTCAATAAAGTGAACATTCGGGATTTTTGGTTTTTTAGGATTTAAAGAAGACATTAAAAACTTAGAGGTGGCTCCTGCAATGCCGTAGCCAATATCTAATTTTTCTTCTTCTCCAAATTCAGCAAGGACATCTGCACCTATAAAATCTGTGAGGGCATTGTTTATAACCGTATTGAGTTTATCATCAACTGCTGATGCTCCAAGCTCTAGGATTTTACCAAATGCCGAATAGGCTAAGTTTTGCAACGGATCAAGATTATAGGAGGATTGATCATATTTGTTTACCAAATCATCGATGTTTTGGTAAGTTAACATGCCTCCTCTTACATTGAAATCATCTCTATTAACAGCGGCAATGAAATCCTGACCGTTGAGTAATGGACTTGAGCCAGAACCATCCAATGGAACTGAAGTTGCAATTAATCGTCCGCCAAGATCAACATCCGCTTGATCAAAGGTGAAAAACTCAAACAACAATTCAGAATTATTGGAACAACCGCATGGGTCATAGGCCATTTTAAAGTCAACTACAAACCACGAATTGTTGTTTTGACCTCCTTGAGACGCAACTGAGATGTTGTTTATTGCTGTTGGTTTATCCAGTGTACTGCTTAAATCTCCATATTGATTAAACAGACCTGTTGGAACAAGTCCGGGAGTGTCTTTAAAGCTTAATGTGGTAATTATCTTATCGTCAAGCGAAAACGTTCTAAAGGATGCAGCAAGCCTCAAGGTGCCTGTGTATTTATTATAAAGAATAAAATAGGGCCCCTCCCTATCTTCTGCTGCTGCAGGATCAACTAGTATATTATCATTGGAAAGATCATGACCTAGATTCCGGTGGAGTAATTCCCACCCATCTTCTGGAGAGTAGTCTAAGCCCTCAGCACCTTGAGAAAAAATATTTACATGTTGAAGATAAGAGTGGTTGGTATGAAACGGATTATCGATCTGAATGGGTTGACCGATTCCATCATCATAACCTCCATCTGGATGGTAAACCCAAATCTTCTGGGTTCTCCAATCAAATGTATTTTTATACGCAGGCGGTTTTTCGTTATTAACAGGAGCCTCAGGGTCTGTTACTATAATGCCGTTACAGCAGGCGGAATTTCTATCCTCCGTTACACAATCGTTTTGACCAAAAATATTTCCGCAATTGATCAAAAAGAAGACTATTATTAGATATTTTGTTTTCATTTTATGGATCATTAATTATTATTTCAGGAACTATTATTGATCCTCTAAAACCTTAATTTTCTTCTCTAAATCAATAATATAAAGCGTTAGTTCTTCAATCTTTTGCAACAACAGGGCATCCATTTTAGCCACATCTATTCCTTCTTTTGCTACCTGCTCAGCAGAAGGAACATCGGGTAAGTGGTTATTTTCTTCAATAAAAGACTCTACCTCTGCCAATGTTTTGAGCTCGAAATCATCCTGAAATACATAATCTGCCCAATCGGCTGAGTTTGCCAAGGCGACTTTTACTTTCTCTGCTAAAATTCCGTTTTGAACAATGAGCCTGTAATCGTCTCTATTGATTTGAGTGATTGATGCAGAGCTAATGGTAGCAGTTTCAGGATCTCCGATAATCACTTTTCCATCTGCGAGTACAGAAAAACGTATGTTGGCTTCATCCAATGATCCTCCAGCAGAGTTATTGGCCTCTACTTGAAGTAAGGAATGAGAACCATTGTAAAAACCACCTTTTATTCGAAGTCCTTTTCCATTGCCACCTCCATTAAATATAAAGGCATTCCAATCTGATGTTTGGTCGATTATTTGCAGTTTTCCTAAACCGTTAAATTGTGAATTGGTTGCTAAACCTCCAATTCGTACTTCTCCGGTTGCTGCTGGGTCAGTGGCTGTTGTTACAAATAGAGTAGGTTTAACACTTCCAAAGCCTACCATCAAAGAGTTGCTAAAATTGTTAACCAATCTATTGGTTGGTGTTGCGCCTGTTCCAATGGCAAAACTGGATGGAGCCTGAGTTTCCAAATAATGGCCTAAAGACATGGATAGAAGGTCGTTTGCAAACGTTTTATACCCTATACTGGTAGCATAATCGCCTTGTGTTATAGCTAGGTTTCCTATACTTATACCCCCTGTGTTTGTAGATAAAGCCTGAGTACCTATAGCAACAGATCCTGTTTGATTGGCGTTGTTACTTTTTCCAATCGCAACAGAGTAACTTCCAATTGCCTTTGAGTCAAATCCAGATGCTGTTGCGTTAGTTCCAGAGTTAGTTGTGGTTCCTCCGGTAGAGATTTGTGCATCTAGGTCGTTTGATAATACCATCGATACTAAGCCAACGATAAATAGTTTTACGCTAAGAGTTGTTTTTTTCATAGTCATGTTTTTAAGAAAGAAGAGCCGTTTGATTCTTCTGGGTTAAGAATGAGTTTTTAAATCCATCGGTTAACTTACTATCGGGGTCAGTGTTAAACTATAGTGAAGGCATTAAATGCCATTTTGATTCCATGAAACAACGACTTCGATTGATTAGGGATTTGTGGTGGTTCACTTTAGGGATTAAATACCATCAAACCATTTTCTGGTTTTTCAAAAGTGGTTTCCATTAAAAAAGCCGTTTCATGCATCTGAAACGGCTTTAATTTTCAAAAAAAGTACTTTCAATTAGTAACCAATAGCAAGCTTAGCGGTTTTTACATGACCTGAACTTTTCATGATTACCAGATAGGTTCCTTGATTTATGTTCGAAACATCAAACTCCATTTTATGCGCACCAATTTCGTTGGTGGTATTGAGTAGATTCTTTATTTTTTTCCCAGTTAAATCGTAAAGATCTATGCTTAGGGCACCCTCTTTTTCAACGCTATACTGAACGGTCAGTTGATCGTAAGCAGGATTTGGATAAATGTCAAGATCAAATGAAGTTGTTTGCTCTTCACTCTCTAGAATAACAAGATTGTCCGCTCCCTTTTTACACGAACCATCTACGCGTATCAGAGCTGTTTTGCAGCTCCAAGGATCATTTGTGCAAACTTTCACTCTATAATAGCGAGCTGAGCCATTGGGTAAATTTCCACCAATCAAAGTGGACCCTTGTCGGCTGGATGATCCAGTAAAATTCGACCCATAGCTATAGGTAGTGGATAGTTGTTGTAAGTTTAGGTTATTCGGAGCTTTCCCACTAAACCATTTGCTCCACTCGTAATCGTAAGTTCTAGACCACCAGCGGTTACATTCTTCAACCGCTATGTAATAGGAACTCTCACAAGAAGTGCTGGCTGCGTTTATTTTGATGTTACTGGCACAAACCGTGATTGGGCTCCCATCGGTGGGTACTGTGGTTCCATTAACGTTGAAACCTGGAGTTGCATCGAGTTTAGTTGATGTAATGATGTTTGAGGTTCTAGTGTCCTCAAGAATCCAACCAAAGCAACTTACTCTTCGTCTTCTAAACCTGAAAACGACTCTGTAATCACCTTCAGCAACAGTAACTCCGTTAAAGAAAAAATTTAATTCCGCAGTACCCAATTGTCTTTCCTGTGTACTTAGTAGGGTATTGTCCCTAAATAGTTGAGCCTCTATTTTATAAGGATTGCTTCCGCACGAGTTGGGGCCGCACATTCCGGTTGTGGCTGGACAGAAATCGTATCGCGCTATAAAGTCTCTTGTAGTAGGTTCACAATAGGAGAAATCATTGTTGGAATAGGAGAATGGAAATATGTTGCTTTTTTGCTGTAAGGTAGCGGTTTGGGAGAGTGCATCCGTACTTACTGTTAAACTAACCAGAGCAAAAAGAAGCAATGCTATTCCATTTTTAGAAAATAGTTTTAATAGATTCATAATTAAAGATTTTGATTTTATGCCTACTCTATTTGTTAAGGTTTTTCGGCTTCTACCTTTATTTTGATACTTAAAGCTATCTCTCACTAAAGACAAATCGCAACTGTAATATGATTCTGGTAGGATTGAGATTGAAGATGGCTCAGAGGGGTTTGATACTGGTTTATTGTACCACTTGTTGTTTGTGTATCTGTATTATTGGGAGCTTGAACACGCAATCGCTTTTTAATTTCTTCAGAAATGCTTTGACTTAATAACAAAGTAGTTGAGATGACTCGCACTATGTAGAGGTGACGATTTGAAGCAAAAAGGCGTAAGTTTAGGATTGAAACCAAGTATATTGCAGGCTCATTCTTCTGAAACCAAATATTACCAGCAATGAGAATCTCAAGATTATTCTTGCTTTCTTTTGTCGTTCCAATTCTTATTTCATGCACTGCTATAAAGCGCAAAGAATATCAGAGTTATATAGAAAGCACGGAAAAGGGTATCCCGAAAAGCTTTGGAGTAAAAGATTCTACGTTTTTGGTGGTTTTAAGTGGAAGGCCTAATCTGGACGACTGGGTGATTCAAATGGTTCGGGAAAAGTATCATGGAGATGTGATCTTTATTAAAAAGCATGAGCTAGAGTATACTAAGTTCTTAGATAAAGAAAAGTATCGCTTTGTTCTTTTTGTGCGTTCACACTACGGTCTATATAAACTAGCTCCAATGCCTCCATTGCACAAGAAGAAAACTCAATTAGGGTATGATTTTAGTTATTCCATACATGATCGGTTAGAGGATACACCCTATACGGTTGGAGTAAAGACCAAAAAAATGAAAGCTTTACTAGAGGCTCATATAGGCGTTTTGGAAATGAAGCGATCTGGAATGTTGCAACGCAAGCTATCAGATTCAGGAGAATAGAGATGAGCCAGCATTCAGAACTATCAGCCTTGTTATAAAGAAGAGCCGCCCAGAAAATAATTTCTAAGCGACTCTTTTCTAGGAAAACTATCTAATTGGTTATCTTCAATGTTCCACAAATAGACCAATCGGCTGTTACATTGCCGGATACGGTGCATGGGTATGAGCCAGAGCTTGTGGGTACCCCACAGGTAGAACAACCAGAACCTACTCCTACCAGAAAAGTGAAGCCAGGATCAAGCACTTCTACTGCAAAAAATTCATATCCAGGAGGAAGAGTAGGTAGTGTGCTCATTCCGGGGTTTACGGATACATTCATGAAACCTAGAGAAGGTCCACATCCAGAGCCAATGGTTTGAATATGTACCCTAAGTTCATAGTTACATGCAGTGGTGTTGTCAATAGTTTGAGCGCTTAGACCTATGGATAAAACCATAGCGAATAGAATTAAAATCTGTTTTTTCATGACTTAAATTGTTTTAAGAGTTTAATGGAAATTAGAATTTCTAGCGCTAGAAAACTTTCAAACAATAATAAAGTGAAAAAGGCTATGTATTTAATAATAAGAAGGTTTTGGGATAAACGACCTTGATTTTGGGGCGAACAACGGTTATGCTTTTCGTAATTTTTTTAGAGCTGTGCAAATCCCTGAAAAGTGACAAAGGAAAGGTAGGCCAAGTTATACTTCTGCATCCATTAGTTCACCTTTATAAACCCTTCCTATTGGTATTTCTTGATCTTGAATCCAGAGCTTACGACTATTTTTCTGATCAATTTTATCCAAACGAACGCTGTAGGATTTATGAACTCTTACAAACTCATTGGGCTTAGGAACTGCCTTTAAAAAATCATTCATCGCCATCCGAGTAAGGTACTTTTTTGTGGTGGTATGAAACTCTAAATAATTACCCGAAGACTTTACAAATAGGATTTTTTGTGTTTCTAGCTTTATTGATGTGCCTAAATGTTTTATTGGAATTATATCCCTTACCTCATCCTCTGGCTCTGTTACAGGCTTGAGTTTGTTTGTGCTTGTATTTCGGTTCCTATAAAAGAAATAGAATATGCTCGATATACCGATTAGGACAATTCCATTCATCCACCAACCCCAATAAAAACCGGAGTTTACCGAAAAAGAAATGGTACGCTCCGTATTGGTCCAGCAATCGTCAGAATTGCAAAACTGGAGGCTAAATGTATAATCACCACGGGTTAAGTTTTCATAAATAATACTTTGATCTAAAGTGTATTTCCAGTCCTTATCCATATTGGATAATTTATATCGGTACCTAGGTTTAATATTCTCGTAAAATGATATGGCTTGAAAATGAAATTCTATACGGCTATCTGCACCAATGTTGCTGTTTTCAGAAAGCGCTAGTGTATCATTTGCAATGGCATGAAAGAGTACCCTTGGGTTGCGATGGAGGTTACTCTCCTTTGCAAAACGATCCTTAGCCATGTAATACAAACCGCTTTGTGTTCCTATCCAAAGTGTATCCTGAATGATCTCAATATCTTCTACTCCGGATACAAGTGGGCCATGCTCATCCTTTAAACTGGTAATTTGATAATTCAAGTCCTTATCTAAATAAATACGGCTTAAACCTTTACTGGTAGATGCCCATAGCACCGAGTCATTTTCTACGTAAAGATTGGTTATGAAATTACTGCTAAGTCCATGTTCCGTTTTTAACCTCAATACAATATGCCCCTTTGCATTCATCAAGGCTATTCCTTCTTCTTTTGTTCCAATAACTAGATATGTATATAGGCTATCTAAGACCCGGATGGGGACGGAGAAGAGTGATTCGTCTTTCCGTGCTTTTTTTTCAATATCCTTTGGAATAAAAAGTAATCCCGCTTCGGTTCCGGCATAGTAACGGTTGTTAAAAAATTGAATGTCGCTAACTCGTGTTTCTCCAAAGATGGTATGGCTTGTTGTATCCCCACGTTTGTATACCAAAGTATTGTCGTTAACCAAAAACAACAGGTCTTGATGGCTATACAAGTTCCTGCAGGTTAGCTCATGACCAAGTTGACCGTTGTTGGAGAAAACTCTATCCCCAGCGTGAAAATGAGTAATGCCCTTTTTCTTATTGAAGTTTATTAGAGCAGGGCAGTAGAGAGAGGTTTTATAAAAAGAAGTTAAACCTTCCTTCCTATTGTATTTAGAAATATTTCCATTGTAGTAGCCCACATATAAATTTCCATCCTTATCGATACCCAAATCATTAACATAGAGGTCGTTTTCGAAAACGGGATCCATGGACTTTAGTGGAGTTTCTCTTTGTAAGTAAACACCGGAGCTTAGTGTGGAAATCCAAATATGGTTTTCTGCATCTTTAAAAATTTGGGTAACCGAATGCTCAGCTAAAAAATGTTCTATCCTATTTCCGCTTAAATCATATATGTAGCCGCCACCGCCATCCAGCCCAATCCAAAAATGATTGTCATCCAATTTTCCAGAAGCAATGCAATTTTTGCTGAGTTGAAGTTCTCGTAACTTGTTATTAGATTGAATGAATACTTTATCGGTAACCAGGAAAACACTTGTCTTTTTTTGATCAAAATACAAGGCTTCATCTCGTATGGATTCTACCGCAGTTTCCGTTAAAAAGTCATAATTATGTTTGACTTTATCTAGCTGTTTTGAACTTGTTAAGAAGAAAAAGGACTCCCGAGCGTTTTCTTTCAAAACCACACATCTAAGGCTGTTGTACTTTTTGGTAGTGGGTAGAAGCCTTGGAGTGCTTATCACTTCTCCTTTTTTATTGATGTGAAGGTGTTCTGTAGTTCTTAGAAAGGCCATTTTTAGGCCTCCTTCTCTTATTATAAATGTACTGTAAGGAACTTGGCCTCCGCTATGTTCTTTTATGAGTGTGTTGTACTTGTGAGGTGTAAATTGCGGAGGGTTTCCTTCTATTTTAAAGAGTTCAGCAGATAGAGTAGTACACCATATATCACCATTTTTCTGCTTGTAAAAATCAAAAACAACATTGTTAATGAGACCATCTTCGGTGGTGAAATTTTGAAAGTTAAAGCCATCATACCTACTTAAACCTTTATCGGTAGAGAACCAAATAAAGCCATAATCATCTTGAATAACATCATATACTTGACTACTTGGTAGGCCTTCCAGAATTGAATAACGGGTATAACTATCTTTTTGACAAAAGGAAGAGATAGAAAAAAGTAAAAGTGTTAAAGTATATACTGTCTGTTTCATTTTAACTCGATTACTGCGTTCAAAAAGGTTTTATCAATTTTTAAGTTTCTTTAAAGCACTCCATTGGCGTTTTTCTATTGTAAAATGCAATCTTTTCGATACAACTAATACCATTTAAATATTAGAATTAAAAGCTTAAATGAGTAGCAGTAATTTTTGCTTCTTATAATAAAATGCAGCTTGTAGCCTTGTGTAATCCTGTTGCAGAAAAGCTTTGGATGTAAGTTTTTAGTAAAGAGAAGATGTGTTTTCTGTGTGCATTTTCCTCCTACGGCTAGCGAGCGAAAACAGTGGTAGGAAAGTTCTCCAATACATTCACCTTTAACTTCAATAATAGATTCGATAGGAGAACGAGTTCTTTCAAACCCTACAGCTCAAAATGAAAAATTTGGAGTTAAATTAATGCTAGTTCCGTACTTTTAGGAGGATGAGTTGGGTCCATTTTTAAGTTGATCACTTCATTGAACTATTTATTTTACAGTTACGATAAGGGCTGGTAGAGAGCTGGTTAAAATTGTAACTAACTTTTTTATAGCTTTGGTTCAAATTGTTAATTCCAGCCCTATTATGAAGAATATGATTTTAGCTTTGGGAGTAAGCATCTCCTTATTAATGACTTCCTGCGCTAGTAAATTAGATGTGTCTTCAGATTATGTGATAAGCGGAGATTCGCTTAAACAAATGCTGAAACAGAAAGATGAAAGTCTAGTTCTTTTTTGGACGGATTGGTGCGGGGCATCTAAATATAGAATAGAGAATTACTACAAGCCTTTAATTGAAAAGATTAAAAGTGATAAGCTTGATTTGCAACTCATTTTGCTTGCATCAGATGCTAACATAAGTACAGATGATATAGATAAACTGAGAGAATTAGGGATTTTATGTTACTACATAGAAAGGCCAGGAAATAATGCCATTCTCAATAGGATGTCCATTAAAAAATTCATTAACAAGACTTTTCCGGACAATGAGGTTCAACGTATTAAAAAGTTTCAATATGGTATACCCGTAGAACTCTGGGTAAATCGAGATTTAAAAATCTTAAATGACACGGAACACGGGAAGAGTTATACGTACGTTTCTAAACTTTTAGAAGAATAAGGCCAGAGCTTAAGAATCCAAGATTGTACTATTTAAGATGATGAAAGCCATCAAATAAGTATTTGAAATATACTTGTTTGATGGCTTTCGAGTGAGGTCTGTTAAGCGTTTAACACGCCTTAAGCTTTCATTTACACCATTCTTCCCATTCCTTTTTCATCGTTTCCTTAAACTCCATAAAACCCATATCAGAATTAGGAACAAAATGTCCAATCTTATTATTTTCAATATAGTCGAAGTACGGATAATGAGTTAAGTTGTTCTCCGGATATAAATAGCATTGTATGGTTATACAGGTAGGACCGTCCTTCTGGGTGTTTGTAAGCTGATGAACTTGATTAAGTCTTGGCGTAATCCAGGTAACTTCTCCCTTATTAAAGTCGGCACTTGCAAACGGCTTTTCATGATATTTTGATAACATCGGGAATAAATCCACATGAATGGAACCGTGTAGCACTCTAATAATAGCGTTTGCTCCGGCATGCTCATGAATGGGTGAGTAATGCCCTGGAGGCCATATTTCCAATACAAAAGGTATTCCTGGGGATTCTCCTTGATTGGCACCCATCGTAATTCGTAAATAAGTTTCATTCGGGTTATCCTCACCAAATTCAGTTGATTTTTCTTGGAGCATTTTGTAACACCAGCCTCTTGGGTTCCGAATACTTTCTTCAATGGCAGCGGTGAATTGAGGAAATTCAGGAGTGTCTAAAGTGAAATTATCGCCAGCTACATTTTGATACAGCTGTTGACATTCAAGGGTAAGGTTTGCTGGAACGGTAGCTTTATTTGTGGCAATGTCATCCATGGTGATGGAGTTTGGATCAAATACCCTCAAAGGAACTTCAATGCTTACAGGGTCTCTCCAGATGTCAACCACATCAAAAATATTGGGTGAAACTTCTACATGATCCACATCTTCTATCCAAGCATATGGGTCATCTTCATTGGGTTGAGGTAGAGGTACGTTATGCTGGGCTAAAGCAGTGCCAACCCGCATTTCTCCTTTGCCATACGTTAATTTTCGGTTTATGAAATCTATGCTAAACCAATAAGAACATTTAGGCTCTAAATCCAACCCAATGCCTTCTCCTTTTTCATGAAACATGCTGGTCCAGTTTCCAGCAAAAGACATCATCAATTCCACTTCATCTAGGCGGATATCCCACCTGTAGCTATTTCCACCCCAAGCTTCGGAGCTTTTAAGATGAAGGGAGAATGGTTTTAATTCACTTAAAGTAAAGCCCACCGTTCCTTGTCCCCGAACCGGTAATCGGATAACTCCAGATGAGTCGTCTTCAATTTCCGATCGAGTTAGTAAGAGGTGGGATGGAATTCTTTGAAATTCTTGAGTGTGATGTGACATGTTGTGTTTTGCTTTTATGTTTCATGATAATAACACCATTAACTTATGGAATATGACTGTTTTTTAGCTAGGAAAAAGCATGTAGAAAATACGACACTCATAGGTTTAGATAATGAGCTACATGAAAGTTGCACATAGCAGTTAAAGTATTATAGCTGATGTGGGTTGGGATTAACAAATACATACAAGGAAGCTTATTGTGCTCCTTGAGGACGTTTGTAGGTGCTAATCCTTACTCTTTGTAATAAAGGCTATTTGTTAATTTCGTTTTTCACATTTCCTCTTTCTAAGTGCCTTTGAGTTTAGATTTTAGAGTCGGTCGCTCAGATATGAGTAGGCTTTAGGTAGTCGCTATTGGTTTTTGATCTCTCAAAATAGGTGAATGTCTTTTTTTTAGATGCTTGATCCCATATATTTACGGCAAAGACTATCTATAGTATTGCGCCATGAATATTGCACTGATTTACCCGGAAATGCCAGATACTTTTTATGCGATGAAGCATTTTTTAAAAGTGATTGGCAAAAAAGCAACCTACCCTCCATTAGGTCTAATAACAGTAGCTTCATTGTTGCCAGATGAATGGTCTAAAAAGGTGCTTGATCTTAATCTAGCACCTTTAAATAAAGAGGATTTAAAATGGGCTGATTTCGTTTTCCTCTCTGCTATGAATGTTCAGGGAGAGTCAGTAAATCAGATAGTAAAGCAGTGCAAGCAAGCAGGCGTAAAGGTGGTCGCTGGTGGGCCTCTATTTACACATGAATATGCGCGTTTTCCTGATATTGATTACTTCGTATTGAATGAGGCTGAAATTACACTTCCGTTATTTCTGGAAGATTTAAAAAAGGGAGAACCGAAAGCTATTTACGAAACAAAAGATTTTGCGGATATCACCAAATCCCCTTTACCAGACTTTGGTTTGGTAAATATGGATGAGTATTCAGCTGCCATTGTACAGTATTCGAGAGGCTGCCCTTACTTATGTGATTTTTGTGATGTAACCGCCCTTTTTGGCAGAAAGCCACGTGTAAAAACCAGTGAGCAGATTATTCGAGAGTTGGAGGTGCTTAACGAAACGGAAGGCGTACACTTTGTATTGTTTGCAGATGATAATCTGATTGGCAATAAGAAGGTTTTAAAGAGTGATTTATTGCCTGCTCTGATTGAATGGCGAAAAAAGAAAAACCCTGCATTTTATTTTGCCACGCAGCTCACGGTAAATCTTGCGGACGATCCGGTGCTTATGGAATTATTGATCGATGCTGGCTTTAGACATATTTTTATTGGTATTGAAACGCCAGACGAGGATGGTTTGAAAGGATCCCGGAAAACACAGAACCTTAAGCGAGATCAATTGGAGAGCATTCGTACGCTTCATAAGGCTGGTTTTATTGTGTATGGTGGTTTCATTGTAGGGCTAGATTCTGATAAACCTTCTATTTTTCAGCAGCAGGTTGACTTTATTCAAGAGAGTGGAATTCCCTTACCCATTATCAATATTTTAAAGGCACCCCCGGGTACAGAACTATTTGACCGGATGGAGAGAGAAGGACGTTTAAAAAGACGTTTTGCCTTTACGGAAGGAGAAACCAATGTAGATCCGTTAATGGATGAAAAGGTTTTGTATAATGGTTTTCTGGATTTGATAGCCAATGTTTACTTGCCTCAACATTCCTTTCAGCGAATTATTAAGTTCCTATCCACTTACGAGCTACCCAAAACGAATGTCCGCATACCTTTCAAAGCAAAGCCAAAAGATTATCTTACCGGTATTCGGGTGCTCTACCAATTGGGTGTAAAAGATCCCAATCGAAAATATTTTTGGGGATTGGTGATATGGGCTTTAAAGAATAAGCCTAAGTATTTGGATAAAGCTATGTTTTATAGCATTACCATTTATCAGATGTATCACACATATTTAACCATCAAAAAAACGGTGGAAGAACAGAATAAAGAGGTTTTACAGAACGGCAAAGAAGAAATTCTTGAGGCCGTATAAAAAAACGACCTGATTTGCATCAGATCGTTTTATTGAGAGGTGTGTAAGATTATTTATGGATGTAAATAATTATTCAACTCGTAAGCTTCTGAAATTTGATAATATGCATCTGCTTGAATCCAGTTCACTCCAATATAGGTTGCGAAAAAATTAGGATAAATTACAGGGAAAGTTACGGTAATGGTCTTGTCGATTTCTCCAACAGCAAATGCGGGAACAGATACGGGTAAAAATTGAACCATACCATTTGACCAACTGAACTCAACAGCTGCGGTATGTGCAGGAACAGCAACCACATTATGCCTGTTTCTTACTGTAAAGGAAATGGTAAACGGCAATTGAGCAGACGCATTTTGAGGTATCGTAGCGTCCAAAATGATTAAGTCGGGCTTTACTGGGCCACCAAAACCACCATTGGGATCGTGTTCTAGTTGGGCAAAAGAAGTTCCCACTCCCAATACTACTACCAGGACGCTTAAAAATAGCTTTTTCATTGTTTCAATTTGAATGTTAATAATTGAGATCTAATGTATTGTTCAAGTAGTTGGCTTTGTGCCGCGCTTTCAGGAAGTGGGAGAACTTCTTCACTAAACATTGATAATATTTTACGAAGGGATATTGATTTACGGTTAGAAACAGATACTTTTTTGTAAACCATTGGTGGTATAGCCGTACTGAATCATGTAACTATCTTTAAAAGCTCTGGTATCTATACCCAAATGATTTTTTAACCAACTCACCGGGTAAAAGTAATGAACTGGAAAACGGGTGATGGGAAAGTATTTGCAGACCTCAGAAAACATAAGAGGTCCGGTAGATTGCCAAGTGGGAAGTTGCCAGGTTTTACGAGTGAGTGTAAAAGTTTGATTGATCGTTTTAATCAAGAGCAATAGAATAGGGTTTTTAGCGGAGCTACCGATAACGGAATTCGCTAGCATCTTCTTTTCCCGCAAAAAAGCCTGTGTCCTCAGCTTGTTCAAGGAGGGTGTCCAATGGTTTTTTATTTAGCCACTCCATATCTGCATCTATATATATTCCGCCAAACTGATAGAGCAGTTCATATCTCAGAATATTCACTTTTCCAGATAGTTGGGTTTCCATATTATAGGCTATCTGATTTTCAAGAACTAAATCCGCAATATCCTTTTCACGCCAAAGGGTGTGCGTCCATTCGGGAAAGTGTTGTGTGAGTTGTTCTCGAAATCCATTAATCCACTCCCAAGGCGGCTCATTTTCTCCTATCCATACTTGATGGATGTGTTTTGGGATTTTAGGTTTAGGGTGGTTTAAAAAAGAGTTAAAGTATTTTTTGAGATCCTTTTCAAAAGGCAGTTCCAATTGTAATCCATAACCGTCTATCCTTTTAATATGCTTTGTAGTCAAGTCTAATTTCCGAATCGCTTCAATCGCATCCGTTTCACCTGCTTCCATGTGGGGTTTAAATAGCTTCATCTAAAGGAGGCTTTTCAAGAGATTGTAAGGCTGCTGTGTTGTTTATGAAGTAAGGACTTACCTCTTCCCAACGCGAACTGTGGGTTTTTTTAGGACTGGTATTTTTATCGTGAATTCGGGCTACAAAACCATCAAAATAATGGTGTGCGTAAACTTTAGCGCCTGCTGCCCAAACAAAAACATTATCTTCTCCTACATTGATGTTTGGGAATGGATGGTGTTTCCAGTAATTTTTTGCGTAAGCCATAGTAGCGCCCGCTACCCAACTTTTTTCATCTTTTGGATACTCGTATTTCCAAGCTTGATTATCATCGAGGTGGTAGAAATAAACCTTAGATAAACCGCATACGTCTGCCCCTTTTGATTGTAGAATCGCATATTGGTAGCTGATCCAGTTGCTTGCATAAAAGTCATCATCATCCCAGTGCATAATAACATCTGCTTTGGCATATTTGCAGCCTAGATTTCGCTTTTCCCCTAATCTCATACGTTTATCGAATCGATGATATTTAATCTGATCATCCTTTGGAATAAGATGTTTTACTGGTCGTTCACCATCATCTAGGATAACCAATTCCTTTTCTTTAAAGTCTTGATTTAAAAATTGCTGAATAGCGCCATGTAAATATTTTTCTCGGTTTGCAGTGGGCATAATGCAGCTCACTAAAGGTTTTTTTTGAGCTTCAGTTTGGCGCTGTAGCTGCTTGTAGAAAAATCTATTTTTTGCAACCAATTCAAATTCCTCACATCTTATCCAATCCGTTTGTGTAACGTACTTACCGGTAGCAAAATTCCAGCTGTTTGAGTTGTGCCTTAAATAGGCAAAGAGATCAGATCCATCTATGGGTTTCATTACTGCCCCTTTGTTTATTGAAGTCTGCATAAAATCTGCATCTTCTCGTAAGGAGGTATTGGGATATTGTCCCATCATTTCCCAAATGCTTTTCAAGAATACTAAGGTTCCGCCCGCCACATTTTTGGCAAACAGCTTTTTATGTAATGCAATACTACACTTCCAAAAACTCCAGTCGTTTAGCCCAAAAAAAGGAATATTGGTTAAAGCACTTATATGCACGCTCTCCTTTAAAAGCGGAGCAACTTGCTCACTTAGGCGATTTGAACTGTAGAGATCATCATCATCCCATTGGGCTATAATTAAGCCATTTGCTTGCTGACAAGCTTCGTTTCTTTTGGCTCCAATAGAAGGGCTGTTGGTTTGAACAAACTTGATGTTACCACTTAGGCGAATATCTACGGGCAAATCCTCCTTTTGGTTAAAGACAATGATCAACTCTTTATTCGGATAATCCTGCTCCTTAAAGTAAGAGATAGCCTGATTAAGGAGTTTCGGCCTAGCAAAAGTGGGTAGAATACAACTGACTAACGGTAGTTTATTCGGGTGTTCGTCTCTCCAGTTTTTAAGGTCTTTTTCTATTGCTTCAACCCAACCGTGCGGCTCATGAACAAGATTGAAAGAGTTGTTTGCTGAAGATGTGATAATTTTCAGATTGGCGCATATTCGTTTGTGAATAAAAACAAAACCTTCGTCTAAATGAGTTAATTGGAAGGTTGCTTCTGGAGTTTTTTTCCTTAGAAAATTAAAGCTTCCTCTCCCATAATTTGCAGTAAGATGAGTAGCTGTTACAAAACCGGAACTAGTCTTGTTTAACTGCGTCATCCCACTAAGTAGAGGGATCGGATTTATTCCTTTTGAAGCGTTTACAAACAGCACTCCGTCTGCCCCTGAGGATCGGATGAGGTGATTGAAATAGTAAGCATTCCCTTTGGTTTGGGTAGAAGAGATAAGCTGAAACTGAGTAGAAGTTTCCACATGAGAATTTTGACATCCATCCAAGTAGATGAATATTTTATGGATGGCAAAATGAGCGTCAAAGCCAAGCTTTTTGAGTAAGCTTTTTAGGTTCTCCTCAGTAGTGTGAGGAGGAACATATACACCAATATTTAGCTTATGAACCAAATCCTTGAACATAAGCGTACTTGATTAAATAATACACATAAAAATTCTTTGGACGCGTTTCTTCGTCACTGGTTTTAACCGTATTCGAAGCAGGTACGATATTGTTGGTAGGCTCGCCCGTTAAAACCTGCTCTTCAGTTGTAAGCGTACTTCCGGGTACGTCACCCGCGTTGGTAGCTGTAGCTGTAGTTTCGGAATAGGTATGCTCATGCGTTTGCAAAGCGTCTTGTTGAATCGATCCAACATCATCGCTAGTGCCTGAAACACTGCTGCCATTGGTGTATTCTCTTTCGCTCTGATCCGGATCGTTTTCAGAGCTACCGGATGCGCCCCTCAAAAAGTAGCCTCTATAATCGGGCACTCGAAACAGAGCATCTTTGTCATCCATATCGGTAGGATCTGAACTTTGATTGTACAAAGTGCCGAGAGCTTGATACAGTTCTGGATAGTCTTTAACGTAAAGTTGTTTGCCATCGCATACCGTCCAACCAAAGGCTTCTACATTATTGGTTAAACCGGTTTCTTGTGCAACTGTTGGGTAATCTTGTTGATCCTTTAGGGGATTTACGTTGGGTGTGCTAAGTCGTCCTGCATAGGCTATGATTGAACCTACTGGAGAATCGTTTGAGAGTGTTCGCATGCCAGTTGTTTTAGAGTTTAGAGGTATAAGTAGGTAGTGTGTTTTTATCTTGAAGCCATTGCATATTGGTAGGTACTACGATCTCCCAGCTTTCTCGGGAGAGAGTGTTGGCTTTAGCTCCCGTCTTTTCCGTTTTTTTAAGGCTGGCGGCAATGATTTCTGTGTTTTCTGTTATTGGGGTAATGGAGTCACTGATGTAACTGATCAGTCCCGTTTGTAGGAAATACAACATTCTATAATTAAAGCTAGGTTGTATAGGTACCATCACTCGGAGCATATCGGACTCTAAGTATTCTGCAGCTGTATTTCCCAATTCATTACCCAATAGGGATAAACTGATCCTTTCCATTAAGGCTGGAGCGTTTTTATCGGAAAAGGCATATGTAGCTTCTGTCCATTCCATACTGCTATTAAAGAATTCGTAAAATGCAGGTTTGTTAACCTCTGTAGCTGGAGGGGATAGAATGGGCTCTGCTGGAGTCGCTTTTTTAAGATGCACTTGATATAACAGATTTTGACAAGATTGAATTACTTCTAGATTGACCCATTCTTTTGGGATTTGCCTGTTTATTTTAGCAGGTGACTTTAGCAGATGAATGGCTTGCTCTTTATTTTTTTCCTGTGCTTTAATCAGTGCATCATATACTTCTCTTTTCCAAGTATTCATAATCCTTAAGGAAGGTGCACAGCTTAAACCTACGGAAATAAAGTAATCGGAACTTTCTGGGGGCGATGTATAAGCCACGATTGCACTTAATACCACAGGGATTGACAACACCTCACAATCGGGCTCATACATCTTTGTTAAATCTTCAGTGCAATGACATAAGGAGGAGGCATTTGCCGAGTTTTCTCCTGGGTTTAAAAGGATAATTTGATCTCCAACAATCAGTTGTAAATCGTTTTGGGTTTGATAACTGATATCTGCAGTAATGGGGACATAGGCTTCAGGTATTTGAAGCATTTGAGCTGTAAGTGCCTTGTCTTCATTAAAAAAGGTATACACCGTTTTTTGCTGCACAGGAGGAATGGCTACATTTTGCACTCCGTACTGAGCAGCTAAAGAGCTATAGTTCTCTAGCGTAATATCTTCAAAGGATTGAATAGGAGGCGATAGTTCAGTCAGGGGAATCAAACCTTCAGCCAGATCAAGTTCATTAGCTACATTTAATGCTGGTTTGTCAATTAAAAACTCCAGCAAAAACCGGTTTCCATAATTTACCACACGGGCAGAATAAATCTTATTTACCCAAGCGTAAACTCCCCGTATTGGAGTTTTTCCAGTCCTGTTATCCAAGGTGTGCGTGGTAGCTTCTTCTTTTCGGTGAATCTGATTTTTTTGATAGGAAATACTGAGTTTTTGAGCCATCCGGGCGATGGTTTTATTCAATATTTGTTTTGCGAATTGAAGCCCTGTGCTCTTATCCGTATTGTTTAGGGTTTCATCATAGCTTATACTGCCAGAATAATCACCGGTTGTGGGTGGGCCATAGGAGATTTTAAGTTGGTCGTAGTTATCCGTTTGGTTTTGAGTTTGATTGATGGTTTTGTCAATTTCATTGCTTAGGCTTTCTAAATTACCTCGCCATTGATCTTCGCTTTCCCTTACGTTTTCGGTAGATTCTGATGTATGTTCTTGTGTTTCTTGTAGTGTGGAATTGCTTACCTCTTTTAGTTCTCCAGGTAAAACATTCTCTATATGAGCCACTTCTCCAGCCCTGTAGGCTAGGAGTTTGTGCTGAATCATTTGCAAATCTCCAATCGCATAAGGAATAATGCTGCCCTTGATGTTTTCTGTGCTGGTATTTTGATCGTCAAATAGAGGTAGAGGGAAAACAGGTTGGGGTAGTACAACGGACGCTTCAATTAGCTTTTGCATATCGCTCCACTCTATATGGGATGAGGAGAATAAAACGGCATCTAGAATGTGAAATACCAAGAGTGATTTTATATAGTCCTCTAAGCCCTTTTCGTTGTAGGTGTTTATAATACTAAGTGCGAAAACATTTTGCCAAAGTTGATCTTTGATACTGGTATATTGATTGGGGTCAATTTCTTCAATAATTTCCTCCTTGTTTTTTAAGAATACCTCATATAAGAAAGAGTCCCAGCCTATAGGTTTTATAAGATCTAAAAGTCGGATTTCATTATAAAATCGAGCAAATAAATTATAAGGGAAGGGAAGGTCCTTTATGCTCTCTAGGTATTCACCGGTGTAAGGGGGAGCGTTATTTACAAATAGATAAGCTTGTTGTAAAATATCCACTCTGGCATTAGGTAGCGGGCTTCCATCGCTATTGAAAAACTGTAATAAACTTGAATAAAAATTGGCAGTAGGAGGGCTGGAAAGAGGCTCATAAAGCATGAAGAAACTTTGATCTTGTGCTTTTAAATCGGGCCACTTTCTAAGGTATAAATAAGGAAAAAGATCATCGTAATCACTGGAGATAATCATGTCTTCCATAGCGGGATCATCTGCTGGATCGATTGGGTCGACAGGATCAATTGGAATTAGGTCTATTGGAATCCCTTCGGGTATGAGCATTACATTGCCTTCAAAATGCTCTTGGTATTTATAGCCATAGTGGCAATCCATAAAAATATAGTCCTGATTTCCATCTTGATAAAGTGTAATCCAACCCTTAATGTCAATCTGATCTGGATAAGAGAGTTGAAAAGCTTCTTTTTGGTTCACACATAAGGCACCTTCCCAAAACCAAATTTTATCGGGATGATCGTTACGGTAAAGTTCGTATTTAACGTAGCGGCAGGTGGAGTTTGATCCTTCCGAAAGAATGGTTTCATCATCAGGAAAGGTGAAATCAAAAACAAAGGTTTTATCGCTGTCTGTTAATACGAACTTGTACATGGTTTTGGTTTTTAGGTTGTTGGGGACGGAATCTGTGCCATATTCCCTTCGTAATGGTACTCGGCATCTATGCCATATTCTACATCAAAAAAAACATAGTATTGACCAAAGCTTAGGTTCTGATATTGCCAGAATTCGCCATTTATATTTTGACCATCATCATAGGTCAATTCAAAGCTTACCGGAGGGCTAACCTCCAATGTTCCACTCCATAAAAAATAGTTCTCAGGGTATTCGGATCGGTAAACCAAACATTGCACATAGGGAAAAGGTAACTCACTTGTGCTGTCGTTTTGGGTTTGAAGAGTTAAACCTTCGTCTTCCAATTCGGTGGCATCTATATCTAAGGTAGGAGGGGAGCTGGGTATATACGGAGGGCTAAGTGGATTGTCGGGCGAAAAAGAAAACTCGAAAATGATATTTCCTGAACCCATGGGTAATTCTACGGTTTCCGTGGAGTTTGTTGTTGTCATAATTTTATGGAATTGAGTTAAAAAGTTTTATACATCGTAAAGCACAGGATAATGATCGGATAGAATTACGGAGGTTAGAACCTCTCCATTAATACTAAGTCCACCACTCTTAATCATGTAGTCGATTTGAGAATAAGGATTCAATACAGAGTATGTATTTTGATTTGGAGGACAAATAACACCACCGGTGCCTACCATGCTACCTGGAGTGCGGTTATAATCTCCTGAAACCGTCCAGTTGCTTCCAGCCATACTCGTGTCTACTTTATTAATTAAACCAGGAGCATCGTTACCACCACCACTTATCGCATGAATGCTAAAAATGGCGATATTGTTGACCATCATGCCTATAACGGGTCTGTGCACAGGCAGGAAATCTGGATAAAATAGAAATCCATCGTTTGCTGGATCAATAGGTCTAATATTTGAAACTACCGCTAAATTGCATCTGTTTCCAGCCACATCCCATGGAAAGTATAAAATGTACTTAGTTGCTCGGCTCGTACCCCAAGTATACATTTTTAGCCCATCAATTCCGGCTACATTTGCCTCTAAAAGCTGGGCAGAAGGAGGGATACCTCCACATTCTTGAAGGGAACAAACATCCACATGGTTTAAGAGGTTGGCAACGCCTTGGTTCCACTTGTTTTCTAAGGTGTGATTAGCACCTTGCATATTCCAGTTAACTATTTTCATAAGGAGGTATTTTTGTTTTAGAAAAATTGGAAGACTCACACCGAGGTGGAGTCTTCCAAGAAATGATCTACGAGGTAGGTTCTAAATGGAATTGGAATGGAGTAGCTGAGGCTCCGGTTCCACCCCCTGTCATAATCAAGTTGGCAGAGTTGATACCTAAAAGAGAAATCTCTGTATTGATATCACTTAAAATAGCAGAGTTCATTACTGCACCTTGAACTACTTGCGATACAACACCTACCCAAATGGTTGGTTTAAATTCAAAAACCGCTTTTTGTTGTGGGCTAACACCTGTTTTGGTAGAGAGTAACAAACCATCCTTATAAATTTGAGCATCAATAGATCCAGAGCTAAGGGTGTTTTTTACTTCTACTTCAGTTAAACTGGCAGCAGGATCCGTGTCAAGCTGTAAAACGTCTCCTGAAGGAGAATATACTACATCCCACTTTTGTCCGTTTTGAGCGGCTTGAAGGTTAGAAACGTTACCAAAAGAATCTTTTGCGGCAACGTCAAAATTCATGGGATAGCTAAACGTATTTGTCCAGTTTCTTCCACAATTTTTAATTACACGCCAGGCAACAGCAATTTCTTCAAAGTTTGTAGCAACGTTTTTCTGAAAAATAACCACTTCAGAGTTGTTCATGTCCTCCGAGAGGTTAACAAAGGTAATTTCGATACTATCCATCGTAATTGTTTTAAGTTTTGGTCCAATCTTTAAAAGAGGGAGTTGGGCATTTCCCATCAAGCTATCAAATGTTTTATGGCCATTAAACCGAAGTTTGACAATCCAAATCTCATAAAAAGCGCTAGCTATCAATAGGTTGTAAAAGCCTGATTTTAAATACAGGTATAAAAACCTGGTATTAGTCCGTGAAAAGACGGGGCCGAAATGGATGTATGGAGAACAGGCTTACAGGCCTATGGTCTGTTTTAAGTTAAATTCTTCTAGACTAATAATCTTGTTATGAATTGCGTACATGACTAAGCCTGCTGTATTTCGCGCTCCTGTTTTTTCAATCAGATTCATTCGGTGCCCGTCTACGGTTCTCTTACTTAAGTAGAGCTGGTCCGCTATTTCTTTATTTGTTTTTTGATCGCAAATGAGTTGGAGCACTTCGATTTCACGATCAGTTAGATCCTCTTTTGGGTTGAATAGACTTCCTGGGGAGATAGGGGCTTTTAAGTATTCGAGTATGCAAAGATTGTCTTCTGGAGTGAGGTATAAATTGGATTGATGAACGGCCTGAATGGCTCTTAAGAGTTCTTCTTTGTCGATAGATTTGGATAGAAAGGCATTTACACCAAGTTTAAAGATGTACCCGACAAAACTCTTGTTGTAGTAAGTGGAAAGTATAATAATCTTGATTTCAGGGTAGAAGATATTCAAATCCGCAGCCGTTTCAATACCGTTTTTAGGAGTCATTTTTAAATCAAGTAATACCACATCAGGAAGCCTTTCTGGAGTTTGTTGTTCCAGAGATTGTAAAAAGGCATCCCCGTCATTAAATTTGCCAGTAATTGTAAGCTTATCACCATCTTTTAGCATATGAGATAGCCCTTCAATAAACAGCTGTTCATCGTCTACCAACGCTATTTTAATCTTCTTCATAGTTCATTATGCTTATTAAACGTGTTCCTTGGTTTGGAATAGATTTCCATTTGTATTTACCCTCTAAAAACTCCAATCTAGATTGAATGCTTGAAATACCTAAACCTTTGTTTTGAACGGAAGGATTGACTCCCCTTCCATTGTCAAAGAGTCGCACTTTAAGATGAGAAGAAGAGCTCTTTATTTGAACTCCAATTTCATTTGCACGTGCGTGTTTTATAGTATTGGATATAAACTCTTGAATAATGCGAAGGAGCTGAACCTCTATTTGAATGGGAATTTTCCTTTTTTCCAGAAAGGAAAGATAGAAGCGGTATCCTTCATTCAACTGGGCTTGCATTTGTTGAAGGCTAAACTCGAGTCCAAACTCTTCAAGCATAGGTGGGTACATTTCATGCGAAATCCTCCTTACAGAATCTAGGGTAGTATCGGTTAAGTTTAAGATTTTTTCTTTAGAATCAGCTTGTTGATTTTTTAGCATCATATTTATGATATGCAGCTTAGCACCTACTTCATCGTGCAATTCGTGCGCAATGCGTTTGCGTTCTTTTTCTTGCGCCTCAAAGTTGATGCGGATCAATTCTTTTTGATGTTTAAGCTGGGTTTGTTGCAGCTTATTTTTTTCGCTTAAAACCTTGTGATTTGCCACTTTAGCCAAAAACACCATAACGATTGAGAGTAGCAAGACAATGACAACAATGAGGGTGTAGTTGCTGATCATAAGTGCTGTTTGTTACGCCACTTGTAAAAGCTGAGCCCACATAGAACATAAAAGCCTATCCCTATAATTAAATTCACCATCCATAGTCGAATAGCAGCTTCCTTTGGTTGCTCAAGAAAATCGCTAAAGGTGAGATCTGTTATTAATGTGGATGAAAACCAACAAAGTAAACCGGCATTAATCCAAAAGAAGTAGGGCTTAACGGGTTTTGAACCGATAAGTATGTGCCGGTAGAGGTAGGTACAGGAAAGAAAAATAATAGAAATATGAACCCATAAATTGGAGAGAAGCTCCCATAAAGTTTTATTTTTTAGATCTAATTCGCTCGCAATCCTTAGACCCGATAGGATTAAGATACCTATGGAAACCTTCAACGTCCAAACTTTTGAAGCTTTAAAAATGTCCCTATAAATCCAAGTGATGAGAATAAACTCAAATAAAACATGATAATGCAATAACCATAAATTAGGTTGATGGCACCAGTTGCTCAACTCAGAGAGCCCTTCTATTAGAACTCGGCTTACTAAAAAGAGGGAAAGCCTCTTAAGGCCAATTGGCAATTGCCTAAAGAAGAAAATTCCCGTTATGGCTGATAATACCAAGGAGCAGTAGGCAGTTATGATTAAGCCATTAAACAAATATTCCATGCGACCTTTTTACAGTCAAAAAACAAAATAGCCATCATTACAAAAGGGAGGGCAAGGTCTTATCAAATCTGTAGCCTCATTATATTTTTTGGTTCCAGGTAATTCAACAATCCCAGTAGGGTTGGTTCGATCTCCAGCTAGGATAAGATCTGGAATTTCAAAACCAGCTATAGGGCTAAAGTAAAGCCCCATAAAAATCTTAATCATATTTACTCCTGGAAGTGGAGGGGCGGCTATGCCGAATAATCCTTGCAAATCATTCATTGGAACAGAGAAAACTCTAACAATTTCCCTATCGCTTTGTAGGGTCATATAGGCCCAGTCTAGATAACTTTTAGACCAACTATTGATGCGAATATAGGCTTCAGAAGAAGGGAGTGCATTATCCGAACCGAGGTAGTCTTTTTGGGAAAATGAGTTGCTGCTGGAAAAAGATAGGTCTGATTCAATTTCTATCACATGAGTTTTTACCTCTACAATTGTATCTACCAGGTAAGAAGGTTCTGCCATAGATTCAAGTGTACTGTAAACAAAGGTTGGTTCTTCCTCACTTTTAGAATCTCTAAAATCCCCGGGAACCCAAATTAAAATCAGTGTACCCTCGCTGTCAATCCCTAAATAAGCATGTACCGTTTCAGAATCTGAAGATTCTATATGTGACATGTAATCCTCTTTTGACAGCCTAAAAGCTTGGTTTGGTGATAGGTATTCAATCACCAAGTTGTAAGATTGGCGTTTTTCGTCCCAAAGGCTAATGGCAAGTTGGGCTTGGTCCAAAGAGAGTAATGGCATGAGTAGAGTATAGTTTACCCAAATATATCACTTTCTGTAGAAAGAAAAAGTGGGTGTTTAAAGAATTTTAGAGAGAGTTTAAGTTCTGATTATAAGGATTTTACTTGTGCGTTTTGTTTAAAACCGATAGCCAACTCCAATTCTTCCATTTAACAATTGCAAAAAGTCTATTTCTGGTGTGATTTCAACAGAGTATGCTTCAAACAAAAAGGCATTTACACTTTCCAAATCATAAAAAATCATAGAATAACCAAGTTCTACTTTAAAATAGAGTTCATCACCAAAGAGCCAACCAATTTTTGAGTTGAAAGTGGAAAAACCAACATCAAAATCAGCAGGATCGTCATTTAATTCACTGCTGTTAAAATTTAAGTAACCATAAGCTAAGCCTAAATATGGACCTTTCCCAGTGGGGTGTAAATATATATTGGAACCCAAGCCATAGAACAGTGTGTTGATTTTAGAACCAGATCCATTAAAGGGAATATAACCTAAGTCTCCCGTAAAACTTATTCGATTATTCCACAGTGGTGAGATGTACTCTCCATTGATGCTTACCAAATTTGGGAATCCTATATCTAAGCCAAGTCTTACTCTTTTATCGTTAATGCTCAGCTGAGAAAAACAGCTTAAACTAAAAAGACAAAGGAGAACAGAAATAATATATGATTGTCTATTCATTTTAGTTGAAGAGTTTTCCTTTTACTTGAAATTCGGAGTAGATCGTAACTTCATGATCTTGAGATATGGTTTCATCTGTAGTTGCACGAACTTGAAGCGAGAAGGCTTCTTTTTTAAGATAGTTTTGGAGGTCTCTATCCGTACAGTCTAAACTAATAATGCTTTGTGCTTCATTAGGCACAGGATCTTTCCAAGCTACTTCTAAGTCGTCTAAGCCGTCTGCTTTTATGAAGATGCGAATACGCTCTAAGAAACTGAAATCAGCACCTGTTGGACTTGTGATTTCAAGCCTTAATTCGTTCAAATTTACTTCATCGATGAGGTTTGAGCGCGTATTTTGATTTCGAAACTCATTCTCCGTATTGGTGGTAACTGGAGGGGTGTTGAGGTTAAACGGGAGGTTTAGTCCCCCTGTGCTCTCTATAGTAACTTCTTGCTCATAGTTGATCTTAAAGTTTGCAAGCGATTCAAACTGTCGTTTACAACTCAGTAAAGAGCACGTTAAAAGTATAAATATACAGTTGTGCCATTTTTGCATCATGCTCAGTTTCTATGGTTCGTGAGAAAAGTGTACTTCTTGAGTCAATATTACAAAAAAACAAATGACGATGCCTAAGAGGAAGACTAGTTTAATTTAGTGGTGCGCATGCGATAATAATAGTCTACCTCATACCAAAACATAATTCCATAAAAAGCAGTTTTGGTAATCATTCCTACAGGGGTGGTTGAATGTATATGAAGCTTGTTATCCGTAAAAGTATAGGTTTCATTGTATTGATTCGGATTTCCGATGTTAAAGTATATAGTGTCTTTAGCACAATCAGGAAAAAACCTAGCCACCTTTGGAGGGGCGAAATTTCGGTTGTGATGATAGGCGCTATCTCCTGCGAAAATAATGGAATCAGTGGCGGTGGGTGTTGGGCCAGCACCTTCCCTTAAGAAAACATATGTCGTATCATGAGGAGTTTGAAAAAGCTGATAATGGAAAGAATCTAAAACCCAAGCATCAAAAGCCTTTTGCTCGCATGGAGGCAATTGTAACCACTGCTGGTAGGTAAAGGGTTCCGCTTGTAAAGGTGTATCGCTATTAGAAGGTTTTTCTTGTGTAATTTCCTTTTTACAGGATAGAATAAAAACCATCAGAACAAGTATGAAAGTATAGGGTGAGCGAAGCATATTTATAAGGTTTATTTAGATGGTTGTCCGAGAACGGTTGGGGACACCTATTTATTATTGAAGCAGATTGTATTTGCTTCAGGTTAATTTGTTTAAATTTTCAAAAGAAAGCAAGGAGGGAAAGATTTTAGATTGAAAAAACAAAGGTGGAAAATATTTCTAACACAAAGAGATTTGTCGCATACTGAGTTTGTTAACGGAGGGCTGAGAGTCGCCAAAATCGTTTTTCTACCAAAAGCATGTGAGGCTTTTTTTAGTGTGCTTATTACAGAAGTAGTGATTCCCGATGAATGCCGGTCCATCCCTAACACACCGAAAGGATTGAACCAAAATGGATCGATTAATCTGCTGAATAGGGCAGAACGACCATATTCCAAAACAATAGCCTCACAAATAGCACCACTTAGTTTAGCCATTCTTTCGTCTAGCCAAGTAGTTGCTTTCCCGTGATGCTAGGGAAGGTCGATATGTTCTGATGGTTTCGTGAGTTTAAATTAAAGATAATGGAATACAGCAAAGCATGGTAAACGAAATGACCTTATCAAAGTTTGTGAAATTTGTATATCTAGAGCTTACATGTTTTTAGTGCTGTAATTTTTGACTAGTCTCTTAGTGCGTATATATTTGGTACATCTAAAAAGTAAAAAGTCTTTCAGCAAAAATTTGCGAAAGACTTAATATGATAAGGATCGGAGTTCTTAAAATATGATGCGGAGTGTGAGGAATGAGTAAAAAGGAATAACAGAAATAACGGAATTAACTGTATTTTAAACTCATATTCACACTCCTTTCACGCATACATATCATTTAAACGAAACCAAACCAAAGTGCTTTTTCTAATAATGGGTGCTAACTGTAAGCAGGGTAGCAAACTTTTGTTGTTTCACCCATTGTCTAAAAAGAGTTTTATCTCTATCAGACAAATAGCTTAGGCACTTATTATATTCTTTATTCAATAACTCTTTACTGAAGCTTACTTTTTGTAAAATAAACTTTGCATACTTCAAGAAATTGGATCTATACTTTTGATCTATGTTTTTCAATTTTCCTTTGTATTAATTAGAGTGATTAAACATTCTTTTATTCAATTATTCTCCCTGGCCAAGTGAAAAACCTCGATTACCATCAAACTCATAGAGGTTTTCCGTTTTGATTACATCAAATCCTTGACTATGTAGTTTAGCGATCAAGTTTACTACTTGTTCAAAATCAACAGGTTTGTAAACGGGTTTTCCCGGTTCAGACTCAGCGTCAATAGCGACAAATCTGCATCTCCAATGATCTGTACAGTAGGTTTCTTTTAACCCATCAGGGAATACTTTAACTCCTCTGTTGGTGATCATTTTCAATTTGAGTTTAAATGCATCTATTCCAGTTAAGGCAGTACCTAGTTCGTTAGGGTTTTTCCCTGGCCAATCTAAGAATACATCCACACCAACTAATTCCTTACGCTCGGTTTTGCGTTCAAAATTTGGGATGGTAATGGTACCAGAACTTTCGGTGAGTTTACTTTGTGGAAGTTGGGTTGGTAATTCTCCTAAACGAGAGATTACTTCATCCGCAAACTCTTGGGTAGACACCTTTTTTCTACTTACTCCTTCTTGGTAAATATCAGCCGTATGATAACCTGCTTCTAAAGTGCTTAACCAAGCATTTTTCACCTTATCGGCAACTTGATTTTGCCCAATGTGTGTAAGCATCATTACCGCTGCATTTATTAATCCAGAAGGATTGGCTATACTTTTGCCTGCTATATCTGGTGCTGAACCGTGGATGGCTTCGAACATAGATACTTGTTGACCAATGTTTGCAG
>CAZAJG010000010.1:0-36074 GCA_964485405.1 uncultured Owenweeksia sp. | reverse complement strand
GATCCTGCCATGCCCACTGAACCAGCGATTTCTGCTGCGATATCTGAAATGATATCACCATATAAGTTGGAGGTAACCACTACATCGTAGTTTTCAGGTTGAGCAGCTAATCTTGCAGATCCTATATCAATAATTTGTGTTTCACTTTTAATATCCGGGTATTCTGCCGAAATCTCTTTGAAAACATTATGGAAAAGCCCATCCGTAAGCTTCATGATATTATCCTTAACCATACACGTAACTTTTTTACGGTTGTATGCTCTGGCATATTCAAAAGCGTAGCGAACAATTTTTTCGCATCCTGGGCGAGTAATCAACTTTAAGCATTGAACCACATCCTGCGTTTGTCTGTGCTCAATTCCTGCATACAAATCCTCCTCGTTTTCGCGTACAATAACCACATCCATTTTTGGAAAGTTGGTTTGTATGTAAGGATGAAGAGCTGTAACCGGACGAAGGTTTGCAAACAGACCTAGGGATTTTCTCAAGGTCACATTTAAACTCTTATACCCTTTTCCTTGTGGAGTGGTAATAGGAGCTTTTAAGATTACTTTGCTGTCGTGGATAGAATCCCAAGCGGAATTTTCTATTCCAGCCGAATTTCCAGACAGATATACTTTTTCACCTATATCTATAAACTGAGGGTCGATTTGAGCTCCTGCCTGTTTTAAGATTTTTAAGGTGGCGTCCATTATTTCAGGACCAATACCATCACCTTTCGCTACAGCAATTTTAACTGCTGTATCCGTACCGTTGGGTGATGTGTGTTGTGTTGAACTTTTATTATCCATGCGTGCTTTAATTTGTGAGGCAAATATGCATCAAGTTTTTCATAAATAATAATTTAATATTCTTATGTTTTTTATTTGCTTTTACTTATGATTTCGGAATTTTGTTAATTCCTATTTTTATAGGTGTTTGCGTTTTATACTCATGCAGAGTTGATCATAATATCCACTTTTGCTTCAACTTATTTAAAAAATTCTTCTACAACTTTTTCCTTATTCAGACTTATAAAATGGATTAGCTCCCTAGTGGCAGGAGTAAGCTGTTTGTTTTTACTGTACAGTAAATTCCACTTGGTTATAATGGGTAATCCTTTAATAGGAAAGATTTTGAGACTTCCGTTTTGAAGCTCATTTTTTAAACCAATGAGAGGCATAATAGAAAATCCAATACCTGCATTAACAGCTTGCTTTACCGCTTCGTTAGATACGAGCTCCATTGTTTTAGAAATTTTAATCTCATTTTGTTTGAGAAATGATTCCATCACACTTCGGGTAGCAGAGCCTTTTTCGCGAAAGATTAAGGTTAAATTTTGAAGATCCATTAAGCCCAGGTTCTGTCCATCAAATTTTCCGCTGCCAATTAGATAAAGCTCATTGTCCATCAAATCGATTTGATCTACTTCTATATTCTCTGGAATAATGGAAACCAGCGAAAAGTCGCTATCATTCTTTAATAAACCTTCTATTACTTTGTTTTTGTTAGAAACGTCAATAGAAATTTCTACGCCCGGATATTTTTGCATAAAAGCGGTGAGGAAGTAAGGTATTACGTACTTACCCGTAGATACCACGGATATTTTGATCTTACCGGTTAGGAGCCCTTTGTAATGATCCATGGTGGTTTTAATCGTATCGGCTTCTCTCAATATTCGCTTACAAGCTAAAGCTATTTCTTCTCCAAAATCCGTAATGTGGAGTTTTCTTCCTACCAATTCGGTTAAGGGTATTTCAAATTGATCCTGCAGCTTTTTAAGTTGTATAGATACGGCCGGCTGGGTAAGATGTAAGTCGTTAGCGGCTTTGGTAATACTTTGATGTTCGCATATAGTTGCAAACACTTTGAGTTGGTGTAGCGTATAGTTCATTTGTTATTATTTATGTTTTGTATAACTAAAATAAATAAAAATTTATGAATTCTTATTCTAAGCTTTGCACAAACATTAAAAAAACGGATATGGTGTTTATTGTAAATTCATTCGAAGAAGAAAATCAAAACGATCAAGAGCTTTATTTTAACAATGAAGCGGAAACCAAAGAAGCAAAACACCAAGAGGTGTTAACTGAAGTGATTACACAGATGCAGGATGCTAATGGTTCTAAGGTTAACTGGGTAGACTCTAATACGGTAGAAGTGAGTTGCCTCTCTGGATTGTGCATACATAGCTTCGTTTTAGAGTTGGAAAAACTCGGAAAAAAAGTAAGCTATGAGAAGAAAACCTATCTTAAAATAGCTGACTAGCACTTAATGGATTTTAGCAGTATTTCAGCTAATCTTACCAGTCCAGCATTATT
This sequence comes from uncultured Owenweeksia sp., assembly GCA_964485405.1. Taxonomy (GTDB): domain Bacteria; phylum Bacteroidota; class Bacteroidia; order Flavobacteriales; family Schleiferiaceae; genus CAKZNE01. The sequence continues at coordinate 33,774 of CAZAJG010000010.1, read as the reverse complement.
ATTCTTTCTTTTAGGAATTATAGCGGTTCAGGTAAAGAGCGACCTCAGTATACCCGAAAATTCGTCCAAGTTTATATCCATCTATCTACTGCTTTCTATCGGCTTCAAAGGAGGTCAGGAGCTTGCGCATAGCGGTATTAATGCAGAAATAGGATGGAGTATGTTCTTGGCTATTGCCCTTGCCTCTGTGGTTCCGGTAGTTGCATTTTTTATTTTGAAACGAAACCTCAGCATAGCTAATGCTGGAGCAATAGCCGCCTCTTATGGTTCGGTAAGTGCGGTTACTTTCGTTACAGCCAGTTCATTCCTTGAGTTTCAGCAGATTGAATATGGCGGTCACATGATCGCTATGATGGCTTTGATGGAGGCACCGGCCATTGTAGTGGGTGTATTACTCATAAATTATTATCGGAAAAAAGAAGGTGCTGGTGTTTCAAGCCCAAAAATGGGTAAAATTTTAAAGCATTCTGTAACCAACGGAAGTGTTCTTTTGATTATTGGTAGCCTTCTGATTGGTTTCTGTGCTAGCGAAGAGCAGGCGCAAGGAATTAAACCTTTTACCACAGATATTTTCAAAGGCTTTTTAGCTGTATTCTTATTAGATATGGGTATTAACAGTGGTAAACATTTATCCATCATGCTCAAAAAGGGGGTACATCCTTTTTTGTTTGCTACGCTTATGCCATTTGTAAATGGATTGATATCGCTGTTTTTGGCAATGCAAGTCACAGAATCGCCAGGTAACCAACTCTTGTTTGCTCTTTTAGGCGCTAGTGCATCTTACATAGCCGTTCCAGCAGCTATGAAAAATGCAGTACCTGATGCAAATCCAAGTTTATATTTACCCATGGCTTTAGGGATTACCTTTCCTATAAATGTAATGATTGGTATTCCGCTTTATCACTTCTTAATTAGTATTTATTGAGAGCGGCCTGTTTTTTAGTAAATCGGTTTAGGTGTTTTTCTTTAACTAAAAAAGCAATTCGTTAACTAAGTGATAAAAGACTTTAGCTAAAAATATTAACATTGGTTAATAGTTCGTCTTTTCTAAATATTGTTATACTATGTGCCTGAAAAAGAGATTTCTGCAGCAATAGTCTAAAGAATCGTTTATTCTTTCCTCCTTTGTGAACGGAGCACTTTTAGTTATTATTGCCTTTACTACTTCCCCTATTAGCCGCCATTTTGGTACCCCACCCCATGAGATATGTGACTTCTGCAACAGAAGCATAATTAGCCGCCATTTTTGGTACCCCACTCATGAGATATATGATATCTGCGACAGCAGTATATTATGTATAAACCTAAATGAATAATCAAATTGTAATGAAAGCAATTCAAAGAGTTCTCCTGATTTTTGGGATGATTGCCTGTTGGGTAAGTTTATCGGGTCAAGGTACTATTGATACCTATGCCGTTTACCCAGATAATAATGGCTCCTCAGCCGTTTCATTTGAAGTGGAATCAACCACTCCTATTGAAATAACTGATATAGCAAATGTTTGGAATACTGGAACCTCCTCCACCGATGTTTGGATAAGAGTAGGAGGAGTAGGAACAACTACGTCTCCATTGTCTGTAACTACAGCAAATGGTTGGGTTCAGCACCAAACGGGAGCAACAGTAGCTGGTAATGGAACCTCTCCTGTATCTATTCAAAGTTTAACCCCCATAGTTGTGCCTGCCAATACCCCGGTGGGTATTGTTATTACTGGAGGTATGAGTTATAGTGGAACAGGAGCATTACCTCCAAGTCCTACTAGCTTTACTGATGGTCCAGTTACTTTAAGGACTGGTGGAACCTGGGGATATGGTGGGGTAGTTCCCAGTTTAGGAAATAATCCACGTGCTTTTCTCGGAACCATGTCTTACGTATTAGGCGTGGTTGGTAATTGCACACCGTTCAGTAACTTTTTGGTGGATAGTATTACTGGAAATGCAGCTAAAGTAAGCTGGACTCCAGGAGCTGGAAATAATTCCTATTTCATTGAATACGGAGTAGCGGGATTCACGCCAGGTACTGCTGCAGGAACGGTTTTAACCGGAACCTATCCAGCAAGTGCTTCTCAAGTAATTTTAAGCTCTTTAAGTGCTGAGGTAGACTATGATATATATTTTGGAGAAATTTGTAACGCTGGAGTAGATTCAGTGTACTTCCCAACTCCTCAACAGTTTAAAACAACCAAAGCCTGTACAACTCCCTTCAATTTTACAGTAGCAAATGTTACCACAACTTCTGCCGATTTTTCTTGGTCTACTATAGGTGCTCCCGCATCGAGTTTCAATATTATTTTCGGCCCAGCTGGGTTTGATCCGAATACGTCAGGTACAACTGTTAATACCTCTAGCAATCCAGTTACAATATCCACACTAACGGCAGCTACTGCCTACGAGGCGTACTTATATACAGATTGCGGAACTTCTGGATTGAGTGACACAACGGCATTAATCGCTTTTAGGACGGACTGTGATGTTCTGACCGCTCCTTACACTCAGGATTTTAACGGTTCGGAATGGGTTGCCAGTGGCAACAATGCCAATAATGAAATTGATCCTTGCTGGACGTCAGGACCTGATGTTGGTCAAGGAACAGAGCCTTTTAAGTGGATACCACGTAACAATGGCCCAACAAGTAACAATGGTCCATTACAAGATGTAAGTGGAACCGGAAACTTTGTTTATGTAGAAGCAAGCTCAAGTGCAGCTGGTGATACAGCAGCTTTAACCACGCCTCCTATTGATGTGACTGGTTTAACTACACCGGCTTTATATTTTTATGAGCACCGTTTTTCTACAGACAATATTGCCGATATGGAGATTTGGGTTTCTAACGATAGTATGAAAACCTGGAATTCAGAGTATAGCATAACGGGTAATATCCAGTCTGCTTCTTCTGAGCCTTGGCTGTTTCAGTTTGTAGATTTAGCTGCTTATGCAGGAGACACCATTTTTGTGCGTTTTATCCAAAGAGGTAATGGATGTTGTGGTGATGCTGCTATAGACTTAGTTTCAATAGATGAAGCACCTACTTGCCTTTGGCCAACAAATCTTACCTTCTTGCGCTCTACATCCACTACAGCATCTTTCTCATGGGATGATCCTACAGGTTCGCAATGGGGTTATGAATGGGGGCCTACCGGTTTCTTGCAAGGAACAGGAACCATGGGTTCTGGTGATGATGACCAAGATACCATTACCGGATTAACTCCAAATACAACCTATGACATTTACATCCGAACAGATTGTAATGCTTCTGGTAATGGGAACAGCATCTGGATAGGGCCCGTAACGTTTTCTACTCAATGTAGCCCATTAACCGCCACCTATTCAAATGATTTTGATTTAGAAACCGCAGGAACATTACCAAACTGCTGGCAATCTATTATTCAAGTATCGGGTACAACAAACGGTACTGTAGAAACCTTTACCGGTACTACACCCAATACTACTCCGCATCATGTTAGAATCCTTAACGGTTCGGCCACCAATGCGAATAACGATACAGTGATGCTGGTAAGTCCTAATTTTAGTGACTTAACATCTTCCGATAAGCGGATTCGTTTTTATGCAAAAGCTTCTACAGCTGGCACGGAAGTGGTGATTGGTACGTTAAACGAGTTTTACGATGCCGGTTCTTTTAACCCAATTGATACCATTGTATTAACCACTACCCATACCTTATATCAGATCAATATTGATGCGATTACGGGCTACAATGGAACGGATGAATACATCGGATTTTATAACAATAACAACGCTACGAACAGAACTGTTTTTATAGATGATTTCATTTATGAAACACAACCTGCTTGTGTAGGGTCTTTAATTTCTTCTCTTGGCATAGATAGTATTACAGCTACTGCTGCGAAGGCTTTTTGGGCCGGAGGACAAGGAGATAGTACAAAAATAGAGTGGGGTGCGCCTGGGTTTACTCCAGGAACAGGAGCCTCTGCAGGCTCTGGCATTGTAGGCGGTTCAGACAGCCTTTATGTGATTACTGGTTTAACAAGTAATACTATATACGAGTACTATATTATGGATACCTGTAATGTGGGAGGTGCTGGACTATGGATTGGACCTATTGCTTTCACTACTAAGTGCTTGATTAGCCCAATTAGTCTGCCTTTTGATGAAGACTTTGAAAGTTATACCGGTCCTATTTCTGCGGATGGAGAATTTTTCTGTGGAACATCCTTTACCTGGAGTGTAGAAAGACCAGGTAATACAGGAGATATCCTATTTACCTACACTGCTTCACAAGGACCTACACCTCCATTCAACGGTTTGCAATCCGCAGGTTTTCAGTCATTGAGCTCAAACGATCCTATTTATCTCATTCTTACAGTAGATATGAGCAACTTTAGCACAACGGCTAATGGGATCAACCTGTCATTTCACTTTGCAGATCATGCCGATGAGGTAAACCCAGGCGACCGTGTTTGGGCCAGAGGAAGCGATAGTGACCCTTGGGTTGAAATTTTTGATTGGAGCGCTGTAAATAGCAACAATTGGGAATTTGCAGATCTTCAGTTAAAAGCGGCTTTAGACAATGCGAGTCAAAGCTTCTCCAATACCACTCAAATTAGGTGGGGACAGCAAGATAACGCTGCCACCACGGGAGCGGATGGATTTAGCATTGATGACGTAAGAATTTATGAGATTACATGTCCAGACCCAACTGGTTTAGCAACAACGGGAATTACTTCCTCATCTGCTTTCTTAAACTGGAACCCAACGGCAAATGCGAATCATTATGAATATTGGTGGGGTCCAGTTGGTTTTTACCAAGGTACTACCACTACAGGGGGAAACAAGGATACAACCTCTATTGATAGTATGCAGATTACGACTTTCACACCAAACACTTGTTATGAGTTTGTGGTTAGAAATGTTTGTTCTGCGGGAGACACCAGTGACTGGGTAGGTCCATTTGTATTTTGTACTCTTTGTACATCGCAACTATCAGGAACCTATACAATTGATGCAGGTTTGCCAACAGGAGGAACCAACTTCAATAGTTTTGGAGACGCTGCTTCTGAGCTAAATGATTGTGGAATCTCTTCTGCCGTTACCTTCAACGTGGCCAGCGGTACATATACGGAAAACTTGTATTTGGAAGAAATTACAGGAGCCAGTAGTACAAATACCATCACTTTCGATGGAAGTAGTGCGGCATCGGTAAATCTTACCTATTCTTCAACCTCAGATACACCAACAGTCTATTTGAATGGTTCGGATTGGGTAACTATTCGTAATATGACTATCGCCAATACAAGTACTTCAGATGGTTGGGGTATTATGCTTCAAGATGGAGCCGATAACAACACCATCGAACTTTGTACCATAAATATGCCCGTAGGTACGGCTACCGATATTATTGGTATTGTATCAAGTGGAAGCCTAACAGCCGAAACGACAACGGGTAATAACGCAAATAATGTTACCATTCAAAACAACCGTATTACTGGTGGTGAAACAGGTATTCATCTCGCGGGAGGCGCAAACAGTGCAGCTGCTAATACGGGCCATGTAGTGCAGGGTAACATTATTCGATATACAGATGATCACGGTATAGAGGTAGATGGACAAACCAATATTCTAATTAGCGGAAACGATATTGATAGTTTAAATAATACGCAGGGAGATGCATTGTTCCTGGGAGATATTGATAATTATCAAATTATTGGAAACCGTGCTATTGCTCCAGATTGGGCATTTTATTTGAATGATGGAAACGATGGTACATCTGCTACTACCCGTTCGCTGATCGCTAATAATATGTTCGCTTCGTCTGCAGATTATGGAATGTATGTTCAGGATTATGAGGAAACAGATATTTTCCACAATACCTCAGAGGGTAATCCGGGAATCCGAATTAACGATCAAATTAACACGGATATCCGCAACAACGTTTTTGTTTCAAGCAACGACTTTGCTTTTGAATCAGACGATGATTTATTGGCTGCAGATGTAGTAGACTATAATTTATACTACAGTACAGGAGCGAATCCTTTTGATGTTGGAACAGGCGGAGTATATGCAGATTTAGCAGCTTGGCAAACAGGTGATGTTTTACGCAATGCAAACTCTGTAGAAGGAGACCCCATTTTTGCAAGCTCTGGAGAAGATCTTCACTTGATAGGCAGCTTAGCTAATGATATTGGAGATAATACTGTAGGTATTACAGATGATATAGACGGAGATGTACGTTCAACCACTACACCAGATATGGGAGCGGATGAATATACTCCGGTAGCAGGTGATTTAGCTTTAATTGATGGTCAATTTAGAGTAGACCCTTGCTTAACGGTTAATGATACAATAGACTTGTTTATTGAGAATATTATTGGGCCAGCAGTAGACTTCTCTGTGAATGCATTGACGATCAATTACGCGGTTACGGGACCCGTAAATACTTCAGGAGTTGTTACCCAGAATATGGGAACGCTAAATCCGTTAGATACGCTTATCGTTACGGTGAATAGTATAGATATGTCTATCCCGGGAACGTATCAGTTGGATGCTTACATCAGTACGAATCCGGATAACAATCTAGTATTGAACGATACATTAGTATCAATTACAGTTGATGTAGACTCCATACTGACGGTAAGTCCGCAATCGGCTTTCATTATAAACTCTACGGATTCAGTGAAGATTACAGCTAAGTCTCCATTTTTCCCAGGAGGTGATTTCTTTATGTCAGAGATTTGTCATTGGAGAGGATCAACAACAGCGGGAATACCTATTGGTGGATGGCCTAGTTATCTTACTGCGGACGACTATATTGAAATTACAGGAGTGCCAAATTCTGATTTAGTTGGTTATACACTAGAGCAATGGAGTGCTACTGCGTTAAACAGTACTTTCACCTTTAATGCTGGAACAGTTTTAAGTGCAAATGGTACATGTATTGTCATGACTGGGCAAACCGGTACAGCAGATGATCCTGCGAATTTTGTTTATGATGGAAGAGGAGGTTCCACTACAACTTACAGTTCTACTGGTGGTGCAGGTAGGATCTTAAAAGATCCTAACGGAAATATCGTAGATGCTGTAGCATATGGGGCAACTTATACCTTCCCAGCAGCAGCAGCAGTTACAGCCAGCGATTGGACAGGAGCCCCTCCGGCTTCTGGAAGTACAGCAGGTATTCGTTTAGAAGGAGATGACTTAAATAGTTCTACGGGATGGGTTTCTTCTGCAACTTCTCCTCAGGATCCGAATGATGTAAATGCAGGCGTTTCAGTTCCAGCAGGAGGCACAGTAAGTGGTTTCCAATGGACGTTGAATGGAACACAAGTAACTACAGATCCGGAGTTTCATGGAGGGCCATACGCCAGTTCAGGTACTTTTGAGTACGTGGCAGAATTGGTAAAATGTGGAGCTACATTTAGAGATACGGTTACCGTTACTGTAGTAATTCCTACTTGTGCTACACCTCTGTTTATGGATGTGGAGGCTTTAACGAGCAGCTCGGCTGAAGTAACATTTGATACAGTAGGCTACGCAGCAACGGCTAATTTCTTGGTAGAGTATGGACCACAAGGCTTTGCCTTAGGTTCAGGAACCACCGTTTCACTAAACAACGTGAACTCAACTGTTATCAGTAATATGGTTCAAAACGTATGTTTAGATGTATACTACCGTGTAGAGTGTACCCCTGGTGATACAAGTTTTGCAGTAGGTCCGATGAATCTTTGTCCAGTAGCCGTACCATGCGATAGTATGGATGCTTATGTTGCAGGAAGCGATTTTGAACAGTCTGCTTTATTTATTCCATGGCAAAATGGAGGAGCCGCAGCTTGGGGTGATGCTGAATTTAGCACAACTCAATCCGTAAGTTCTCCAAATTCGTTGAGAGTTACAGACCAAGGAACAGATGGCGTAGCAGATTTAGTGGCTTATTTTGATACCATTGATAGCGGTATATGGGAAGTGCGTTTTGATATGTATGTAGAGAGTGGCTTTGGTGCTTACTACAACATTCAACAAAACCATGATACGAGCACTGCCAACAACCTTTGGAACGCAGAATTGTATTTTGAACCAAATGGTACAGCACAGATTCAACATTCTGCTGCAGCAACTGTTGTAGGAACGTTTAACTACAATCAAGGTCAGTGGGACGAAATGAAAACGATTATTGATTTAGATAACGATTCCATTTGGTTTGAATATGCAGGAGCGTCTACTGGTTTAGGTTACAACTATTCGGATGCCAATACAGGGCAACCGCTACAGTTTAATGGTGTAAACTTCTTTACCGGTCCACTAGATCCTCAAACGTATGGTCTTGATTTTTATGTAGACAACTTCTGCGTAAGCGCTTATACGGTTTGTACACCGCCTAGTACTCTAGCGGCTAACATTATCCGTTGCGATAGCGTGGAGTTAAGCTGGACATCTCCAGGTACTACCATCTCCTCTCAAATAGAGTGGGATACTACCGGTTTTGCTTTAGGTAGCGGAAATCAAGTAAGTAATGCTACAAGCCCAGAATTGATCACTGGCTTAAGCCCAAATACTTCTTATGAGTTTTATGTAAGAGATATTTGTGCAGTTGATACCAGTGTATGGGTTGGACCATTTACTTTCAATACTGGAAACCTTGGGGCTCCAGTTGCGGCTATGGCTACTCCGGTTCTTGGTGTTGCAGGACTTACTACTCAAACCGTGTCCTTTGACGGAAGTGCATCTACAGGTGCAGGAATTACCTACACTTGGAGATTTGGTGATGGAAATACTGGAACAGGTGTTTCTCCATCTTATGATTACACTTCCAACGGCAGTTGGACGGTTACTTTGATTGTGAGCAATGCCTGTGGTTCAGATTCCATAACGCAAACTTTCAGTACACAAGGCATTAGCTTAAATGAGAATCCTCTGAGCCAAAGCTTAACGGTATTCCCTAATCCAGCAACCAACCAAGTAAGTGTTGGGTTTGATGCCTTATCCTCGTCTTCGGCCACTATCCGTCTATTAGACTTAAGTGGAAAGGAGATTATGATATGGGAAGAAAGTGCATTAGAAAATAAGCATAGAACGGATTTAGATATCAGATCTATCGCAAAAGGCACATATATACTGCAAATAGAAAGTGGAGATTATTTAGCTAACCGTAGGTTAGTGAAGCACTAAACTCTATTTATTCTTGAATTTAAAACCTTGATTCCAGTTTTCTGGAGTCAAGGTTTTTTATTTTTTGATGCTTTAAAGTAATCACCACTGGGTAGTATCCAAGGGCTATGTTTAAAGGGACTCCATTGCACTTGGGTAAGATCTACCTGGGCATCAATAAACGGTTGATAGAACCCCCCATTTATATAAATAGCACCATTAGCATAAATGCTAATGTCTTTCCCTTTTTCTTGATACTCCCTTTTTAAGAATTGTGCCATTTGCCAAATCATGTCGGGTTTAGAAGGCATGGTTCGCTGCTGTTTAATTGAGAGGTATTGTTTATGTGGAATGCGAAAGCGCTCTCCCGTGTTTTTGTCTTCTGCCATAAAATTGATATAGCCTCCTTTGGTTCGAAGCATCATTCTCCAACTTAGCCGATGCCCTTCCTCTGTCCACAATACATTGTCTTTAATAAACCAATGCCTTAAGGGTAAGATGAGCTGAAATAGCAGGTAAATTCCCGCTAAGGCAAAACCCCATTTTGAAACCTTCTTCTCCCTTTCATCTCCTTGATAAAAGGTTTTCCATTTTTTAAGAAAAACAGAATGAACGGTTTGGGGTGGATAAAAGAAGAGGATAAAAGCTAAAGAGAGAAAAGGAAATATACCGATATGAAAAATGATAGAGTTAGCTATATGAAAGATGATAGAAAAGAGAAGAGCATATTTTCGGGTTCTTTTCCAAAGCAATGCTGGCACTACAAGCCCGTCAAATAGAATGCCTACGTAAGCGATTACTAAATGCACGGTATGACTTTGAAGTCCTTCTCCGATCAACCAAAAATCCTTTTTACCCAACATGAGTATTTCTAGGGCTCGCCCATTTAACCAATCGGGATATAACTTAGCTACAGAAGCATAAGTGTAAACCATCCAAAGTTGAAGAATGATAAATATATTTACCCAATTGGGCATGCTGTTTTTTTTGATAGACGGATTCCTCTTTGCATCTAAGGAGAAATTTTTTGCAGCCGGTAAAAAACACATAATCCACAAAAGCAACATAAGTAGATAGTAGTGATTGTTGTAAGAGGTTTTTTGCATCAGGTATACAGAAGTCCAAAGCGTGGCATATCCTACTATGGCCAATCTATATTTATACCCCAACATAATCAGTATGCCAAGGGAACCCATAAAGGCGAAGTAATAATACATACCATTCCCCGGAAGGGGTTGCAAAAAGTTGAAGCCAATAAAATGAAAGGTAAACTCAGGTTCAATAAAAGCTCGTCTCACCCAACCAGTGGCTATCGCTCCCCAAGCTTCTAAAGCTATTAGTAAGCCAAAGAACACTCTAAATACAACTAGAGGACTATTATCTACTCTTTTGGTTAAAAAACGCTCTTGAAACATCATGAGGTTGAAGGGAGATTTATACGTTGTGCGGAAATCGAAAATACCAATTTATGGAAGAGCAGTGAGATTGAGTTGATCCAAACCGAAAGGTTTATCGGTTAACAATTATTTAACTTAAAACAACGCCCTTTCTTAAGTATTGAAAAATAAGGGTTTAGAAAAAAAGAAGTATTGAAAATCGCATTTTGTTTAAAGTTGTTTAACTTTTAGTAACAAAAGGTTGAACAAAATGTGTTTTGAAGCGTTTGAAAATTAGCTTTAAAAAACAAGACTCTTTCGAGCTGGAGTAAGATTTAAAGTAAAATAATAGGAGTTTAAAGGTTCAAAAGAAAAAATTGATTATTTTTTGATCCTGATAAGGTTTAATTATAGAATAAGATTAGAAAAAATTGATCTGGCCGAGCTCCTTTAAACAGAAATTATGAACGAAAACATAGTTATAATAGGTGCAGGTTTTTCTTCCCTTTCAGCCAGTTGTTATTTGGCTAAAGCGGGTTATAAGGTAACTGTAGTAGAGAAGAATACGAGTAGTGGAGGTAGAGCAAGACAATTAAAGAAAGAAGGCTTCACTTTTGATATTGGCCCCACTTTTTATTGGATGCCGGATGTTTTTGAAACCTTTTACAACGACTTTAATAAATCTGCGGCAGACTATTACCATTTAGAAAGACTTGACCCAGCTTATCAAGTATATTTTGGAGAAGATGATTCCATTTCTGTAGCCGGAACTTTTGAAGAAATAAAGAAAACCTTTGAAGAAGTAGAGCCGGGGAGTGCCGAGCAACTTCAAAAGTTTATTGATAAAGCGGGAATCAACTACAACATTGCTATTAAGGATTTGGTGTATAAACCGGGAGAAAACCTGTTTGAGATTGTAACGCCAAAAACAGCCTTCAAACTAGGTGAGTTTGTAGATACCATTAACAAGCTAGTATCTCGCTACATTAAGCATGAAAAACTGAGGAAGATTTTAGAGTTTCCGGTTTTATTCTTAGGAGCCAAACCAAGCAATACGCCAGCTTTTTACAACTTTATGAATTATGCTGATTTTAAACTTGGAACTTGGCATCCACATGGAGGTATGTATGAAGTGGTTAAGGCTATGGTGGCATTAGCTGAAGAAATGGGTGTGCAAATTGTAAACGATTGCCCTGTAAAAAATATAGAGATTGAAAAAGGTGAAGTAAAGTCTGTTCAAACGGATAAAGGTGATTTTCCTTGTGATATTCTATTGAGCGGTGCAGATTATCATCACACAGAATCCTTACTTCCTCAGCAATATCGTCAATACTCAGAATCGTATTGGAAAAAGAAAACCTTTGCGCCATCCGCTCTACTCTTTTATGTGGGCTTTGGTAAAAAATTAAAAAAACTATCTCACCATACCCTTTTCTTCGATACTGATTTTAACGAGCATGTGCAAACCATATATGATAAGCCCGCATGGCCAAAAGATCCACTTTTCTATGCCAGTTTCCCTAGTATGACGGATGCTTCTAGTGCTCCTGATGGAAAAGAAGCGGGAATCTTTCTTATTCCATTAGCTACAGATCTGGAAGATACGGAAGCGATTCGTAAACAGTATTTTGATATGATTATGGAAAGGATGGAGAGACTTACGGGAGAGTCTGTAAAAGAGGATATAATCTTCCATGAATCCTTCTGTGTTAAAGACTTTAAATCGGAGTATAATTCTTGCCGAGGCAATGCATACGGCCTAGCAAATACTTTACTTCAAACTCATATTTTACGTCCTAAACTGAAGAGCAAAAAGGTTAAAAACTTATATTTTACTGGGCAATTAACGGTGCCAGGTCCAGGTGTTCCACCTTCAATCATTTCAGGCAAAGTAGTGAGTGAGTTAATTACAAAAAACCAACCCTATTATGAAACAGCTATTTGATTCATCGAGTTATCAGTGTAGTAAACTTGTTACAAGAAATTACAGTACTTCCTTTTCTTTAGGTATTCGTTTATTGGCACCATCCATTCGTCCGGCTATCTATGCCATTTATGGCTTTGTACGCTATGCAGACGAAATTGTAGATACTTTTTACGATCATAATCAAGAAGAGCTTTTGGATGAATTTCAAGCGGATTATGAAAAGGCTGTAGAAAGAGGAATTAGCATGAATCCCATTCTAAACTCATTTCAAGAAGTAGTAAATCGTTATGATTTACATGAAATGGTAGAAGCTTTTATGACAAGTATGAGAATGGATTTAGATAAAACTGAATACCAATCTCAGGAAGAATATGAGCAATACATATACGGCTCTGCGGATGTTGTAGGACTTATGTGTTTGCATGTATTCGTAAATGGAGATAAACAGCTTTTTGAACAGTTAAAGGCCCCGGCTATGCTGTTGGGTACAGTTTTTCAAAAAGTTAACTTTTTGAGAGATATTAAAGATGACTTTGAAGAAAGAGGTCGTTCGTATTTCCCAAATGTGGCCAACTATGAGCTTACGGATGAGGTGAAAGCAGAGATCATTGAGGATATTGAAGAAGAATTTGGAGAAGCCTTTAAAGGGATTATGCAGCTTCCCGTAGAATCTAGGTTTGGGGTTTATTTAGCCTATCGTTATTACCTCAGACTACTTAAAAAGTTAAAAGCGAGAAATAGCGAACAGATCCTAAATAGTCGTACACGGGTTTCTAATCCAGGTAAGGCAGTTATTCTGTTTAAATCGTATGTGAGATTCAAATTAAACATAATTTAGCGCACAAGAATTTAAGAATGGATTACTTGATTTATATTTTAGTTACGCTTGCTACTTTCCTTATTATGGAAGGTATAACCTGGTGCACGCATAAATATGTAATGCATGGTTTTTTGTGGTATTTGCATGAAGACCATCATCAACCAAAGTATCAAGGAGTTTTTGAAAAAAATGATGCTTTTTTTGTGATTTTTGCAATCCCAAGTATTGCTCTTTTTTATTTTGGAGTTACTCCAGAACTTAACTATCTCTTTTTTATTGGCTTGGGAATTTTGATGTATGGATTGGCCTATTTTTTAGTACATGATGTACTCATTCATCAACGGTTTAAGTGGTTTAAAAATGTTAAAAACCCGTATTTGTTAGGATTGAGGAAAGGGCACAAAGTGCACCATAAACATTTAGGAAAGGAGGACGGAGAGAATTTTGGGATGCTTGTGGTGAGTAGAAAGTATTTTCGTTCTAGAACAAGTGGCAGTCCTAAAACGGCCTAAATCTAAATTCCAATTCACGACTTAAACGATATTTAGCTTTCAAGCCATTTTAATCTTCGCTTAATGGATTGTTTACCGCCTCTTCCACTTGATTCAGTAGATCCTCGGGCTCAAAAGGTTTAAAGATAAACCCATTCATACCACTCTGATGTATTTTGTCTTTTACCTCCATAAATACAGATGCAGATAGTGCCAGAATCGGTAAGGTAGTGTTGAATTTCCGAATCTCACTAGAGGCTGTGTATCCATCCATTATCGGCATTTGAATATCCATTAGGACAGCATCGTAATGGTTAGCTTTTACCTCTTCCACCGCTTCTAATCCATCTTTAGCTACACTTACTTTAAGGTTAGCTTTTTCCAGGATTTGTTTGCCTACCATAATATTGATTTCATTGTCTTCTACTAAGAGTACTTTTTTACCCTTAAGGTCATGTTGAATCTTTTCCTTGGTTTTATTCAGCTCTTTGTGAGTCGCCTTCTTCAATTTTACGCCAAAGTAAAAACAACTTCCTTTACCCATTTCGCTTTTAATTCGTACCAATCCGCCCATAGCTTCAACAATCTTTTTAACAATAGGCAAACCCAGGCCAGTTCCACCATATAGTCTATTGGTACTAGCCGAGGCTTGGGTAAAAGCTTCCCATATTTTTTCTTGCTGCTTTGGAGATATACCTATTCCAGTGTCTATTATCTCGGTTTTTAAGCTTACGCTGTCGTCTCCTTCTTCCTCTTTGGTTATTCGGAGTGTAACCGAGCCTTTTTCGGTAAATTTAATTGCATTGGAAATGAGGTTGTTTACGACTTGATTGAAGCGGACTACATCTAAAAAAACGAGAGGGAGGTTTTCATCTATATCTACCTTCATGTGTATGCCTTTGCGCAGGCAATTGGCTTCATGAATTTTTTTGATTTGCTTAACGGCAGCTTCAATATTAGTGGGTATAGGATCTAAGTCAATGGTTTTAGATTCCATTTTACTAAAGTCCAATACATTGTTCAATAAGTTTAGTAGGATTTTACCAGAATAGTTTAGGGCTTCAATATTCTGTTCTTGGTCAGGCCTTGGTTTAGAGTCTCCTAAAATATGCGAAAGGCCAATAATTGCATTTAGTGGGGTGCGTATTTCATGGCTCATAGTGCTTAAAAACTGAGACTTGGCATTTGAAGCTTCTATGGCTTCTTCTCGTTTTTCGTGTATTTCTCCATAAAACCGAGCGTTTAATAAAGAGAAGTAAATTAGCTGGAAGGTAACGAGAATGATGGTGCTGGCGATAGAGAATGGGTAAACAACGCGCCCAGCAATCTCTGCATCCATAGCAGAATTGGAGTAAAGCTTAAAATCAGTTACGTACAGGAGTAACCAAAGAATAATAGAAAACCCGGTAAAGAGCATAATAAAATGCTTTTCTCTTCTAAAAGAAAACATGATAAATGGCAACGCCATAGCAAACATGAGCACAAACTCTACACTACCTGCTTTGCCTACATAGGAGGCGGTTAAGGATACACTCACATTTAAGGCGAGCATATAAATGATTCGAGAAAGCGTAAGGCTTCCTTTTTTAGAAATAAGGGCAGATACAAGAAATAAAAGAACTGTAACACCGATATAAACGGCCAGTTCTGTCATTTGTAAAAAGTATGCTATAATTAGCCAAACAAAGGCTAAAGCTGCTGTAAATAACGAAAGGGTAAAGGCTAACTTTACTCGTCTTACCGAGAATTCTGACATAGATTGATTATAAGCGGAAAGGGGTAAATATAAGCAAAGTCTTTTTTGTAAGATAAAGACTACGTCTTGAGTTGTAAACCTACTACATGAGCTCTCTTTCCCTTAACAGGGTTGTATAGCTAGGTTGGTGGATGTATGTATAAGGTTAGGACTTATTCGAACGCCCTATTTTACGAACGAGTTCTTCTTTTAGTTGCTTTAGCTTTTCGATGGAAACAGGCTTAACAACATAATTTGTAATTTCTTCATACTTTTTTACACGATCTATGTCTCTAGGGTCTATTGAGGAGGTAACCATATAAATAATGATCTTCTTCTGTGTTGGGATTTTAATAAAGCTGTCTAAAAATTGCCAGCCGTCCATAATGGGCATATTTATGTCTAAGAGTATTACATCTGGCAAGTTCTCTCCACTAATCAATAAAGGCTTTAGGGCATTAATTGCCTCTTTACCGTTATGAAAAATCATAAAACTCTCGCAAAGATCTACCAATTTCATCATCTTCTTTAGTCCGAAAATGTAAATTGGATCGTCATCGATAATACAGGCTAAATCAATACTTTTTGTCATTTAATACAATTTTAAATGTTGTTCCTTCATCTACGATACTGTGCACTTCAATATCTCCTCCCATGGATTCTACCTGGTTTTTAATCATAAATAATCCCAATCCTCTGGAATCTTTATGATTGTGGAAAGTTTTATACATTCCAAAAATCTTATCTCCGTGTAAATTCAAGTCAATTCCTCGGCCATTATCGCTCACACTTAACTCCACCATTGTTCCATTTGGTTTAGCCTGTAGCTTTACCACTGGATGCCGGTTAGAAGCAGCATATTTGATGGCATTGGTAAGAAGGTTTAGAAAGATACTCTCCATGTACGCAGGTAAAGCACTTACTTCTAATTCTGGATCAATTTCAATTTCAATCTTTGCTTTGGATTCGATGATGATTCCTTGAACCGCTTTAATAGCACCGTTTACATGAGCAAGTACGTTTACATTTACCAAATTTTCTGCCGTACTTGAGTTCATTACAGCTACTTCGTGTAAATTCATCACGGTTTCGCTTAAATTTTGGATGGCGTTACTCAATAGGTTAAAAACTTCATTCTCTGTTGAGAAACCCTCTTCACTTTCCATAATTTCTGACAACATAGTCAAATTACCAGTGTGCGACCGTAGATTATGAGAAACGATATGGGCAAAATTGAGCAGTCTTTTATTCTGGCTTGTGGCTACATCTAAAAGTGATCTTACTTGTTTTTCAGCCTCTTTTATTTTTGTAATATCTGCTGTATACATTAATAACCCTCCAACGGTGTTTTGTTGTGTATACCAGGGTCTTACCTCGTAAGTGATCCATTGAATGGAACCATCCTCACGTACAAATTTATCCTCATCAGCTCTTTCAATGCGGCCTTTTAAACAGGCTCGGTGATGCACTTTCCATTCTTCACCAATTTCAGGGAATATGTCGTAGTGCGATTTTCCAATAACACTTTCTGGTCCTAGATTATAGTCTTTATACCATTTTTTGGAAGCGGCTAAATACCTCATATCCGTATCAAACATAGCTATAGCAGAAGGTGCTTGATCTATGAACAAGGTATTTTGAGCGTGAATCTCTTTTTCTCTTTCTTCGAGTTGTTTTCGTTGAGAGATATCTAAGCGAGAGCCAATAATCCATAGGGGCTTTCCCTCTTCTGACCAATCAAAAACTTTTCCTTTATCGTGTACCCAAATCCAGCTTCCGTTTTTGTGCTTCACGCGAAGTTCACATTCGTAAAAATTTTCCTTTCCTAGATAGTGGTTTTCCAACTGTAAATTGGATTTGCGGATGTCTTCGGGATGAACATTGAGCGTTAGCGGGTTAATTTTATCTAGCTCGAGTTCAGAATGATTTAAACCGATTATGGAAGCCCAACGTGTGCTCACAATATATTCATCGGTAGTTTGGTTAAATTCCCAAGTGCCTAAATTAGTTCCGCTAATAATATGATCGTACCGGGCAATGCGTTTTTGCAGCTCTAGGCTGTTTTCTTTTTCTGCAGAAACATCCGTATGAGCACCAAGCATCCTTATCGGCTTACCTTCGGCATCTCTTACAGCCATTCCTCTACATCGAATCCAAACTTGATGTCCTTTTTTATGCGTGTATCTAACTACCTGGTCGTAAGGGTGGTTAGGGTCTGCACAATGTTTTTGGAAATTTCCGATAGCAAGTTTTAGATCTTCAGGATGTATGATATCTTGCCAGGCACTGGATTTATGAGGCATTTGGTTAGGGTTATACCCTAGGGTAGCCCAAAACCTTTTATTCATCCACTCTTCCTCAGGTTTTTCCAAATCCCAGTACCACATTCCATCCAGAGCAGAATCTTGGATAAAATTGAAAATCTCGTGATCTTTTTGAATTAAAGAGTAGAGTTCTTGCTCGAGGTAATTCATGTGATTATGATGCGTGCATATCAAATATACGAATACGTAAGAATATAACTACATCAAAAAAAAATAAGAAATGAGTGCGAGAAAAGAGAATGTGATTTTGTAATCGTTTAGTTTCTTTTTGGTTGTTGATTTGTACGCGTTTTTTCAGCTACTCTCTGAGTGAGAAAAAATTCGAGGAATGGTTGAAATTTATAGATAGCCTTTTTTTGTATAAAACAAAACAAACACTTGATACAAGAAAATCAATCCATAAGAGGAAGATGAAGAATAAAGAAATTGGAGTAGGGGGGATAGATTTCCATCAATTATCCAATTCCTATGAGTCACACAGCAAAGGTGTTGGACGAAAACATCTTTGCTGTGTGGTTTTTAAAAGTTGAGCGTATCTAAACGGGTTTGTTTATTGGCTTAACGAATCACTTTTACATTAACTGCAGTAGGCCCTTTAGGTCCTTTTTCTATTTCAAAGGTTACCATGTTTTGCTCTACAATCGGTTCTGTGGTATTGTTTATATGTACAAACACACTCTCTTGGCTTGCCTTATCTTTAATAAAGCCGTAACCTTTAGATTCATTAAAAAAGGTAACTACTCCTTTGCGTTCTACATCCATTTCCTCTTCCATATCTTCCCTTTTTGGAATACCTAAAACGATATCCTCAGCATTTACCTTTTCTGTAGGAGGTGGAGGGGTGTCGGAGAAATTCCCATATTTATCTACATAGGTAATGTTGTCTCCTTTGGGTTCATCATTGGCTTGTCTTTCCGCCTTGCGCTTAAGCTTAGCTTCTTTTTTCTGCTGTTTTTTCTTTTCCCGTTCTTTTTTACCGAATGTTTCCTGGGATCTTGCCATAAATTACTTCTCGTTTTTTAATTGTTAATTGATAAAAGTGTAAGCTTTACCGTTCTATCTGCTCTTCTTGTACCATCTGTATTGTGAAGATACTTATCCATTAACGAAGGTAATAGATAATTGATTATGCGCGATACTTCTACGAATATTCCTGTCGCGTAAGGTCTTCTGCACAAAGGATGAAAGGGGAAGGGTATAAAAATAATATTGTTGTTAACTATTCGCCTCTTGTTTAGCTTTGTATAATTAGAACAGAAGAAAAGTCAGCTCCGGCTTTAAAGGCTTTGCAAAAGTAGTTTAATTATTTGTAGTTGGTTTTAGATATTGTAAAAAAACAGCTTCTTCAATCGTATTCTGAGCTTAGGCGCATCTTTTTTCCTTAGCTCAAGTTAAGATATGCAATTCAACATTGCTTAAGTAACTTTGTTGCTCATAGCTGTTGTAGCTGCTATTTATCCAATCTCTTTCATGAAATACCCATTCTGCTTTTACAGGATTTTTATGAATGTAGTTGACCCTTTGTTTAATTTTTTGAGCCGTATCTAAAATCACGGGATGAAAACCGTCTTTCCAAACTTTATACTGTTTTCCTCTCCGGGTTCGGTTGGCTGCTTCCCAAAATTTATGCAATAGCCAATCTCTTCTGCTTTCCGGATATTCCTGAATAGCTTTTATCAATTCTTTGGATGTATGTGTTTTTGAATAGCACTAATTTATAACACGAGGATTGAAAAGAACGATTTTAAGCTTGTTTGCGGGCTTGAAAATGGTGTTTTGGTAAAGTCGGTTGTTGGATTCTATTTTAATTATTTTACTGTCTGATTTTCAAGGTTTTATTGTTCATTATTACCTTGTGACGTTACCCCTGCTCCCGACAAACGGTTTTTTTGAAATCGTTTGCTGATATGAGAAATTGCGACAATTCATCGGAGTTGCGAAGATAGACGAGACTAGAATATGCTAGTCTCAAGTCAGGGAATGGAGAGTTTGGATAAGGGTCATGAGTCGAATAATTTTCGTAATCGGCTCATATTTTAGTTAAATTTGAGCCGAATAGATGTTGTAATCGGCTCATGAACTACAATTGGAAAGAAAAAGACTGGCCTAAATTCCGTTATGAACTCTCCGAAATAGAGGATGATCTTCTGGCTTATGCTGAGCGATCGGGAGAGATAAGCGGTATTTTGAAAACTATGCCGGAACATACCAAAATGGAAGCTTTCATTGATAGGATGGTCGCTGAAGCTATCAAAACATCTGAAATAGAGGGAGAGTATGTGAGTAGGCCTGATGTTATTTACTCTATTCGTAATAGACTAGGTCTAGATCAAAAACCTCCACAAATTCGAGATAAAAGAGCACTAGGGGTTGGTGAATTGATGGTCGATTTACGAAATACCTTTGCAGATCCTTTAACCGAGGAAAGCCTTTTTTCGTGGCATGAAATGCTTATGGCCGATAACCGCAGACTCACTATTGGTGCCTGGCGATTTCATGAAGAGCCCATGCAAGTGGTTTCAGGAAGTGTAGGTAAAGAGACGGTTCACTTTGAGGCTCCTCCTTCGTCAAGAGTACCGGAAGAAATGCAAGCTTTTCTACTTTGGTATAATGATACAGCCCCGAGAGGAGTTGCTGAAATTCGAAAAGCTCCCATACGCTCCGCAATTACTCACCTCTATTTTGAGTCTATTCATCCATTTGAAGATGGAAATGGAAGAATAGGAAGGGCTATTTCGGAAAAAGCTCTTTCTCAAAGCGCAGGGAAACCTGTTCTAATAAGTATTTCTCAGACTATAGAGCAAAACAAGAAGGCTTACTACAAAGCTCTGGAAAAGGCACAGCGTTCCAATGAGATCACAGATTGGCTGAAGTATTTTGTTAAAATGCTATTGGATTCTTTATCACAAACAGAGATACAAATAGATTTTGTGTTGAGAAAAACTAAATTTTTGAGTCAATACCAAGACAACCTTAATGAACGCCAACTACTGGTAATTAACAAAATGTTAAATGGAGGACCCGATAGCTTTGAAAATGGAATCAGTGCTAAGAAGTACGTAGCTATTACCAAGGTATCAAAGGCAACTGCAACTCGAGATCTTCAGGATCTTGAAGAAAAGAAAGCAATGATAAGTGTTGGTGGTGGTCGAAGTACTCGATATCAAATAAACTATTAAAACCGCTGATGATAAAATGGCTAAAACGATATTAAACAGAATAAGGTATCGTGTTGCTAGGGAGAACAGAGTCAAGTTTTTAATGTGTTTTTGAATACCACTAATTTGTAACATGATGATTGAAAAGAACGATTTTAAGCTTGTTTGTGGGCTTAAAAATGGTGTTTTGGTGTAATGGGTTGGCGGGTTTTATCTCGTTTGGGTTTTCTTAATAATTGATAATTAAGGGTTTATTGTTTGTTTTGTTGTTCATCACTACTTTGTAGCATTACCCTCCATTTTGATACGATCCTTGTATTTTGTGGATGACAATTTTTCTTTCTAATCCATCCACATCAATGGCCCAAATCGGTTGATCGCTTGCAAACTGATAAGGGGTTAGCATAGGTAATCTCCACCGTTAAAAGAACGATCAGGCTAAACCCTTAATTTTTTATAGATTTTATTTGCTTTTAACAGAGTAAACATTACCTATTTCAAAGAACAAACTCGATTTTTTATCATTAGTTAGATACCACAGCTTTTCCGAATCAATTAGAAAGTATAGCTCACCCGAAAAGTGGTGTTTTTTACTTTTAACGTCTTTATTCAATATCAATGTATCCCCGCTGACAACATAATTGCCTTCAATCATGATTTCTCGATCTAACTCGATTTCTTTAAACTGAAATTTCCCATTGTTTAAGCAAAGCTTTTGATCGATCATATCATAACTGCAATGATAACATGTTTTGTCTTGATTTGTAATACTACAGCCATAAGCAGTTATCAGGAACGAGATGGATAAATATCTTATCATTTGTTTTTTCTTTTTAAAAAGTAACGCTGTAGGTAAAAGGATAAGAGAATAACAGAGGATAATACAAATACACCATACTGAATATCGGTACAGTATTTACACTTATGCTCAATATAGCCATTTACAAGTATAATTGAGCTCACAACGAACCAAAGGTGAATGATAATAAGCTTATACTTGTTGAAGAAGTTATGCATAGCTCATTTAATTTTCATCACCTATTATCATATCTGAGCTCTCATCGACTGTGTTTTTCTTCCAGTTCCAACCACCATAATAATTTGCTTTCCATTCAGACTGTTTTATTGAATAATTCTTCATAGATGGGAATAGTATGGTTGTCTTGGTATCACTGGTTTCTGTTAACCCTATACTCGGTCCATAGCCCACTGTAAAAACCGAACCCCACCACTCAAAGTTTGCATCGTTCCATGTGCCAAATCCAATACTGGCTTCCCCTAAATCCAAATCAAGCATATTTAGTACTCCATCACCATTGAATGTTTCTGGATTTGCAAAATTAGTAGAGCCCCATTTGGCTCTAAAATCCGCTCTATTACTCAACTCGAAATCAACCTCAGCTCCACCGGATAGACCGGCAGACTTGAATGAGGACATATATGTAACGTATCCAAACCCCTTGATGTAGCCTTCACCATTAGCTCCTCCACCTCCTACTAATGCATCAACGGAAGTACTTACACCTTTTAGACCAATAAAATCCTCATTTCCATAAAACCCTGAACCGTATTTTACATCTACTGGATAAAGTGCGTCTCTAGGTAGATCTCCAGATGATGGGAGAAAGGTGAAATTTCCTCCAGGAACTATTGCCCCTGTCTTAACGTCATTATCCTTCCATGTCATCATTCTAACAGTTACTCCGTCTTGGTAATCCTTGCTGTAGAACAATTGGGCTGCCGCTGAGTTTTTAGTCAAGCCTATTGAGCATAGTCCATAGTCATCTTTAAAGTGATGTGTACGTGCATAATGAGTGACCACTCGCATTTCGTATAAATCATTTGCAGTTTTTGCCTCTGCAAAACGAGCTGACAGGGATGGACTATATATAATCAATAACCATTCGGCTCCCTCAAGTTCAATACCATCGATAACTCGGTTTTCAGAGAATGCGTACGGTGAATTATGAGGGTATTTTGATGCCAAAGGATCAAGACTTGAAAATCTTGCAATCCTAGGATCATGTATTCGGTATTTGAAGCTTAAACTATTACCATTACCCTTCACTTCATCATCCATTTCTTGTCCTTGAAATCCATACCTATGTCCCTCAGAGCCCGTATAGGATCTACCTGGGATTACCATCCCAAAGAGTTAAAACCCTAAGGGTTTTATACTTTTCAAAGAACTACTTCAAATTTAGTGATTCAAAGAAACAAAAAAAGCAGCTTAACACGAGGTGAAACTGCCCTTATTAGGTGATTAGAATGAATATTATTTTCTTGGTTTTCTGCTTGTATGAAGGATAGCATGAACATAAATTGTATTTCCCTCAACGGTGTAGTGAATACCATATTTAAATCTCCGAGTGAATCGTATTCTTATATTCCTATATCGTTCTTGAAAATGATGCGGATAAAGAGTAATGTCTTCCAATATGTCCGATATTTCAGAATATAGCTTATTCTCCAGTCCCGTTTGCTGTTCTTCGTACCAACTTAAAGCCTCGAATAGATCTTGTTCTGCCTCGGGCTTAACAATTAAGTTATACGCCATACTTTACAGACAGCTCGTCTTTAATCTCACTCCAATTTCGTCCAGCTTGTGGGTTGTCTTTATGATTAGCCAGTCTAGCATCCAGAATTTCCTGATGCTCCTTAGTTAAAAGAGTATCTGAATCTTCCTTCCGATAGTTTTTAATAACATCTTCCAGACGTTGGAGTAGCCCAGTATCAGCTGTATTAATATATTCTAGCAACTTATTTCTCAATTCCATTGCATCCATTCTACCATTTTTTCATGTATAAACAAAGATAACGAGATTTTCATAATTGTATTCTTACATGACCCACTCCACTGTGTACCATTTAGCCAACCTGTTTTTCGTATTCCATAAAGCTCTACCGATAAAGATGTTCTAGACTGCGGCAATGATAGCGGGGTAGGATGCAAGTGGCGAAAGTTCTTCATTTTCCGTTCAATGAGATTATTCAAGCCATTGGCGCAGCCCACAAAAGATGCTTTTGCACGGTTGTAGTTTCATGCTAAATCATTTCTCTCACTTCATTGTTGAGTTCCCAAAATTTGACTAACTCATCAAAAGCGTTTTTAGCTTCTATTTTACCCCTAGCATTCATAACTGAAACAATATCCTTAGAGGTTGCTCCTACATCTACATCATCTATTCCCTTCTCAGTAATGACAATTTTATGTGCAGTAAGGATTGGAGCGTGTGCAAAGCCATTTCTAATCGAACACATTTTTCTTATTTTTTCAAGACCTTTATTATCCAAGGTGCCGATATTACTTAGAACCTTAATCTTGCTTCCCATATCCAAGACAGAACTATTTAACATGACTTGAGTAAACTCCGTTTTGTCTTTTGGACTGAAATGGTTGACTATTTTTTCATTTATGCGGTGCTCTATTTCCAATAACCTGTCTATAACCCAGCCCCGTACTTCCGCCTTGTTTAATTCTGATAGACTTCTCTTATCCAGCCGATTAAAGACTGTTTCTTGTTTCATAATCTGTCGTTTAGTTATGTGTAAGATCATCATATTTTTCAAATGTCACCAATTGATATAGTTCTAAATATGTTTCTCTGCTCTGCATAGGATATACGAGGGTCAATGTGTTTTTTTAGTACCTTAGCGTTGATTGGAGATATTAATGTACATATTCGCTTTTATCGGGGCTTTTTCAAGTCTGATTTCCATCTACAAATTTTTAAAGGAGCAAGGGTTTTTAAAAAAATCCAATAAGGTTCTTGTCCCACTAGGACACGAACCTAAATTCATTGATTTTCTGCTCTTAGTTGGGATGACTTCCCTTTTAAAAAAAACCTAATCGTTCATAGTTCTATGAATTTTCACTACTTAGTTAAAAAAACTGCGTTTTCGTGCAGATGAGCTAAACCAGCAAGATTGCATGTCATTCCGTTGACAACAAATCTCCATGATATGCATACTTGCTAGGGAGAGCCCTAGAACCCCTAAGATTTTAGAGGTGTTTAGACGTTTCGAATTTTCATTTAGATTCGCGACTCTTTTCAGATTAACCAAATGAGTCGCTATAATTCCTATCATTCCTCTGTAAAAGCCTGTTTTTCTTTGGGTATTGAAAAACAGCTTTTACCCGAAGATTTTCTAAACCAGATTCCTCCATCGACTTCACACGGATGGAAAAACCAACAACCTGATAAGCACTTGGGAGATGAACATGCCTTTAAGATTGAGAACTCTTTTTCAGATGTGCAAATATTGCTTGACGAAAGGGTTGTTCATGTAAGAAGAGTTGCTACTAGTTTTCTTCGTCTTTATCTATCCATAATTCAGTTTATTGGAGAGAACCAATTCCGATCTATTCTCAAGCTGAACAGAGAACAGCTGGTTAGATTAATAGACAATACATCCCAGTATTTTGGAAACCATCGAGGTATATGTAAACTACTTCGAATTAGTACCGCTTCTTATCGAAATTGGAAGAGAATTAGCCTTAATGCCTGTCAGCAGTCTTTACTTGGTGTATGTTTTAAGAGCTTTCCACAACAGATTTCAAGAAATGAAATAGCAGTATTGAAAAGGTATATGTCTAATCGTAAATATCTGCATTGGTCAACTGCAGCTATTTGGGCTAAGGCTATTCGAAACTCAGATATTTCCATGTCTCTTGCCTCTTGGTATAGATACGCCAAAGCATTAGGTATTACCAAAGCGAGAACTGTGAAAAAAGTTCCTAAAACCAAAAAGTCAGTTCGAGCGAGTTCGGTTAATGAGATCTGGCATATGGATGTTTCTCATTTTAAAACAGAAGATAATATCAAGTTCTACATCTATACAGTTGTAGACAATTTTTCACGAAGGATCATTAAGTATGAGGTATCAACCATCCTTTCAGCCAATGTCAGATTGAATAGTCTAAAAGAAGCTATTCACTCAGAGTTTGATGTGGATTTAAATCGAACCCCATCGCTTGATCTAATTGTAGATGGTGGTTCAGAAAATAACAATACTACTATCCATGATTTTATCAAATCCTGTCATGTTAACATTGACAAGAAAATCGCACTAAGAGATGTAGTTTTCTCCAACTCGATAGTTGAAGCTCCTTACCGAATTTTAAAAAGCAGATACTTTCAGAACCGTCCTATTCTTTCCACCACCATACAGCAAGAACTCGACTTTTTCGTAGAGGACTACAACAATAATCGTCCACATTATGCCCATGTCTTATATACTCCCAACGAAGTGGCTCAAAATCCCAAACTACTTAATGTAAAACCAAAACTTAAAAAGATTAATCAAGACAGATTAGATAATAACCGCGCATATTGTTGTAAACCTGACTAAATATGGTTAATCCCGTAAAATGGTTTTCCATTAGTCCTCCAACTTATACTATTATTTCAGCTTTATAACATTCTTAGAATCCTGTATTTTTCAAGTGCCTTCTAATCAATAGAATTCGAATTTTCGAACGATACTTTTGAGAAAAGTGTAGTTTCTCAAAGCTTGTTATTGCTGGGTTTTGGAGTATTTTGATACCTAATACTTGTATTAAGCCGCATTCAATCTTGCCGTTATGGCTATTGAATACTATTTGTTGTTGGTTTGTGCGGTCACGAGCTACAAGCTCGCACCGGCTAGGGAGTATTACTTTACTTTTCTGAGTGCACCTTCCCTACAACTTTCCCTAATGAATTGTCCCCAACGTATTGACTTAACAAACGACCATAGCCTTCTTCATCTATTACATAAAACGATACTTGATAATCCGTAGAGAGGTCATAACCATATATATCTTCTGAAATAAACTTAATTGTTTCAAATAATTTCTGATGATCTCGTTCTATCCCAATTATATACCTGTCGTTTTTCTTTTGTAAACCTAATGGTCTACTTGTCTCGAAAAGTTTTGATGCCTTAAATTTCTCGAAGCACTTCGCCAAGTTTTGCTGATACGTAAATGCAATGAGAATAGCATATCCTTTATCATCGGAAAAACTGTTGTTATATTTTTTATAAAACCCTTGACGCGCAATTTGAAGATCAACTATATCATCTCGAAATATTGACATTTCAAATTTCGCATCTGGATAGTCATCCAAATATTCAACATAATGACCAATTGATTTAAGTTGTTTTTTCCTAAAAATGTTTAACAAGTTCATATTATTCTTTTGGTTCAGCAGAGTCCGTTACATTGTTTTTATTTTTATCACCAGTAGCTTCCCACCAAAGCCAAGCACCTAAAGTTGCTAGCGACCCCGACTTTTGTAGAGTAGAAGCATTTGTGATAAACATTAATTCTTGGGCGGTAGCTACGGTTTGTAGATCAGTAAATGCTCCAGTTTGGAAAAATCGTGTAGCAGGAACATTACCCTACTTTGTAACATTACCCCATTTTATAGAATTGTCACCAATATATTGGCTAAGTAGACCAGATCTTTCCTTTTGATCAAACAAATGAAAAGCATAGCTTATTTCAGTAGAATTGTCATAACAGTAAATATTCTCAGCAGCAAATTTGATTGTATCAAAAAGCTTCTGGTTATTCCGTTCGATTTTTATAATATATCTATCATTTTCTGAAGTTAAACTAAGCGCAGTGCTCTCTTGAAATAAATACGATGATTTAAATCTTTTTAAGCTTGCATCGTTATTTTTTTGATGTGCTGTGAATGCTAATAATAATGCATAAGACTTAGGATCCGAGATTTCATAATTTAATGAACTAAACATTTCTTGTCGAGATATCTGAATATCAACCAGTCGCTCTCTAAAAATATCAAACTGAAAAGAAGCATTAATATGCTTGTCCAGATATTCAATGTAGTGCCCCGCGCTTTTAAGATGCTTGCCGCCACCAAAGTATTTTGTAAGAAATTTCATTTTTGTAGAATAAATTTATGAAGCAAATGATTTGTTAATGTCAACATTTTCGAGATTTAATAAAAACTGCTCTTTGTGTGGGTTTTAATAAGTCTACATTAATTTCAAAAATAATACTTTTCTATTCTTTTGGTTCCACCGCATCTGTTACATTATTTTTATTCTTATCGCCAACGGTTTCCCAGAAAATAAATCCTCCCATAGTTCCTAGTGAGCCGATTTTTTCAAGAGCAGAAGCATTTGTTATAAACATTAGCTCTTGCGCTGTTGTAGTGGATTGAAGGAACTCAATACCGCCTCTTTGAGCAAACTGTGTTAATGGGTGAGTTTTTGGTAAAAGAGAACCTGCGTTACGGATTTTGTTTGCAAAAACATAGCCGTTAGCTGGAGCACGGGCTAGCTGATAATACTCTGTCGTCTTTCCTGCGTAAGTTCCATACTTGCTAAATTGGAATGCGCTCCTAGCTGTAAGAGATGTGGCGTAAAGAGCTAGTCCTCTGAAGGCTAGCCCAGCACCTAATCCCGTAGCAACTGTGAAGAGCCCCTCTTTTAAATAAGGTGTAGGGTCTGCCCAAGTTTTACCCATGTATTTATTACTGTAATGATTATACATGCCACTCCTAAGACCATCGAAATCCTGACCCGTATTAAAAGCAAGATTTTCGGGAGATTCATAAATACCCCAACCATCCTTATCACTATAGGTTTTTCCATTTTTTGCAGTAAATCTCATTTGAGGTCTTATTCCATTGTCAGTCTCAACCTGAGATATGTAATGACTAAACATTTTGCTCGGATTACCTACAGTATATCTCCAAGAACCAGCACCTGAACTATTGGGAGCACCGTCATATTGTTCACCATCAATCAATGTGCTATAACCATCGGTATTTGCATCATAATAGTATTCTTTACCCACATGTTCAAAAGCCCAAACTTTACCATTAATCTCACTGGTAACTTTTGCAGTACTTGGAATTGAGTAGTTTTCGCCATTCATTCCCTTCACGGTTTGGCAATCTCCATCTGGGCAATCTCCCTGTGGATCGTTAAATAAAAGAGGGTTATTTCTGAATGCTGCGTAAGGACTTTCCCATGAAACAGGTTTTGGCTCATGACTCAACCATCTACCCATTCGAGGATCATACTGCCTAAAGAATGTTGTATAAGAGTTTCCACTTCCCTTCGACTCCTCATCCTTTTCCATGCCATTAAACCCATATCGATAATCCCCCCCATTAAAAGAACGGTTGGGCATTTGCATACCAAATGCATAATAATCATTCGCATTTAATACATCTGCCGTTAAAGCCTTGTTGGAGCAGCTAGAACTGAGAGACATACCATCTAACGTAAAACTGCCGCTGGTACCAGTAGAAGTAATGGAAACGTTTAACATATCACTACCAAAAGTACTTAAATTGGTAATGGAATAGGTGTAATTGGCTACAGAAGTTAAGTTGTCTGTGAGTATTAGGTTGTTGTTTTGGTCGGTAATATTGAGTGTGAGTGTGGTGTGAGTAGTGAGGTCAAATTCTAGCGTATAGTTGCAATCACTACTTACTTCCATGGTTTTGGAGATACCCTGGTCAATGTCCGAATAACTTACGTTAAGTTCCTCGTTTACCTGGCTGGTAGTAGCACCTGCGGTGGTGGTCCATTGGCTTATTTCGCTGGCATCGGTAAAAGTGTGACGGAAAAGGCTTTCTTCCTCGGTACTGGTGCTCCAGATTTTATAATCGGCCACCGTATTGTATACATTGCCCAAATGGTTTTTAAGTTCAAAAACTTTTTGGCCACTTTGTTTTTCGTAATAGTCAGTAGCTACCGTTACATCTGTAAATTCAGTAGGTTCCACTAAAACAGTAGAGTTTCCACTCCCCGTGCTGTTGTACTCAAAAGTTTGCGCTCTGCCGTCCGTCCAGTTTCCTAAACGATCGCTGCCGTAAAGCGATTGCTCGCTTAAGCTTACACTCGCCACATAATCAGAAGTAGACTGTTGGCAACTGCTGCAAGCTTCATAATTTTCCGTATAAATGGCCATTACATTGCCAGAAGCATCTCTTACATAGTGCGTAATGGTCCAATCGTGCTCGCCAGATTCTGTGCCCACCGTTTGTGGTTTTACAATTTTAGCAATGCGGTTGCCCATGGCATCGTATTCAAAAGCGAGGTTAGGGGCATTATCCCTAGCTCCTCTAATAATTTCGCTGATTTTGCCATCTACGCGCCAGCTGATCTCCTCAATGTTTTCCGCTTCATCTTTAATGAGGTTTCCTATTTCATCGTACACATAATTGTCTGCACTGTTTTGGGTTTCCAAATCATCCGCATAATCAAAAGCACTGCCTTGCGGGTTTGTTACCGTAGCGTTATCGCTCACTTTACGCAAACGGTGGTTTAATTTTTAGTTCATCAGCCATCCACTATTCTGATACACTACCCTGCTACCTTGTAAATCCATTTTTTATATCATTCATTATTATCAGGCTATTGTAGACAACAAGGAACCTAAATGTAAAGTCATCCACTTCGTTTAAAAGTTTATCTAAAACTTCCACTAAATCAATAGAATTACCTTCGTCCCATGGAAATAAAATAGCCTTACTAATAAGTGCTCGTAAAGTTGTGTCTGAATAGTTTTCGGCTAAACAATTCCCTATTTTGTTAAGGTTGGAAACTGAATACACACTGGTGGAAGGCAGTTCTTCATGATTTTCCCAGATTTGATCTGTGCCAATATGAAGATTTCCAAAATGAAAATCTTTATAAACCTGCAAATAATCTTCCTGATCACCCTTTTCTAAAAGTCCATTTTTCAACCAAAACGTATTTATCTTTTTATAAACGCTATCCCATTCGGGAACTTTTTCTTCAAGACAGTTGTTGTTTTGGTCAAATGATGAGTCATTTTCAGGAGAAGAACTTGTGCATGAGTAATTTATAAAAATGAAAAACAATAAAATTACTCTTTGAATTCCTTTTTTGTTCATGAGCCTCCTTTTTTACCAGATGATGTATGCTTCATATTTTTTAACATGCGAAAAACCATTTGTTGGGTATAAGTTACGGATTCCGCAGTTTTCCCAACAGGCGTTTGAGCTGAGCTTACATTTAGTACCGCCGAAAATGCCAAATTCCAAATCCCAATTCCATTACCGCCAGTGAATGGTGAAGACCCATCGCTTGTCAAGGTTTGATTGTCCAAGGAAGAAAGCGCGTTGTTAAGATAATCTGAACCTGAATAAGTTCCTGTTATTATCCCGGTCTTGTAACCTATATTGAGAAGTGACTTATCCATTTTCATTTCAGTTGCATATTGTACATAGCCAAAGCCCTTTATGTAACCAGCAATAATAGATTTATTTTTTGACAACTTATATCCAGCAATCGTAGCACTTGCATTTCCATAGTATCCAACAAAATCTAATGGTTTCCCTTCATCGTCTTGATAAAATTCCGCTGGTTTTACGTCAACAGGGTACAATTTGTCCTCAAAAAGCCCCTTAGAAGGTCTGAAATAATATTTAGTCCCCTCTATTATGCTTACCCTTTTACCTTCTACCAACTTCCATTTATGCAATATTACCTGTACTCCACTTACACTTTTATCATACGATAAAGTTGCAGCCATATATCAGGAGCATCTTTACTATCATCCATACTCATGCGTTGGGCGAAATCATCCGGGAATGTGTTATTGGTTGCATAGTAACTCAATCTCCTTTGCTCATAAATATCATTATGCTTAACGGCCGTTTTAAACTTTTCTGAAATCTCTGGGCTATATATTGTTAATACCCATTCAAGTCCTTCAAGCTCTCTGCCATGAATAACGGCATTTTCTGCAAAAGCGTAGGGACTATTATAGGGGTAACTTCTAGACAAGGGATCAACACTTAAGAAACGTCCTAATCTTGGATCATGTACCCTATATTTAAAGTTCACTGAATTCCCATTTCCTTTAATCTCATTATCCATTTCTTGCCCTTGGAAGCCATATCTATGTCCACTGGCACCCGTGTAAGATCTACCGGGCATTATCGAGCCAAATGCATAATAATCATTCGCATTTAATACATCTACCGTTAAAGCCTTGTTGGAGCAGCTAGAACTGAGAGACATACCATCTAACGTAAAACTGCCGCTGGTACCAGTAGAAGTAATGGAAACGTTTAACATATCACTACCAAAAGTACTTAAATTGGTAATGGAATAGGTGTAATTGGCTACAGAAGTTAAGTTGTCTGTGAGTATTAGGATTTCCGCATTTATTGACTGTTCACCAGAGCCGTCAATAGCGGTGCTATACCCATTTTTATGAATGTTTGCGGACTCCGTAATTTCTAGCATCTACATCTACCAGGCGGCAACATACCTTTTCCTTCTGTAGTTGTTATCTCTAATATTTGACCAGCAAAGCAAACATTACCCCCTTATTTTGGAAACAAGGTTACTGAGTTGAACCGTGCTCCATCCATTTCATGACCTTGAAGTAATAAGTCATTAAGGGCTTTAAATTCAGGGCTTCTACCAGCAATTTTCAAAATCAAAGTAGGGCTGACCCCTTTTGAAACATATAACTCAACCCCAGCTTTTATTTGTTTGAATAGTGGGTACTCATTGTAATTAAAAATTTCTGTTTTACCGTCATGGTCAATTATGAATTGATCGGAGAAATAAACTTGCTTGCCGTTCATCATTTTTCTAAACATGATTATAGGAATAAAGATATAAAGAAAATAGGCCTTCTCATTCTCTATAAATTTGCTCTCTTTTAAATGCAAAAGAATTTTTGCCTCTTCCGCGTTCCTGTCTAGGTTTTCAAAAACCGCTAAAGCCTTAAATGTTTGTTCTAAAATGTCAATTTTCATCAGTTGTTATGTCCATCAAAATTAAGTTCCTGGAATAGGCTTTATTCCCAATAAGTCCTGGCAATTTTGGCAAGGGGGTACATATTCTCCTGTTCTCGGTCGGTAAGTAGGAGTATAAGTAGCATCCCTTGGGTTGTAAATGGGATACTCCAAAAGTAAATCATTTACGCCTCTAAACTCGGAACAACACCCTAGTACTGTTGATCCTCTTTTTGTTCCGACTCCTCCCATTTCGTTAACGGACTTTAGGAGAGTGGGTGCAATTTCTGATGGCGCGGCACCACTTCTACTAACTGTTTTAGCTCCATTTGGTAGTTCAACTCCACCAATTGCGCCAGGATGATCTCCATTTTTTTTGGCAAGTTTAATGGCTTCATTAGTTTGCTCAACTAGTTCTTTTGAGGGAGTTTTTAACTTTGGTTTTATCTTAGATGAAGCATCCATCACTGCTTCAACTTCCTTACTAAGTGTTTTTGTAGCTACGTTAGTGTAAACTTTTTGTGCTCCAGCGAAACGCTTCATCCAACCAAGTGGGTTTCCTCCTCCATAGCTACCTAGCACATAATCAGCAAAGGCTCCCCAAAATGTTATATTTCGGTCAAGTTTTTCTGATTTAACTTTTAACTTTTCCTGGTCGTAAGGATCAGATAAGTTGAGACCAGATGGAGTCAAAGTGACTTTAAGCCCTTGTTCAACCGTACCATCTAGTTCAACGAGGTCCATATCTAACTGATCAGGGCTCAAATTTTTATCTGGTTCTAAGCCTTCAATCTCCCGACTAGCAACTAGTTGATTTCCGCTGAAAGCATAAGGAGTCCAAAAAGGATATATGGATTTTAGAGGATCGGTAGCAAAAAACCTTCCAATTCGCGGGTCATGCATACGATACTTGTAGTTGACACTATTTCCGTTACCTTTTATTTCGTTGTCCTGTTCTTGCCCTTGGAATCCATAAGTATAACCCTCACCATTAAAAGTCCTACTAGGCATGGTGGAGCCGAATGCATAATAATCATTCGCATTTAATACATCTGCCGTTAAAGCCTTGTTGGAGC
>CAZAJG010000009.1:106909-107329 GCA_964485405.1 uncultured Owenweeksia sp. | reverse complement strand
ATCGGTAGGTTTAAATGTTATACTCACATCTATACTTTATAAAAAACACCCTTCTCAGGTAAAGTTTATTCTGGTAGATCCTAAAAAAGTGGAGCTTACCCTTTTTAATAAAATTGAAAGACACTATTTAGCGAAGCTCCCAGATACGGATGAGGCGATTATTACGGATACTACCAAAGTTGTACATACGCTCAACTCATTGTGTATAGAAATGGATAACCGTTACGATTTGCTTAAAAACGCCATGTGTCGTAACCTCAAGGAATACAATGCTAAGTTTATTAAACGCAAATTAAATCCGGAAGACGGCCATCGCTATTTACCCTACATCGTTTTGGTAATTGATGAATTTGCCGATTTGATTATGACTGCGGGTAAGGAAGTAGAAACTCCTATTGCTCGTTTGGCACAGTTGGCTAG
>CAZAJG010000009.1:71176-106899 GCA_964485405.1 uncultured Owenweeksia sp. | reverse complement strand
GGCTAGAGCTATTGGTATTCATCTTATTGTGGCCACCCAAAGACCATCCGTAAACGTAATTACCGGTATTATTAAAGCAAACTTCCCTGCACGTGCCGCCTTTAGAGTTACCTCTAAAATTGATTCTAGAACTATTTTGGATGCCGGTGGTGCCGATCAGTTGATTGGTAAAGGAGACATGCTCTACACTGGAGGTAGCGACTTGATTCGCTTGCAATGTGCTTTTGTAGATACACCGGAAGTGGAAGAAATAACAGATTACATTGGTAATCAACAAGCCTACCCCGAAGCTTATATGTTACCTGAATACGTTGGAGAAGATGAAGGTGGTAATTTAGATATTGACATTTCAGATCGCGATAAACTCTTTGAAGATGCCGCTCGCATTGTGATCATACATCAACAAGGATCCGCTTCATTATTACAACGGAAATTGAAATTAGGCTACAACCGTGCAGGAAGAATTGTAGATCAGTTGGAAGCTGCAGGCATAATTGGTCCTTTTGAAGGCAGCAAAGCCAGACAGGTTTTATTACCAGACGAAATGGCTTTGGAACAGTTATTGAAAAGCGAAAAAGAATAAAACTAGACCGGACAAATTAATGGCTATGAAAAACGTTTTTTACGTAACCCTTTTGAGTGCTTTTGTAAGTTTTTCAGTTAGCGCTCAAACAAGTAACAAAGAGGCTAAAGCCTTGTTGATGGAAGCATCGGATAAACTGAACTCTTTTGATCAGATTTATTTAGGCTTTACCTACACTTTTGAAAATAATAAAGTGGACCCTCCAATCACACAATCTGAAACGGGGAATATCGCCATTAAAAAAGATGATTTCCACTTAAACTTCTTAGGAACCAAACAGATAAAAATTGGAAAAACTCTTTATACCATTCTTGAGGAAGATGAAGAAGTACAAATAACAGACTATGAAGAAAGTGAAACAGATGGTATTTCTCCTTCTAGCATTTTAAGCAGTTACCAAAAGGGATACAGCTATAAGATTGAAAAAACAGTTACTGAAAACGGTAAGAAAGTAGTTTACCTTAAACTCAAACCCACGGTTTCAGAAGAAGTAAAGGAGATAACGGTAGTTATAGAAAAAGAATCTTTGAAAGTTAAGTTGTTGAAACAAGTTGGAACCAATGGAACCATTACATCCTTCGCAATTGACGAATATACGCCTAACAAAAAGCTAGCTGCAGGTTACTTCGGTTTCAAAAAATCAGATTACCCAGATTATTATATTTCGGAGTAATGAAAATTATTGATCGTTTCGTACTAAAGTCCTTCATCAGGCCTTTTATCATCACCTTTATTGTTATGGTGCTTTTTCTGCTCATGCAATTTGTGTGGAAGTACATTGACGATCTCGTTGGGCGAGGTGTAGAGTGGTACTATATAGTAGAACTTTTGTTTTATACTTCGGCTACGGTAATTCCTATGGCCTTACCTCTAGCCATTCTGCTCTCCTCCATCATGACTTTTGGCACTTTGGGTGAACACTATGAAATGGCCGCTTTCAAGTCCTCTGGCTTATCCTTGATTCGAGTCATGCGCCCTTTGATTATTTTTATGCTCATCGTGGCAGTTGGTCAGTTTTTAATTGCCAACTATGTAATACCTGTGGCCAATCTAAAAAGTCAAACACTACTCAGGAACATTACCCATAAAAAGCCTGCATTAAACATTAGGCAAGGGGTTTTTTACTCTGGCATTGAGGGCTACTCCATTAAAATTGGAAATAAAACCGGCCCAGATAATAACGAGCTTCATGATATCCTCATTTACGACCATACTAAGAAGATGGGTAATATGAAGGTGATTATTGCCGAAACAGGGCGAATGGAGGTATCTAAAAATGAGCTATACCTGAATATTCATTTACAAAATGGGAGTACCTACGAAGATATTTTTGCCAAGAAGGTAAAAGATCGGGACAACTATCCTTTTATGAAATCCTTTTTTGATACGGCTCTTATTCGGTTTAATCTGGCAGATTTTCAAAGTGGTGACTTAAGAGAAGGTGGACGTAAGGATTACGATATGCTAAACGTTTGGCAGATTAATGAAGCGGTAGACTCTTTATATGAAGCTTTTGACGTGCGAAAAGGAGAGTTTACGGAGCAAATGATTTCCAAATACACCTTCCCCACTGTAAACGATAAAAAAGAATCCGATACCGCATTTACCAGATTGGACAGCACGCTGTTGGCCAATGTAAGCAAACCGGATAAAGAAAGAATTGTACAGAATGCCTTGCGTATTGCTAGGAGTAATAAAGCCTACTACAACAATACTGAGGGGGAATATTTATGGCGAAACAAATTGATTGCCCGCCACAAACTGGAATGGCAAAAAAAGTTCTCTATCTCTTTTTCTTGTATTGTACTGTTCTTTATTGGTGCGCCCTTAGGGGCTATTATTCGTAAAGGCGGAATGGGGATGCCTGTAGTTATCTCGGTTTTTATCTTCATCATTTATCACGTAACAGGGTATTCTTTTGAAAAGCTAGGAAGAGAGCTTGTATGGACTCCTTTTAGAGCCATGTGGACGGCTAACTTCTATCTCTTCCCAATTGGGATGTGGCTCACTTATAAATCCGCTACAGATAGCGCTATTTTTAACCTAGAGTCTTATCTCAAACCATTTCGGAAAATTTCGAGCATCTTTGCAAAATCAAAGAAAAAGAAAGCTTGAAAATCCTTCTTTTATGTAATAAAGTGCCCTACCCTGCTAATGATGGAAGCAGTATTGCCATAAGCAGCATGGTAGAGGGTTTTTTGGCTCAAAATGCAGAGATTAAGCTATTGAGCATAAATACTTTAAAACATTACAAATCGGATCAAGCCGTTGAACAAGCTCGACCCAATGGCCTAGAAATACACACCGTAAAATCCAATACCAATGTTACAGCTGGTGGAGCCTTGGCTAATCTAATATCTGGGAAGCCCTATCATGTTTCTCGCTTTCTAACTCCAGATTTTACAGATAAACTCATTCAACTCCTTTCCAAGGATTCGTTTGATGTGATTCAGATTGAAGGTTTATCCATGGCCGTATACTTGCCTATTTTGAGAAAATATTCAAAAGCAAAAATCAGTTACCGGGCACATAATGCGGAATACCAGATTTGGGAACGCACTCGTTTAAGTGAGTCTAATCCCTTAAAAAAATGGTATTTAGGCATTCAAGTAAATCGACTGAAAAAGTTTGAGCAAAAGACTTTATCCGAAATAGATACACTCGTTACGATTACCGATACAGATCTTAAAACATTAAGCAAAATAGGGTTTAACAAATCTCTTGTTAATATTCCTTGCGGTGTAGACTTAAGTAGATACAATGTAAGGGAGAATTCCAATCCTGCATTTGATATAACCTATTTGGCAAGTTTTGACTGGCCGCCAAATCAACAAGGTTTGTTTTGGTTTATGGAAAAAGTATGGCCACTTGTGCTGCAACTGAGACCAGAAACTACTTTTTGTATTGCTGGAAGAAAAATGCCAGATTCCATTCGGAACATTTCAGCGCCAAGCTTTAGCAATCAAGGAGAAATTGAAGATATGTCTGCTTTTATTCAGGATGGCAAAATCAATATCGTTCCTTTGTTAGCCGGAAGTGGAATGCGAATCAAAATTGTAGAAAATATGGCCCTATCTCGTCCCATGGTTTCTACTACCATTGGAGCGGAAGGCATCGACATTAAAAACGAAGAGGATATTCTTTTAAGAGATCAACCAGAAGCTTTTGCCAAAGCCATTGTTGAACTGCTAAACAATGATGACTTGAGAGATCGTTTAAGCAAAAATGCGCGCGAAAAAGCGAAAGCAAAATACGACTCTAAGATGTTGGGTAAAACGCTAGTGGAATTTTATACGAATCTGATATGAAATTGACTGAGATCGTTTTTTTTCTCTCACTCTTTGGGATTTTACATACGTATCTAATCTACCCTACTCTCTTGCTTTTGCTCAAAAGGTTTTTTCCTAAAACATCTACACCAGAAGTTGCTTCTTTAACTGATTTGCCCACCATAGAGATAATATTTGCGGCCTACAATGAAGAAAGCGTTATTCGAGAAAAAATCTTGAGCAGCTTTCACACGACATACCCGCTTGAAAAACTAATTGTTACGGTAGGTACGGATAATTGTTCGGATGAAACGGATGCGATACTTACAAAGCTTCAAAAAGAGTTTCCCAATCTCAATCACCAGCCTTTCAATCAAAGAACAGGAAAAGCTGGGATCATTAATAAACTCACTAAAGCCTCAAAAGCAGACTATCTGATATTGACTGATGCCAATATCATTTTCAAAAAAGATACTATATCTCAGCTCCTTAGCACCATTACCAACGAAGCTGCGGGTATTGTTGGAGGAAACATAGAGTATTTTAAAAACAACACTCAAGGGATTAGTAATCAAGAAAAGTCTTATTTACAATTAGAAAACCGCATTAAGGAAGCCGAATCAGAGCTTTTTGGAAAAGTAATGGGTGTAGAAGGTGGATGTTACATCATCCGTAGAGATCTATTTCCAAACATCCCCCCCTTGTTTTTTATGGAAGACTTCTTTGTTTCTTTATCCGTGATAGAAAAGAAGTATAAAGTTCTTTTTAATTCAAAAGCAGTCTGTTTTGAAGATGTAAGTACCCATAAACAAGAAGAGTTTAAAAGAAAAGTTCGAATTTCCATTGGGAATTTTCAAAATCTAAACCGCTTTAAAACACTTGTGTTCAAAGAGTTTTTCCCTGTTGGTCTTGCTTTTCTTTCTCATAAAATATTAAGATGGCTCAGCCCCTTTTTTCTAATTCTACTGTTCGCGTCTTCCTTATTTTTAATGGAGCAAAGTGCCTTTTATCAAGGCTTGGTTTACAGCTATTTCGCTTTTCTTTTTCTAGGAATACTGGGAATCTTATTTTCGCAAAACAAAACGGTGTCATGGATAAAGTATCCAGGTCATTTTTTATATATGAACCTTGCGCTATTAAAAGGGTTCTTTATTTATCTAAAAGGAGTAAACACAAATGTCTGGCAGCCCACAAGCAGAAATCAAGAGTAAATTGAATACGATAGAAGAAGCCATTGAAGATATCCGTAACGGAAAGGTGGTAATTGTTGTTGATGATGAGGATAGAGAGAATGAAGGCGACTTTATTGCCGCTGCAGAGACGGTAAGTCCTGAAATGATCAACTTTATGGCTACCCATGGCCGTGGTTTAATCTGTGCTCCTCTTACTGAAGCGCGTTGTGATGAATTGAATCTCAACATGATGGTGGAAAAGAATACCGTTCTCCACCATACTCAGTTTACCGTATCTGTAGATTTAATCGGGCATGGTTGTACAACCGGAATATCGGTTCACGATAGAGCCAAAACCATAAAAGCTTTGGTGGATGAAAATACTTCTGCCGAAGACTTAGGCCGCCCAGGGCACATTTTCCCTTTAAAAGCAAAGGAGGGTGGCGTTTTAAGAAGAACTGGTCATACAGAAGCTGCCATTGACTTAGCACGCTTAGCCGGGTTTAAACCTGCTGGTATACTCGTAGAGATCTTAAATGAAGACGGCACTATGGCTAGACTTCCTCAACTGAGAGAGGTTGCTAAAAAGCACGATCTTAAACTGATAAGCATAGAGGATTTAGTGGCTTACCGAATGAGTAAGGAGTCACTAATTGAGAAACAAGAAGAGTTTCAGTTGGATACGGAGTATGGTCCATTTAACCTGAAAGTATATGAGCAGACTACCAATCATCAAATCCACATTGCGCTAACCTTAGGGGAATGGAAAAAAAATGAACCTGTATTGGTAAGGATGCATTCTGCAAGTGTTGCCAACGATATTTTTGAAATCCTTACTTCAGATACCAGTGTGCAATTAAAAAAAGCATTGAAAAAAGTATCAGAAGAAGGAAAAGGTGCTGTGGTATACATGAACCAAAATCGCTCTGCCGATGATCTTTTAAAACGCATTCGTGCATTTAAAGAAGACTCTAGTTCAAATACCCATAAAGTATCTTTTGCCAAGGACAATAGAGACTTTGGGGTAGGCGCTCAAATTTTACACGATCTGGATATTACCAAGGTGAAGCTACTAACCAATAACCCGATTAAACGTGTGGGTATTACGGGTTATGGGCTTACTATTGTGGAGAATGTTACGATGTAACATTTTGAAGTTTAAATAGCTTAGTAATTAAATCAATCTTTACCTTTGCATCAGATAAATCTACTTTATCTAGAAAGATTACTAACCTATTAAATTCCCAAGATGTCGCTTAAGCTTAGACTTCTCCTATTTATTTTTTGCATTTATTTTGCAGGATTCTCTCAAACCAATGTTTCAGGTATTATCAACTCTAATACTACTTGGAGTTTGGCGAATAGCCCATATATCGTAACTGGTAATGTTTTGGTAAATACTGGAGTTACTTTGATTATTGAGCCTGGGGTTACTGTTAAAGTTAACTCTGGTTTGAATATTCAAAGTAGAGGTGAAATAATTGCAAATGGAAACAATAACCTCAGAATAACATTTACTAGTAATAGTTCCACCCCAAACCCAGGCGATTGGGAAGGGATAAATTTACTAGATCAAAGTGTTGACCCAATATTTGATGCCTTGGGGAACTATTTGTCAGGAACTATTTTTAATTACGTTGATGTATCTTTTGCTGGTAATAGCACATCATCTGGATCTTTGTATACCTTAAACGCGGACCTATATATTGATAATTGTAATATTTCTGATGGGAACAGTTACGGGGTATATGTAAATTATAATAATGCCGATGTTACAATTAGAAATTGTGAATTCTCAAATCATCTTCATGCAGCAATTTTTGCTGACAACTATTCTGGAGGATCGCTGGAAGTAAGGAATTCAAAATTTCAAAACAACCTAGCTAGTGGGGTTTTTTATAATGGAGCTAATGGATTGATCACAAATAATTTATTTATAAACAATGCCATTAATGCTGGTGCCGCAATAACAATCTATTACAGTGGAAGCAGCTCAAATACTTCTACATTAGTTGAATCTAACATTTTAAGCGGTAATACAAGGGGTGTAAATTGTGGCTCTACTAGCTGTAAAATTTCTCGAAATATTATTATGGGATCAATAGAAGCCGTTTACAACACATCAGCTGACATTGAGATTGACTCTAACGTATTTGCTAATAACACGGTCATATTTCATGAGAATGGAAGTAATGACTTGAATATGAAATTTAATCATATTTATAAGAACGACCTACCCAGTAACTCATCTTCCAGTTTAACAACTTCATCCAACGCCCTGATTGTTAGTTCGAAAAATGGTCTTGATCATATGAATTTTGACAACAATATGATTAGCAATAACTCTCTTTATGGGAGTGCACTTATAAGAACTCATAATAATTCTAACTCATATAGTATTAACAATAACAATATATTTGATTCAAAGAACAACTACATTATTTATAATGATGTAAATTTTTCGAGTTTTGACATTGATGCCATCAATAATTATTGGCAAATTCCCAATCCAGTTAATCAACAGATTTATGATTTAAATGACAATTTCAACAAAAGTCTGGTAATCTATTCTCCAACATTAATGGTTCCGGATACAAATACTCCAACTTCCCCGCCAATTCATGTGATAAAAAAAGCCTCTTACAACTCAATTTTTCTAAGTTGGCAACCCAACCCAGAAGCAGATGTAGCAGGCTATAAAATATACTGGGGTAACCCAACAGGGTATTCTTATGACACTGTTGTTGATGCCGGAAATGTAACTTCTTTTATGCTAAATGGTGTTACAGATATTACCGCTGAATATGCAGTGGTGGCTTATGATAATTTAGCGGATGGAGACGATATGGATGTTTTTGAAGGACATCAAAGTTGGTTTAGTGTTTCGGAAAAATTCTCCCCTACCATTAACACTTCTAGTTTTAATGGCAATGCTATTTCATGTAATGGTGCTTCGGATGGACAAATAACTATTTCAATCTCTGATGGTACCGCTCCTTATACCTATTCCTGGTCGCATGACTCAACACTTACTTCCAATCAAGCACCTGGTTTAATAGCTGGAACATATGTCTATACAGTTTCTGATGCTGAAGGTCTTTCGTTAACGGACACCGTAGTCCTATCTGAACCTGATTCCTTACAGTTTTCTTTTACTAAAACAGATATTCTTTGTGCGGGAGTAGATGATGGTGTAATTTCATTCTCTGCTTTGGGTGGTACAGCGCCTTATCAATATAGCATTGATGGAGGAAATACGCTTTCCTCTTCCAGTAGCTTCTCTTCTTTAACTGCGGGCAGCTATCCTTTAGAAGTAACTGATGCCAATGGATGCTTTGCGATAGATACTGTGATTCTTAGTCAATTCGGTTTCCTATCTCTTACACTAGATAGCTCTTCTAACATAAGCTGTTTTGGAGTAAACGATGGATACATTGCTGTTTCTGTTGCCAATGGTGTTTTACCATATTCCTATTCATGGTCTAATGGAGATACTATTGAGGATATTTTTAACCTACCTCCAACCAATTACAGTTTAATGGTAACCGATGGATCTGGCTGCTCGCAAACCATATCGGTTGTTGTTTCTGAACCAGCCATATTAACACATGCTCCTCTAAAAACAGATGTTTCCTGTTTTGGAGCTAATGATGGGTTCATTAACTTAAATACAAACGGTGGAACTTCTCCCTATACGTTCACCTGGTCGCATAACAGTGCTTTAAACAGCGAATCTGTTTCCGCTTTAATCCCTGGTAGATATGTGTATTCCATTACTGATGCAAATGGGTGTCTATTAACCGATTCGATTGACATTATTGAGCCAGCCGCTTTAAGTCAATCCATTAGTAAAATGGACATTTTGTGTAATGGTGCTTCTACTGGGCAAATTAGCTTTTCTGCTTCTGGTGGAACATCTCCTATTCAGTATAGTATTGATGGAGGAACCAACTATAATATGGGTTCTTCCTTTAACGGATTGATAGCTGGTACTTATTTCACTAGAATTATAGACGCAAACAACTGCTTTTTGTTGGATACGATTACCTTAACAGAGCCCGCTCCACTGACTATTGTAATGGATAGTGCGGCTAACGTGAGCTGTAATGGTGGAAGCGATGCTTTTATAGCCACTTCCATTAGTGGAGGATTGGCTCCTTACAACTTTAGCTGGTCTAACAGCACTCAAACATCTAAGGATATTTTTGGCTTGACTGCTAATTCTTATACATTAACCGTTACAGATCAGAACAATTGTTCTATTAGTTCTAATTTCAATATTTCAGAACCTTCTCCTTTGTCGGTTATGGCTACTACCAGTGATTTTAATGGTTATTCTATTTCATGCTTTAATGCTGCTAATGGACAGATATCACTCTCTCCTACTGGTGGTTCTTCGCCCTATTTTTACTCTTGGCAACATGATCAAAGTCTTAGCGCATCTTCCCTAAGCAACCTGGATACTGGCATGTATGTCTATACTGTTTCAGATTTCAATGGATGTAGTTTTATAGATACAGTTGTCATCAACCAACCAGATTCATTAACCGCAACTTTACTGGTAAACGCTTCCAATTGTTCAAATGGAGCAGATGGTGAAATTGGAGTTCAGGTAAGTGGTGGTATAGCTCCATATTCATTTTTCTTAACAGATACATTAGGCAATCTTATTGCTAGCTCAGATTCAGTGAGTAACCTTACTCCTGGTATATACAACTACTCCATTACGGATGCCAATAACTGTTCTATTGCCATTCCAAATATTGTATTAGGATGGGATCACCAACCTATTGTGCCGCTTATTTCGGCTATAGATACGGTTATTTGCGATGGTACAACTACTGCTTTGAGTTTGAATAATGGAATTCAATCTGTACTTTGGAATGATGGCTTAGGCGGACTAAGTAGAAGTCTCCCTTCCGGTTCTTACTCAGTAAGTAGTATCGATACCAATGGTTGTACTAGCGCCTCTGATACTTTGGTTATTGAGCTTTTGTTTGCAAAGGACACCACTGCTCAAATTTGTTTGGTTACCTATGATGTTCAATCTGGGTTTAATCGCATTGTTTTTAATAAACCAGATGATGAAAGTGGTATTGCTACTTACAATATTTACAAGGACGTTTTTGGGGTATGGCAACAGATAGGAACGGTAAACAATGGAGATTCAAGTCAATTTCTAGATATTACCTCTCAGCCCACATCTAGAGTGGCGCGTTACTATATTGAAACAGAAGATGCTTGTAATGTGATTTATCCTAAAACCAATCCTGCTATCCACAAAACTATATTGCTCCAGTCGTCTATTGGATCTAACAATGAGGTAAATCTATCTTGGAATCAATATGAAGGGGCGAGTATATGGTATTACAGAATCCTAAGAAAATCAAATGGAGGAAGTTTTACACCTATAGATTCTATCGGTAGCTCTTTCAATACATTTATCGACAATAACC
This sequence comes from uncultured Owenweeksia sp., assembly GCA_964485405.1. Lineage (GTDB taxonomy): Bacteria > Bacteroidota > Bacteroidia > Flavobacteriales > Schleiferiaceae > CAKZNE01. Next base: position 96,419 of record CAZAJG010000009.1, on the reverse strand, counting down.
CTCCGCTAGGGAACACTTCCTATTTTATAGAAGCGGTTTTAAACTCTGGTTGCTCTATTAAAGGAAAATCTGCAAACTACAATGCGGTTTCCACAAATGCGGTTCAGGAAAATACTATTGGGATCTCTGAGGCTAAAGCTGTAGATCAAATACGGATTTTCCCAAATCCAACTGAGGGTATCACCATGCTTGAGTTTTCCCAAACGAACACTTGGAAATGGATCAAACTATTTGATGGACATGGAAAGCTTTTACAAGAGTTTAAATCTAGAAAGGAAAATGTAAGTCTTGACCTTACAAAACTTCCCAAAGGAGTTTATTTCGTGAAAGTTGAGCTTAATGGATTTACATTTACGGAAAAACTGATCAAACTATAGAATGAAACTGAATATTGGCTTGTTCTTCCATTTCTTTAATAGTGTGAATTTCCAATCCGATTAAAAGAGTAAGCATAACCGATTGTGAGTTTACCATTCTAGAGAATGTTGCGATATAAATTTTTATTGAAAAACATATAAAAGCACCACCAATAATAGAGTCACTTTTTTTATTATCGATATATACAACTAACGAGTTGACTCGGTCGGTGCTTCCTCTTCTTCCTTTTTGCCAGCAGCAGGGGGATTCTCCCTTTCTTGACTTTTACTGGAATCTTTTCGGCTAAAAATACTGTCTATGAGCTCAGACCAGGTATTGAAGTCCACCTGATAGAATACACCCACCCCTTGTTGGTAGTTTTGTTCCGTAAAAGAGAATTGATCCTGAACAGAACGGTTAAAGGCTTTGGTTCGGAAACGTCCATCTTCGGTAATGTTGTATTCTACTTCAAAATCACCTGCTACTTGGTTTTCTCTTTGATTTTCGCCTAAGGCTACTCCTACTCTACCATTTATGGTCACTCTATCATCAAAAAAGCGTTTTGAAACGCCAACTTCCACTTCCTCCTGTGAGTTTATGGTAACATCATCTTCCGTTCGGTTTGCTGTGGCATTTTGATAGCTTAAAGACACGTTGTAATCACCAGTGGCTTGATTTATCCAATTGCTAGCTTGACTCGCCAAGAAGTCAAAAGCATTGGCACTGTTGGAAACAAACTCACCTCCGCTGATCCCTTGATCTGGTAAAAAAGCATCCATAGCCAATAGAGAGAAGACTTGTTGATTCATCTTGTCTTCATCAGATAATCTATTGGTAATAGACGTTTGTGTGGTAGAATTTGCTCTTGGCGCTTCGATAACAAAGCTTTTGTTTAGATTTTGAAGTTCCCCGGAAAGATTCAGTTTCAAGTTGATTAGTGTTCTTCCCCCTTCATAATCTGGTACTAACGGACTAGGATCTGAACGGGTTTGATAGATTGCAGATATATTTACCAAAGCCTCTGTAGGGCTTCCATTCCAGCTTACCGTTCCTCCACGTTCAACAATAAATTTCTTTTTAATTACATTTTCCAAGGACAGTAAAAACTCTCCTTCGGTAGCGGTATAGGTTCCAAACATTTGTACCTCTTGCCTCGGGTTTATTTTTATTCTCACATTCCCCTCGCCTACAGCACGAAGTTTGGTACCTGTTTGCTGATCTATAATCAGCTGCACCTCTGAACTTTGATCAATGCCAATATTAAAATCCAGGCTTAAACCTTGGCTATTCAGTTTTCTAATTTCCTCTTCTAGCACTTCTTCTTCTGTAGCTTCAGGAGAAACAAAAACCACATAATCTGAACGGCTCACTTCTGTGGCTCCATCTAGAGGTAAATAAAATTTAGAATTTCGCTTTGCGGATACATTCGCTTTAATAATCATGTCACCAGGTGTTCCATCAAAACTAACTAAGCCACTTATAAACGCTCTTCCGTAATATGCCTCATTATCTTCAATTGTAGTGTTTAAAGCCAAAAGTTCATTGGCCTGGATATCCAGATCCAAAACAAAATCACTAAAATTATTATGCTTAATAACCCCATTAACCAGCCCGCTGGTTCCAAACCGAGTGTCTCTTATGGATAAGTCTTTGATTTTAAATTGATTTTCTTCAATTTGAATTACTGGATTGTTCGAGAAATTATAATCGGTTTGTAAGATACCTACTGTAGCAGCCACTCGTGGTAATTCTAATTCTCCAGTTATTTTCGGTTTAGAAAGCCTTCCCTTTATCTTTAAATCCCCAGCTAGATTTCCCCTAAGATTCTCCACCAGATTACTCACAAATGGATTAAATGCCGCTAAGCCAAATTGGTCGAATCTTAAATTTAAGTCTATACCGTGGCTTTTTGTCGCTAAGTAAAGTCCATCTATAGAGACCGTTTCTATCGATCCTTTTTTTAGTGTTGTGCTTACCCTTATACTGTCGTTGTTATAATCCCAATCACTATTCGCTCTTAGATCCCCAAAAAGTAAACCATTTAGTTTTAAGCTATCCACATCTAGATCCAAGGCAAATCTAGGTGTACTTAAAGCTTGACTTAAGATGAGTCCTCCAGAAATGTTTCCGGCAAATTTTGCATCATCTCTTCTTAAAAAATAGTTTACCAAACCCATATCAAAATTCTCTAAACCCACTCTTAAAATCTCATTCGGGTTCTTAGATAAATTTCCATTGATGGTAATTCTCTCTTTCGTTCCTGAAATAATCAGATCTTGAATCTGAACTCTTCCATTGTCTACAAATATTTTATTCTCCTCTGTAATGGAAAACTTACGATCACCAATATTAAAATCAGAATCTGCTATACCGAAGTGATAACCAACCGTATCATCCTGCTTAACAAAGCCTTTTAAGAAGGTTTTACTACCAATACTATCCTTTACCACCCATTTGAAATCGAAAAATAGTGTGTCCTCAATCAACTGATTTCCCAAGGTTAAAGAATCAACGAGTAAGCCGTTTTTGAGCTCCGTTTTTTCAACACTCAATCCTAAAAGAGTCTTTTTTTCCTGTCCGTAGTATTTGAGATCTACTTCTGTTAATTCATTTTGCTTGAGCTTGAAACCGGGTGAATTGAAGGCTATTTCGAGCTCCTTGGTTTTTCCCTTGTATGTGCCGTTTGCCTTGGAGTTAGATTCCATGTACAAGTCAGGTAAGAATATTTCAGACAAAACCCGGGTGTTCTTGATATGTAAATCAAATTCAAAATCCTCATTTGGTGCAATAATTTTTTCACCACCAGGGTCTTTTAAAAACTTTCGAAAATGATAGAGCATGGCATTACTTACTCCCTTCAAAGTATAACTTCCGTTTAGATGTGCATCCAAAATGTTGGATTCAACGGTTAGGAATTTATTGGTATCCTCAAAACTATTGGACTTAATTAGGATGTCCTTAAAGAAATAGAAGTCAGAAACATTTTCGATTGTGGTTTTGGTCACTTTTATGTTTCCCTTCCATTTATCATAGTTTAAAGCTCTAAAATTAATATCAAGCTCGGTGGATATATTGGTGATAGAGTCTTTAGTGAGTTTGAGTGCCAAAAGGTTAGCGGTATCAATAGAAGCTACAAAATCATAACTTGATATATCTTTACTTAAACTCGCTTTACCTTTAAAATCAAATTTTAAGTTGGGGTCATTGACCTTAAAATCACCCTGAAAATCGCCTTCTAATATTTTACCGTCTACGTTGGCATTTACGTATTTGTATCCTTTATATTCAAAAGCATTTATCTCACCTAATAGCTTAGTATTCATTTCAGCGGGTGTTAAACCTTTACCACTTAAATTCATACTTGCTGATAATTTTCCGAATATGGAATCTTCTAGCAACCGACCTAAGTCTAGATCCGACACTTCTACATCTCCATTGTAGGCTACGTTTAAAGAATCTTGGTTGTTAAAAAACAGATCCATATCTACTTCACCAATATCCGTTATGAGTATACCTTCACTTTTAAAATTATTCAGAAAACCTTCAAAATTCCCATCAAACCAAACTTTCCCTAGCACTTCAAGCTGCTTTGGTAAACTTTTGGAAGAAAACAATGGAAAAAACTCTTGAGCATCTGCAACGGAAATATTTAGGTGAAGATTTTCAGCTTCTATGTAAATAGATTCTGCTCGTGTAGGGTTTATGAGTTTTAAGTCACTTTTCAAACGTGTATCCGATCCAATCCGCAGTTCGAGTTCTTTTGCTTCCACGGCATTGAGGGGTCCGTCAATACTTCCAGAAATACCAATCGTTTTAAAGTTTGGGAAAGAAGGGATATAGGCAATTAAATCAGAGGAGCTTAAACGACTTGCATCGGTAAAGTTTGCTTTGAGCTTCACTTTGTTTGAGAAGTCTTTAAAGTCTGAAATAGAATCAAACTCTAAGGCTAAGTCACCATGTAGGTTGGTGCGTTGAGTAACAATATCCATTTTGGATAATGAAATCTCATTGGCCCAGTAATGAAACACGCCTTTTAGTTTTTCCAAACCATAACGAGTATCTTCTAAGGTACTTAGGTTCTCTATGTTTATACTTAAATACGGACCTTCTAGATCAAATTCATCTAACTCTAAGTCAATGTCTTTAAGGAAGTAAGCTGTGCAGGAGTCGCAATTGTAATTTTTGTACCTAAAATGAGAACCCGAGAGGACTATTGTTTCCACTTCGAGCTTAAAAGGTGGAGTATCCTTGTCTTTTTCCTCTTCTGGTTTCGCAAATTTTTGCGTGAAGTATTTCAGGTTAGAAATGCTATCTCCTTCCTTTATAAACCAATTAAATTGAACCTTCTCTCCTTCAACTTTAGCACTTGAAAGCTTATTGGAATTGGAACTAAAGGCCGAAAATCGGATACTCAGGTTTTCTGCAAAAATCAAAGTATCTTCTTGATCATCTGGTATGTAAAGATTTCTGAAAACAAATTTATCAGGAAACTGATACCGAAGCCCTCCCAATGATGTATTTAAATCGTACTCACTGTTGAGCCACTTTGTAGCTTTTTTTCCTGCCCAAGTTTGTGAGGCAGGAAAAGACATTATCACTGTTAATAGCAACAATAAGATAGTTACTGTGATAAAAAGGCGGAATACTATTTTAACTAATCTTCTGATATTACTTTTGCATTATGAAAAACCCAATTATCCTTGGTATTGAATCCAGTTGCGATGATACATCGGTTGGAATTGTGCAAGGACAGAAAATTTTGGCAAATGTAACCGCAAATCAGGACATACATGGCCTTTATGGAGGTGTAGTTCCTGAATTAGCTTCACGTGCCCACCAACAAAATATTGTTCCGGTAATAGATGCCGCGTTAAAAGAAGCAAAAATCTCTCCAAAAGAACTGGATGCCATTGCCTTTACATCAGGGCCGGGTTTAATGGGATCTTTACTGGTTGGTACTTCTTTTGCTAAATCAATGGCTTTGGCTTTGGATATTCCACTTATCGAAGTGAACCACATGCAAGCTCATATTTTAGCTCATTTTGTGCAGGAAAATGCAGAACAAAGGTTTCCTGAATTTCCTTTTTTATGCTTAACTGTTTCTGGCGGACATACACAGATTGTAAAGGTGAAGAGTCACTTTAATTATGAACTCATCGGTCAAACCTTGGATGATGCGGCTGGAGAGGCCTTTGATAAAGCAGCAAAAATTCTTGGGCTTCCATATCCTGGTGGGCCACTGATTGATGAAAAAGCGAAACAGGGAGATCCTCTTAAATTCAAGTTTTCAAAACCTCGAATTAAGGATTACGACTATAGCTTTAGCGGGTTAAAAACTGCGTTTCTCTATTTTTTACAGAAAGAGGTAAAAGGGAATCCGAATTTTGTTCAGGACAACTTAAACGATCTTTGTGCTTCCATTCAGCATACTATTGTTGAAATACTTTTCGATAAACTAGAGAAGGCAGCAAGTGATTTTAACATTAAAGACGTTGCTATTGCTGGTGGTGTATCTGCCAATTCATTGTTGAGATCTGAATTAATCAAACGATCTTCTAGATTCGATTGGAATACATTTATTCCTCCTTTTGCTTATTGTACCGATAATGGAGGTATGATTGCCATTACCGGATATTATAAATACTTGGCTTCTGAATTTGTAGACATGAGTGTAGTGGCTAAGGCCAGAATTCCTATTACCGCTTGAAAATTTGATTATGAATTTATTTTATTGCGATAACTTAACGGAGAAGGAAGGAAGCTTAGGCAAGGAAGAGAGCCATCATGCTGTTCGTGTTTTAAGGATTCAAATAGGTGATAAAATCTTGGTAACTGAGGGTTTAGGGGAAATATATCGAGCTGAAGTAAGCCAGGTTTCTAAAACCCATGTTCAGTTTAAATGCTTGGATTTGTTTAAGCAGGAAAAGCGAAAAAACAAGCTACATATTGCTATCGCCCCCACGAAAAGTTTGGACCGATTTGAAACCTTTCTAGAGAAGGCCGCAGAAGTTGGTGTAGACGAAATTACACCCATTATCTGTTTTCATTCCGAACGTAAGGTATATAAGATTGAACGAGGGGAGAAAGTAATAAAAGCAGCTGCGAAACAGTCTTTAAGTTGTTGGCTACCTAAGTTAAACTCAGCGGTTACTTTTCATGATTTTTTGGAAAACCTTCAAAGCGAAAATGCTCATATCGCCCATTGTGAAGAAGATCTGGAGAAGCATAATGTACTCTCAAAATTGGATGAAATGGAAGATGTATTGATTCTGATTGGCCCAGAAGGCGATTTTTCTAAAAAGGAGATAGATATGGCTCTGGCTAAATCTGTAAAAGCGGTTAGCCTAGGTCCTAAACGGTTACGCACAGAAACTGCTGGAATGGTGGTTGCTATAGCTTCCAAGTTACTCTAAAAAAAAGAGCCGGTTTCCTTCATAACCGGCTCCTCAAGAAAAGGAAAACTAAAATTTTAAAAATCATTGTTCAACAACCAATGTTGATAGGTACTCTTAGTACGTTTAAATATTCAGAAAAAGGACATTGAAATAGACAAATCAATCTTTAACAGATTGATTTGTCTAAAAAGTTTTCTATCGTTGAATGATGAATTCTTGATGAATATCAAAGGTTTTTCCTACTAACCTAAGCACATAAACTCCTTCAGAGAAGTCCGATACATTCATCTGTAATTTTCCTTCAGACAATTCAACGTCTGATACATTATGCTGTCTTAGTAATTTTCCAGATATATCGTACACCTCTAAAAGTTCCGGATCAACTACTTCATTGTTCCATTCTATAATCGTTCTATCGCTTGCTGGGTTCGGGTAAACATCCACTTTTTCTTCAACTCTAAATTCATCCAAGCTGATTTCATTTAAACGGAATTGACGAACATCTGAATCACCACAATCGTTTCTTACCGTTAGGCTTACCTGGTATAGTAAGCTTGGTACTATGTAGGTATGAACCGGGATGGCCGATGTGTTATTTGTGTTTCCATCTCCAAAATCCCACTCGTATATCGTAGCATTTAAAGAAGCGGATGCATCAAACTGAACTACCATTCCTGAGCCACCACTCGAAAGAATCGTGTATGTCCAATCCGCAATAGGGTCTAAACACAATTGAACATTCTTGGTAATCTCTAACGAATCTCCACAAGCATTTCTCACTTTAAGTGTAACCGTGTAGGTTCCTGAGTTTGCGTATACGTAATCAAATTGCACATCGTTCGTATCATTTCCATCTCCTAAATCCCATTCATATACAGTAACACCTGATGATGCAGAAGCGTCAAACACAATGGTATCTCCTTGCCTAACAAAAGTGAAATCACCTAACAGCGAATCACAAACTTGAACTTGTTTGATAATCGTATCGCTATTTCCACAATCACTAAATGCAACTAAACTCACATTGTAAGTACCAGGAGTAGCATAAGTAAAAGAGGGGCTTGTTAACGAAGATGTTGCTGTTCCATCAAAATTCCACAATAATGAATCCGCATTTGTGCTTGTTGAATTGAAGCTTGCCGTTAAAATATTGGTGTTAAATGTAAAATCAGCTGTTATGGGCGCACACGGTATTGTGGTTATCGTATCGGATAGCTCTCCACTCAAAGAAGTTACAGAACAGCTGTCGTATACATTAATCACATAGGTGGTGTTTGCCGCTAAACCAGAGATCGTTTGAGGGCTCGTTACATTTACAAGAGTAGTACCTGAAGGTCCAACAGCTATATCGTAATAGTTTAACTGAGATAATCCTGGGTTTGTACTATTCCAACTTACATCCACCGTATTACTGGTAATATTAGAGGTAACCAAATTGGTAGGATCTGCGCAAGGAATATTGTCTCCTGAAATACTAATCTCATCAACCGCTAAATCGCCTTGGAAGCCTGTGTTGATTCCTCTAAATCTAATTCGAATCGTATCACCACTGTATGCAGCTAAATCAACAGAATCTAATATCCATGGAGCTGTTTCCGATGTTTGCTGCTGACCTGATTTGGTATACACATTGGTATATGCGCCACCATTTCTAGAAATTCTTACTTGTAAACTAGTTACAGTCGGACCAAACATATGGTAATGGAAAAACAGTTGTGGAGCGTTTAGGCTCGCTGGAATAACGACTTGGGGACTGGTAATATCCGCTGTTCCAGAGCCTCCAAAAGAGGTTTCTCGATAAATGTATTTACTTCCCGAGAATGCTCCAGAAGGTCCTGTTCCAAAAGTAGAAGTTCCACCTGTTCTAGTACCCCATTCTTGCGCAATCGTTGTGTTTCTTGCCCAGCAAGGATCTATTTGGTTACCCGCATTATCGAAACCTGTACCAGAAACCCATGAACCACCATCAAAAGATTCTGTCCATGGCGCTGTGATTAAACCACATTGCGTACCTTCAAATAAAGGTCCAACCCAAAAACTCACATCTCCTGCTCCGCAACTATCCTGAACATAGATTTCATAGGTTGTTGATGGGTTTAGACCATTAAGAACAAATGGATTGGTGGTAGCTGGCACAATAGTGTATCCGCCTGTAGTTCCTGCTACACGATATCTAACTTGCCAGTTTGTGGCTCCACCGGTTGTCCAACTCAAAGTAATACTTGTATTGGTTTGCGCAGTAGAAGTAAGACCTGAAGGTTGAGCACAGGTTGGTGAATTTCCAATCCACACATCATCTATAGATATATCTCTTTGCGCACCAAAGTTTCCGGCATTAGAAGTAAATCTTACTTTAACCGTATCTCCTACATAGGAACTTAAGTCTACAATTCTTTCCAACCAAGCCGCTGCGTTTGAAGTTTGTTGTTGACCTGTAATGGTTGTTTCTAAAGTCCAAGTAGAACCATCAAAAACTTCAACTTCGAGGCTGGTAATGTTATTTCCAAACATATGATACCAGAATCTCAATTCTGGAGCCGTTAATGGAGATACATCAATTGGTGGTGAAGTTAAAGTAGTAGAGTTACCATTAAATCCTTCTGAAAAGGCAAACTTACCGGTACCTGTAGTATGATCTGCAGACGGTCCGGTATTAAAACTACCTGTTCCGTTTTGCCCAGTCGTCCAGAAAAAGTTCGTTGTAGCACTTCTATCCCAACAACCGTCTATTACTCCAGCATCAAAACCACTAGTGGGTACCCATGATGTACCGTCAAAATTCTCTGTATAAGGAGCTGTAAACAAGTTACAATCTGTTGTATCAGATATAGGTCCAAACCACTCGCTCTGATCGGTTGTAGTACAGCTATCTCTAACATAAAAATCATAAGGCGTATTGGGCGTTAAGCCCGTAACGGTAAATGGATTGGTAGTTGCATTTACAACAGTACCTGTTCCAGAAGCAAAACCTACTGGACCATATTCAATTTGCCAGTTGGTAGCCCCACCAGTTGTCCAACTTAAATTCACTGTACTTGATGTTACCCCTGTAGAAACTAAAGCTTGAGGCTTAGGGCAGCTTGGTGCTTCATCAATTTCAATATCGTCTATCGCAATTTGTGTTTGAAAACTAAACACGTTAACATCTGCAGTAAATCTTAAGCGGATGGTATCATTTACGTAAGCTGAAAGATTAGAAATTGATTCTTTCCAAGCATCTGTTTGAGAGATTTGTTGTTCTCCACTAAAGGATACCAAATTGGTATAACCACTTCCGTTATCTACCTCTACTGTGAGCGTTCCTATATCCTGTCCGAACATATGATACCAAAAGGTAAGCTGAGGATTAACTAAGGAACCTAGATCAATAAATGGGGTTTCTAATTCAGCTGTAAATGGTGCAGGCGCAAAACCTTGGATATCGGTATACATATATTGCCCAGATCCGGTAGTATGGTCCCCAGAAGGTCCGGTGCCAAAGATGACAAACGTTGGTGGGCCTGGTGTCCAGAGGTAATTTGCTCCTTGGCGAGCCCAGCATTGAGCAATAAAGCCTGTATCATTGAAATTAACACCTGGTACAAAGTTGCTTCCTTCAAAATCTTCAGTATAAGGAGCTAATAGAGGTAAACATAGCGTGGTTACAGTTACCTCTCCAAACCAATCGCTCTGATCGGTTGTGCTACAGCTATCTCTAACATAGAAATCATAAGTAGTTGAAGAGTTTAAGCCTGGTATAACATGAGGGTTGGTAGAGGTGTTAATAATAGTTCCGTTTCCTTGTGTAAAACCTACAGGACCATATTCAATTTGCCAATCGTTTGCCCCTCCAGAAGTCCAACTCAATGTTATGCTGTTTGCTGTAACATTAGTTGCAACAAGATTGGAAGGTCTAGGGCACGTAGGTTGTTCATCAATAGATAAATCATCAATAGCTATATCCGATTGTTGTCCAAATGTATTGAGTTTAGTCCCTATTATACGAAGCTTAATAGTATCGTTTGCGTACGCGCTTATATCCACTATCACTTCCGTCCAAGGGTCAGAGTCAGCATTTTGCTGTTGACCAGTTACGGAAAACTCTCTCGTCCAGCTTGTGCCATCAAATACATCGACTATTAAAGAATCTACATCTGTACCAAACATATGATACCAAAAGCTAAACTCTGGTATGGTAAGTGTGGTAAGGTCTATCAACTGAGTTTCAACCATGGTTCGTGTATTTTGTGTCACACCGAAAAAGGTTTCTGTATATAAAAACTTACCCGAACCCGTGGTATGGTCTCCACTTGGGCCTGTATTAAAGGTTGTAGTCCCATTCTGGCCAGTTGTCCACACGTAACTTCCTGGATCACGGTCCCAACACCCATCAATATTTCCTGGTGAGAAGAAGCCTCCAACGGTAAAGGCTGACCCTTCAAAATCTTCTGTCCATGGGGCAGCTACTGGATTACAATCAGTCGTATCAATAAGAGAACCAATCCAAACCGAAACATCACCAGCACCACAACTGTCTCTTACATAAAACTCATAACCTGTATTTGGCGATAAACCTGTAATTGTAAAAGGTTGAGTAGTGGTGTTAAGGATAGTTCCACTACCTTGTGTAAATCCAGTTAATCCGTATTCAATATTCCAATTGGTAGCTGTACCACCTGGTTGCCAATCTAAGGTTACGGTACTATTGGTAACCCCTACTACCGTAAAATTTTGGGGCTTGGGGCATGTCGGAGCTTCATCAATTTCTACATCATCAATTGAAATATGCGATGCTGTTCCTGTTCCCAGTGCATCTGCCTGAAACCGGATTTGCACGGTATCTCCGTATGCAGATAAATCTACAATTCCTTCTTGCCAAGCATCCGTTTTGGCTGTTTGTTGTTGTCCGGTATATAATTGTTCGGATGTCCAATTTAAACCATCGTCACTCACAAAAACTTCTAAGCTTGTAATATCGTTTCCAAACATATGATACCAATAGCTTAACTGAGGTACGGTTAGTGAAGAAACATCAACTAAAACGGAGTATAAATTTGTAGTTCTTGGTGTTGACACCCCAAAACCAAGAGGTTGAGTGAAGGCATACTTTCCATTTGCATTTCCAGTAGAGTGATCTGAGTTTGGTCCCGTAAAAAATGGATTAAATACAGGAGGGGCTCCCTTCCATACATAGTCGAATAGATTATCCCTTCTCCAGCAATCGTCAATAGAGCCTGTATCATTAAAAAACGTTCCTGATGCAAAGCTAGAGCTGTTAAAATCCTCCATATAAGGAGTGGCTGTTGGAGTACATAAAGTCTTAAATCTTAATGGTCCTACCCAGGTTGATACATCTCCAGCTCCACAGCTATCTCTAACGTATACATCATAACCGGTATTAGCACTTAAACCGGTTAAAGTTGCTGCAGGGGTTGTACTATTAATTTGAGTTCCAGAACCTAGAGTAAAGCCCGAAACACCATATTCAATATTGAAGTCACTTGCTCCTCCTGGAGTCCATGTAATTGATGCTTGATCTAACCATACACTAGCCAAGGCCAAATCAGCTGGCTTAGCACAGGTTGGTGCTTCATGAATATCTACATCGTCTATACAAATGTTTCCGTTAAAACCAAAGCCCGTTTGGTCTACCACAAACTTAAGCATGATGGTATCGTTTGCATATGGCGTAAGGTCAATTACCGCTTCACTCCATGCTGCTCCAGAACTAACTTGTTGTTGGCCTGTTTGTGAAAAAACATTAGTAAAGCTATTTCCACCATTATCACTTACAAATACGTCTAGGTCTTCAATATCATTTCCAAACATGTGGTACCAAAAGGTTAACTCAGGAACATTTAACGGACCTAAATCAATCAGAACAGAGGTTACCACTGCACTATCCCCATTGGGAGTAAACCCTCCCATCTCACTAAAAATGTATTTACCTGAGGCTGTACCCGTAGTGTGGTCTGATATGGCTCCGGAAGCATTTACAAAAGCAGGAGGACCTACTTTAAAGAACAGATCTCCGATTGGGGTTCTATCCCAACAGGTGTCTAGTGTTCCTAAATCATTAAAGAAAATACCTTTTGTCCATGTATTGCTTTCAAAATCTTCTACATAAGGAGCAGAAACCACTCCGCAAGCAGTTCTCATTGAAACTGGCCCAACCCAAAAACTCTGATCTGTAGTTGAGCAGCTATCTCTCACATAGAAATCGTAATCCGTAGAAGGGCTTAAACCTGTTACAGTAAAAGGGTTTGTGGTTGCACTCACTATTGTTCCATTCCCATTTGTAAAACCTACTGGACCATATTCAATTTGCCAATTTGTTGCACCTCCGGTGGTCCAATCCATAGTAATGCTATTGGTGGTATTGGATACAAAGGCAAAATTGGTGGGTTTTGGACAAGTTGGTTGCTCGTAAATACTAATATCATCTATAGCTAACTCGCTTACCTGACCAAAAGTAGATTGGATGTGTCTTATTCTTACTTGAACCGTATCACCAGCATAGGCAGAAAGATCGACAATCGCTTCCTCCCAAGCATCGGCCTTTGATGTTTGTTGTTGCCCTGTTAAAGTGAAAACATTTGTAAAGTTAGCTCCTCCATTATTAGATACAGCTACTTCTAGATCTCCTATGGTAGTGCCAAACATGTGATACCATAGAGACATCTCTGGAACAGTTAAGGCGGTAAGATCTATATCTTGAGTTCTTATTCTTGAAGTAAAGGGAGCTGTTCCAAATCCGATTTGATCTGAAAAGAGAAAGTTGCCTGATCCTGTTGTATGATCTACATTTGGACCTGTATTAAACGTTACGAACTGCGGTGGCCCTACAACAAATGTAGTTGCGTTGTTAATATTTCTTGAATAACATGTATCTGTAGATCCAATGCCTCCAAAACCAAAGCCAGGTGCATTCCATTTGCTTCCATCAAAATTTTCGCTCCATGGCGCGGCTAAAATGCCGCAAGTAGTTCTAAAACTTCCCATAGGAGTCCAGAAACTAACATCTCCTGACCCACAATCATCTCTTACTCTTGCATCATAGTCTGTATCTGGACTTAAACCGGTTAAGGTAAATGGGTTTGTAGTGACTGCTACAATGGTTCCAGTTCCTGGAGTAAAGCCTGTAGGTCCATATTCAAGCTCCCAATTAGAAGCTCCTCCGCTCGTCCAGCTAAAGGTGATATCATTGGTGGTGCTTCCTGTTGAAACCAATGCACTTGGTTTAGGACAAGTAGGTTGCTCGTAAATAGCTAAATCATCAATAGCTACATCTGTAGCATTACCAAATGCCGATACTACATGTCTGATTCGAATAATAACTGTGTCTCCGGCATAAGCGGAAAGATTTACGATTTGCTCTCGCCAGGCATCGGTTTTAGCCGTTTGTTGTTGACCGGTAATGGTATTTAAGGTAGTCCAGTTTGATCCTCCATTGTTAGACACCGCTATTTGTAAGGATCCTATATTGTTTCCAAACATATGGTACCAAAAAGACATCTCTGGAATAGTAAGGGTGGTAAGATCTATTTCTGGAGTTCTTATTCTGGCCGTAACCGGAAAAGTTCCGAAGGCCACTTGGTCTGAGAACAAATATTGACCGCTTCCTGTAGTGTGATCCGCTGAAGGGCCTGAGTTGAAAGGCTGAAAAACTCCTGGACCAGCAACAAAGGTCATATTGGAGGATGAGTTTCGATTAAAACAGTCATCAATATCTCCTAAACTACCAAAAAGTACTGGTGTAACCCATTGGCTGTTTTCAAAATCTTCAGACCAAGGAGCTGAAACTACATTACAAGCTGTTGTAAAGGATTCTATAGTCGTCCAAAAGCTCACATCCCCAAGTCCACAGCTGTCTTGAACGCGAACTTCATAATCCGTATTTGCATTTAAGCCTCCCAATACAAATGGGTTTGTAGTAGCAGCTACTACCGTACCTGTACCAGGCGTAAATCCGGCTAAACCATATTCTACCTGCCAATTGGATGCTCCTCCTGTTGTCCAAGCTAATTCAGCTGAGTTTACCGTAATATTGGAAACCGAAAGATTGGTTGGCGGCAAACAGCTTGGAGCTGCAATATGCGTTACAGTAACCGTCCATGTATTATTATTTACTCTATGATCTGCAGTAGAACAACCGCCAAATCCAAAATCTCTAAACGCGTGTAATTCAAATTGCAATCCACCCGTTGGAACAACTCCATTAGCTATGGTTAATCCAGTTTGATTGTAACTTTGAACTCCAGAGCTAAAAAAACCGCTGGAGTTGATTTGATTGCTTTTTATTCCTGTGGTAGTACATTCAATGTAAGACCACTGTTCTGATATGAAGTTGAAAGGCCCTACCGCCTCCATATCATAATCTACATCAATAGCGGTTACATATCTTCCTGCAGGAACATTAACCGTTAGCGTACCTGAACATGTAGAATTAACCGATGTAGCTCGTGTGTTATCATCATCTGTGCTGATGTCACCTGAAGAAAAAGTAGCGCTAGTAGTCGTCTGGGCTTGAACCCAAACGGATAAAAGCAGAAATAAAATACAAGAAGTTAAACTGCGATAAGAGTTGTACATTTTTGATGAGGATTTAGCATGTCATGTATAGGTAGGTAGACGCAATCTACGAATCAAAGGTTGCTTAATCACTTTATGTCAGCACTTTAATTATTGTCTATTCGCTTACAGTTAGTAAACGCAAAAAAGCCAGGGATTGTTCCCTGGCTTTTTTCTTATCTGATTATTAGTGGATAATGCTGTCGATATTCATCGGTTTTCAGCTCTAAAGTATAATGTCCCGGGGGTAGGTTTTTCACATCAATTGCCTTCTGTTGAGACTCTTCTATAGATACCTCTTTTTCAAAAATCCTTTTACCTCCAACTTCATAGATACTCAATACAGCCTCTTCAATTTTCTCACCATCTATTAATTCTATGTATACTTCTTCATCAGCTGGATTCGGATAGACCTCGATTCGCCTATCTTGTGCTTGCAGCTCAGTTATACTGATCTGGTCCATTCGAGAGGTTAGGTTATGCGAATCTCCACACAAGTTGGTTACCGTTAAAGAAACCGTGTATTGCAAACTGGGTATTAAATAAGTGTGTTGAGGAATAGCAGAAGTTGTATTCGTATTTCCATCTCCGAAATCCCAACTGAATGTATTTCCGTTTAAAGAGGTTGATCCATCAAATTGGACTAGCATTCCGGCTGAAGTGGTACTTATTACGGTAAAACTCCAAATCGCTTGAGGTGGTCCACAAGATTGAGCTGTTTTCGTAATGCTGATTGAATCTCCACAATCGTTGTAAACAGTAAGGGTAACTGTAAACACTCCAGAAGCCGCATATTGGTGCAAGCCGCTCACAATACCAGTTGTATCATTACCATCACCGAAATCCCATCGATAGTTGGATGCACCAAATGAGGAGCTACCATTAAATAAAATGGTATCCCCGGTTTGAACCAGACTAAAATCAGCCACTAAACTATCGCAAATGGTTATGGTTTGAGTTGCTGTGTCTGCATTGCCACAGGCATTGTATCCAATTAATGTTATCGTGTATGTTCCTGGGTTTGTATAAACATTGTTCACATTTGACCCTATGGCTGTATTGCCATCTCCAAACGTCCAACTTAGAGTGTCAGCCCCGGTAGAAGCTGAGCCATTGAAGCTCACATTTAAAAGATTATCATTGAAATTAAAGAGAACCGCTACCGCTGGACATGCTGTTGTTGTAAAAGTTGAATCTTCCCAATTACTAAGTTGAGTGCCACAAACATCTCTTACATATACATCATAAGAGGTTAATGGACTTAATCCTGTTACGGTAAATGGCGAAGTAACTGGTGTGTAAAGTGTTCCTGTTCCTTGAGCCTGCCCTGTAGGAACCACTTCTAATTCAGAAGTTCCGGAATTACTTGTCCAGTTTACAATTGCAGATGTATTCCCAATATTGCTAAAGCTTATCGCGGTAGGATCTCCACAAGTGATAATTTGACCGGTTATGGAAACTTGGTCAATAGCA
Organism: uncultured Owenweeksia sp.; assembly: GCA_964485405.1. GTDB lineage: Bacteria > Bacteroidota > Bacteroidia > Flavobacteriales > Schleiferiaceae > CAKZNE01. The sequence continues at coordinate 79,644 of CAZAJG010000009.1, read as the reverse complement.
ATATCCCCTTGGAAATTTGAGTTCACACCTACAAATTGGATTTGAACGGAATCTCCAATAAAGCTGGTTAAATCAATAGTATCACTTAACCAAGCTGCTCCATTTGCATTTTGCTGTTGACCTAAGTAGATTTTACGTGTTACAAAACCTGATCCATTGTCAATACGCACATACATAGAGTCTATTCCTGCTCCAAACATGTGATAGTAATACTCCAATGTTGGCTGAGCCAAAAGAGCCGGCAGTAGGATAAACGGACTCTCAATGGTTGATCTTCCTGTTCCAATGGTTGCTTCTGTATAGATATACTGACCGCCTCCGTTAAAATCACCAGAAGGACCTGTTTGACCTGAATTGGTTCCTCCCGTTCCGGTTCCCCAGCGTGTACCTGTATTGGTAGATCTAAACCAGCAAGCACTTATTTGATCGTTGTTGTTATCGTTTCCAGTGCCCGGAAACCATCCCGCACCATCAAAGTTTTCAGACCAAGGAGCTGTTAAAGTTCCGCATAGGGTTGAGAACAAGTAGCCAGAAGTCCACAAACTGGTGTTTCCAACACCGCAACTATCTTTTATAAAGATCTCGTAGGTAGTAGAAGGAGATAATCCACTTAAAGTGGCTGTTCCTCCTGTGGTGGTTTGTTGGATAAAAGGTGTTGTACTTCCGGCAGGGCGGTACTGAACTACGCTACCTATTCCTGAATAATTATTCCATTGAATGGTTATGGAGTTTGTTGTGGCGGTAATCAATGTTGCTGAATCTGGTCTTGCGCAAGCCGTTGAGTCCCCAATCCAAACATCATCTAGCGCCATATCGTTTGCGGTTTGGTTTCCTTGGCGGAAACCTACAAAGCGCACTTGAATCGTATCTCCTAGATAAGATGAAAGGCTTACCACAGCTTCACTCCAAGGATCGGTATTCGCATTTTGTTGTTGACCCGTTAAAGTGAACTCATTGTTCCACGAACTTCCATTCCATACATCCACCTCCATTCTATCAATGGTTGCACCATACATATGATACCAAAAACGTAACTCTGGAGCGTTTAATGCTGTTAAATCGATTCGTGGAGAAGTAAGCTCCGTTTGTTGTGGTTGACCAAATCCATCTGTAAACATGAATTTGCCTGCACCTGTTGTATGATCTGCAGATGGACCCGTATTCGCACTCACCGTTCCATTCTGCTCTACAGACCAGAAGTAAGAGTTTGCAAAAGTTCTTTCCCAACATCCATCAATAGCTCCAGGGTTATTAATTGAACCACCTACTAAGAAACTAGAACCATCAAAGTTCTCCATATATGGTGCAACAAATAAATTACATTCCGTAGTATCAGCAATCGGAATACTCTGGTCACTAATGGCGAAGGCATTGCAGCTATCTATAACGTAAAACTCATATCCGGTGTTTGCCATCAAGCCGGTAACCGTAAATGGATTTGTAGGCGCGCTTACTGTAGTACCAGAACCCGGAGTAAAACCAACTGGTCCGTACTCTATCCACCAAGCACTACCGCCACCGGCCGTCCAACTTAAAGTTGCTTCTGTTGCGGATATTGAGGTTACTTGGAGACCTGTAGATTTAGGGCAAGCAGGTGCTTCATCAATTCCCACATCATCAATGGCAATATCACTTTGGTTTCCGAATGTGGTTTTATCCCCTGTAAAACGCACAATTACTGTATCGTTTGCGTAGGCTGAAATATCAACTATAGACTCAATCCAAGCTGCCGCTTGTGAAGTTTGTTGTGCTCCTGTGATGGTTTGAAGGTTTGTCCAACTAAAACCACCATCGTTCGAAATTTCCACTTCTAAGCTCCCCACATTCGGTCCAAACATATGGTACCAAAAAGTAAGCTCTGGGGTTGTAAGTGGGGAAAGGTCTATCTCTGGGGTTTCAATCTCTGCAGTTTGAGGCGGTTGTGCAAAACCTCCAGATTCAGTAAACAGATAACCTCCACTTCCTGTTGTATGATCAGCCGATGGTCCTGTACCTCCTGTTTGAGGTGTAGAAGGGCCTGCTTTCCAAAAATAAGTTGCCGTTTGAATCCTGTTCCAGCAAGCATCAACCGTTCCGGGAACACCAAAACCATTGGCACCTGGGTCAAAATTTGGACCGTCAAAATTTTCGGTGTAAGGTGCCGAAACTGGATTGCAAAGGGTGTTATCTAGAACAGGGCCTGTCCATAAACTAACGTTACCTACTCCACAACTATCTCTAACATAAAACTCATAAGTGGTAGAAGGGCTTAACCCTGGTACTGTAAAGGGATTCGTAGTCGCTGCGATTATTGTTCCTTGTCCTGGGGTAAAACCTGCTAGGCCATATTCAATTTCCCATAAGGTAGCTCCACCACTTGTCCAACTTAAATCAATGGAAGTAGCCGTGGCGTTTGAAGTAACAATATTTGATGGTTTGGAACAAGCTGGTTTTTCATCAATAGATAAATCATCAATGGCCATATCCGCAGCAATGCTCACTCCTACCGCTTTTAATGCTATAAACTCTACTTTGATGGTATCTCCAGCAAATGCGATTAAGTCAATAACAGCCTCTAACCAAGGGTCTGCAGAAGCGCTTTGTTGAGCACCAGTATAGGTCGCTACAGAAGTCCAACTGCTACCGTCAAAAACTCTTACTTGTAGAGAGGTTATGTCTCCTCCAAACATATGGTAATAGAATTTTAGCTCAGGATTGGTTAATGGCGTAACATCCACCAAAGGTGTGCTTAAAACGGTTTGATTTGGATTGAACCCAGCGAAATTATAATAGGTTTCTGCGTACACGAATTTTCCATTTCCAGAAGTGTGATCTACAGATGGGCCCGTATTGTTTGAGGGCGTTCCGTTTTGTCCGGGTGTAAATGCAAAACCGGTATCTGGATTTGTTCTCCAGCAGGCTGCTAATGTACCGGGTTGATTTACTCCAATCACCCAACTTGCGCCATCAAAATTCTCTATAAGTGGAGCTGTAATAAGATTACAATCCGTTAAAGCAGATGCACTTCCAATCCAATCCGAAACATCGCCTAATCCACAACTATCTTGAACGTAAAATTCGTAGTTGGTATTTGGTGAAAGACCGCTAAGCGTAAATGGGTTTGTAGTTGCCGCCACTATTGTTCCTGATCCTTGTGTAAATCCGGGTGCTCCGTACTCAATATTCCAATTTACTGACCCTCCAGAAGTCCATCCTAATGTTACGGAAGTATTGGTTGACCCGATTACTTGAAGATCTTGTGGCTTTGGACAAGATGGTGCTTCATCAATCTCAACATCATCAATAGAAACATCATTATTTGTACCTCCATTGTTGTTGGTAGATCTAAATCTCACAATTACGGTATCTCCTATGTAGGAGGATAAGTTTACAATGGCTTCTTTCCAAGCATCAGTACCAGATGTTTGCTGTTGCCCTACTCTAGTATATAAACTTGTCCATCCGTTTCCATTATTTATATCTACTTCCATCTCTACAACGGAGTTTCCATACATATGATACCAGAACGAAAGTGCCGGATTGGTTAACCCTGTTATTATAATTGGAGGTGTTTGTGCAAAAGCATCAATTGCCCCTGTATTAGGTCCAAAAAATCCTATTCTTTCCGAATAAATAAATCCACCCGTTCCCGTGGTATGATCTGTAGATGGCCCCGTTAAACCCGATAAATTTGGTGGCGGGCCTGCCTTCCAGGTAAAAAGTGTTTGAGGGGTACGAACCCAACATGCATCTATTGTTCCTAAATCCGTATTATTTGCTCCAGTAGTCCAGATCGCTCCATCAAAATCTTCTGTGTAAGGAGTGGATACAGGAGTACATAAAGTACAAAAAGTAAAAGGTCCTACCCAGTTACTAACGTCTCCAGATCCACAACTATCGCGAACATAAAAATCGTAGCAAGTAGATGCGATAAGACCCGTTATTTTAGCAGTATCGCTTGCAGAAGATAATAGTGTTCCACTTCCTTGTGTAAAACCTTGAGCTCCGTACTCTATGTTCCAATTGGCTGCACCTCCACTGGTCCAAAAAACAGAAGCCGAATTGGTGAATGCGGCATCTAAACCTAAGTCGATTGGATCGTTACAAGTAGGTGCTTCATCTATGCTCACTTCATCAATAGCAATATCTCCTTGAAAACCATTGTTTGTTGCTAAAAACTTGATTCTAATGGTATCACCAATGTAATTTGTTAAATCTAAAGTATCGCTTAGCCATGGGTCGTTACTTGCGTTTTGCTGAGTACCTACAATAGACTTAGCTATTGTACCAAAACCTGACCCATTGTCAATCTCAATATCTAATGAAACAACACTAAATCCAGCCATATGATAGTAAAACTCCAACTGTGGAGCTACCATTGTATTAGGTATTACTACAGGTATACTTGTTATTTCTCCTGTACCTGCTGAACCGCTCGCCTCTGTATACAAATAATTACCTGCTCCTGAAAAGTCACCATTAGGCCCGGTACCAAAAGAACCTGTACCTCCGGCTCGGGTTCCAAAGTTTGGATTTGTCTCATCCGGCCTCGTCCAGCAGATATCAATAACATTTCCTGTATTTGGACCTCCTACACCGCTTACCCAGTTTGCACCATCAAAGTTTTCGCTCCAAGGAGCTACAGTGGCATTACAAAGTGTACAAAAGCTAAACGGCCCTATCCAGCTTCCAGAGCTGTTTGGCCCACAACTATCTCTAACATAAAAATCATAGCATGTGCCCGGATTTAAACCACTTAAGGGCGTTGTATCGTTGGTCGCATTAATTACCGTGCCGTTTCCTTGTAAGTATCCCTGCAAGCCATACTCAACATTCCACATACTAGCTCCCCCTGTTGTCCAAAACACGTTAGCTCCCTGTTGAGCAATATCTACAACGCCTAAATTAGAAGGATCTGTGCAGGTTGGTGCTTCTTGAATGCTTACTTCGTCTATCGCTACATCGCCAGTAAATCCTGTATTTGTTCCAATAAATTTGATGGTAATTGTATCTCCTTTAAAAGCGGTTAAATGCAAAGTGTCGCTTAACCAAGGGTCTGCAGAAGCAGCTTGTTGTTGGCCAGTTAGAGTAATTACACTGGCTCCAAAACCGTTACCATTGTCTATTTGAACTTCCAAAGAAGTGATGGTATTCCCAAACATATGATAGTAAAACTCCAACATCGGGGTCGTCATACTATTGGGTATAATGATTGGGGGCGTGCTTATTTCTCCTGGACCGTTAGCTCCATTGCTGGATTCGGTATAAAGGTAGTTTCCGGCACCCGAAAAATCTGTCGAAGGTCCACTTGCCCCTGTTCCCGTAACACCAGATCGAGTACTGAAGTTAGGGTTATCGGCATTGGGTCTTGTCCAGCAGACGTCCACTATATTTCCTGCATTTAAAGGACCTCCACCACTCACCCAATTTGCATTGTCAAAATTTTCAGTCCAGGGTGCCGTGGTTGGATTGCAAAGAGTACAAAAAGTAAAAGGCCCTATCCAAGTGCTCACATCTCCAGGTGCACAGCTATCTTGAACGTAAAAATCGAAGCAACTACCCGCGGTTAAACCTGTTATCGTAGTGGTATCGTTTGTTGCTAATAATATAGACCCACTACCCGATGTAAATCCGGTTGGTCCGTATTCAATATTCCAGTTTGATGCTCCTCCAGAAGTCCAAAATACTTCACCTGTTTGAGTCGTTACGCTATTTACTCCTAAGTTACTCGGATCAAGACAGCTTAGAGTCTTCACTTCAAAATTATCAATTGACCAAAACCAAGCCCATCCTCCATTATCCGTGTATCGGAAGCGAACTTTTAAGTTTGCATTCGCATATGCTGTAATGTCTATACTCTGAGAATTGGGATTGTTCCACCCTCCAATGGTATTTGTAATGGTATATACATTAACCCAGGCACTTCCGTCCCAAACATCTACCTCACCTGTATCTTGTCCTATACTCTGGAAAAAGTGATCAAATTCTAGGAAGAGTTGTCCCGTAATGCCAGCAGCATTAATTTCTGGAGATTCTAAAGTTTCGTCTAATGTTTCTCCAAGACCAAAGGCATCACTATCTACACGCATGTAACCGGTACCATTTAAATTTTGCCCACCGTTAACGGTATGCAGCCAAGAGTCAGTTGAAGTACCTCCATCTATAATGGTAAAACACCCTTCATCAATATTAAAATCCTCAGTGTAAGGTAACGACTGAGCACTACAAGCGGTTGTAAAGGTTTCAAACCCGCTCCAAATACTAACATTTCCTGCTCCGCAGCTATCTCGTAATCGAACATCATAACTTGTTTCAGGAAGTAGACTATTTAAGGTTACTGGATTTGTGGTTACACCTACCACAGTTCCGGAACCCGGTGTAAAACCAGATAAACCGTATTCAAGTTGCCAGTTGGAGGCACCACCCGTTATCCAATCAATAGTTAAGCTTGTACTGGTTCGAGCAGAAGAAGTAATGGAAGTTGGCGGAAAGCAAGATGGAGCTGGAATATGGTGTACTACAACTTTCCAGCTGCTATCCGGAATAGATTGGTCTGTATTGCCACAAAGTGGAAAAAAACCATTGGAGCGAAAGGCGTGCAGGAAAAATTGTAATTCGCCTGTTACACTTGTTCCATCTGCAATGTTTAATCCAGTTCTTTGATAGTTGGCCACACCTATAGAATCCCAAAGTGCATCACCTGCAGTAACAGCAGCTTCTTTGTTTCCTGTTGAGATACATTCAATGTATGAGGATTGTTGGGAAACCCAACTTCCGCCTAAAGCTTCAATAGAATAATATACATCAACAGACGTTACATAATTCCCAGCAGGTATGGTAACCACCAAAGTGTCTGTACAGCCATAGCTGTTGTCAGTTACGGTGGTAGTGAAATCAAATTGAGTGGGTAAATCTCCAGAAACATAAGTGGAGCTGTCTGATTGCGCGAAAAATTTTGTGGTAAATAGGGAAAATAGAAGGATTGGTAGGAAGAGGTATTTTTTCATAGGGATAATTAATTACTCAGGCCCAATTTACATTTTAAATTTATGTCAATAAAAAATTAAGCCTTTCTAAAGAGCTCTAAAAAAGCTGAATAGTTTATTCTACCTTTGTTTATATGAGAAAAATATTTTTTCTAGGGGTCATACTTACATGTCTCGTAAGTCTTAGTTTCACTTCTAATCCGGGAAGTATTAAACTAGCTATTATGAAATATAATGGTGGTGGCGACTGGTATTCTAACCCAACCGCACTTACCAATCTTGCGGTGTTCGTTAACCAAACACTAAAAACCAATTTAGATCCTGATTATGATGAGATTGAAGTAGGCTCTACCGACCTATATAATTATCCATATATACATATGACAGGGCATGGTAATGTAGTGTTTTCTAACAGTGAGGCTGACAATCTTCGCTCCTATCTTTTGTCTGGTGGCTTTCTGCATATTGATGATAATTATGGAATGGATAAATTCATTCGTACAGAGTTAAAAAAAGTCTTTCCCGAATATGAATTGCAGGCTCTCCCTACATCGCATGATATATTTCATCAACACTTTGATTTCCAAAAAGGACTACCCAAAATTCATGAGCACGATAATAAAGCGCCTGAAGCTTTAGGTATTTTTCATGAAGGTAAACTAGTGCTTTTATACACCACCGAATCTGACTTAGGAGATGGCTGGGAAGATCAAGAAGTGCACAACGATCCTGCTGAAGTTCGATTGAAAGCCTTAAAAATGGGGTGTAACATTCTACAGTACGTATTTACTGCTCAAGAATAAGCCTTTGATCACCCAAGACTTAATCCAACTCATTCAAACCGAAGAGGCGCAAGAGTTTTTGTCTCATCATAAAGAATATGATTCAAACAAGCTTCTTCTTAAATATGCTAAAAAGGCGGATTTTAAAGCCTTAGCAACTCAATTAGCTTTACGCAAAAAACTGAATAAAAAACTTCCAGAATGGAGCAAAAATCTCAAGGTCCTCTTCCCTTTGGGAGTAAGTCCTGAGCAAGCAAGTTCTGAGGCTACAGCTAAATTAAAAGCTTCCCTTGTTTCTGGCAAAGCACTACTTGATATTACAGGTGGAATGGGCGTAGATAGTTACTATTTCTCCAAATCCTTTAGTCAAGTTATTTATACGGAAAGGCAAGAAGAGCTTTCTGCCTTAAGTAAGCATAATTTCAATGTATTGGGAAGTGAAAACATTACTGTTCTTCACTCAGATGGAGTTGCTCAACTCTCTGCTCAAACAGCAGATTGGATTTATATAGATCCAGCTAGGAGAGGTAGTGGAAATGCAAAACTCGTAAGTCTATCAGATTGCGAACCAGATGTTACTGATCTTTTAAATGAATTGCTGAAGGAAAGACGTAAAGTCCTTATTAAAACGAGCCCATTACTGGATATAACCAAAGCTATTGAACAACTTAAGTTTGTGGAGGAAGTGTGGATTATCTCTCATAAAAATGATTGTAAAGAG